>NZ_JBMPQB010000001.1:0-913013 GCF_049725185.1 Pseudactinotalea sp. Z1748 | reverse complement strand
ACTGACGTTGATGATGGAAGGGCTTCGGCGAGGTCTGACCCAGGCACTGACTGACGCCCCCTCTGGGGTGGTCCTTGACATGATCCGTCGGCCTGCGCCGGGGCATGTAAAGCGCATGCCGGCCAGGTGGACATGACCTAATAGGAGCTCGACCAAAAGTCCCATCAACGTCTTGTCTGCCCACCTGGCCGGTGTGCCTGTCCCGCTAGAGGAAGGCACCACCATCATGACCAGTGAACTGATCGATGTCATCGCCGGCGTGGACACCCACGCCGAGACCCATCACGTGGCGGTGATCGCCACGACCGGTGCACGACTGGGCGATGCACAGTTCCCGACCACGAGCCAGGGGTAGCGCGACCTGCTCTCCTTCATCACCAGCCTGGGCCGCATCACCACCATCGGGGTGGAAGGGACCAACTCCTACGGCGCCGAACTGGCCCGGTTCCTGCGCCAGGGCGGAGTAGTCGTGGTGGAGGCGATCCGCCCGACCCGTCAGGTCCGTCGTCTGCGTGGCAAGAGCGACCCGATCGACGCCTACGCCGCCGCCCACACGGTGCTCGCCGGGCATGACCTGCCCACCCCGAAGAACGCCGATGGCGATGCCGAGGCCATCCGCGTGCTGACCATCGCGCGCCGCTCGGCCCTCAAGGCCCGCACCGCGGCGGCCGTGCAGATCAAGAGCCTGCTCGTCACCGCCCCCGAGGCCCTACGTGCTCGCTTCCGGGGCCTGAACGACGCCGACCTACACGCCCAGCTCGCCGCCGTGCGCCCCGGGCCGGCCACCGAGGGCATCCAACCGGCAACCCTGACGGCAATGCGCCACCTCGCCCGCCGCCACCGCGCCCTGACCACCGAGATCACCGAACTGGAGACCGACCTCGACACCCTGGTCACCCGCGTTGCCCCCGCTCTGCGCGCCGCCCACGGCATCGGGCCGGTGACCGCCGCCCCGCTGCTCATCGCCGCCGGCGACAACCCCGACCGACTCACCAGCGAGGCCTCCTTCGCCGCCCTGTGCGGCGCCGCCCCGATTCCTGCGTCCTCGGGTAAGACCACCCGCTACCGCCTCAACCCCGGCGGTGACCGCCAGGCCAACGCCGCCCTGCACCAGATCATCCTGGTCCGCATGACGTGCGACCCCCGCACCCGGTCCTACATCGCCAAACGCACCGCTCAGGGAAAGAGCGACAAGGAGGTAATGCGCTACCTCAAGCGCGCCGTCGCCCGCGAGGTCTACCACCACATCGTCCACCCCCAACCCGTGCCGCAGGTCGATGACCTACGCCCGCTGCGCCACGCCAAGGGAATGACCCTGCAGACCATCGCGGACCACTTCAACGTCTGGCCCGCTCACATCTCCACCATCGAACGCGGCAAACGCCGCGACGACGACCTCGCCAACCGCTACCGCGAATGGCTCCTCGCCGCTTGACAGCCCATAGGAGCATCATCGCGGCCCGGAGGGCGTGCCCAGCCACCCTTCCCGGCGCGGCCGGCTGCCCACGGACCGGCGGCTACTCACCGGCGCCGGTGAGTGCCATCCTGGTCCGCTTCACGCGCTTCCAGGACGTCCAGGACCACCTCGCGCCCACAGATGCCCCGACCGGCCGGCCGTGGTGGACTGGCACCATGTCCGTCACGATCGATCGGCACACCCGGCTCACGCCCGAGGAGGCATGGGCCGCGCTGACCGACTTCGCGGGCCACGGCGCCGTCATGCCCTTCACCTATGTGTTGTGCGAGCCGGGTTCGCCGAACTCCCCCCGTGCGGGTTGGCGTTTCATCGCGCGCACCCGCCTGGGGCCGTTCCTGCTGGAGGACCCGATGCGGATCACCCACTGGGAGCCTCCGAGGGCCGGCCGCGGCGGCGAGTTCCACGTGCGCAAGGTGGGTCGCATCCTCTCCGGCTACTCGGTGGTGCAGGTGCGCCCCACCGCCACCGGCACCACGATCACCTGGCTACAGCACCTTCGGCTTCGTGTACCCCTGCCACCACCGGGCTCCTGGATCTCCGATGCGAGCACCCGGTGGTTGTACGGCCGCGCGATCGACGCCCTGCTCGCCGCCCATCACCGACGCTGAGCCGGCACCATCGCCACGACTGCTCTCTCGGGTCAGACCACGGTATGACCTTCCCCTGCACCGCCCGGCTGACGTCACTCCAGGATGAGGGGTCTGCCGGCTGATGTGTCGCCGCCCCGTCCGCGGGCACGCTGGCACCATGACCTCCGCACGCACCCTCAGCGCCCATGCCGTGACCAAGACCTACGGCACTGCGCCGCACACCACCACCGCCCTGCGCGGGGTGGACCTGAACATCGCTCCCGGGGAGTCGGTGGCGATCATGGGACCCTCCGGATCCGGCAAGACCACCCTGTTGCACTGCCTGGCCGGCGTGCTGGTGGCCTCGGCCGGCCAGGTGCAGTGGGCAGGGACGGACCTGGGCGCGATGTCCGACGCCGAGCGCACCGTGCTGCGTCGACGTGACTTCGGGTTCGTGTTCCAGTCCGGGCAACTGCTGCCGGAGTTGCCCGCGGAGGAGAACGTCGCACTGCCGCTGTTACTGGCCGGGCACCCCCGGGCTGCCTCGGTCGGGCGCGCCCGGCAGTGGCTGGCGTATCTCGGCCTGGCCGGGATGGAACACCGCAGGCCCGGGGAACTCTCCGGCGGTCAGGCCCAGCGGGTGGCGATCGCTCGTGCGCTCATCGCCGCCCCGGGTGTCATCTTCGCCGATGAACCCACCGGGGCCCTGGACCAGGAGACCGGGCATGAGGTGTTGTCGGTGCTGACCCACGCCACCCGGGAGACCGGCTCGGCGCTGGTGGTGGTCACGCACGACACGGGGGTGGCCGCGTGGTGCTCACGCACCGTGCACATGCGCGATGGGTCGATCGTGCCCGGGCCGGGCGAGCCGCAGCCTGGTCATCCCCCGCCCGGCGCGCCACCCGGTGCCACCGCCACGCCACCCTGGCCGCCGGCGGCGCAGGCGGGCACGTCCCAGCACCATCCCGCTGCGAGCGGCCCGTGGGACGGTCCAGGGGTGCGCTCGTGACCGCGCCGGGCAACCAGGCCGTCACCATGAAATCGCAGGGCATCGCCATGTCCGCTGGGCCGGAGCCCGCCGCGTCCGCCGGCTCGTTGCGCTCGGCCCTACGGCTGTGGCGCCTGCTGCGCGTCCGCGACGCCGGCCGATCGGATCCACAGCGTCTCACCGGGGTGCTCGCGGTGGTGGCCTTCGCGGTGACCACCGCCGTGCTGCTCCTGGTGCTGGGTGGCTTCGGCGCGTTCCAACAGCGAGCCGAGGCCGGCGGTCCCTACTCCGATGAGGGCTTCTACGTGGTCCTGGCCGGGACCGCCTCGGTACTGCTGCTGGTCCCGCTGATCACCCTCGGCGGGGCCGCGGCCCGGCTCTCCATGGCCCGCCGCGACGAACGCCTCGCGGCCCTGCGCCTGGCCGGTGCGACCACATCCCAGGTCTCGGTCATGACCGTCCTGGATGCCACCGTGCAGGCTTTGGCCGGAGCATTCATCGGAACAGCCGGGGTGTTCGCACTGATCCCCCTGGTCCTGCCGGTGACCTTCCAGAACCGACCCTTCACCTACGCCGAACTGGTCCCGGAGTGGTGGGTGTTCGCGCTGACCATCACCGGTGTAGCGCTGGTGTCCATGCTCTCGGCCGGTGCGAGCCTGAGGAAGGTCGCGATCACCCCGCTGGGTGTGGCCGCACGGCACACACCGAATCCGCTGCACTGGTCCCGCGTGGTGCCGCTGGTGCTGTTCGCCGCCTGCTTCGCCGTTCTGGTGCACTACGGGTTGGCCGGGATCGTGGTGCTCGTGGCGGTCCTGGCCGGTGGGTTCGCCCTGCTCAACCTGCTCGGACCGTGGGTGATGAGCCTGGTCGGTCGTCTCAGTGCCCGCCGGGCCCGGTCGGTGGGTACATTGATCGCCGCCCGCCGGATCATCGATGACCCCAAGGGTGCCTGGCGCAGTGTCGGCGGGGTGGCACTGTGCACCTTCATCGCCGGGCTGACCGCAGCGGCCGCGATGTTCGACTCCGTCGGCTCCGATGACCCGATCGTGGCGGACCTGTCCACCGGCGGTCTGCTCACCCTGACGATCGCCGGTCTGCTCGCGGCGGTGTCCACCGGGGTGATGCAGGCCGGAGGGATCATCGACCAACGCACCCAGTACCGTGCGCTGCACCTGGCCGGCACCGATCTGACGGTGATGCATGCGGCCCGGCTCCGCCAGACGGCCATCCCGCTGCTGGCGGCCGTGCTGATCGCCACCGCGGCAGCACTGGTGTTCATGCTGCCGGCCCTGGGGTTCGGCCTGCTCAGTTCGGTGCCCCTGCTGATCCAGTTCCTGCTCAGTGTGGTGGCCGTCTGCCTCCTGGTGCTGGCGGGCAACCTGGTCGGCGCCCGGGTGGTGCGCACCGTGCTGGCCTGAACTCCGGCCTCAGGGGGCCTCGGCCCGGCGCAACGCCACTACCCATGTGGTGCATCCCGATCACGTCGGCCTCGCCCGGGAGGTAGCGGTACATCCCCGCGGCTTGCTCGGCGCCTCGATACAGTAGGCCGGGTGGAGATCGCGGTTGCGGTGCAAGGGCCGACGGCGATGGTGCAGTCGGTGCAGCACCGCAGCGATTCCGGCCACGGCAGGGCCGAACCGGAACGACTGGCCCTCGCCGAACTGCCGGCGCGGGTGGCCGCGCTGGAGTCCGAACACACCCATACCCCGCCCCGGTGGATCTGGGCCGACACCCGTGCGGCCGCCGCCGTCCTGCTCCCCGCCGGTGTGCGGGTGCGGCGCTGCCTGGACCTGCGGTTGTGCCACGCGATACTGCGCCGCACCCCAGCGGGTCGACAGTGGCCCGACTCCCCCTGGGGCACACCGGTGGAAGTCCCCGTGGCCTCGGTCACCGACCAGGGTGAGAGGCTCTTCGATGATCACGTCGGCGCCACCGGCGCCGACGAGTTCTCCCTGGCGCAGGTGCACGCTGAACGCACGCGGCAAGACCAGGCCATCCGCGCTCACCCGGCCCCGGGCAAACTGCGGCTGCTGATGGCGGCTGAATCGGTCGGTGCCCTGGTCGCGACCGAGATGCAGGCCGACGGGGTGCCGTGGGACCGGTCCGTGCACGAGGAACTGCTCGCCGCCGCACTCGGCCCCCGCCCGGGACCGGGACTGCGCCCGGCGAAGTTGGAGGAACTGACCGTACGGATCCGCACCCACCTGGACACCCCGGCACTGAACCCGGACTCGCCCGCCGATGTGCTGCGAGCCTTGCGCGTCCAGGGCCTGGACGTGCGCACCACCCGCAAGGGGGAACTCGCCAGGATCGACCATCCGGTGATCGCACCGCTGCTGGAGTACAAGAAGCTTGCCCGGCTGCTCAGTGCCAACGGCTGGGCGTGGCTCGATGCCTGGGTGCACCCACCCCACCCACACGGCCCGGCTGGGCGCCAGGGGCGGTTCCGGCCCGAGTACGTCCCCGGTGGGGTGGTGACCGGCCGATGGGCCGCCAGCGGCGGGGGCGCACTGCAATTACCCAAGCAGGTCCGCGGCGCCCTGCGAGCCGATGCCGGGTGGCGCCTGGTGGTGGCCGACGCCGCCCAGATCGAACCCCGGGTGCTGGCCGCAATGGCCGGGGACCAGGCCCTGGCCCGCGCCGGTCGCGGAGGCGATCTCTACCAGGGCTTGGTCGATTCCGGGGTCGTGCCAACCCGCGATGCGGCCAAGGTGGGGATGCTCGGTGCCCTCTACGGCGGCACCACCGGGGACTCCGGCGCCCTGATGCCCCGGTTGCGCCGGGCCTACCCCCAGGCGATCGACGTGGTCGAGACCGCCGCACGTACCGGGGAGGCCGGGGGCGTGGTGCACACCTGGTTGGGACGGACCAGTCCCGACCCGGGCCCGGCGTGGGTGGAGCAGCAGCGGCAGTCCAACCAGCCCGACGCCGATGCCGAGGCACAACGCCGCGCCCGCAGCCGCACCCGGGAGTGGGGCCGCTTCACCCGCAACTTCGTGGTGCAGGGCACCGCCGCGGAGTGGGCGCTGTGCTGGCTCGGCGAGATCCGTCGTCGGCTGTCAGAACTCGACGGCCACGCCGGTGGCGACCGTGTCATTGCCGGCGGCGGTGCCCACCTGGTCTTCTTCTTGCACGATGAGGTGATCGTGCACGCACCGCAGGCTCAGGCTGAGGCCGCCGCCGAGGCTGTCCGGGCAGCAGCCACGGCGGCCGGCACGCTGATGTTCGGGCAGACCGCGGTGGACTTCCCGCTGAGCGTGTCCGTGGTCACCGACTACGACCAGGCGGCCTGACGAGGTGGCATAGGACAGCCGGTTGCGCTCAGGCCAGCCGGTGCATCCAACCGTAGGTGTCCTCGGCACGCCCGTACTGCACGTCGGTGAGTTTGGCGTGCAGGCCGGTGGTGACCGCACCGGGCCCGCCATCGCCCACCGTCAGGTCCAGTCCGGTGCCCTTGAACTGGCCGATCGGGGTGACCACCGCCGCGGTCCCGCAGGCGAAGGCCTCCACAATGTGCCCGCTGCGGATCTGCTCGGCGATCTCGGCGAACGGCAACCGGCGCTCGTACACGGTGCGGCCGTCGTCGGCCATGATCCGCAGTACCGAGGAGCGGGTGACACCGGCCAGGATGGTCTCGGTGAGTTCGGGGGTGTGCACGGCGCCGTCCGCGTCGACGAAGAACACGTTCATCCCGCCCAACTCCTCCAGCAACGTGCCGGTGGCCGCGTCCAGGAAGCACACCTGAGAGCAGCCGTTGTCCGTGGCCTGCTGCTGGGGCAGCAGGCTGGCGGCGTAGTTGCCGCCGCACTTCGCGGCGCCGGTGCCCCCGGGTCCGGAGCGATGGAAGTCGGTGGTGACCCAGATCGAGACCGGGCTGAAACCGGAGGTGAAGTAGGGCCCGGACGGGGAGGCGATCACGAGGTAGTCCACGCGGTGCGCCGGGCGCACGCCCAGGAACGACTCGGAGGCGAACATGAACGGGCGCAGGTACAGCGAGGAGCCCGGGGAGTCCGGCACCCACTCGGTGTCGGTGCGCACCAACGCCTCGATCGAGCCGATGAAGTCGGCCTCGCGCAGTTCCGGCAGGGCCAGCCGCCGGGCGCTGGCGGCGAAGCGCGCGGCGTTGGCGTGGGGCCGGAACGTCCACACCGAGCCGTCGGCGTGCCGGTAGGCCTTGAGCCCTTCGAAGATCTCCTGGGCGTAGTGCAGCACGGCGGTGGCCGGGTCCAGGCTCAGCGGGCCGTAGGCCTCCACCCGGTGGTCGTGCCAGCCCTCATCCTTCGTCCACACCGCTCGGGCCATGTGGTCGGTGAACACCTTGCCAAAACTCAGGTCGGCAAGGGCCTGCTCGCGCTCGGTCTGCGTGCGCGGGTGTGAGGTGGGGCGCACCTCGAAGGTCGCCGCAGTGGTTTCGGTACTCATCGTGCCCCTTCGCCGGTCGTGATGGGATCACGCTACCCCCCATGGCTGGGCGGTGGTAGCAGCCGACGGCTCAGGCACGGACGCGCTGCGCCAGGGCGTCCCCGATCTCGGAGGTCGAGCGGGCGCCGCTGCGTTCGGCGATGTCGGCGGCGACTGCCTGCTCGATCCGCTCGGCCTGATCGTCCAGGCCCAGGTGTGCCAGCATCAGCGCCACCGACAGCACCGCCGCGGTGGGGTCGGCCTTCTCCTGCCCGGCGATGTCGGGGGCCGAGCCGTGCACCGGCTCGAACATCGAGGGGTGTGCACCGGTGGGGTTGATGTTGCCCGAGGCAGCCAGTCCGATCCCGCCGGCGATCGCCGCAGCCAGATCCGTGATGATGTCCCCGAACAGGTTGTCGGTGACGATGACGTCGAACCGGGCCGGGTCGGTGGCCATGAAGATGGTCGCGGCGTCCACGTGCAGGTAGTCCACGGCCACCTCGGGGTAGGCGGCCCCGACGGCGTCCACGGTGCGCCGCCACAGGTGCCCGGCGTGCACGAGCACGTTGTGCTTGTGCACCAGGGTCAGCTTCTTGCGGGGCCGGGCCTGAGCGCGGGCGAAGGCGTCCCGGACCACCCGTTCCACCCCGAACGCGGTGTTCACGCTGACCTCGGTGGCGATCTCCTGGGGTGTGCCGGTGCGCACCGACCCGCCGTTGCCGACGTAGGGACCTTCGGTTCCTTCCCGGACGACGACGAAGTCCACCTGGCCCGGATCGGCCAGGGGCGAGGGGATGCCCGGGAAGATCTTGGCCGGGCGCAGGTTCACGTAGTGGTCCAACTCGAACCGAAGCCGCAGCAACAGTCCCCGCTCCAGCACACCGCTGGGCACCGAGGGGTCACCGACGGCACCGAGGAGGATGGCGTCATGGGCCTTGATCGTCTCCAGGTCCGCCTCGGTGAGCGTCTCTCCGGTGGCGTGCCAGCGCCCCGCGCCCAGATCGAGTTCGGTTGCCTGCACCGTGACGCCGCTGCCGGCCAGAACGGCGTCCAGAACCTTGCGGGCTTCGCCGGTGACGTCCCGGCCGATTCCGTCCCCGGCGATGACAGCGAGTTTGATAGTGCGCGACATGGCCCCACCGTAGCGCACCGGTCCCACGGTTCGGACGGAACGTCTCGCTAGTTGAGCGCCTGGCTGGGTCACCGATGTCCGGCGGGCGAGCGGGCGCGCCTCAGAGCGACCAGCTCCGTCTCGCTCCCGGGCCGTGGGCGGCCAGGGCGAAGCGTTCGGGGACCCGACCGGTCCCGGTGAGCAGCGCCGTCGTCCACTCCCCGATGAGCGGGGCGAACTTGGCGCCGTGTCCCGAACAGGCCGAGCACAGCACCACCGGTCCGATCCGGTCGACCAGGAAGTTCTGCGTCGGCGTGGTGGTGTACAGGCAGGTGGTGGCGTTGGCCGGCTCGGGATGCAGGCCGGGCAGCCATCGGCGTACGTAGGCCAGTACCCGTTCCGTTCCGGCCGGATCGATGAGTCCGTCGCGACCGGTGGCACTGGTGGGCCGGCCGTGATGGTGCTCGGCGACCTTGCGGTCCAGGCCGGAGCCGCCGTCGCGGCCGCCGGAGAGGTGGTAGATCTCGAACCCCTCGGCGGCGTGGATGGTGCTGGGCCACGGGTCCTGGGAGGGATCGGTGCGCGGGAAGTGGAACGTCTGCTCCTGGGTGATCGCCAACTCCGGGAGAACCGGATCCAGCACCATGCCCCTGGTCAGGTCCGGCAGCCACGCCCCCGCTGTGATGACCACGGCCCGGGTTCGGATCTCCTGCTCGCCCAGGCGCACGGTGGCGCTGGCGTGGTTGCTCGCCACGCTGACACCGGTCACGGGCTGGTCGAACCGCACCTGGGCGCCATGTCCCCGGGCGAGGTCCAGGAAGGTGGTGACCGCTGTCTCGGCGTCCACGGTGCCCGCCTCGGAGTGATGCACCACCGGGGTGTCGAAGACCATGCCCGGCCAGCGGTGCATCGCCTCGGTCGGGCTGAGCACCTCGTGTGCCACGCCGGCGCCGGAGAGGTTCGCCACGATCTGGTCCACCCGCCTGTCCGGACCGAAGTCCAGGGCGCCGAGGTGGTTCAGCAGGGTTGCCCCAGCAGCGAGCTCGGCCTCGCGCCACAACTCGAAGGCACGCCCGGTCAACTGTGTGTAAAGGGCATCGGCATAGGCGCGCCGCACGATCCGGGCGCTGCCGTGGGAGGAGCCTCGAGCATGCTCGGGGCCGAACTGTTCCAGCACCAGCACGTTCAGGCCGCGGCCGGCGGCCTGCCACGCGGTAGCCGCACCGGCCAGTCCGGCACCGATCACCACCACGTCGTGGTCGAGGGCGCCACCGGCCGGTCTCATCTGCGCGCCCGGCTCACCGGTCCGCCCCGACCTTCTCGCGTGCGTGCCGCTTGCGGCGCCGTGGGTAGAGCACCTCCAGGTGCTCCACCTGGACGGTGCCGGCGGCATCGGGCACGTCCGGATGGGCCTCGGCCACATCCACGGTCACGGTGCGCACCAGCGCCCGGGGCTCTCCCTCGCCGTCGAGCACGATGCCCAGGTCACCCACCTGCGCGGGCGGCTGCCCGGCACTGGTCAGGTCCGCCACCGGCACCGCCTGGGTCATGGTGCCGGTGCTGAGGAGTTCCTCGACCTCGGCGGTGGCGGTGGCCGGGTCCGGGGAGGTGGACCAGACGGGGGGCGGGACCGTGTTCTGCACGTTCTGCCCGATCACGACCTCGAGCCGGTTCAGGTTTCCCTCGATGCGTGCCTGTATCCAGAAACGCTCCACCGCGGCCTCAGACGTCATCGGTCCATCATGCCGCAGGCGCGGACGCAGTGTGGGCCGGACCTGTAGGTCGCCCATGACCGCTGTACCGGCGGGTGTTCTCATGCCGGCCGCATCTGCGGCTCGACTCATGCCGGGTAGCGGCGTCAACTCCTGATCAGGCCGGGAACCGCCGCACTCAGGTGAGGTAGCCCGCAGCACGCAGAGCGAGCACCAGGATCAGCGCCAACCAGGACAGCGCGCTCAGGTACGCCTGCGCAAGCACCCGAAGCCCGCTGGTGCCCAGGGTCGGCGGGATGAACAACTTGGCCCTGGGGTAGTCATCCAGAATGCCGATCACCTGGTCGGGCAGGCGCACCAGGACCCACAGGCTCCGCAACCGGCGCAGCAGCAACAGACCCCCGCGTGCGGCGATGTCGCGGACCTTCTCCAGCAGGTCCTTGCTGAGCAGACCGGGGCGCAGCAGCGCCCGGAACTCATCGGCGAGTTGCTCCGGCTGTGCCGCCGCACGCAGATAGGCCCGTCGGCGCAGCACGAAGGCCACCTCGATCGCCAGCCCGATCGCGATCAGCACACCTACCACGATCAGACCCACCGGGCGGCGCAACCCGGCCAACACCCAGACCAGCCCGGCCAGCGGCACCACCGGGATCAGCGCCAGCAGCAGTGAGGGCCAGCGCAGCACCCGGACCGCCAGCGCCAGCGCCCGTGCGGCGTGGGTGGCGGCCGTTCGCGCCTCTCGTTCGCTAGGCTGGGACCGCGAAGCGCCAGCCGAGCCCGGGGGCTGCTCGGCACGGTCGGAGTCGGGCATGGCCGAATCCTATGGGCCTCGGCCCGAGTTCCATGGCACGAATCGCATCGGCCGTGCGAGCGGCTCGACAGCACCACCGAGGATCGGTCAGGCTGAGCGCACACATGCGCCCCGGGATGCGGGGCATAACGGTTGGAGGGCCCATGTCCCAGGACTACCCGAATGCGCCGGGGCCGGGTGAGCACTCCCCCGGCGCCCAGAACCCGGGCGGCCAGTACCCGCAGAACCCGCCCCCCGGCGTTCCACCGGTCAGTGGGCACCAGGGCGCTGCCGGCCAGGGCGGGAGCCCACCGGTCGGCGGGTACCAGGGCGCCGGCGGCCAGGGCGGTGGGTACCACGGCGGCCACCAGCACGACGGCCGGCCGAGCGACCCGGGCGCCGGCGCCGATGAGCGCACATTGGCGATCGTGGCGCACCTGTCACCCATCATCGCCTTCGTGGTCAGCGCCGGGTTCCTGTCGGTGCTGGGCCCGCTGCTGATCTGGATGTTCTTCCGCGACCGCGGCCCGCTGGTCCGCAACGCCTCGGCTACGGCGTTCAACTTCCACATCACCGTGTGGGTCGCGATCATCGTCGGGTGGATCTGCTTCTTCACCATCGTGCTGATCCCGCTGGGCATCGTGATCTGGTTGGTGGCCGTGGGTGCGCAGGTGGTCTTCTCCATCCTCGGCGCGGTACGGGCCAACCGCCGGGAGATCTACACCTACCCATTCCAGGTGCCGATCCTGACGTGACGCAGTGCTCACGAGAGGCCCTGATGGAGACCTACCGCACCGAGGACTACCACACCGGCGGGGAACCGTTCCGGATCGTCACCGATCCCGGTGTCCCCCTGCCCGGAGGCACCGTCGCCGAACGACGCCTGCACGCGATGTCGGACGGACCGGCCGACCGGGTGCGCCGGATCCTCTGCCACGAACCACGCGGGCACGCCGACATGTACGGCGGGTTCATCACCCCACCCGATGACGACGGCGCGCACCTCGGGGTGTTGTTCTGGCACAAGGACGGCTTCTCCACCGCGTGTGGGCACGGCACGATCGCCCTCGGTGTGTGGGCGGTGCGGACCGGCCGGGTCAGCGCCCCGGAAACCGGCACCACCGACGTGGTCATCGACGTACCTTCCGGGCGGGTCACCGCGCGGGTGCACACCGAGCAGGGTCAGATCATCGGGGTGGACTTCCTCAGCGTGCCCAGCTACGTCCTGGCCACCTCGGTGCCGGTGCGAACCAGCGCCGGTGAGTTCCTCGTCGACGTCTCCTACGGCGGTGCCATCTACGCCCAACTGGACGTCTCCGCCGTCGGCCTCTCGATCGACCCGGAGCACACCGGGGAACTGATCGCCCTCGGCCGGCAGATCAAGTGGGCCCTGAACGAGACCGAGGTGGCCCGCCACCCCGTGGACCCCCGGCTCAGCGGGATCTACGGGACGATCCTGTTCCAGCGGTTGCCCGCCACCGAGCCGGGCGAGATCCGCCAGCGCAACGCCACGATCTTCGCCGACGGGGAGCTGGACCGCTCCCCGTGCGGATCGGGCACCGCCGCGCGCCTGGCCACCCTGGCCGCTGCCGGTGAGCTCGGTGCCGGTGAGATGCTGGTGCACTCCTCCATCGTCGACTCCCGCTTCACCGCCCGGATCGTGGACCGGCTCGAGGTGGCCGGATACCCGGCCGTGCTGCCGGAGGTGACCGGGATGGCCTACCGGACCGGCGACAGTACGTTCACGGTCGATCCGCTCGACCCCCTCGTTCCCGGGTTCGTGCTGCGTTGACAGCCGCATCCCGCCTCGGTGAGCGCGGCCGGTGGCGCGCCATGCTGCCCGGCCTGGGCCTCGCCGTCGTACTCGCCGCTGTGGCCACGGCGGCCGCTCCGCTGCTCCCGCTGATCGGTGCACCCGTGCTGGGGGTGCTGCTCGGGCTGGTGGTGGCCCTGCTCCGGTGGCGTCGCACCGGCCCCGACGGCGCCGCGCGCAGCGACCGGTTGGCCCCGGGGTTGCGGTGGGCCGGATCCAAGGTGCTGCAGGTGGCGGTGGTAATGCTCGGGGCACAGTTGTCCTGGGCGCAGGTGGCCGACTCCGGCGTCGCGGCGCTGCCGGTGCTGGTGGCGGTGATCGCCGCGGCCCTGGTCGGGGCATGGCTGCTCGGGCGGGCCCTCGGTGTGGACCGTGATCTGCGCACCCTGCTCGGGGTAGGCACGGCGATCTGCGGGGCCTCGGCCATTGCAGCGGTGACTCCGGTACTACGCCCGGCGGCGGATAAGGTCGCTTATGCGCTCTCGACGGTCTTCGCCTGCAACATCGCCGCCGTGCTGGTCTTCCCGGTGCTGGGTCAACTGGCCGGGTTGGGCCCGGAGGCGTTCGGGATCTTCGTGGGCGCCGCCGTCAATGACACCTCCTCGGTGCTGGCGGCTGCGAGCGCCTTCGGCCCCGAGGCCACCGATACCGCGGTGGTGGTGAAGCTGACCCGGACGCTGGCGATCATCCCGATCGTGCTGGGCCTGTCGGTGTTGGTGGCGCGGTGGGCTCGGGTGGACAACGGCCGGAGCGGGAGCGGGCCGGCCCCGGAGGGCGGCGCAGTTACTCATGCCGGCCGGCCCCCGGTGTGGCGCCTGGTGCCGTGGTTCCTGACCGGGTTCGTGCTGCTGGTCGTGGCGAACAGCCTGGGGTTGGTGCCCGGGGTCCTGCACGATCCGATCACGACCGCGACCACTCTCCTCATCACCGTGGCGCTCAGCGCGGTCGGGGCCGGCGTCGACATCGCGGGCCTGCGACGGACCGGGGCGCGTCCGATGGTGCTCGGGGTCGGGTTGTGGCTGGGTGTCACCGGCGCGGCCCTGGGCGCCCAGGCCGCTACCGGCACCCTCACCTGACCGGCCCGTCCGGCGAAGCCCCCGCATGCTCCCTGAGCCCATACCGGTGTCTCAGTCGCGGCGGGCGAGCAGGATGAACTCCGGGCTGTGCTCTCTCAGATCGGCACCGGAGAAGTCGCCCCAGGTGGCGGTGACGGTGAAGCCCGCGGTGGTCAGGGCGTCGGTGAGGCCGGCCAGGGTACGGAACCGGAGGGTTTCCTGGTTGACCAGGTGCCTGCCGTCGGGCAGCACGGTATGGCCCTCGTGGGTCTCGACGGCCCCGTAGCCGGCGGACTCGGCCACGGCGATCGAGTGGCTCCAGGAACGGAACTGACCGCCATCGGGGTGGGGATAGGTGTCCTCGGTGTTCTTCCTGGTCCACGTCTCCCAGCAGCGGGCAGCAGGGTTGCGGGACTCGAAAGCGACGTGACCGCCGGGGCGCAGGGTGCGATGGATATCGTGGAGCACCTGGGCCCACTCGGTCTCGCCGAGGAAGTACTGCGCGACGTGGCCCTCCATCACCACCAGGTCGGCATCGTCGTCGGGCAGGTCGACGGACGTGCCGTGGATCCACCGCACCTGCTCACCCCCGGGCCTGGTGCGGGCAATCTCCAGGATTGTCCCGGCCGGGTCCACGCCGGTGACCTGGTGCCCGGCGGCAGCCAGATCGACGGCGAGCACGCCGGTGCCACAGCCGAGGTCGGTGACGCGTTCGGCCGGCAACCGCCGGGCCAGGGTGAGATAGAAGTCGTGGTCCCGGCGTCCGGCGCACTCGGCGTCATATGTCGCGACCAGCGCGGGGTCCTGGGTCCAGGTGAGGATACGCACCGGGCGCGTGTACCGGCGGCAGCGGTGCACCCGCGCGTACCGGGCGCGTATTGCCTGCTCATCGGCGAGCCGGGCGTGGCAGAACGCCTTGACCGGGCGGCTCAGGGCCGCGGGGGAGGTGAAGTCATGCGTCTCCTCCGCACCGGCGTGCACATGCAGATACTCCTGGTCCACCCGGAATCCGTGGCGCACGTACCAGGCGTTCGCGGCCCCATCCTCCCGGGTCCAGGCATCCAGCACGGTGGTTCCGGCTGCCTCCAGCCGGGCCAGGGCCTCGCTCAGGAGGGCATCGGCGATGCCGTGGCGCTGATGGTCCGGATGCACGCCGAGGGTGTCGATGGTGGCGGTGGCCACACCCTCGTCGTCCCACAGTTCCAGGTCGAGGACGCCCACCACCTGATCGTCGCCCGGGGTACGCACGTGCGCAGGCCGGGGCCCGGTGGCGACAAGTTGGATCGACTCGTTCTCGAAGGTGGTCCGCTGCGCCTTGACGTCATCGAAGTAGGCCGAGCCGAGGAAACTCAGGGCCCGGCAGCGCAGCCAGGAGGCCTCGTCGTCATCGCGGTAGGCACGGATCCTTACTGTCATCGCTCCTGACCGTAGTCACCGCGGCAGTCCCGGGCGAGCGTATTTCGGCGACCCGGGGTCGCAGAAATGACGAACGCGGCCGCAGTCGGCCCTGGTCTCGGTCCGGCTGAGGCCGCGTTCGACGGCGCTATCGCAGGGCGCCCTCGCGGGCAACGTGCGTCAGCGTGCGGCGCTGCCCTCGGTGTAGTCGGCGTCGCTGGGCTTGACCCAGGCGAAGAGCTTGCGCAGTTCCCGACCGGTGCCCTCGATCGGGTGCTGCTCACCCTTGGCCCGCAACTCGGCGAACTCGGTGCCACCGGCCTTCTGGTCATCCATGAAGCGCTGGGCGAAGGACCCGTTCTTCACGTCCTCCAGCACCGCCTTCATGTTCTCCTTCACCTGCGGGGAGATGACCCGTGGCCCGGAGACGTAGTCGCCGTACTCGGCGGTGTCGGAGATGGACCAGCGCTGCTTGGCGATCCCGCCCTCGTACATCAGGTCGACGATCAGTTTCAGTTCGTGCAGAACCTCGAAGTAGGCGACCTCGGGCTGGTAGCCGGCCTCGGTGAGCACCTCGAACCCGTACTGGACCAACTGGGAGGTGCCGCCGCACAGCACCGCCTGCTCACCGAACAGGTCGGTCTCGGTCTCCTCGGTGAAGGTGGTCCTGATCCCCGCCGCGCGCAATCCGCCGACCGCCTTGGCGTAGGACAGCGCCAGCTGCCAGGCGTTGCCGGAGGGGTCCTGCTCCACCGCGACGAGCACCGGAACCCCGCGCCCGTCGACGTACTCCCGGCGCACCAGGTGGCCGGGGCCCTTGGGGGCGACCATGAAGACGTCGATGTTCTCGGCGGGCTCGATGAACCCGTACCGGATGTTGAAGCCGTGCCCGAACACCAGGGCCGCTCCATCGCGCAGGTTCGGGGCGATCTCGGCGGCGTAGACGCCGGCCTGGACCTGGTCCGGGGTGAGGATGACGACGACGTCGGCCTCGGCGGTCGCCGCCGCCACGTCCAGCACCTTCAGGCCCTCCTCGCTCGCCTTGGTCGCCGAGGCCGAGCCCTCCCGCAGTCCGACGCGCACGTCCACACCGGAGTCACGCAGGTTCAGCGCGTGCGCGTGTCCCTGGCTGCCGTACCCGATGACGGCGACCTTCTTCGCTGCGATCAGGGACAGATCGGCGTCGTCGTCGTAGAAAAGTTCAGCCACAGTGGCACTCCTTCAGTGTTGGGATGTGGGTTGAGTGGGTTGGTCGGTTCAGGCGGTGCGGGAGATCCGCTCCAGGGCCCGGTCGGTCATGGAGCGCGAACCGCGCGCCACGGCCACCGAACCGGATTGCACGATCTCACGGATCCCGTAGGGGCCCAGCGCGGTCAGGAGGGCCTTGATCTTGCCCTCCCCGCCGGTGGCCTCGATCGTGACGGCCTCCGTGGAGACATCCACCACATGGGCGCGGAAGAGTTCCACGACCTGCAGCACGGCGGTGCGGGAGTGGTCGTCGGCGCGCACCTTGACCAGGAGCAGTTCGCGCTGCACCGAGGACTCCGGGGCCAGCTCGACGATCTTGATCACGTTCACCAGTTTGTTCAGTTGCTTGGTGACCTGCTCCAGGGCGTTGGACTCCACATCCACCACCACGGTGATCCGGGAGATCTCGGCGTGCTCGGTCGGGCCCACGGCCAGGGAGTGGATATTGAAGGCCCGGCGGGCGAACAGGGCCGAGACGCGGGTCAGGACGCCGGGCTTGTTCTCCACCAGCACCGAGAGTGTGTGTCGGGACATGTCGTTCCTCACTCGTCGCGTTCGAAGTCCGGGCTGATGCCGCGGGCGTACTGGATGTCGTCGTTGGAGACCCCGGCAGCCACCATCGGCCACACCATCGCATCGGCGCTGACGGTGAAGTCCACCACCACGGGCTGGTCGTCGATCTCGTTGGCCCTGTTGATCGTGGCGTCGACGTCCTTGGCGTTCTCACATCGCAGCCCCACGCAACCGTAGGCCTCGGCGAGTTTGACGAAGTCCGGGATCCGTCGGGTCTCGAAACCGGTGTTCAGGTCGGTGTGGGAATACCGCTGGTCGTAGAACAGCGTCTGCCACTGCCGCACCATGCCCAGCGAGGAGTTGTTGATCACCGCGACCTTGATCGGGATGCCTTCGATGGCGCAGGTGGCCAGTTCCTGGTTGGTCATCTGGAAGCACCCGTCACCGTCGATCGCCCAGACCAGGGAATCGGGATAGGCGACCTTGGCGCCCATCGCCGCCGGTACCGCATAACCCATCGTGCCCAGTCCGCCGGAGTTCAACCAGGTACGCGGATTCTGGTACCGGATGAACTGGGCGGCCCACATCTGGTGCTGCCCCACCCCGGCGGTGTAGATCGCCTCGGGGCCCGAGATCTCCCCGAGCCGGGAGATCACATGCTGGGGAGCCAGCAGGCCGTCCTCGGTGGGCGTCCAGCCCAGGGGGTAGGTCTCGCGCAACTGGTCCAGCGTGCGCCACCAGCCCTCCAGGTCCGGTTTGCCGTGCTGGACGTGCTCGGCGTCCACGGCCACGGTCAACTCGCGCAGGACCTCCTTGAGGTCACCGACGATCGGCACGTCGGCGAGCCGGTTCTTGGAGATCTCCGCCGGGTCGATGTCGGCGTGCACGACGGTGGCCCCGGGGGCGAAGGAGTCCAGTCTGCCGGTGACCCGGTCGTCGAACCGGGCGCCCAGCGCCACCACCAGGTCAGCCTTCTGCAGTGCGGCCACCGCCGCCACGGTGCCGTGCATGCCGGGCATGCCCAGGTTCTGCGGGTGCGCATCGGGCAGCGCTCCGCGGGCCATCAGGGTGGTGACCACGGGGGCGCCGGAGGCGTTGGTCAACTCCAGCAGTTCGGCGGCGGAGTTGGATCGGATCGCTCCCCCACCCACGTACAGCACCGGCTTGCGCGAGGTGGCCAGCAGCCGGGCCGCCTCACGGATCTGCTTGCCGTGCGGCTTGGTGATCGGGCGGTACCCGGGCACGTCGAGTTCGGCCGGGGGCCAGACGAAGTTCGTCTGGTCCTGCATCGCGGACTTGGCGATGTCCACCAGCACCGGGCCGGGCCGCCCGGTCTGGGCCAGGTGGAAGGCCTCGGCGATCCGAGCCGGGATCTCATCGGCGTCGGTGACCAGGAAGGAGTGCTTGGTGATCGGCATCGTGATGCCCACGATGTCGGCCTCCTGGAAGGCGTCGGTCCCGATCATCGGGGCCGCCACCTGACCGGTGATCGCCACCATCGGCACCGAGTCCATGTGCGCATCGGCCAGGGGGGTGACCAGGTTGGTGGCGCCGGGGCCGGAGGTGGCCATGCAGACCCCGACCCGGCCCGAGGCGGCCGCGTATCCGGTGGCTGCGTGGCCCGCGCCCTGCTCGTGACGCACCAGGATGTGGCGCAGACGGCGCGAGTCGAACAGCGGGTCGTAGACCGGCAGGATCGCCCCGCCCGGAATGCCGAAGATGACGTCGGTCCCGGTCTCCTCCAGCGAACGCACGACGGCCTGGGCGCCCGTCATCGGCTCGGCCGGGCTGGCTACGACGTCGTTCGTGGTGCTCAGCGCCGGCTTGGGCGGGTGCGTGCGAGGCGGTGCCGGGTGCGGAACCTTGGCCATCGCTCCTCCTGGTCTAGATCACATCAGACAAACAAAAACCCCTCGGCCGAAGCGGCGATCGAGGGGCGCGTGGTGAGGGGACGAGTGTTCAGTCCCCCGCGCACGCGCGGGGGATAAGGACTACTCGGACGATCCCGTTCACCATGGTGGCGATCCTAACCCCGCAATCACCACCGCTGACAAGCCGTCTCACATAGTGGGCCACGTGGTCAGCCTGTGGACACTCGGTGGGCCGCCGCTCATCGCCGGGACTGGGCCCTATCCCCCGATCGGAGGATATCGGCCGACCGTGTTGCTGCGTAGCGTCGAGGTATGGACCTCAGCGCCTCGACCCCCGCACGACCGAACGCCACGGCGGCGTGCCCCACCCCACCGGCCACCGAACGCTTCCTCACCCCGGACCTGGCCCGCGGCCTGATGCTGGCGCTGATCGCCGTCGCGAACGTGATGATCTACCTGCACGGCCGGCCCTACGGGCTGCGCCAGCACACCCTGACCGGGAACGTCGTGGACCAGGCCGTCAGCGCGTTCCTGGGCGTCGCGGTGGATGCTCGCGCCTATCCGCTGTTCGCGGCCTTGTTCGGCTACGGGATCGTGCAGATGATCCGGCGCCGGCAGGAACGGGGTATCGACGAGGGCCAGATCCGGCGAACCCTGCGCCGGCGCTCGGTGGGCCTGATTCTCTTCGGCGGGCTGCATGCCGTACTCGCGTTCTCCGGCGACATCCTGGGGTGGTACGGGCTGCTCGGGGTGGTTCTGGTCAGAGCGCTGCGGCTCGGTGACCGAGCGCTGCTCGCGGTGGCGTCCGTCTGGCTCGCCGTGGCCGGAGCGGTCCAGGGGGTGATCTTCGCCGACCCGACCCCGAGAGCCGAGCGTTCCTACTTCTGGTCCTACACCGTCTCCGACCCGCTCCAAGCCGCCGGGCTGCGGCTGCTCGAATGGCTGATGGGCCCATTCGGCTTGCTCGCCGTCCTCAGCGCGATGCTGGTGGGCGCCTGGGCCGGGCGGCACCGCATCCTGGAGCACCCGCAGCGCCACCGGGTGCTGCTGCGCCGAACGGCTGCGATCGGGATCACCGCCGGCATCGCCGGCGGGCTGGGTCCGGCCCTTCTCGGCGCCGGGATCTGGACCCCGGCCCTGCCCCTGACGATCGCGGTCTCCTGGTTGCACGTGGTCACCGGGGTGGCCTGCGGGCTCGGCTACGCCGCACTGATCGCCCTGCTCGGCGCCTCGCTGACGGCGTCCGGCCGGGACCGGCACTGGAGCGTGCGGGCACTGCAGGCAACGGGGCGCACGTCGCTGTCCTGCTACCTCGCCCAGTCCGTGGTCTTCGCCGCGCTGCTCCCGGCTGCCGCACTGGGGTGGGGTGGCTGGCTCGGTCCCGCGGCAGCAGCCGCACTCGCACTGGCGACCTGGGCGTTGACCGTGCTGGCCGCCGCAGCCTGGGGCGAGCGGACCGGCCCGGCCGAGGCCATCCTTGCCGGGATCATCGGCGGCCCCCGCGCGCCGGCACGTGCAACGATCAGGGAATGACGCCGCAGGGTGCTGCGCCACACGGCGACCGGAGCGACTGGATCTGGCTGCTGCTGCCGTATGCCATGCTCCTACTCACCTCCGCCTATGCCGGCTTCACCGGCGAGGTCGGCGCGGCGCAGGTCCCACGCACCATCGTCATCAGCCTGGCACTGGTCGCCTGGCACACCTTCTGGGCCATCGGACACCGGCACTGGCTGGCGCGGGCCCTGGTGCCGATGGCGATGTACTTCGTCGGCCTGGTCGCGCTGTGCGCACTGCTGCTGGAAATTTCACCGAGCTATCTCCCGATGTACCTGGTCTGCTACGCGATCGCCTTCGTCGCACTTCCCGGCGTCTGGGCCTACGTGGGCCTAATCCTGGCGGCGTCGGTGCCAGTGGCACTCGCCGGCGCCCTGGGCTGGCAGGAGCCGAACCTGGCGGTCAACCTGGGCGGCCTGGCGCTGGCCGGGGTCATCGGGTGGAGCATCCGGAAATCGGAGGCCGAGACGGCCGCACGCACGGCCGCTCTGACCGAACTCGCCCGGGCCCACGAGGACCTGGAACGGGCATCGGCCGAGAACGTCGCACTGCAGGACCGGCTGGTGACCGAGGCCCGCGAATCCGGTGTCCTTGCCGAACGCACCCGGCTCGCGGCCGAGATCCACGACACTCTCGCTGCGGCGCTGTCCGGGATCGTCAGCCAGCTCGAGGCGCTGGACGCCGAACTCGCGCCCGAGGACCCCATCCGCGGCCGGGTACGTCTCAGCACCGACCTGGCCCGGGAGAACCTGCGTGAGGCAAGGCTCTCGATTCAGGCCCTGCGGCCGACGGCGCTCCAACACCAGCACCTGCACCTCGCCCTGACCGAACTCACCAAGGCATTCGAGCAGGCCCATGGCCTCACCGCCCGGGTGCACGTCACCGGCACGGTCGTGGACATCCCCCAGGACGTCGAGGACGCCCTGGTGCGGATATCCCGGGAAGCGTTGACGAACATCCGCCGGCACGCCGGCGCCGGTCAGGTTCACCTGACGCTGTCCTACTTCGGGGACTCCATCGCGCTGGACATCGCCGATGATGGCGCCGGCTTCGGCGACCCCAACCCGAGGGGGCACGGCTTGCAGATCATGACCGAGCGCGCGCAGGGAGTAGGCGGTGCGGTCCAGGTGCGCACGGACCCGGACGCCGGCACCACCGTGACCGCCACCGTCCCGCTGCCAGGCAGGACGGTGGTGGCATGACCGAGCCGATCCGGCTGCTCCTCGTCGATGACCACCCGGTGGTGCGGGACGGCCTGCGGGGGCAGTTGCAGACGCAGCCGGATTTCGCTGTCGTCGCCGAGGCCGGCACCGCCGCCGAGGCGTTGGCGGTGCTGGGCCGGCTCACCGTGGACGTGGTGATCACCGATCTGCGGATGCCCGGCATCGACGGGCTCGAGCTGATCAGCACGATCAGCCACGCCCATCCCACGATCGCGGTGATGGTCCTGACCACCTACGACGCACGGCCCGACATCGACGCCGCGCTGTCCGCCGGGGCGCGCAGCTACCTGCTCAAGGACACCGAGCGGGCGCGACTGTACGAGGCGGTCCGCTCCACCGCCGGTGGGCGCCCGGTCCTGTCCCCGTCGGTGCACGCGCGCCGGGCCGCCACCCCGGAGCCGGCTCCGAGTCCGCTGAGCGCCCGCGAGCGCGAGGTGCTCCAACTGGTGGCGGCCGGCCGCACGAACCATCAGATCGCGGCCGCGTTGTTCCTCGGGGAGTCGACCGTGAAGACACACCTGCAGCACATCTACACCAAACTCGGTGCCAGCGACCGGGCCGCCGCGGTGGCGATCGCCTACCAGAGGGGACTGCTCTGACCCGGCCGGGTCGCCAGCCCGGAGGGGTGCCGGTCAGGAAGCGGCGATCTGGGCGGCCAAGTGCCCACCGCCGTAGCCATTGTCGATGTTGACCACCGCGACACCCGGGGCGCAGGCGTTGAGCATCGACAGCAGTGGCGCAAGTCCGGCGAAGGCCGCGCCGTAGCCCACGGACGTGGGCACCGCCACCACCGGGGCGCTCACCAACCCCGCCACCACGCTCGGCAGAGCCCCGTCCATACCGGCTGCCACGACAACGGCCCGCGCACCGCGCAGCAGGTCCAGATGTCCCAGCACCCGGTGCAGACCCGCCACCCCCACATCGACCACCAGTTCGGTGGGCCGGCCCAGGTAGCGGGCGGTCAACTCGGCCTCACGTGCCACTGGGAGGTCGGAGGTCCCGGCGGCCAGGACGACGACGAGCCCGCCGTCCGCTTCGGGCGGCTGCGCGGGCCAGGCGAGCAGCCGGGCGCCGGGGTCGTGATAGGCATCGGGCAGCACCGCCAGGACGGCGTCCGCCTGCCCGGCCGAGGCGCGGGTGAACAGTGTGGGCGTGCCCGCGGCACCGACCTCGGCGGCGATGCGGGTGAGTTGCTCGATGCTCTTGGGCTCACACAGCACCGCCTCGGGGTAGCCACGCCGGGCCGCACGGTCGTGATCGAGGCGGGCGATCCGGTCGATTTCGGGGCCGGGTCGCCAGTCCTCACGCATGGGTGACGGAAACCAGCGGCAGGGTGAAGGCACCCGATTGGATGCCACGCAGGTCCATCGCCGCGAACCGGAAGCCGGCGTCCCGGACCACCCGGTCGACCTCCTCGCGCTGTTGCACGGCGGTGAGCATCTCCTGCGGGACTAGCTCGATCCGGGCGACGTCACCGTGGTGGCGCACGCGGCAGTCGGTGAAGCCGAGGCGGCGCAGGGCCGCCTCGGCCTGATCCACCTGGCGCAGTTTCTCCGGTGTGACCTCCTCGTAGTGCGGGATGCGCGAGGCCAGGCACGGTGCGGCCGGCTTGTCCGCCACCGGCAGGGCCAGGGCACGGGCGACCTGGCGCACCATCGCCTTGGTCATCTGCGCCTGTGCCAGTGGTCGGAGCACCCGGTGGTTGGTGGCAGCCTGGGCGCCGGGACGGTCCGGCCGCTTGGCGTCATCGGCGTTCTCGCCGTAGGCGACGGCGGTCAGGCCGAGTTCACTGACGAGCTCGGCGGAGATGCGGGTGAACAGCTCGTCCTTGCAGTGGAAGCACCGGTCCGGCCCGTTGGCCCGGTACTGCGCCGAGTCTGCCTCGTGGGTTTCGACCTCCACCACCCGAGCCCCGATCGCCGAAGCCGTGGCATGGGCCGCGGCGCGCTCGTCGGTGGCCAGGCTCGGTGAGATGCCCAGGATCGCCACCACGTTCTCGGTGCCGAGTTCGCGCACCGCCAGGGCGAGCAACGTGGCCGAGTCCACCCCACCGGAGTAGGCGACCCCGAGCGGCACCTGACCGCTGAGTTGTTCCGCGACGCTGGCCACGGCCTGCTCGGCCGGCGGGTCCAATCCGGGGATCGTCGTCATGGCCTGCTTGCTCCTCGCTGTGCTTAGCCCGGTCCGAATGCTACCGGGCCGCCGGTGATGCATCGTGCGGCGCGTGCCCGCCGCTCGGCCGTCAACCGGACCCGGGCGCGGGCGTGCGGCGATGATCAGATCGCCGCGGTGGCTGTCGGCACCATCAGTCCCATGCCCCAGGAGCCCGGCGTTCTCCCCCACCCGGGGAACCGTGGCGGTCGGCCGCAGCACAACCCGCCGCCCTCCTCCCCTGCGGGTTCCGGGCGTACTGGGCGCGCCGGCGCCGATGTCCCACCAGGACCAGCACCATCAGCACACCGCCCACCAGCGCCGCGCCGAGCACCAACCAGACCCCGGTCTGCGGATCGACGACTTCCAGCGCGTAGACCGCCACGATCGCGGCCGTGAGCAGGACGGCATTGACCACACCGACCTGAACGATGGCCGTGGTGAAGGCCTGCGGCGAGCCCGGCTCCGGACGCCCGCCGCGTTTCCGGCCGGAGGGACCGATCTGGTTCGGGATGCGGGCGTCGCCGCCGGGCTCGAACGTCATCGTCAGCCGAGCACCGCCCCCACCGAGGCGGACTTGACCAATTTGGCGTACTTGGCCAGCACCCCGCGGGTGTAGGTCGGGGGCAGCGGCTCCCAGCCCTCCCGGCGACGCTGGAGTTCCTCGTCGTCGACCAGCAGGTCCATCGTCTTGTTCGCCACGTCCAGGCGGATCCGGTCACCGTCGCGGACGAAGGCGATCGGTCCACCGTCCACCGCTTCGGGGGCCACGTGACCCACGCACAACCCGGTGGTGCCACCGGAGAAGCGCCCATCGGTCAGCAACAGCACGTCCTTGCCCAGGCCGGCGCCCTTGATCATCCCGGTGATGGCGAGCATCTCGCGCATCCCCGGTCCGCCCTTGGGGCCCTCGTACCGGATGACGACGACGTCACCTGCGGTGATCGTGCCGTCCTCCAGGGCGTCCATCGCCCCGCGCTCACGGTCGAAGACCCGCGCGGTGCCCTCGAACACGTCGGAGTCGAACCCGGCGGACTTGACCACCGCGCCCTCCGGCGCCAGGGAACCGTGCAGGATGGTGATCCCGCCGGTGGGGTGGATCGGCTCGCCGATGGCACGCAGGATCTTCCCGTCCGGGTCCGGAGGGGCCACGTCGGCGAGGTTCTCGGCCACGGTGCGCCCGGTCACGGTGAGGCAGTCCCCGTGCAGCAGGCCCGCGTCCAGGAGCGCCTTCATCACTACCGGGACCCCACCGATCCGGTCCACATCGGTCATCACGTACCGGCCGAACGGCTTGAGATCCCCCAGGTGGGGCACCCGGTCAGCGACGCGGGAGAAGTCCTCCAGGGTCAACTCCACCTCCGCCTCGTGGGCGATCGCGAGCAGGTGCAGCACCGCGTTGGTGGACCCGCCGAAGGCCATCACCACCGCGATCGCGTTCTCGAAGGCCTCCTTGGTCATGATCTGCCGGGCGGTGATCCCCTGGCGCAACATCTCCACCACGGCCTCCCCGGACTTCAGCGCGAAACTGTCCCGGCGCCGGTCCGCCGAGGGCGGGGCGGCGCTGCCGGGCAGCGACATCCCGATCGCCTCGGCCACCGAGGCCATCGTGTTGGCCGTGTACATCCCACCGCAGGCTCCTTCGCCGGGGCAGATGGCCCGCTCGATGCGGCCCACATCCTCCTCGCTCATCAGGCCCCGCGAACAGGCGCCCACGGCCTCGAAGGCATCGATGATGGTGACGTCCTTCTCGGTGCCGTCGGAGAGTTTCACCCAGCCGGGCATGATCGAGCCGGCGTAGAGGAACACCGCAGCCAGGTCCAGCCGGGCCGCGGCCATCAGCATCCCCGGCAGCGACTTGTCGCACCCGGCCAGCAGCACCGAGCCGTCGAGGCGCTCCGCCTGCATCACCGTCTCCACCGAGTCCGCGATCACGTCCCGGGAAACCAGGGAGAAGTGCATCCCCTCGTGGCCCATCGAGATCCCGTCGGAGACCGAGATCGTCCCGAACTCCAGCGGATACCCACCACCGGCGTGCACACCGGCCTTGGCCCCCTGGGCCAGGCGGTCAAGGGACAGGTTGCACGGGGTGATCTCGTTCCAGGAGGAAGCGATGCCGATCTGGGGCTTGGCGAAGTCGTCATCCCCCAGCCCCACCGCCCGCAGCATCCCGCGCGCTCCGGTGGCCTCCAGGCCATCGGTCACGGCACGGCTCCGGGGCTTGAGATCGGGAGTTCGGGCGCTGGCGTTATCGCTGGTGGGGGCAGTCATGCCGGCCAGTCTAATGTGCTCTGGCTCATAGCTGTGTCGGGACTTCCGGCCCAGATTTCCTTCTCGCCGATGGGCCAGGATCGAACCGACGTCATCACACCACCACGACAGAAGAAGAGAAGGTCACCATGTCCGCAGTCGTTCGTTCATTCAAAGCCACCAAGGTCCTGGGAGTCATCCTGCTGGCCTTCGGCATCGCCTTCATCGCCGCCGGGGCGACCACATGGGGAATGGTCAGTTCGCAGTTGAACGATGAGAACATCACCATCCCCGGGGACGCACGCTGGTTCGCCGGTGAGGAGGTGCGCGGCCCGCTGACCGCCTACGCCCAGGCGGATGTGATCAACGAGCACGCACTGGCCGGCACCGAGGGTCGCACCTACGCCGAACTGGGCAGCGCCATGCGCGACGTCGAGCCGGGCACGGCCGAGCACGAGGAACTGCAGGCCCAGCGTGACTCGGTCATGAACGCCTCGTTCCTGCGCGCCTCGCTGTTCACCTCGGTGCTGGCCTACGGGGTCTCCGCGCTGGTGATCGGCCTGGGCGTGGTGTTCATTGTGGTGGCCTGGGGCATGCGCCGGATCGGCTTCGCCCTGGTTGCGAACGAACCCACCCGGGCCGCACCGGCCGCCAAGGAGCGCGAGACCGAACTCTCCAAGTAGCGCCCAAGCCGGGGCCGACGACGTCAGCCGGGCCGGGGCTCGCTGCTCACAACGCCCTGGGTGCCGCGTGCACCCAGGGCGTTCGTCGGCGCCCTTGCCCGCCCGGCTGCATCCGGGCGCACGCACCGGCGTGGCTCGGTCAGGTACGCGACTGCCGGGGCGAGACCGAACCTGCCTCGTAGGAGAGGGCCCTGGTGGTCTACCGTTGCCGGGCGTGCGGATGGGCCTGGTCCCGGTCGCCGCTGCCGCGCTGCTGAGGATGCTGGGCACCGGGAAGGCGTCGGGCCGCGGATCACCCGGCCCCGGGCGCTACGACTTCCTGGGCAAGTTCCAGTTGCACCTGCACCACCCAGTCGGACTGGTCGGTGCCGTCCGCCTCCAAGTACACCTCACGCCAGGTGCACGGGCCCAGCACATCCCGTTCGCCGGCCCACCGGCCCAGGTCGGCATACGTCGCGGCGATCTCGGACATCTCCCCCACGTGCAGCAGGGTGGCCACCGTGGCCGGCGGCACCTCGACGACCCCCAGTCCGGCCAGGACGGCCGTCCCGGCCGCCGCCTGGTCCGGTCCGATCTCGAATCCCGTTGCCAGGTGCACCCCGCCGGCCCGGTGCGGGTAGTACCCCACCGGCTTGATCCGGTCGATCCCTGCCTCGTCGGCGAGGTCCGAAGCGCGGGTGAACAGCGGCTCGATGAACGCCCCGGCCGAGCGGCGATCGGGACCGGGGTGCTCATCGGTCACGGCGGCCAGGCGCATGGCGGCCGCCCTCGTGACGGTGATCGTGGTGTTCATCGGTGGTTCCTCCTGGAGCAGGGTCAGCCTCGCCTCCACCCGCGCCAACCGGTGCCGGTCGGCGCGGACCTGCCGATTCAGTTCGTCGCGACGCGCAGCCAACATGGTCCGCAAGCGCTGCAGGTCCACGCCAGCATCCAACATCTCCCCCACCTGGGCCAGGGAGAACCCCAACGTCTTCAGGGCGAGCAGCCGGTGCAGCCGCGGTAGTTGCTCGACCTCGTAGGTCCGGTGTCCGGTGCGGGCGTCGACGTGGGCAGGGGTGAGCAGCCCGATGTGGTCGTAGTGGCGCAGCATCCGAACCGATATCCGGCCGGCCCTGGCGAAGTCCGAAATGTTCATGGCAACTCCCACTCTGAACCCTCACACAGTGTCAGGTGCAAGTCCCGTGAGATGCATCGAGAAATCCGGGACTTTCGGCCCGCGAGATCCCGCTGCCTATTCGGAATACTCGTTATCAGCGAGGTCCACCACACGGAGCTCCCAACCAAAGGAAAGTCCCATGACTACCACCGAAAAGGTACCGAACGTCCACCTCACCACCCAAGAGGACATCGTGACCCGGCCCGGCCTGCGCAAGGTGCTTGCCGTCAGCCGCATCGTCATTGGCTTCACATTCCTGTGGGCCTTCCTCGACAAACTCTTCGGGTTGAGTTATGCCACCCCGGCCGAACGCGCCTGGATCAATGGCGGCACACCGGCACAGGGATTCATCGGCGGAATCGAGAACTTCACCGGCGGATTCTTCTCCATCTTCCAGAACCCCTTCGGTGACGCGCTGTTCATGCTCGGTCTGCTGGGCATCGGCGTGGCGATGATCGCCGGCGCCGGACTGCGCATCGCCGCCGTCACCGGAACGGCTCTGATGGTGTTCATGTGGCTGGCCACCTTCCCCGTTGCCGGGGCGGCGACCAACCCGATCCTGACTTCCCACTGGCACGAGGCGTTGCTGCTGATCATCGCAGCCCTCACCCTGTCCGGGGACACCTGGGGCCTGGGCAAGTGGTGGGCCAACAAGGGGTTCGTGCAAAAGAACTCCTGGCTCCGCTGACCCCGGTCACGGCCGGCCCGCACCAGCATCTGGTGCGGGCCGGTTCGTCTGTCTGCCCAACCCGGTGCCGGTGGTCGGGGTTCACTGATCCAGGTCGGTCCACAGGTGGCGAGCCGCGATCCGGGCGGCGACCCGCTCCAGCAGTTCACCGGCCCGGGCCTTGCAGCGCGCCAGGTCCGGCTCGAGGTCACTGAGTGCGTAGACCCCGCTGAACCCGGCCTGTTCGACCTCCTCCTCGGTCAGCTGGTTCACCCCGGCGATGGCCACGCTGACCACCGCCGCATCGGTGGCGGCTGCAGCCACACCCACGGGGGCCTTGCCGGCCAGCGACTGGCTGTCCAACTTGCCCTCCCCGGTGATGACCAGGTCGGCCCCACGCACCTTGCGCTCGAACTCCACCAGTTCCAGTACCACCTCCACCCCGGGACGGCGCCGCGCCCCCAGCACCAGTGCGGCGAAGCCGGTGCCCCCCGCCGCGCCCGCCCCGGCTGCCTGCGCCGTTGCCCAGGCGTCCACACCGGCCTCTTCCAGCGCCCGCACCCAGCGGGTCAGACCCGCCTGCAGCGCCGCCACCTGGTCCGGGCCGGCGCCCTTCTGCGGGGCGTAGACCGCAGCCGCACCACTGGGTCCCAGCAACGGGTTGTCGACGTCGGCGGCCAGGGTGATCCCGACCTCGGCAAGGCGCGGGTGCAACCCGCTCAGGTCCACCCGCCGCAGATCCCGCAGCGCCGCACCGCCGGGCCCGGTGAGCCCGTGCAACCGGGCGCCCAGGGCCTGCAGCATCCCGGCGCCGCCATCGGTGGTGGCCGAGCCGCCCACCGCCAGCACCAGTTCCTGCACCCCGGAGTCCAGGGCATGGGCGATCAGTTCCCCCACCCCGATGGTGCTGCCCTGCTGGGCGGCGTCGGCATCGGCCGGGCTCAGGTGCAGCCCAGCGGCCTGGGCGAGTTCGATCACCGCCCGGCGCCCGTCGGTGGCGTACATCGCCTCGACCGGTTCGCCGAACGGTCCGCTCACCCGCACGCGAACAGGTTGCAGATTGGCTACCAGCACGGCACTCAGCGTGCCTTCCCCACCGTCGGCCATCGGCACCATCTGCACCTCCACGTCCTCCAGGGCGCGGTGCAACCCGAGCGCGATGTGCTGGGCTACGTACTTGGCGTTCAGCGACCCCTTGAAGGTGTCCGGGGCCACCACGACCAGGGGCCCGGCCGGGTGGTCGGGTCCGATCGGAAGTTCGATCACCCCCGCGTCCCGGTCCGGACCGTCCGGAGTCGCCGTACTGCCCGGCCGGGGCGAGGACGCCGTGGTGAGGTCGACGTGAGTCATCCGCCTATCCTGTCCTGTGGGACCCGCTGGGACCAGTGCATCGGCGGTGGCGACAGCCAGTCGGCGGTGATCGACCGGACAGAATCGACCGAGAGGGACGTAGCAGTGAAGATTGCGATCGTAGGTGCGGGACAGTTCGCCGGGAGTTTCGCCACCCTGTGGCACCTCCATCCCGAGGTGAGCGAGGTGTATGTCACCGACGTGGTGGCCGAGCGCGCCGCCGAGTACCTGAGCAAGTACGACCTGGCCGGTACCTTCGCCGACTTCGACGAGGTCCTGGCCTCCGATGTGGATGCGGTGGCGATCTTCACCCAGCGGTGGACGCACGGGCAGATGGCCCTGGCCGCCCTGCAGGCCGGCAAGCACGTGTACTCCTCGGTGCCGATGGCCATCGAGTCCTCCGAGATCGAGGCGATCGTCGCCGAGGTCGCCGGCGGCAACCGCATCTACATGATGGGTGAGACCAGTTACTACAACCCCGCCGTGTGGTGGGCCCGGGAGAAGATCGGCGCCGGTGAGATGGGGCGCGTCTTCTACTCCGAGGGCGACTACGTGCACGACATGGACAACGGCTTCTACGCCGCCTACCAGTTCAGCGGCGGTGAGAACTGGAAGCGCACCGCCTCCTTCCCCCCCATGCTCTACCCGACTCACGCCGTCGGTGGTGTGCTGGGCGCGCTGCCCACCTATGCCACCTCGGTCAGTTGCATCGGCGTGGTCGACGACCGTGACGACGGGGTGTTCGACAAGTCGGTGTCGATGTTCGACAACGACTTCTCCAACATGAGCGCACACTTCGAGTTGGCCGACGGCGGGGTGATGCGCACCAACGAGTTCCGCCGGGTGGGTCATCCCGCGCACGTGCACGAGTCCCGGTTCCGGTTCTACGGCACCGACGCGGTGATGGAGCAGACCTCCACCGGCGCCTCATTGTCGGACCGGAGCACGATCGAGGACATCTCGCCGCTGTTCCGCACCCACCAGGGTCAGGTCCCCGAGGGCGAATTGGAGGGTATCGATGAGGCACTGCGCCACTCCTTCTCCTCCGGTACCGCACCGGTACAGGACCGCAGCCGGCTGCCCAAGGCGTTCGAGGGCGCCCCGAACGGGCACGAGGGCTCCCACCACTTCCTGGCCGACGACTTCGTCAAGGCCGTGCGCTCCGGTACCCACCCGCCGGTGAACGCCTGGACCGCCGCCCGGTTCACCCTGCCCGGGATCGCTGCGTGGGAGTCCGCTCTGGGCGGTGGCGTACGGGTTCCGGTACTGGACCTGGGTGACGCCCCGGCCTGAGCGTGCCGGCCGGCCCGCGGACTCAGCCGAGATTGTCCAGGAAGTCAAGAATCCCCGGCATCCGGGTCACGGCATCGCGGGCGAGCAGGAACCCCACGATCCCCACGATCCAGCCCGTGGCCTCACCGGCGCTGCGTTCCATCCAGCCTGCGAAGCGCTGCACACTACCCTCGATCCGGTGGCGCAGCACCACGCGGGCACCGAGGAGCACCAGCGCCGGTGTGATCATCACCAGGCAGTAGACCGCAAGGGCCGCCACCGTAGCGGCAGGAGCAAGGTCGGAGGCGGACAACAACCCGATCGCGCCCAGGTAGGGCAGCATCGTGGCGGCCTCCAGGGCCGCCGCACCCAGGGCCAATGCCACCAGCGCACCGGACCCGCCGTCCTCCCCCATCGCCCGCTCCCGCCAGCGCATCAGCCGACCCCGGCGAGGCGCATCCGGATCCTTCTTCCCACCGATGAAGAAACTCCCGACCAGCAATGCCGCCCCGATCGCGAACTGCCCCCGCACCACGAGGGGGTGCTCGGCCCACCCGTTCCCCATCTCCAGCAGGGAGGCCAACCCTGCGCTCCGCCCGATGCCGAGCAGGAAGTAGAAACCGGCTCTTCCCAGATGAGGGTGTAGGACCGGCGGGTCGTCTTGTCGGCGCGTCGATGACTGGATAGACGTCGAGGTCTCCCAAGGATGGAAATTCTCACACTGCCCATCCGGAAGACCCCGACGTGCCTGACGCTACCTTCGCTTGCCCTGACCTGACCACGTTCGCTCGTCTTGACGAGCTCGGTCTCGAAGTCGTCGGGCAGCGGCTCGACCCTGATCGTGCGGTACTGGCTTGTCGGGTCACCGACGCGGACCAGTGGTGCCGTCGGTGTGTGGCTGCGAGGGCGCACCACGCGACACGGTCGTTCGTCGGCTCGCGCACGAGCCGCTGGGCTGGCGTCCGACCACCCTGATCGTGAGGGTCCGCCGGTACCGGTGCATCGGCTGTGGCCACGTGCGGCGGCAAGACACCAGCAAGGCAGCCGAACCACGAGCGAAGCTCTCGCGCCGCGGGCTGCGGTGGGCACTGGAAGGGATCGTGGTCCAGCACTTGACCGTGGCCCGCGTCGCCGAAGGACTCGGGGTCGCGTGGGACACCGCCAACAACGCCGTTCTGGCCGAGGGCAAGCGGATCCTGATCGACGACGAGCATCGCTTCGACGGCGTTACCGCGATCGGCGTAGATGAGCACGTGTGGCGTCATACCCGGGGCGGGGACAAGTACGTCACCGTGATCATCGACCTGACCGGAATCCGCGACGGCACCGGCCCAGCCAGGCTGCCCGAGCCTGCCTGGCTGGCCGAACTGACCGAGCGGGAGCGGCACGTGCTGACGCGCTTGGGGCGAGGGATGTCGAACGCCGACATCTGCGCGGCCCTGACGATCTCCACGGCGACCACCAAGACCCACGTGTCCCGGGTGCTGTCCAAACTGGGCTGCGCCTCCCGGACCCAGGCGGCGATCCTGGCCCGGGGGGCCGGACTGATGTAGGCGTGGGTGTGCGGGGCCCCTCAGGCCTGCACGCGCTCCATCACCAGTTCGCGCACCCGACCGGCGTCGGCCTGCCCACGGGTGGCCTTCATCACCGCACCGATCACTGCACCGATCGGGCCCATGTTGCCCGACCGGATCTTCGCGGCGATGTCGGGCTGATCGGCCAGGGTGGCGTCGATGATCTCCAGTAGCGGGCCGTCGTCGGAGACCACCTCCAGACCGCGGTCGGTCAGCACCTGCTCCGGGTCCCCCTCCCCGGCCAGGACTCCCTCCAGCACCTGACGGGCGAGTTTGTCGTTGATCCGTCCGGCGTCGATCAACCTTTGCAGTTGGGCGATCTGCGCACTGGTGACGTCCAGGTCCGCTAGTTCCACGCCGTCGTTCTTGGCCTTGCGCGCCAACTCGCCCATCCACCACTTCCGCGCCGCGGCCGGGGCTGCACCGGCGGACACGGTCTCCTCGATCAGGTCCACCGCGCCTGCGTTGATGGCGTCGCGCATCTCCTCCTCGGCGAACCCCCATTCGCCCCGCAACCGGCGCCGACGCACCGCCGGCATCTCCGGCAGGCTCGCAGCGATCTCGTCGATCCACTCTCGCGAGGGAGCCACCGGCACGAGGTCGGGTTCGGGGAAGTAGCGATAGTCGTCCGCATCGGACTTAACCCGCCCGGAGGAGGTGACTGCGGTGTCCTCGTGGAAGTGTCGGGTCTCCTGGACCACGCTGCCACCGCCGGACAACACTGCACCCTGGCGGGAGATCTCATAGCGAACCGCCCGCTCGATGGAACGGAAGGAGTTGACGTTCTTGGTTTCGGTGCGGGTGCCCAGCGGCGCATCGGCGGCGGCGCGCAGGGACACGTTCACGTCCGCCCGTACGTTGCCGCGCTCCATCCGTGCCTGCGAGACGCCCAGCGCCACGAAGATGTCCCGCAGCTGGCGCACGTAGGCACTGGCCACCTCGGGTGCGCGGTCACCGACGCCGGTGATGGGCCGGGTGACGATCTCCACCAACGGGATGCCGGCCCGGTTGTAGTCCACCAGCGAGTGGGTTGCGCCATGGATCCGCCCGGCCGCTCCGCCCACATGGGTGTTCTTCCCGGCGTCCTCCTCCATGTGCGCCCGTTCGATCTCCACCCGCACCACGGTGCCGTCGCCCAGTTCCACGTCCAGGTACCCGTCGAAGGCGATCGGCTCGTCGTACTGGGAGGTCTGGAAGTTCTTCGGCACGTCGGGGTAGAAGTAGTTCTTCCGAGCGAAGCGACAGACCTCGGCGATCCGGCAGTTCAGGGCCAGTCCGATCTTGATCGCATACTCAACGGCAGTGCGGTTCAACGCCGGCAGCGCTCCGGGCAGGCCCAGGGACACCGGCGTGATCGCGGTGTTCGGCTCCGCACCGAAGTGGGCCGGCGCGCCGTCGAACATCTTGGAGGCGGTGCCCAGTTCGACGTGTACCTCGATGCCCAGCACCGGGTCGAACCGGGCGAGCGCCTCGTCGTAGTCCAGCAGGTCCTCGGTGCTCATGTCGCGGTCTCCAGCGGGCGGATTCGGTTGATCAACGGGCCGCCCCAGGCGGCCAGTTGACGCGCTTCCAGGGCAGCGCCGACGCGGTACAGGCTGGCATCGGCCTTCGCCGGAGCCAGGATCTGGAAACCGGCCGGCAGATCATTCTCGGCCAGACCCGAGGGCAGCGACAGCGCCGGAATACCGGCCAGGTTCGCCGGGATGGTGGCCACGTCGTTGAGGTACATGGCCATCGGGTCATCCACCTTCTCCCCCAACGCGAACGCGGTGGTGGGCGCGGTCGGGGAGACCAGCACGTCCACCTGATCGAACGCGGCGGCGAAGTCGCGCTGGATGAGGGTCCGCACCTTCTGGGCACTGCCGTAGTAGGCGTCGTAGTACCCGGCCGATAGCGCGTAGGTGCCCAGGATGATCCGGCGCTTGGCCTCGGCGCCGAACCCCGCGCCGCGGGTAGCGGCCATCACCCGTTCGGCCGTGACCGGGCCATCGGTGGGCTCCACGCGCAGGCCGTAGCGCATGCCGTCGAACTTGGCCAGGTTGGAGGATGCCTCTGAGGGCAGGATCAGGTAGTAGGCAGCCAGAGCGGCCTCGAAACTGGGGCAGGCGACCTCCACGACGTCCGCCCCGGCACCGACCAGCAGGTCCAGGGACTCGGTGAAGCGGTCTCTGACCCCGGCGTGGTACCCCTCGCCACCGAGTTCGCGTACCACCCCCACCCGCAGGCCGGTCAGGTCCGCCTGCGCTCCCTCCCGGGCCGCGTCGGCGTAACAGGGCTGCACCCCGGGCAGCGAGGTCGCGTCCAGCGGGTCATGCCCGCCGATCACATCGTGCAACAGCGCCGCATCGAGCACCGTGCGCGAACACGGTCCCGCCTGATCCAGGCTGGAGGCCAGTGCCACCAAGCCATAGCGCGACACCGAGCCGTAGGTCGGCTTGACCCCCACGGTGCCGGTCACCGCGGCAGGTTGCCGGATCGAACCGCCGGTGTCGGTGCCCACCGCCAGCGGGGCCTCGAAGGCCGCAACCGCGGCTGCAGAGCCGCCTCCGGATCCGCCCGGGATCCGGGAGGTGTCCCAGGGGTTGCGAGTCGGCCCGAACGCCGAGTGCTCGGTGGAGGAGCCCATCGCGAACTCGTCCATGTTGGTCTTTCCCAGGATCGGCATCCCTGCCGCGCGTAGTTGCCGGACCAGGGTGGCGTCGTAGGGCGGAACCCACCCTTGGAGCATCCGGGATCCGGCGGTGGTCACCTGGTCCTTGGTGACCACGATGTCCTTGACCGCCACGGGCACCCCGGCCAGGTCGGGAAGGTCCTCCCCCTGAGCACGGCGGGAGTCCACCTCGGCAGCCACGGCCAGCGCCTGATCGGTGTTGACGTTCAGGAATGCATGGACCTGCTCCTCCACCGCCGCGATCCGGTCCAGGTGGGCCTGGGTGACCTCCACACTGGTGACCTCGCGTGCATGCAGGTGGCCGGCCAGTTCGGCGGCGGTGAGCCCGATCATTCCGCTCATGCTCCCTCACCGAGGATCTGCGGAACGGCGAACATCCCATCCTGGTGCGCCGGGGCCTGGGAGAGCACCTGGTCGGTGTCCAGGGTTTGGGTGATCCGATCCTCCCGATAGACGTTCGTCAACGGGATGGGATGGCTGGTGGCGGGCACGTCGTCCCCGGCCACCGATGACACCTTGGCCACCGCCTCCACGATCACGTCGAGCTCACCGGTCAGGCGCTCGGTTTCGGCGTCGGTCAGGTCGATCCGGGCGAGCGCGGCAAGACGCGCCACCTCGGCGCTATTGAGGGTGGACATGGGCGCGAGTCTACCGAGCATCGGGGGTGCCCCCGCCCGCGGCTACCCTTGTGGTGATGAGTCACCCCAGCACCCCCGACGACGGTGCGTCGCACGTCTCTCCCGATCCTGCCGAGCCCGGTGGCAAGCCCGCCGAGCCCGGTGGCAAGCCCGCCGAGCCCGGTGGGGCCGCCGCGTCCGGTGGGGCCGCCGGCGGCGCCGAGGGCACCGGTCCCACGCCGCAAATCGCTGGCCCCGATTCGGAGCCCGCCAAGGCGCCGGCCACCTTCACCGAGCGCCACCGGGTGCCGGTGGGCGCGGTGGCGGTCCTGCTGTGCCTGGCCGTCGCAGCGTTCTTCGCCGTGGCCGGGCCGGCCGGTGCTGAACGCCCGGGTGCGCTGGGCACCGCCCTTCGCTGGGGGACCCCGGCGATCTGGGTGCTGCTGGCAGGTGTGGCCGCCGCCTGGACCATGCGGGTACGTCGCGAGGTCGTGAACCGGATGGGGTTCGTGGTCCTGGGGGCCTACTTGGTCTACCTGATCGTCCGGGCGCTCTGAGCACGATGGCGAAGGTCGACACAGTCACGGTGGCCGACGTGGAAGCCCTCCGGGCACCGCTCACCGGCTACTGCTACCGCCTGCTCGGTGCGGCCGCGGACACCGACGACGCGGTCCAGGAGACGATCATCCGCGCCAGCACCCGGCTGGAGACGTTCGATCCGCGCCGGGCCCGGCTGACCACCTGGGTACACCGGATCGCCACCAACATCTGCCTGGACATGCTCCGGGCCGCTGCACGCCGCGCCCTGCCGGTGGACCTGAGCCCGGGATCGGCCGGTGCGGCCGCCTTCGACGCCCCGTTGCCCGCGGAACGGTTCGTCGAGCCGATGCCCGATGCCCGGGTCGTCGAGACGACCGACCCGGGCCAGGTGGTCGAGCGGCGCGAGACGGTCCGGCTGGCGTATATCGCTGCGCTGCAACACCTGACGCCCCGCCAACGTGCCGTCTTGGTGCTTCGCGACGTCCTGGGCTTCTCGGCCGCGGAGACCGCGGTGATCCTGCAGGTCACGACCGCTGCCGCGAACAGTGCCCTGCAGCGGGCCCGGGCCGGCCTCGCCGCCGCTGCGCCGCAGCCCGCCGAGATCACCGACCCTACCGATCCGGCGCAGCAGCAACTGGTGCAGGCCTTCATCGCCGCCTTCGAGGGCCACGACGTCGAGTCGATGATCCAGGTGCTGCACGCCGACGCCGTCCAGACCATGCCCCCGTTGGCCTGGCAGGTGGCGGGCGGAGCGCAGATCGCCCACATGATCTGCACCAGTGACGCCTGCGCTCGGGACCGGATGCTGCCGATCGCGATCAACGGCTCGATCGGCGTCGGCCAGTACCGGCCCGATGAGACCGGGGTGCTGCGGCCGTTCGCGCTGGTGCTGCTGGAGAGCACCGGTGGGCAGGTCATCGAGATGGTGACCTTCCTGGGCACCGAGGGGCGGTTCGCCGAGTTCGGCCTGCCGCACGTCCTCGAGCCGTCCGCGGCGGGGTGGTGGCCCCCGAGTGAACCGTGAGCCCACCCTGCCGCGGCAGGGTGGCCACGACATGGGAGGTGATGGGGCCGGGTGCGATGAGTTCGCCGGCTCTGGTTCGTACAAGCAGTGACCGTACGCACCCGACCTAGCCGAGGAGACCAACCATGACCGCCGAGGACCTGACCGCTCACACCCACGCCGAGCGGGGGCGTCTCGCAGGCGTCCTGTCCTCGCTGTCTGAGGACCAGTGGGCCGCGCCGTCCCTGTGCGCGGGCTGGCGGATCCGGGAGGTGGTGGCGCACATCACGATGCCCTACCGGATCGGCACCGCCACGTTTCTTCTCGGCCTGGCCCGATCGCGGTTCAACTTCAACCGCTACGCCGACCGGGCCGCACGGGCCGATGCCGCCCGGCTCACGGACGCCGAACTGCTGGAGAGTCTGCGTGCCAACACCCACCATCCCTGGCGACCACCGGGCGGCGGTCAACTCGGCGCCCTGAGCCATGACGTGATCCACGGCCTGGACATCACCGAACCGCTCCGGCTGCCCTCCTGCCCGCCGGAGCGGATCGCGCTGGTGCTGCGCCAGACCGGTTCCCAGCCCCTGGGCTACTTCGGCGTGGACCTGGCCGGCCGGCAACTCATCGCCAGCGACGCCGGGGCCAGCATCGGCGAGGGCATCCCCACCTATCTGCCGGCCAAGGAGATCCTGCTGATAGCAACCGGCCGGCTTCCGCTTCCGGCCCCGGGTCCCTGCGATGCCGACCAGGACGGTCAGGCCGGCGCGCACCGACCTGACCAACCGGGTCACCGCGACGAGCGCCGTCGCGACCCCTCCCGTCCAGCTCAACCCCACGGAACCACCGACCTTCAGGAGCCCTCATGACCACCACATCTGCGCCGTCGGCCGTCCTCATCGCCCTGCCCATCGCCGATCGGCCGACCACCATGACGTTCTACGCCCGGGCTTTCGGCTGGCAGCCACTGGGAGAACCGGACCAGGACGGTGTCCCCGAACCGCTGCAGTACTCCCTGGATGAGCGCACGAGGCTGATGTTCATCCCCACCGGCGGCTTCGGGTGGGTGGTCCCCGGCCGTGACATCGCCTCCGCAGGGGTGAGTGAGTGCCTGCTCGGCCTGACCATGCCCGGGCGCCGGGACGTCATCGAGGTCATCGACGCGATGCGCATCGCCGGCGGGGACGTGCTGGCAGAGCCGGCCCAGCAGGCGTGGGGTTTCACCGGTGTGGCCACCGACCCCGACGGCCACGCCTGGCAGATCCTCAGCGACCCGGAAGGGTAGTGCGTCGCCTCTCATCGCCGACACCCCGGGCGCCGCACCGCCCCACCCGCGCTACGGTGAACCGGGAACCTCATACCACCGGGAGGCGCGATGGGCTGGCAGTTCTGGATCGACCGCGGTGGGACATTCACCGATGTGGTGGCCCGCGACGGCCAGGGCGAGTTGCACACCCACAAACTCCTCTCGGAGGACCCCGAACGCTACGACGACGCCGCCGTGGAGGCGATCGGCCGCCTGTTGCCCACCGGCGAACGGATCGATGCGGTCAAGATGGGCACCACCATTGCCACCAACGCGTTGCTGGAACGCAGCGGCGAGCCCACCGTGCTGGTGATTACCGCCGGGTTCGCCGACGCGTTGCGCATCGGCTACCAGGACCGGCCCCGCATCTTCGACCGGCAGATCGTGCTGCCCGAGCTCCTGCACACCCACACGATCGAGGCCGACGAACGCCTGGGCGCCGACGGCCAGGTGCTGCGGCCGCTCCGGGCCGACGCGCTGCGACACGAGCTCGCAGCCGCGCGCGCTGAGGGTTACCGGGCGGTGGCGATCGCATTCCTGCACGCCTACCGAGAGCCCGTCCACGAGCAGCAGGCCGCACAGATCGCCCGCGAGGTGGGCTTCACCCAGATCTCCACCTCGGCGGAGGTCAGCCCGCTGATGAAACTCATCTCCCGGGCCGACACATGCGTGGTGGACGCCTACTTGTCCCCCTTGATCGACCGGTACATCGCCGGGGTGCAGGACCAGTTGCCCGGCACCGAGTTGTCGTTCATGCAGTCCAGTGGCGGCCTGGCCCCCGCGGAGGCGTTCCGCGGCAAGGACGCGATCCTGTCCGGGCCGGCCGGCGGGATCGTGGGGATGGCCCGCACCTCCCAGGCCGCGGGGTTCGACAAGGTGATCGGCTTCGACATGGGTGGCACCTCCACGGACGTGTCGCACTTCGCCGGCCAGTACGAGCGCCAGTTCGAGACCCAGGTGGCCGGGGTGCGGATGCGCGCACCGATGATGTCCATCCACACCGTGGCGGCCGGCGGTGGATCGATCCTGCACTTCGACGGCTCCCGCTACCGGGTGGGACCGGACTCGGCCGGCGCCCGGCCGGGGCCGGCGAGCTACCGGGCCGGGGGCCCGCTGACCCTGACCGATGCGAACGTGATGCTCGGGCGCATCCACGCCGAGTTCTTCCCCCGCGTGTTCGGGGACGGGACCCAGCCGCTGGACACCGAGATCGTGGCCACCACGTTCGCCGAGATGGCCGCCCGGATCGACGACGGGCGCTCCCCCGAGCAGGTCGCGGCAGGTTTTCGCCAGATCGCAGTGGCGAACATGGCCAACGCCATCAAGAAGATCTCCATCCAGCGCGGCTACGACACGTCCGACTACACCCTGACCACGTTCGGTGGCGCCGGTGGCCAGCATGCCTGCGCGGTGGCTGATGAACTCGGGATCACCCGCGTGCTCATCCATCCCCTGGCCGGGGTGCTGTCCGCCTACGGGATGGGCCTGGCCGACCTGACGGCGATGCGCGAGCGCAGCATCGAAGCGCCCCTGGCCGCCGAGAAGTTCGAGCACCTGGAACAGGTCGCGGGCGAGTTGGCCACGGAGGCCGCCGCGGAACTGGGTGCCGAGGCCGACGAGGTGCACGCCCGCGCCCACCTGCGCTACGCCGGTACCGACACCTCACTGCAGGTGCCGCTGGGGCAGGCCGACCAGATGCTCGCTGACTTCGAAGCCGCCTACGCCAGGCGCTTCTCGTTCCTGATGTCGGACAAGGAGGTGATGGTCGAGGCCGTCTCGGTGGAGGCCGTGGTCTCCTCCGGCATCGAACTCACCGAGGATGAGCAGGTCGACGATCCCGCGAACGGCGACAGCGCCGCTACCGGTGCGCCGGTCGAGGCGCGCGCCCAGGTGCCCATGTTCATCAGCGACGCCTGGCAGCAGGTGCCGCTGTACGAGCGCGCGAACGTCCCGACCGGCCAGGTGGTCAACGGCCCGGCCATCATCGCCGAGGACACCTCCACCACCGTGGTCGAGGCCGGTTGGTCGGCGCGGCGCACCTCCTCGGGGAACCTGCTGCTGCGCGCCGAACGCGACGCCGATGAGGTCCGCGTGAGCACCGAACGCGACCCGGTGCGCCTGGAGATCTTCAACAACCTGTTCATGTCGATCGCCGAGCAGATGGGAGTGCGCCTGCGCGGCACCGCCCAGTCGGTGAACATCAAGGAACGGCTGGACTTCTCCTGTGCGATCTTCGATGCGCAGGGGAACCTGATCGCCAACGCCCCGCACATCCCGGTGCATCTGGGTTCGATGGGCGAGAGCATCCGGATGGTGATGCGCCGCAATGCCGGCACCATCGGTCCCGGGCAGGTGTTCGCGCTGAACGACCCGTACAACGGGGGCACCCACCTGCCCGATGTGACCGTGGTGACCCCGGTGTTCATCGGCCAGGACCTGCAGTTCTTCGTCGCCTCCCGGGGCCACCACGCCGAGATCGGCGGGATCACGCCCGGTTCGATGCCGGCATTCAGCCGCCATCTCGACGAGGAGGGGGTGGTGATCGACAACTGGCTGCTGGTCTCCGACGGCCGGATGCGGGAGGCCGAGACCATCGACCTGCTCACCTCCGGCTCCCACCCCAGCCGCAACCCCCGGGCGAACCTGGCTGATCTGCGTGCGCAGATCGCGGCCAACGAACGCGGTGTGGCCGAACTACGAGCCATGGTCGGCACGTTCGGCCCGGAGGTGGTGCAGGCCTACATGGGCCACGTCCGTGACAACGCCGCCGAAGCGGTGCGCCGGGTGATCGACGCCCTGGACGCGGGCAGTTACTCCTACGAGATGGACAGCGGCGCCAACATCGACGTGCGCATCACTCCCGATCCTGCGCACCGCACCGCCACCATCGACTTCACCGGAACCAGCGAGCAGCTGGAGTCCAACTTCAACGCCCCCTCGGCGGTGGCCAAGGCAGCAGTGCTGTACGTGTTCCGCACCCTGGTCGACGATGAGATACCGCTGAACGACGGCTGCCTGGAACCGTTGAGGATCATTATCCCCGAAGGGTCCATGCTCGCCCCCACCTACCCGGCGGCGGTGGTGGCGGGGAACGTGGAGACCTCCCAGGCCATCACCGGCGCGCTGTACGCCGCACTGGGGGTTCAGGCCGAGGGTGCGGGAACGATGAACAACGTGACCTTCGGCAACGACGAGCACCAGTACTACGAGACGTTGTCCTCCGGCTCCGGCGCCGGAGACGGTTTCGACGGCACCGACGTGGTGCAGACCCATATGACCAACTCCTGGCTCACCGACCCCGAGGTCTTGGAATGGCGGCTGCCGGTGCGCGTCGATGCCTACCAGATCCGGCGCGGAAGCGGCGGGCACGGCCGGTTCCGTGGCGGCAACGGCGGTCGACGGCGGCTGCAGTTCACCCAGGATGTCACCGTCACGGTGCTCAGCGGCCACCGGCGGATCCCCCCGTACGGGATGGCCGGCGGGCAGCCCGGGGCCCTGGGCCGGCACTGGGTGGAGCATCCCGACGGGTCCACCACCGAGATGGCCGGGTGTGATTCGGTGGACGCTGCCGCCGGGGATACCTTCGTCATCGAAACACCCGGCGGCGGTGGCTATGGCTCGCCCGCCCGGGAATGACCGGGCCGCCCGGAGATGGACGGGCCGACCAGGGATGAACGGGCCGGGTCAGGCCGGTTCGACGGCGTGGCGCACCAGGTCCAGCAGCCCCTGCCCGTAGGCCTCGGCGGGCGTGCGGCCGGTGTAGGTGGACTGGGCGCCGTCATGGGAGCGGGTGGTCAATTCGTAGTCGTCGCCCACGCGCTCCAGTCGCACGAAGGCCCCACCGAGCCGGTCGCGCAGCTGGTCCTCTCGGGGCAACCACAGCGCATCCTCCTTGGCCACGCTGTCCAAAGCCCATTCCGTGGTGCCGTTGAACCGAAGCACGGTGCCGGTGTCGAACTCGCGGGCCTCGATCACCATGTGCGAGAGGATGAACACGTCCTCGGTCAGAGCCTGGGCGCGGATCCGGAAGTGGTCGCCGGCCTCGGGGTGCCAGACCAGCCCGGCATCCTGCAGTTGTTGCGCCAGGGAGTCGCTGATCAGTTCCTGCTGGGAACGAGACATATCTCCTCCCTACCCCACTCCGGCGCGATGCGCTACCGCCCCGTCACCGCGTCTCACCCTCGGGGCCCGGTTCGATGAGGTCGGCGACCGCTTCCGGCCCGCCGGCCAGCAACGCCTCGAATCCCGCCTCGTCCAGGATGGGCCGGTCCAGTTCGCGGGCCTTGGCTTCCTTGGACCCGGCACCGGGACCGACGACGACGAAGTCGGTCTTCTTCGACACCGACCCCGCTGCCCGGCCGCCCCGGGTCAGGATCGCCTCCTTGGCCCCGTCCCGGGTGAAGTGCTCCATCGACCCGGTCACCACCACCGTGAGGCCCTCGAGGGTGCGTTTGACCGACTCGTCGCGCTCATCGGCCATCACCACCCCGGCAGCGGACCACCGGTCCACGATCGCCACATGCCAGTCGTGGCTGAACCACTCCACCAGTGCCTCGGCGATGGTCGGGCCCACTCCCTCCACCGCAGCCAGTGCCTCCACGGCTGCGGCCCGGATCGCGTCCAGGGAGCCGAAGTGGGCCGCCAGCGCCCGGGCCGCCGTGGGGCCCACGTGCCGGATCGACAGCGCCACCAGCACCCGCCACAGCGGTGCCGTCTTGGCCTGCTGCAGGTTGGCCAGGAGTTTCTCCCCCGAGGCCGACAACACCCGACCATCGTGCACGTCATCGGTGGGGTCGGTTTTCTTCGCCGCGCGGGTGTACAGCGGCACCGTGCGTAGTCTGTCCGCGGTCAGGTCGAACAGGTCACCCTCATCGGTGAGCACCTGCGAGTTCAGCAGCGCACCGGCCCCTTCCCAGCCCAGCGCTTCGATGTCGAAGGCGCCCCGTCCGGCGAGGGCGAACAGGCGCTCGCGCAACTGCGCCGGGCAGGTGCGCGCGTTCGGGCACCGAATGTCCACGTCGCCTTCCTTGGCCGGTGCCAGTTCGGTGCCGCACGCCGGACAGTGGGAGGGCATCACGAACTCACGCTCGGTGCCGTCGCGCAGCGCGACCACCGGTCCGAGGATCTCCGGAATCACGTCACCGGCCTTGCGCAGCACCACGGTGTCGCCGATCAGCACGCCCTTGCGGCGCACCTCACTGGCATTGTGCAGGGTGGCCATCTCCACCGTGGAACCGGCCACCAGGACCGGTTCCATCACACCGTAGGGTGTGACCCGGCCGGTGCGACCCACGTTCACCCGGATGTCGAGCAGTGTGGTGTTGACCTCCTCCGGTGGGTATTTGTAGGCGATCGCCCACCGTGGCGCCCGGGAGGTGGACCCGAGCCGGCGCTGGGCGTCGATCAGGTCCACCTTGATCACCACGCCGTCGATCTCGTGCGCGACCTCATCGCGGTGCTGGCCGTAGTAGGCGATCATGTCGCGCAGTTCAGCCAGGTCCGGTGCGACCTGGTTGCGCTCGGAGGTGGGCACCCCCCAGGAGCGCAGCAGGTCGTAGACCTGGGACTGTCGCGTCAGGTCAGCCGGGCGCTGCCCGCCCCAGGTCAGCGCACCGATCCCGTGGGCGTACAGGCCCAGCGGCCGGGATGCGGTGACCCTCGGGTCCTTCTGCCGCAATGACCCGGCTGCGGCGTTGCGTGGGTTGGCGAACGGGGCCTTGCCGGCCTCGACCTGAGCGGCGTTGAGTTCGGCGAACCTCTCCTGGGGCAGGAACACCTCGCCCCGGACCTCGATCAGGTCGGGCACCGGGCGCTCCTTCGTGGCGGTGAGCACGTGCGGCAGACCCTCGATGGTGCGCACGTTCAGGGTGACATCCTCACCGGTGCGTCCATCGCCGCGGGTGACCGCTCGCACCAGCCGCCCCCCTTCGTAGACCACCGAGACGGCCAGGCCGTCGATCTTGAGTTCCCCCAGCAGCGGGACGGCATCGGTCTCCAGTTCGCGCAGCACCCGCTCCCACCACGCCTGGAGTTCGTCGTCGGTGAAGGCGTTGTCCAGCGACATCATCTGCTCGAGATGGTCCACCGCGGTGAACTCGGTGGAGAAGGTCCCGCCGACCTGTTGCGTGGGTGAGTCCGGGTTGCGCAACTCCGGGTGAGCCGCCTCCAGTTCCTGGAGGTCCCGCACCAATTCATCGAAGCGAGCATCGGACATGACCGGGGCGTCGCGCACGTAGTAGGCGAACTGGGCGTCGCGGATCTGTTCGGCGAGTTCGGTCCACCGTGCCCGGGCACCGGGGTCGCCCGAGGACAGATCGTCGGGGAGTGTCTGCTCGGCGTTCATCAACCACCATTCTGTACCCAGTCGCCCACATCGGCCCATGTGGTGGGATAGGTCCGTGACGTACCCCGCACGCCGCGCGCCCGAGATGCAGCCGCAGACCATGCCCGGCCCCGCGCCCGCCGGGCCGACGGCGCCGGCTGTGGCCGGGCCGCCGTCTCGCCGCCACGGCGGCCTCGGGATCCTTGCCGGCCTGGTCCAGTTCGCTCTGCTCGCCGGCATCATCTGGTCGGTATGGCGTTTCACCCCGGAGTTGGTGGCGCGTGCCTCGGACGCGGTCGCGGCGTGTGACGATGCCGGCGGCGACCTGTCCTGCGTGACCAGCGCGCCGGTGTGGCGACACATGTTGTGGCCGCTGGCGGCGGTGCTCGCGGCGTTCAGCCTGTTCCGCGGCGCCCGGGTGGCCAATGCCCACCGTGCCGGGGATGGCCTGGTGCTGAGCCTGCTCGCCATGGTCATCCTGGCCGGAACCCTGATCCGGGCGATGGGCTGAGGCCGCCATGACGATCTATGACCCCTACAGCGACCCGAACCGAGTCCCGACCACCGTGGACACCGGGCGACGCGGCCGTTCGACCCGGGACCGGGCTGCCGGGCACACACCTGCGACCCACGTCATCACTCAGGTCAGTCCCGCAACCACCGAGCCCACGTCCGACCCCTACGCCTCGCACGTGGGCGGGCAGATCCTGGACCGGAGCCGCCAGGCCGAACCGGACTCACCGCGAGCGACCAACGAGCCCTACCCCGCTGACGGTCGCCCGCCGCACCGCTCTCCCGCGCTGACCGCTCTCGGCTCCTTCGTCTCCCTGAGCATCATTCCCCTCACCGTGATCCTGATGCTGCTGATCTGGCTGAACCAGGAGTTGTGCGCCGACGGCCTGTCCACCATCGAATGCCCGGGCACCGAGGCCACCGGGAACGGACTGCTGACCACCGCCATCACCGGGATGGCGGCGCTGGTGGTGAGCATGATCGGTGGCGGCCGGATCAAACGGACCCGGAACACCGCCGGGGTGGTGCTGGTGACACTGGCCGCGGGCGCGATGACGCTCCTGATCGCCTGGCTGCGTCAGAACCTCGGCGTGCCGTTCCCCTTCTGACAGGTCCGGGCGGGTTCAGGGGGCCGCCACCGGCGCCTGCTCGGAGAGCTGCTCGCGTGCGGTCCGGCCCGCGGCGCTGATGGTCGCCTGGCCCAGCACCCGGGTTCCGTCGTAGACCACCAACGACTGGCCCGGGGCGATCCCGCGCATCGGTTCGACCAAGGTCACGTGCACATCGTCCTCGGTCCGCACCACGGACGCGTCGACCAGTTGGCCGTGCGCACGCAACTGCACCTGCGCCTCGAACGCCTCGGCCACCGGCGACTCACCGGCGAACCAGACCACCTCACCGGCGGCGATGTGGTGCACGCTGAGCAATTCACTGGCGCCCACGACGACCTTGTTCGCCGCCGGGTCCACCTCCAGCACGTACCGGGGCTTGCCGTCGGGCGCCGGGCGGTCCAGTCCCAGCCCACGGCGTTGGCCGACGGTGTAGGCATAGGCGCCGTCGTGCTCTCCGACCACCCGGCCGTCGGCGTCGACCACCTCACCGGGCCGCGAGCCCAGGCGATCGCGCAGGAAACCCTTGGTGTCGCCGTCGGCCACGAAACAGATGTCGTAGGAGTCCGGCTTTGCCGACACGCCCAGACCACGGCGCTGCGCCTCCGCTCGCACGTCGTCCTTGGAGGCCACATCCCCCAGCGGGAACAGCGAACGGGCCAACCGCTCCGGACCCATCACGGCCAGCACGTAGGACTGGTCCTTGGCCTCGTCCGCCGCCCGATGCAACTCCAGCTCACCGCTGGTGCCCGTCACGATCCGGGCGTAGTGCCCGGTGGCGACGGCGTCGAACCCCAGCGCCATCCCGCGGTCGGCCAGGGCGGCGAACTTGATGTGCTCGTTGCAGCGCACGCACGGGTTCGGGGTGCGCCCCGCCTCGTACTCGGACAGGAAGTCGGCCACCACGGTGTCCTCGAACTCCTCCGACAGGTCCCACACGTAGTACGGGATGCCGAGCACGTCGGCGGCCCGGCGCGCATCGGAGGCGTCCTCGATCGAACAACACCCACGCGATCCGGTGCGATGCTGGGCCCGCGAGCGCGACAGTGCCATGTGCACCCCGACCACCTCGTGGCCGGCATCGACCGCGCGGGCGGCCGCGACCGCCGAGTCCACCCCGCCGGACAGTGCTGCCAGAACTCTCATCAGGCCACCTCCATCGGGTCACCGCGTCTGGGGCTGTAGGCGGCCCGGGCCCGCCGGACCACCTCGGGCAACGCCTCCAGCACTGCCTGGATGTCTGCCGGGGTACTGGTGTGGCCCAGGGTCAGCCGAAGTCCGGAACGGGCGCCTGCCTCGTCCAGGCCCATCGCCTCCAGTACGTGCGAGGGCTGGTTCACCCCGGCCACGCACGCCGCCCCGGATGCGGCGGAGATCCCCGCCATGTCCAGACCGAACAGGACCGCCTCGGCATCGGTGCCCTCGATCGTCAGCAGCACGTGGGAGGCGAGCCGGTCCGGGCCGGGCCCCGGCCCCCGCAGCACTGCGCCCGGCACGGTGTCACGGACCCCGCCGATCAACGCGGTCGCCAGCGCCGAGAGCCGGGCATGCTCGATCTCGCGCTCCTGCTCGGCCATCTCCATCGCGCGGGCCAGGGCCACCGCCCCGGCCACCGGCACCGTGCCCGAGCGGACCGAACGTTCCTGTCCGCCACCGTGCAAGACCGACGTCAACGGCACCTCGCGGCGCGCGAGCAGCGCCCCGGTGCCGACCGGGGCCCCGAGCTTGTGTCCGGACAGGCTCAGCATGTCCAGGTCCGTAACTGCGAAGTCCACGGGTACCCGGCCCACCGCCTGCACCGCGTCGGAGTGCACCAGGATCCCGTGTTCGCGCGCCAGGCCCGCGACCTCGCGGACCGGCTGGATCGTGCCGGTCTCGTTGTTCGCCCACATCAGCGAAACCAGCGCCACCTGCTCACCGTGGCCGGCCAACAGGTCGGCCAGTTCCTCGATGCGCACGCGCCCCTGCTCGTCCACCGGCACCAGGTGCAGCGGCGCACCGTGGGTGTCGGCGAGCGCCTGGGCGGTCTCCAGCACCGCGTGATGCTCGACGGCGGAGGTCACCACCTCCCGGCGCTGCGGTTGGGCGGCACTGATCCCGAGCCAGGTGCCCGTCACGGCCAGGTTGTCGGCCTCGGTGCCCCCGGAGGTGAAGATCACCTCCGTGGGGTGGGCTCCCAGGAGTGCGGCCACCTGCTCGCGGGCCTCCTCCAGCATCCGCCGGGCGCGCCGCCCATCGGCATGCAGGGAAGAGGGGTTGCCGACCACGGCACAGGCCTCGGTGTAGGTCTGCGCCACCTCCGGGCGCACCGGGGTGGTGGCCGCGTGGTCCAGATAGGTCGTCACAACGTTCGAGTGTACGAAGCCGGCCGCCCAGTTGCCCAGGGGCGGTGATCCAGCACACCCAGGAGCCGCACGCGGGAAGAGCGGTTAGTCTGTGCGGGGCAGGGTGTGGGAAGGGCGGAACGTGGGGCGTTGGTCGGACCGGCGCGCGGCCAAACGCGCGCGCAAGCAGTACCTGGCCGACTACTACGGTCAGGACGACGCCGGACCCACCGGCCCCGCCAACCCCTACCGCAGCGCGTTGCCACCGGAGTCCACCGCGGGCAGCACCAGCACGGCCGGCACCGGCCGTGGCTCCCGCCGCCGGATCAGGCGCGCCCAGCGCAGGAAGAGCGCGCGCCACCAGGTCCCGGGGTGGGTGAACCAACCCGCCCGGCTCGACCCGGCCCTGGCCGGACGGCTGGCGCGGGAGCAACGCCGGACCGAGGCCGGCTGGCCCACCGCCCGGCACACCCGGTACGGCACCTCGGCACGGGCCGGTGACGCGGCCGCCCCGGCCTCCACCACGCCCGCCGCATCCACCTCCATCCCCTCCGGCCGCGGCGGCAACCGAGGTGGCGTCGCCCGGTCCGCAGCCACACCGTCTGCGTCCCGGTCCCGCCGGACGGGGCGATCTGGAGCGTTACCGAGTCGCCAGTGGATCCGCCCGGTCCTGGTTCTGGTCGCCGCGTGCGTGGTGATCCCTGTGGTGGCCGGGCTGCTCCTCGCTGCTCCCGGGGGCGCTGACCTGTCCGAGCGGGTCGCGGAGGACTTCGAGGTGATCTGGGAGAGGGAGGTGCCCGAGTTGGACCCGGACGGCGGCTACAGCTCGCTGGTGCCCGTGGACTCGCCCGACCGGTATACCTCGGCCGGCACCGAGATCGTCACCACCGAGGACACGTGGGTCGTGATGGTCGAACAGGACACCGCCCGGGCGTTGCTGGGCCTGGATCCCCGGGACGGGTCGGTGCGGTGGCGCCAGGACCTCGACCGGTCCCACTGCAGCGCGCGCACCGGCCCGGACGGCACGGTGGTGTGCCTGTCCCAGGAGGCCCCCGGCGGTTCGGCCTGGACCGGGCACGTGCTCGACGCCGCCAGCGGCGACGAGCTGACCTCCTGGCAGGCACCGCTCACCGGGGCGTGGGGGGTGCACCTGACCGATGCCGGCCTGCTGGTGCTGGCTGAGTCGGGCGCCCGGACCTACGACCGCCTCACCCTGCTCGACGTGACCGACGGCACCGAGGCCTGGGCGGTCGACCTGCTCGACATCGACGACGCGGAATCGATGTTCTACGAGCGCGAGGTCGATGACGTCGGTCACACCGTCATGAGCACCCGGCAGTGGCAGGACGAGGGCGAGCACGCGACACTGTCCGCCTCAACCACAGCATTATTCGTCGACACCGGCACCGGAGATGTCACGCCCCGGCACTGCTATCCGATCCTCCTCACCGAGGACGCCCTGGGGTGCGACTCCTACCGGCACATGGTGATGTACCACCTCGACGGTACCGAGCGTTGGTCCTCGGCGCGGGTCGACCTGGCCCTACCGGCGTACCGGGGCGAACACGTGCTGATCAACATCACCGGTGAGTCGCTGCACCACACCGACTGGGACAGCGGCTACGTGGGGGCGTCGGTGCGCCGGGTGGAGCGTGGTTCGATCGCCACCGGCACACAGACCGACCCCTTCCTGATGAGTGACCACGAGTTGCTCAGCCTGGCCCCCGACGGTTCCCAGGTCCGCTGGAGCGAGGAGATCCGCGGCATGAACTCGATCACCACGGTGCTGGTGACCGATGAGGTGGCCATCGTCAACGCCTTCAGCGCGATGGGCCTGGACCTGACCACCGGGGAGCAGTTGTGGACGCGCTACGGCCGCGGCAACCTGCACCTGGCAGGCGACGCGCTCATCGCCACCAACAGCAGCTCTGTGGCCCTGCTGGAGATCCCCTGACCTACGATCGGACCATGCCCGCCCGCCTGCACACCTCGCCCCGGCTCGGCATCACGTCGGTGAGTCGGTGCGCGCTGTGAGGAGACATCCATGATCGAGCGCGAGATCACCGAACGCGTCGCGTTGTGCCGCCCCGATGGCCGGTTGAACTCCGAAGCCGTCGGTTGGACCCGTAAGCCCCTGCACGACACCTCCGGAATCGGGCGTGGCCGCTACGCCCGGGCCCGGAACAAGCGCTGGGAGTACTGGAACGTCACCACACCCACGCACATCCTGGCGCTGACCATCTCCGACATCTCCTACGCCGGCGTCCACGAGGTGTGGCTGTTCGACCGCGCAACCGGCGAAGTGATCGGGGCCAACGCGATGGCTCCGTTCGCGGTGAACACGACGCTGCCGGGCACGCTTGGCCAGGGCCCGGCGCGCGCCCATGCCGCAGACCTGGCCATCGCGATCGATGAGGTCGAGGGTGGCACCCGGCTGCGGGCGATCACCTCCCGGGTGCGCTTCGATGTGCTCGCCTCCCGGCCGCCCGGCCATGAGGCGATGGGCGTCGTGGTGCCCTGGAGCGACCGGTTGTTCCAGTACACCGTCAAGGACGTGGCCCGTCCCGCCGCCGGGCGGCTATGGGTCGACGGCGTGCGCCGGGAGGTACCGGAGGGCTCCTCCTGGGCGGTGCTCGACCACGGCCGGGGCCGATGGCCCTACCGGGTGCGGTGGAACTGGGGCGCGGCCTCCGGCATCGTCGACGGCAGACGGATCGGGGTGCAGATCGGGGCCAAGTGGACCGAGGGCACCGGTTCGACCGAGAACGCGCTGGTAGTCGAGGGCGTCGTGCACAAGATCAGCGAGGAACTCACCTGGACCTACCACCCGGGCAACTGGCTGGCGCCGTGGCGGATGCAGGGTGAGCGTGCCGACCTGACGTTCACGCCCTTCTACCACAAGAGTTCGCGCACCTGCCTGGGCGTGGTCGCCACCGAAGGTCATCAGTGCTTCGGCCACTACACCGGCTGGATGAGCGAGTCCACCGGAGCCCGGGTGAGCGTGGACGGCCTGACCGGCTGGGCCGAGTACGTGGCTCAGCGGTGGTGAGCGCGCGCATGACCGAAGCCCGGAGCACGGAGGTGGTCGACGCCGGCACCGTGACCTCCCTGGCCGCCCGGCGCGAACGCCTGGGCGCCCACCTGGTCCCGGGCGGGCTGGACGTGGTGGTGCACGCCCCGCACGCCACGCAGGTTCAGGTGTGCCTGCTCGACGTTGCTGCCGGGAGCCTGCGGGAGCGCCGCTACTGGCTGGTCCCGGGTACCCACGGGCGCTGGTCCGGGCACGTGCCCGGGGTGGTCGCCGGGCAACGGTACGGACTGCGGGTACACGGGCCCTGGGATCTCGCCCACGGGTACCGGCACAACCCGAGCAAATTGCTGCTGGATCCCTATGCCCGTGCGGTCACCGGCGAGGTGGACCTGGTTCCGCAGATCTACGGCGGCGTAGTCGATGAGCATCTGGAGCCGGTGTCCGACGAGCCCGACGGGCGCGACTCGGCTCCCTACGTACCGCACGGGGTCGTGGTCGCAGAACCCGAGGTCGTGGAGCACCGGCCCCGCCTGTGGTGGTCCGAGACGGTCATCTACGAGGCTCACGTCAAGGGCTTGACGATGCAACTGCACGGGGTGCCGGAGGAACTTCGGGGCACGTACGCCGGGCTGGCGCATCCGGCCACCATCGCCCACCTGCGGGGACTGGGCATCACCGCGGTGGAGTTGCTGCCCATCTTCGCCAAGGCCACCGAACCGGCCCTGAGACGCCGCGGCGCGGTGAACTACTGGGGCTACAACACCTTGGCGTTCTTCGCCCCCGAGCCCTCCTACGCCACCGCCGCAGCCCGCGCCGCCGGCCCTGCGGCGGTGATCCAAGAGGTCCGCGCGATGGTCGAGTCCCTGCATGAGGCGGGACTGGAGGTGCTCCTGGACGTGGTGTACAACCACACCGCCGAAGGTGGCGTGGACGGGCCGATGCTGTCCTGGCGGGGGCTGGACAACGCCGGATACTATCTGCACACCACCAGCACCCACGGCCGGTACCTGGACGTCACCGGAACGGGGAACTCGGTGGACTTCCGCTCCCAGCACGCGGTGGCCATGGCGATCGACTCGATGCGGTACTGGGTCGAGCGGATCGGCGTGGACGGGTTCCGGCTGGACCTGGCGGTCACACTGGGTCGCAACGGCACCGAGTTCGACCCCCGGCACCCGCTGCTGGTGGCGATGGCGATCGATCCGGTGCTGGCCGGGGTGAAGCAGATCGCCGAGCCGTGGGACGTGGGGCCGCACGGGTGGCGCACCGGTCAGTTCGCGGCCCCGATGGCGGAGTGGAACGACCGGTTCCGCGATGTGACCCGATCCTTCTGGCTCTCCGATGTCGCCTCCATACGCTCGGGCGGGAAGGGGCAGGACCTGCGTGACCTGGCCACCCGGCTGGCCGGGTCGGCCGACCTGTTCGCCCATACCGGCATCCCGGGCGGACGCGGGCCGACGTCGTCGGTGAACTACGTGACCGCCCACGACGGTTTCACCCTGGCGGACCTGACCTCCTACGACGTCAAGCACAACTGGCGCAACGGGGAGGACAACCGGGACGGCTCCGACCACAACCACTCCTACAACCACGGTGCGGAGGGACCCACCGAGGATGCGGAGATCCAGACCGCCCGGCGTCGGTCGATCCGGGCGCTGCTGGGCACGCTGTTGGTCTCCGCGGGCACCCCGATGCTCACCGCGGGTGATGAGATCGGCCGTACCCAGAACGGCAACAACAACGCCTACGCCCGCGACGACGCCTCGGTGTGGGTGGACTGGAACACCGAGCCCTGGCAGCAGGATCTGTTGGCCACCACCGCGCACCTGCTCGCCCTGCGCCGCGAGCACCGGGCCCTGCGCACCGACCGGTACATGACCTTCACCTCCGGTGCCTACGACTGGAGCGCACTGGTGGCCTGGTTCGATGGCAACGGCTCGGCGATGGAACTGGACGTCTGGCACGACGCCGACCAGCGCATCCTGCAGATGCTGCGGCATCCGCCCGAACCGGGTGCTGCCCAGGCACTGGTGCTCTTCAACGGCACCCTGGCGCAGGCCGAGGTCCCGCTGGCCGGCCCGCACGACGTCAGCCTGGTCTGGGATTCGGCGTGGGAGCGGCCCGGCCCGGCCGGACCGGTGCTACCCCCGGGCTCGGCGGTACGGATCGTACCGCTGAGCATGCAGATCTACCTGAGCGGGCCGCTGCCCTGAGTGGCCGCCGATCGGTGCCCGCCCGGCGAGTAGGCTGGACGCCGTGAGTTCTGACACCAAGATCGACGGTACCGATGGCCCCCACCTGGACAGCGCCGAGGCGCTGGACCGGTCGCTGAGCGCCGCGCAGGCCCGCAGCGACCAGATCGAGCAGCAACTGGCCACCGACCCGAGCAACTTCCGCATGCTGACCGGGGACCGGCCCACCGGGCGGCTACACCTGGGACACTACCTGGGCACCCTGGTCAACCGCGTACGCCTGCAGGATCTCGGCTTGGAGACGATGGTGCTGGTGGCCGACTACCAGGTCATCACCGACCGGGACGAGACCGGCCGGCTGGCCGATGTGGTGCTGGAACTGCTCGCCGACTACCTGGCCGTGGGCATCGACCCGGCCAAGTCCACGATATTCGCCCACTCGGCGGTACCGGCCCTGAACCAGTTGATGCTGCCGTTCCTGTCCCTGGTCACCGACGCCGAACTGCGCCGCAACCCCACCGTGAAGGCGGAATTCGAGGCCTCCGGAGGGCGCCCGATGAGCGGCCTGCTGCTCACCTACCCGGTGCACCAGGCCGCCGACATCCTGTTCTGCAAGGCCAACCTGGTGCCGGTGGGCAAGGACCAGTTGCCGCACCTGGAGATGTCCCGGGTGATCGCCCGCCGGTTCAACGAGCGCTACGGCGGCGGCCAGCAGATCTTCGGCGCCCCGGAGGCGCTGCTCTCCCCGGTGGTCAACCTGCTGGGCACCGACGGGGTGCACAAGATGTCCAAGTCCAAGCACAACACGATCGACCTGGCGATGACCGAGGACGAGACGGCCCGGGCACTCAAGCGCGCCGTCACCGACTCCGACCGGAACATCACCTATGACCCGCAGGACCGCCCGGCGGTGGCGAATCTGCTGTCCATGGCTGCGCTGTGCTCCGGGGCGGATCCCCGCGACCTGGCCACCCAGATCGGCGACGGCGGGGGTGGTGCGCTCAAGGCGCTGGTCACCGAGGCGGTCAACGAGCGCCTGGCGCCGGTGCGTACCCGTCGCGCCGAACTGGCCGCCGATCCCGGGTACCTGCTGAGCGTGCTGCGCGAGGGCAATGCCAAGGCCAACGGGATCGCCGATGCCACCCTCTCCGAGGTGCGCGAGGCGATGGAGATGGTCTACTAACCGGGCGCGGTTGCTGCACCGCCGGCAGCGGTCAGCGCACCTTCAGCCGCACGGTGAACGTGGCCCCGAACGCCTGATCGGTTCGCGCGGTGATCCGGGTTCCGCCTGGGGCGGGTTCGACGTGCACGCCCTCATCGGCCTCGATCACCTCGGGAGCCCGCCCACCGCGCAACGTCAACGGGATCTGCGACCGGCCCATCGTCGGATCGGAGACGGCAATGTCGACCTCACCCCCCCGCTCGCGCATCAGCACGCATGCCGGCCCCTCCACGCTGAGCATCCGGGCCCTGTGGGTGCCGGCGGAGAAACTGTTCATCGCGGTGATGCCCGAGGCCGGGTGGCGCACGGTCTGGACGCGCTCGTCATTGGCCATCACGTGCACGCCCCCATCGCGGTAGGCATCCGCCACCGCTGCGTCCCCACCGGGAACGATGACATAGGCCAACTGCGGACGCCCATGGCTGACCGAGACGGTGAAGACCTGCCGGCTCACCACGGTGTCGGGGTTGCCGGCACGCACCGAGCGCAGGCTCTGCTCCACCTGCTCGTTGCGGACCTCCACCGGGTCGCCGTCCAGGAGCGCATAGGCCACTGCGACCCCCGTGCTCTGGTTCGCCCACCGCAACCAGGCCAGATCGGCACGGTCCTGCCCCGTCCACGGACTGCCGCCAGGATCCGCGCCGGTGATCTCGACCTGGTCCTGGGGGCCGGCCACCCGGGCATCCAGCGTGGTCGTCACCGGCCCGCGCTCGACGGGATCGGTGATCCCGGCCGCCAGCACCACCACGGCGTCGTCGAATCCGAACCAGGACTTCACCCCGCGCACCCCCGCGTAGGCGACGAAGTCCTCCGGCAGCAGCCCGGCCTGCTTGTCGCGGTAGGCCACGTCGTCGGACAACACGAGGGCGGCACTTCCGAACCCGTCCAGGGTGACGCCCCCGGAGTGGTCGGTAGTGCCCACCGGGAAGTAGACGTAGGTGTTCTGGGACTCCGAGGAGGAGGTGAACTCCAGCGGGTGGGAGGGGTTCTCGTACCAGAACTGTCCGTACAGCTCCGGGATGGTGGCGCGCTCCTCATCGGGTGCGCTGACGCCGGGCAACCGGTAGGCAGAGACGGTGGCCAGGAACCGGGCGCCGTAGGCCTCCTCCTGGTCCTGCCCGGAAAGGTACAGGTGGAAGGCACCGTCACCGGAGAACCAGGGCATCAGGTTCTCCCCGTTCATGTACTCGTACTTGCTGATCCGCTCCGAACTGCGCGAGACCGTGAACGCGAACCCCGGCCGGCGGTGGACCATCCGTTCCATCGCGTTGTAGGCCACGCTCGAGGCTTCCGGGTTCAGATCGGCCGCCCGGACGTCGTCATCGGCCATGATCTGCGCGTGGCGGACCACCGAGACCGGGGAGACCCACGAGGTGGCGTCCGGCGGATTGGCCGCCGCGGTGGCCAGGTGCTTGACATAACCGGCCAGCCGTTCTGCGCGCTCGGGTGAGGTGCGGTCGATCAGATCCACCACCGCCTCGGCCACCGATCCCACATCGGCATAGCCGGAGTTCGTCCGCGACACAGCCCGGCCCTTCACGGCCTCCATCATCCAGCCCTCGAAGATCAGCGGGGCGAACCCGTCGGCGACCCAGTCGAAGACCACATCGGCCAAGTCTGTGGAATCCGAGCCGGCATCGGCCCCGTCCAAGATCTTGATGGTCTGCATCACCCGGGTCAGCAGGATGCGGCCGTAGGAGCCGGTGTAGGCCACCGTGTGGTGCTGGATGAAGGAGCCGTCGGCGTAGTAGCCGTCGGTGACCCCGTGCCGCAGGTCGTAGGGGTCGATGGTGGCATAGGCGGTGGCCTGGTCGGAGATGGCCTTGGAGATCCGCCCGGAGTCGCCGGTGAGCGCGCCCTGCAGGATCCGGTTGGTGGTGATGTCGGCCAGGTTGGCACCGGTATGGAAGCGTGAGTCCAGATCCACATCGCCGTCGGAGCCGTTGCGCAGGTAGTCATCCATGACCGCGACGTAGTCGTCCACCCGCTCCGGATCGGCCTCCTCGGCCAGCAGCACCAGCGTGCGGGTCAGGTGCGTGGGGATCCCGATCTCCCAGGCGTACCAGTTGCCGTAGTATCCGGAACCGGTGTCGGCGAGGAAGTCGGTGTGCACTCGGTGCACTTCGGTGAGCACGCGCTGACGTACCTCGATGTCCCCGACCAGATCCGATTCCACACCGGGTGTACAGGTAGCCAGGGCGATCTGGTACAACCGCTGCAACGTGGTGGACAGGTTGGCCTCGTTCTCACCGAGCGGCACCCCGGCGAAGACCTCATCCGGCCCGGCCGCGTCAAGTTGGCTCAGCCGGGTCCGGGCGGTGTCGTGGATGCGCTGCAACGACCCGGCGGCCGCCGGGTGGGCGTTCACCTCAGCGGTGCCGGCGACCATCGCCACGGTGTTGGCCAGGATTCGCTCGTGATCGGTCACCGCGTCGGCCCGGGCCTGCAGCCGGGGTCTCAGGGCAGCGACGGCCAGGCCCGCTGGAGCCAGGGCGAGCAGGTGACGGCGGGACATATGCACCATGGGTGAGCCTTTCGTGTTCGTCCTCGAACGCACCCGCCACCCAACCAGAAGGCACGGCAAATGGCAATGCCTTACCGCTTCACCGAACCCAGGGTAATCCCGCTTCCGGACCGGTCACCCGGATCGCACCCGCCCTACGTCGCCGCGGCCACCAGTCCCAGTTCGGTATCCCCGGCCAGTAGATCGTGCGAGGGCACGATCCGCACGGTGTAGCCGAACGATCCGGACTGATCCATGGTGAAGGTGCGGGAGAACCGGTGCCGGCCCTGCTCGTATGCCTCCGCGTGGTGCAGATCCGCCGTCGAGAAGTCCACGAGTTCGTCGTTGTCGGAGACGCTGCCGTGCACCACCTGCACGCGCACATCCGCCGGGTCCAGTTCGCCGAGCGAGACGAACGCGTTCGCGGTGATCCGCTGGCCCACCTGGGCGGACTCCCCCGCCCCCTCGGATTCCACATGATCCACCCGGACGCCGTCCCAGGCCGCGCGCAGCCGCTGCTTCCACTGCGCGAAGGCGACCGCGCCGGAGTGCCCCGGACCATCCATCGCCCGGGCCGCCACCGCGGTGGGGGTGTACAGGTCGGTCACGTACTCGCGTAGCATCCGGGTGGCCTGCACCTTCGGGCCCAGCGTGGCCAGGGTGTGGCGGACCATCTCCAGCCACCGCTCGGGCACGCCGTCGGTCCGGTCGTAGAACCGGGGCACCACAGTGTTCTCCAGCAGGTCGTACAACGCCGCGGCCTCGAGATCATCGCGCCGGTCGGGGTCCTCGACGCCGTCCGCGGTCGGGATCGCCCAGCCATTGCGCCCGTCGTACATCTCGTCCCACCACCCGTCCAGGATGGACAGGTTCAAGGACCCGTTCAGGGCCGCCTTCATCCCTGAGGTCCCACACGCCTCCAGCGGGCGCAGCGGGTTGTTCAGCCACACGTCGGTGCCCGGGTAGAGGGTCTGGGCCATCTCGATGTCGTAGTTGGGCAAGAACACGATCCGGTGGCGAACCTCGGCGCCGTCAGCGAACTGCACCAGACGCTGGATCAGGCTGACGCCCTGCTCATCGGCCGGGTGGGACTTTCCGGCCACCACGATCTGCACGGGGCGTTCGGGGTCGGTCAGCAGCGCCCTGAGCCGGTCGGTGTCGCGCAACATCAGCGTCAGCCGCTTATACGTGGGGACCCGCCGCGCGAACCCGATGGTCAGCACGTCCGGGTCCAGCACGCCCTCGACCCACCCCAACTCGGCCGGCGAGGCCCCCCGCGCCCGCCACGATGCGTGCACCCGTTGGCGCGCATCGACGACCAGGCGTTCGCGCAGCCGGCGGCGCAGTTGCCACAGGGTCGCGTTGTCCATCTGCTCGCTCAACCAACCTGAGCCGTCGGCGATCTGCTCGGGTGTGAAGTACTCCGCCTGCGCCGCAGCGAACAGCGGGTCGGTCCAGGTGGGGCCGTGCACCCCGTTGGTCACCGAGGTGATCGGCACCTCGTGGCGGGCGAAACCCGGCCACAATGCGGAGAACATCCCCCGCGAGACGCTGCCGTGCAGCCGGGCCACGCCGTTGGCGTACTTCGCCATCCGCAGGCCCATCACCGCCATGTTGAACACGGTCGGGTCACCCTCGTGGTAGTCCTCCCGCCCCAGGGCCAGCACATCCTCGACGTCGATACCCTCGATGGCGTTGCCGCCACCGAAGTAGGTGGCGATCAGGTCGGCGCCGAACCGGTCGATCCCGGCCGGGACCGGGGTGTGCGTGGTGAACAGGGTGCCGGCCCGCACCGCCTCCACCGCCGCGTCCCAGGGCAGGTTCTCACTGGCCACGAGTTCCCGCACGCGCTCCACGCCCAGGAACCCGGCGTGCCCCTCGTTGCAGTGGTACACCTCCGGAGTCGGGGCGCCGGAGAGCCTGGTGAAGGCGCGCACCGCCTTCACCCCGCCCATGCCCAGCAGCAACTCCTGCTGGAGCCGGTGCTCGCTGGTGCCGCCGTAGAGCCGGTCGGTGACGCCGCGGGCATACTCGTCGTTATCGGGAACCTGGGAATCCAGCAGCAGCAACGGCACGCGGCCCACGTCCGCCCGCCACACCTGTGCGTGCAGGGTGCGCCCACCCGGCAGCGGCAGGCTGATGCGCACCGGGGCGCCGTCACCCTCGCGCAGCAGCGTCAGCGGCAGGTTGTCCGGATCCAGCAGCGGGTAGGTCTCGTGCTGCCAACCGTCTCGAGTCAGGGACTGGCGAAAGTAGCCGGAATCGTACAGCAGCCCGACGCCGATGATCGGCGCACCCAGGTCGGAGGCACTCTTGAGGTGGTCACCTGCGAGAATCCCCAGGCCACCGGAGTACTGCGGCAGGGCTGCGGCGATGCCGAACTCGGCGGAGAAGTAGGCCACCGCCGCGGGCAGCGCGTCCTCACCGGCCTCCGCTCGGCGCGCAGCCTCGCTCTGGTACCAGCGAGGCTGGTCTAGGTACTCGTGCAGTTCCTGGACCTGCTTCCGGACGCGGGCCACGAAGGCCTCATCGGTGGCGAGGTCGGCCAGGCGTTCGGTAGGGGTACCCGCGAGCAGACGCACCGGTTCGCCCCGGACCTCCCGCCACCGCTGCGGGTCGATGCTCTCGAACAGCGCGCGGGTCGGCTCATGCCAGGACCAGCGCAGGTTGCGGGCCAGGTCGTCCAGACCCGCAATCGGCTCGGGCAACACGTTGCGGACGGTGAATCGGCGAATGGCTCTCACGCTCGCGAGCATAAGTCACGACCAGCACGCCGCACGAATACCGGCGCTGTGGGCTGCCCGAACCAACACCCGAGTCCGCACCTACCACGGATCGGCGGATGCCGATCGGTGCCGATCCGTCCCCTCGACCTGCCGCACCCGGGCCCTTCTGGGTAGGTTCGGACTGTGACGTACCCGCAACCAGTGCCCCAGAGCCCCATCGGGCGGATCCCCGTCCTCGACGTGACCCCCAGCGCCCAGGGCGGACGCTGGCCCACGAAGGCGGTCGTGGGCGAAGCGGTGCCGATCCGGGCCACCGTGTTCCGGGAGGGTCATGACGCGGTCGCGGCCACCGCGGTGCTGATCGCGCCCGATGGCACCGAGCACACCCGCACCCCGATGGTCGACGTCTCTCCCGGCAACGACCTGTTCGAAGCCACCGTGGTGCCCACCAGCACCGGCATCTGGACCTTCCGGGTGGAAGGCTGGTCCGACCCCTACGGCACCTGGCACCACGACGCCACGATCAAGGTGCACGCCGGGGTCGACACCGAACTGATGCTCGAGGAGGGTGCCCGCGTCCTGGAGCGCGCACTGGCCGAGGTCCGAAGGACCGAGCCCCACCGACACCTGCTCGTCGATGCCGTCACCGCGCTGCGCGACACCTCCCGTCCCGCCTCCGTGCGCCTGGCCGCGGGCACCGCGCCCGAAGTGGTGGACCTGCTCAGCGCCGCCCCGCTACGGGACTATGTGTCGCCGTCGGCCACCTACACCCTGGCGGTGGACCGGCCGCTGGCGCTGGCCGGAGCCTGGTACGAGTTCTTCCCGCGCTCCGAGGGTGCCCGCCTCGACCCCGACACCGGGCACTGGATCACGGGCACCCTGCGCACCGCGGCGGAACGGCTGCCGGCGATCGCGCAGATGGGTTTCGACGTGGTCTACCTGACCCCGATCCACCCGATCGGGACCACGAATCGCAAGGGTCGCAACAACACCCTGAACGCCCGGCCCGAGGACCCCGGCTCGCCGTACGCGATCGGGTCGCCCGACGGCGGCCATGACGCGATCCACCCCGACCTGGGTGATTTCGATGACTTCGACGCCTTCGTCGCCCGCGCCCGGGATCTGGGCATGGAGGTCGCCCTGGATGTCGCTCTGCAGGCCTCCCCGGACCATCCCTGGGTCACCGAGCATCCCGAGTGGTTCACCACCCGCGCCGACGGCTCGATCGCCTATGCGGAGAACCCGCCGAAGAAGTACCAGGACATCTACCCGCTGAACTTCGACAACGACTACCCCGGGATCTACGCCGCGGTACGGGGCGTGCTGCAGACATGGATCGATCACGGTGTCACGGCGTTCCGGGTGGACAACCCGCACACCAAACCGGTCCGGTTCTGGGAGGAGATCCTCGCCGACGTCCGCGCGGACCACCCCGAGGTCATCTTCCTCTCCGAGGCGTTCACCAAGCCGGCGATGATGCACGCCCTGGGCATGGTGGGGTTCCACCAGTCCTACACCTACTTCACCTGGCGCCACTCCAAGGCAGAACTCGCCGAGTACTTCACCGAGATGGCGCACGAGTCCGCGCACCTGATGCGGCCCAGTTTCTGGCCCACCACCCATGACATCCTCACCCCCTACATGCAGCAGGGCGGGCAGGCGGCGTTCGCGATCCGGGCGGTGCTGGCCGCCACCGGCTCGCCCACCTGGGGCGTCTACTCCGGCTACGAACTGGTGGAGCACATCGCCCGTCCCGGCGCCCAGGAGCAGATCGACAACGAGAAGTACGAGTTCAAACCCAGGGACTGGGAGGCCGCGCGGACCGAGTACGGCATCACCGACCTGATCACCCGGCTGAACCAGATCCGTCGTCGTCATCCGGCGTTGCAACAACTACGCAACCTGACCGTGCACCCCACCACCGACGGCGCCACGTTCTGCTTCTCCAAACGCCTGCGCGCCGAACACGCCCCGGACGGGCGCGAGGACGTGGTGATCGTGGTGGTCAACACCGACCCCTACACATCCCGCAGCGCCCACCTGGACCTGGACATGCAGGCCCTGGGCCTGGCCGCCGATGCCACCTTCACCGCCCACGACGAACTCACCGGCGAGAGTTACCCGTGGAACGCGCGCCCGTGGGTGCACCTGGACCCGTTCGGACGGTGCGCCCACGTCCTGGAGGTGCAGACCGGATGAAGCGCCCGGCCCGCACCTTCGCCCTGCCCGGACCGGACCCCGGGGGGTCGGGCCTGAGCGAGGACCCGCACTGGTACACCACCGCGGTGTTCTACGAGGTGCTGCTGCGCGCCTTCTCCGACTCCGACGGGTCCGGGGCCGGTGACTTGCGCGGATTGATCGACAACCTGGACTACCTGGCCTGGCTGGGCATCGACTGCCTGTGGCTGCCCCCGTTCTACCCCTCGCCGCTGCGCGACGGGGGTTACGATGTGGCCGACTACACCGCGGTGGCCTCCGAGTACGGCACCATCGATGACTTCACAGAACTGATGCAGGCCGCCCACTCCCGTGGCATCCGGGTGATCATCGACCTGGTGATGAACCACACCTCCGACGCCCACCCGTGGTTCCAATCCTCCCGATCCAACCCCGACGGGCCCTACGGGGACTTCTACGTCTGGCGCGACGATGACACCGAGTACTCCGATGCACGGATCATCTTCGTGGATACCGAGACCTCGAACTGGACCTTCGATCCGGTGCGCCGACAGTACTTCTGGCACCGGTTCTTCTCCCACCAGCCGGACCTGAACTTCGAGAATCCGCGGGTTCGCGACGCCATGATGGACGTGGTCCGGTTCTGGTTGCGCAAGGGCGTGGACGGGTTCCGTCTGGACGCGGTGCCCTACCTGTTCGAGGAGGAGGGCACCAACAGCGAGAACCTGCCCGCCACCCATGAGTTCCTGGCCGACGTCCGGGCGATGGTCGATGCGGAGTTCCCCGGCCGGTTGATGCTGGCCGAGGCGAACCAGTGGCCCCGGGACGTGGTGGCCTACTTCGGCACCCCGGAGCGGCCGGAGTGCCACATGTGCTTCCACTTCCCGGTGATGCCCCGGATCTACTACGCGCTGCGGGAGCAGAGCGCCGGAGCGATCGCGGAGATCCTGGCCGATACCCCGGACATCCCCGCCGGGGCCCAGTGGGGCACGTTCCTGCGCAACCACGACGAGTTGACCCTGGAGATGGTCTCCACCGAGGAACGTGCGGCGATGTACGGCTGGTACGCCGAGGACCCGCGGATGCGCGCGAACGTGGGGATCCGCCGCCGGCTGGCGCCGTTGCTGGAGAACTCCCGCGCCGAGATCGAACTTGCCCACGCACTGCTGTTGTCCCTGCCCGGCTCGCCGTGCCTGTACTACGGCGATGAGATCGGGATGGGCGACAACATCTGGTTGCCGGACCGGGACTCGGTGCGCACCCCGATGCAGTGGAACCCGGACCGCAACGCCGGATTCTCCACCGCCGACCCGGGTAAGCTCTACCTGCCCACGGTGCAGTCGCTGACCAACCACTTCTCCTCGGCGAACGTGGAAGCGCAACTGGCGATCCCGACCTCGCTGTTGCACTGGGTGCGAGGCATCCTGCAGGTGCGCCGGGCCCACCCGGTGTTCGGCAACGGGGACTACATCCCGCTCACCTGCGACAACGACGCAGTGCTGGCGTTCCTGCGGCGCAATGACAACGAGACCGTCCTGTGCGTGATGAACCTGGCCAACACACCGCGCTCGGCCACGGTGGAACTGCCCGGTCTGGGTGGGGCGGGCCTGCAGGATGTCTTCGGCGGGACCGCGTTCCCGCCGGTGGCCGTGGCCGGTTCGCCGAGCCGATCCGCCGACGACGGCGAGACCGCCGACCGCGACGAGGCCGCGGTGGGCGGGGCTGCCGTGGGCGGACCAGCAGTGGGCCCCGGCAGTGCGGACGACGGCGACGGCGCCCCGAGCAGCGAACGCGCCGCTGCGGACGCGCGCAGCCAGGGCGCCACGGGCGTGGGCGGCGAGGACGTGCATGGTGAAGGCGTGCGTGGCGAGGGCGTGGCAGGTGCGGCTGCCGATGCAGCGGCGCGCGCCGACGACACCGGCGTGCGGCACCACACCCCGGACTATGCCCGGCACGACGGGGATACTCAGCCGGCACCCCCGGTGACTCATACCCCCATCACCCCCACGCCGTCGGGCCCCGACGGCCGGGCCACATTCACGTTGGGTAGCCGGGACTTCTTCTGGCTGCAGGTTCGGGAGCGCCCGTGAGCACCGACCAGGACCCACCGAAGGCACCTCCCGCCCTGAGCCCGGCCTTCGGGGACTTCCTGCCCGAGTGGTTGATGCGCCAGCGCTGGTACGCCGGCAAGGGACGCACCCCGGTGCTCTCCCGCGTGGGCGGACTGCGGTGGCAGGACCCCGAGGGTGAGGTGGGGATCGACACCCATTTGATCCTGGACTCCGCCGGGGACGAACCGGTGCTGTACCACGTGCCGCTCACCTACCGCGGGGAACCACTGCCGGAGCGGGTGGCCGGTCGGCGGGCGCTGGTGGCCACCGTCGAGCACTCCGAACTGGGGAAGCGCTGGATCTACGACGCCTGTTATGACCCGGTGTACGTGCAGGTGTTGCTCGACTCCCTCACCGGTGCCGGCGCGTTACCGGATCTGCAGATCCGCGCCGAGCCGGCACCGCCGGACGCCCAGCGCTCCGATCCGCCTCCGGTGCGGTCCGAGCCGGCGCCCGGTGCCGGACGCGTCACGGTGCGCTCCTGTCGCGTGCTGCGCGGGGAGCAGTCCAATACCTCGATCGTGGTGAACGCCGAGGACGGGGCCGGTCGGGGCAGCGATCGGGCCCACTCTGCCGAGGATCGGGGGCGCGCCCGGGTGCACGCAGCCGGCGTTGCCGAGCACGCTGACCCCGAGCACCCCGAGCACCCCGAGCAGGTGATCATTAAGGTGTTCCGCGTGCTGCGGCCCGGCGCCAACCCCGAGGTGCAGGTGCAGTCGGCGCTGGCGGCCGGTGGCAGCAGGCTCGTCCCGGCCCCGGTCGGGGCGCTCTGGGCGTCCTGGCTCCCGGAATCCGGTGGACACCTGGCCTTCGCAAGTGAATTCCTTCCCGGCGGGAGCGATGGCTGGACGCTGGCGCTAGAGTCCGCCGCCGGAGAGCGCCCTTCCACCGGATCGACCGGCTCGGAAGGGCCGAACGGCTCCACCGGCGGCTCTGGATCCACTCGCTCCGCCGTGGCGACGGACGGTACCGGCAGCGGCACTACTAGCACCGGCACCGGCACTACTAGCACTGGCACTGGCACTGGCACTGGCACTGGCACTGGCACTGGCACTGGCACTGGCACCGGCACTACTAGCACTAGTGACTTCACCGCCGAGGCCTTCGCACTGGGCGAGGTAACCGCCCACCTGCACCAGCAGTTGCGCTCGGTGTTCGGGTCCGCTGGGACGGCGGAATACGCCCGGGACGGCGATGGGGCGCATGCTGACCGGATCGAACTTGCTGATCAGGTCGAACAGGCCGAACAAGCCCGGGCCCATCTGGTCGTCGACGTGCGCTCCCGCTTCGCCACCGCCGCGGCCGAAGTCCCCGACATCGCCGGGTACGCCGGCGCGCTCGAGCAGATGATCGCCGACGCCCTCGCCGAACCCGGCTGGCCACCGGTGCAGCGCGTGCACGGCGACTACCACCTGGGCCAGTTGCTGCACACTCCCGACCGTGGCTGGGTGGTGCTGGACTTCGAGGGCGAACCGCTGCGCCCGATCGCCGAACGCACCGCTCCGTCCTTCGCACTGCGTGACGTAGCCGGGATGCTCCGCTCGTTCGACTACGCCGCCGGCTCGGTAGCCGCTGGCGCCCCGCCGCCCGGCGAGGCCCCGCCGCCGGCCGGACTCGCGCCGTCGGGCATCCCATCGCCGTCGACCCTCCGGTCGGACTGGGCGCGCGGTACCCGGGCGGCATTCCTGGACGGCTATGCCCGCGCCGCCGGCGCCGAAGCGATGAACCATCCCGCGCTGCTGCGTCTGCTCGAGATCGACAAGGCCTGCTACGAGGCCACCTACGAAGCCCGCAACCGTCCCGACTGGGTGCACATCCCCGTGTCCGCCATCCGGTCTCTCTTCGAGGAGCACACCGTGACAACCCCGGATCCGCACACCCCGCCCGCCTCGTCCCCACCCACAGAACCTGAGCCGGTCCGCGTGGACGCCGCCACCCTGGGCGCCGTCGCCCGTGGTGAGCACCACTCCCCCCACGACGTGCTCGGCGCCCACGTCACCGATGAGGTGGTCACCTTCCGCACCCTGCGCCGGTTCGCCGAGCAGGTCCGGATCGTCACCGACACCCAGTACCTCGAGGCCAGCCACGAACAGGACGGCATCTGGGTGGCCACCATGCCCGGTGCCCACGTTCCCGACTACCGGGTGGAGGTCACCTACGACGGGAGGCCCTCCGTCGTCGATGATCCCTACCGGTTCTGGCCCACCCTCGGGGAGGTGGACCTGCACCTCATCGGTGAGGGACGCCACGAGCGGCTCTGGCAGGTGCTCGGTGCACACGTGCGCACCTTCCCCTCCGAGCTCGGGACGGTCCGTGGAACCTCGTTCGCGGTCTGGGCGCCGAACGCACAGACCGTGCGCGTGGTGGGCGACTTCAACAACTGGGACGGGACCGCCCACGCGATGCGCGTCCTGGGCGGCACCGGGGTCTGGGAGTTGTTCATTCCCGGCGTCGGGGTCAACAACACCTACAAGTTCGAGATCCGCGGGTCCGACGGCACCTGGAAGGCCAAGGCCGACCCGATGGCCCGGGCCACCGAGCACCCCCCGGCCACCGGGTCGGTGGTGACCGATTCCCACTATGTCTGGGGCGACGGGGACTGGATGTCCGAACGCGCGCATCAGGACCCCCACACCGGTCCGTTCAGCGCCTACGAGGTGCACCTGGGTTCCTGGCGGCCCGGACTGGGCTACCGGGAACTGGCCGAGGAACTGGTGGAGTACGTCGCCTGGATGGGCTTCACGCACGTGGAGTTCATGCCGGTGGCCGAACATCCCTTCGGGGGATCGTGGGGCTATCAGGTCACCTCCTACTACGCCCCATCCTCCCGGTTCGGCAGCCCGGATGAGTTCCGCTACCTGGTCGATGCGCTGCACCGGGCCGGCATCGGGGTGATCGTGGACTGGGTCCCGGCGCACTTCCCCAAGGATGACTTCGCCCTGGCCCGCTTCGACGGCACGGCGTTGTACGAGGACCCCGACCCGATGCGCGGGGAGCAGATGGACTGGGGCACCTACGTGTTCAACTTCGGGCGCAACGAGGTCCGCAACTTCCTCGTCGCCAACGTCCTGTACTGGCTACGTGAGTTCCACATCGACGGGCTGCGGGTGGACGCGGTCGCCTCGATGCTGTACCTGGACTACTCGCGCAAACCGGGCCAGTGGCGCCCGAACGTGCGCGGCGGACGGGAGAACCTGGAGGCGATCCAGTTCCTGCAGGAGGCCAACGCGACGGCGTACCGCACCTGCCCGGGGATCATGATGATCGCCGAGGAGTCCACCGCCTGGCCCGGGGTGACCTCCCCCACCGAGGCGGGCGGGCTCGGATTCGGGCTGAAATGGAACATGGGCTGGATGAACGACACGCTGCGCTATCTGGCCGAGGAGCCCGTCAACCGGCGCTACCACCACGGGGAGTTGACGTTCTCCCTCGTCTACGCCTTCTCGGAGCAGTTCGTGCTGCCGCTCAGTCATGACGAGGTGGTGCATGGGAAGGGGTCGCTGCTGCGCAAGATGCCCGGTGACCGATGGCAGCAACTGGCCGGGGTGCGGGCGTTGCTGGCCTACCAGTGGTCGCACCCGGGCAAGAAGTTGCTGTTCATGGGCTCGGAGTTCGCCCAGGAGGCCGAGTGGTCGGAGTCGGCGTCGCTGGACTGGGCCCAGGGCGACTCGCCGGAGCACTCCGGGGTGCGCTTGGCGGTGAAGCGACTGAACGAGGTCTACCGCGAGCATCGCGCGTTGTGGGCCGAGGACTTCAGCCACGTCGGCTTCGAGTGGCTGGAGGCCAACGACGGCGACCACAACGTGCTGGCGTATCTGCGCAAGAGCAGCGCGGCAGAGCCCGGCCGAGTGGGGGACGCCTCCGGTGGAGCGGGGAACACCTCTGACCGGGCGGGGACCGACCCCGATGGAGCAGGGAACGATTCCGACGGGGCCGGCAACGCCCCGGACAGGGCGAGGGCCGACTCCGACATGGCGGGCATCGACTCCGACGTGGTCGCGGTCATGGTGAACTTCGCGGGCACCCCGCATGAGAACTACCGAGTGGGCCTGCCGCACGGCGGGGCCTGGGACGAGATCTTCAACTCCGACGCCACCGAGTACGGCGGGTCCGGCGTGGGCAACCTCGGGCAGGTGCGGGCCGAGGAGGTGCCCTGGCGAGGTCAGCGGTACTCGGTCGCCCTGCGGGTACCTCCGCTGGGGGCGGTGTTCCTGGCGCCCGCGAGGGACTGACCCAGGCAGATCACCGCTCTATTCCTCGAACGCGCGTGCGGAGAATGTCAGTGGTCGGCGATACCGTGGTTCCATGTCCAGCACCGCTGCTCAGGACCCGGGGGTACGCACTCCGGGCGATGACCCTTGGAGCGAGCGGAGAAGGGCAGCCCGGGCGCTGACGGGAACGCATCCGCACCGGCGGATCTTCAAGCGCCTGAAGTCGTACCTGAGCGGTGGGACCACCGATGCCGGCGTGCTGACCGAGATGGTGGCGTGCTGCCGTCGACTGCGCTCGAACCTGGATGGCATCGAGGCGGAGATCCTGCAGCGTCTCCAGGACGCCCATCCCGGCACCGGGACAGCCGAGGAACTCGCCGCCCGGCTGCGGATCACCACCGCCGCAGCCGACCGGATGCTGAACCGGGCAGCAGCCCTGGATGACTATCCGGAAGTGCACTTCGCCCTCCTCGGCGGAGAGATCGACCTACCGAAGGCCGAGGTGTTCATCGACGCCACCAGGACGTTGCCCGATGCCCAGGCGCGCGCGATCCACCGAACCCTGTTGCCGGAGGCTCCGGACCTGACCTCCGGGCAGTTGCGCCACCGTCTGCGCGCGGCCGTCCTCGCGGTGGATGCCGACCTTGCGCAGGAGCGGCATGAAGAAGCCGCCGCGCAGCGCCATATCAGCGTCACCCCGGCCGACGACGGCATGGCGTATCTGACCTTTTACCTGCCGGCAACCGAAGCCGTCGCGGCCATGACGACGTTGGACTGCCTCGCGGTCAAGGCCCATCCGGACGACGAGCGTCCGGTCGGGGCGCGCCGCGTGGACGCCTTCACCGATTTGATCAACCAGACCATGACCAGCGGTCGGACCCCGGAGGGTCGGCCGGTGCCGACCCAGCACCGCAAGCGCCCGCACCTGGTCCTCACCATCGCCCAGTCCACTCTCGACGGCGACGACGACTCACCGGGTTACCTCGCCGGCTACGGCCCTCTCTCGGCTGAGGTTGTTCGGCACCTGGCCGCGGAGAGGATGCCCTCCCAGGCGGTCGCGGGCACCAACACGGCGCATTCGAAAGCCGTGGGCTCCTACGCGGCGCACGCGGACGTCGCAACCGCCGGGAGCCGAGCCGAGAGAACCGGTGCCACCGCGGCCCAGACCGAGGTTGCGGAAAGGGGCGAGGAAGCAGCCCAGGGCAAGGAATCGAGACCGGTCGCGGAACCCGCCGTCACCGCCGCCCAAGCCGAGGAAATCCACGCCGCGGGCCCCCGGGCCCAGGGAACCGACATCACAACCGCCCGGGCGGGACGCGTCATGACCCGGATGATCCGCACTGACGCCCTCACCGGTACGCTGCTCCCGCCGAACGTGGCACCGGTCGCCCTCGTGAGCCCGACTCCGCAGGGATGCTTGCTCGATCACACACCGATCGCCTCGACCTGCGAACGACTCCAAGACCGTCTACGAACCGGATCAGAGACGCCGGCGATGCAGGCAGGCCCGAAAGACATGGGGCGCGGCAGGGCCGGCGCCGTCGTCGTCCTGGCGGCGCTGGGGATCCTGGCCAGTGACACTTATCAACCGGGAGCGGCCCTGCGGGAGTACATCCTCACCCGGGACGCGACCTGCCGGTTCCCCACCTGTCGCCAGCCGGCCCGGCGCTGCCAGTTGGACCACATCGTCGCTTTCGACCCCACCCGGCCGGCTTGGACCCAGACGCACCTGGGCAATCTGCACCTGCTGTGCGCCCGGCACCATCAGCTCAAGACCGCCGGAGTCTGGTCGGTTCGCCGTGATCACCACACCGGAGACACGCACTGGACCTCACCACTGGGTTACCACCACACCAAGCCTGCCGAGGTCGTCGATCCTGCTCATCACACCGACAGACTGGTCCGCGCGCTGATAACCATCCGGGCCGAGCACGCCGAGGATCCCGGATGGCTCAACCGGGCCGCGCCGGTCAATCCCGGAATCGTCAGCGACGCCGAACTCGACGAACTCACCGGTCGCGATCCCCCGCCATTGGACCGCCATGGTGTCCAGGATTTCCCGAGCACGACCGGACCTCCGCCGTTCTAACGGGCTAGAGCGCGGGTGGGTGTGGTGTAGGTGACGCCGTCCCGCTCAGTACAGCGCGACAGCCAGTTCGCGCCGGGCCTTGAGCAGTTCCGGCGAGCCCTCGGGCACGATGAGGAAGAGTTCGAGAAGTCGCTTGCGTGCGCGCTCCCGATCGTCGCCGGCCGTCACCCGCACCAGCGAGATCAGACGGGAGAAGGCCTGCTCGATCTGTCCACTGGCTGCCTCGACGTCGGCGGCGGCAAGGTGAGCCTCGACGTCGTCCGAGGCGGCCTGGGCCACCGTAGTGAGCACGCTCTGGATATCCAGACCGGAGAGCCGCCGGCCCAGGTCCACCTGGGCCAGACCGGCCTTCGCCTCGGCATCGGCCGGGTTCTCCCTCAACCCTTGCTCGAACGCCTCGGCAGCGGCGTCCAGGTCGTCATTCTCAATCGCGTCGTAGGCGGCCTGGATGTGCGGCGGCAACGGCTCCTCGGCGGCCTCCTCACCGTCCTCATCCTCAGCCGGTTCCTCGACGCCCTCGACCTTGCCGGTCACCCCGTTCTCGGCCGCGACCCGGAGCACCTCATCGATCACCGCGCGGATCTGCTCGAGGGGCTGCGGTCCCTGGAACAGCGGCAAGGGCTGGCCCTTGATCACCGCGCAGACCGCCGGGGCGCCCTGCACCTGGAAGGCCTGGGCGATCTGTGGATAGGCGTCCACGTCCGCACGGGCCAGCAGGAACCGTCCGCCGTACTCACCGGCCAGGGTCTGCAAGGTCGCGCTCAACTCTCCCGAGGCGGGCGAGCGGGGCGAGCGCAGGTCGATGATCACCGGCACCTCGACCGAACGCTGCACGACCTCCTGGAAGGACTGCAGCGTCACGTCGACCACCGCACCGCCGCCCGAGGACGGCGCCTCGCCGCCGGGCGGCGACGGGGGTGCGGACAGGCTCGAGAGGTCCACGGCGCCGCGCAGGTTGATGGACGGTTGACTCATCGCACTCTTCCTCGCTGGTTCACGAATCTCACTCCTCGGAGACATCCGCGAGGACACGCTCCACACCGAGCACGGTGATCTGGGCGTCCTCCTGCTCCGTCGGCACGTACAGCGCCACCATCACATGATAGGTCCCGCGCAGGCTTTCGTTCACTTCGCCGTCGTTCTCCGACAGCGCCGCCAACTGTCCGCCTACCTCGACCTCGCCGTCGTCCTCGGTCTTGGTGAAGGTGTGCCGGGTGCGCATCGCCCCGATCACCACCACCCCGCCGTCGGCGGTCAGCATCGCGACCGTGTCGTCCTCACGCACCGCAGTAGCATGCGCGAACTCACCGGCCGCGTCCACGTTCTCCGACAGGGTCTGCGCCTCCTGCTCGACGAGTTCGCGGAAGGGCTCCTCGGCGAAGTCATCGGCGAACTCACTGTCCTCACCCTCGGTGAGCACGTCGGCGTAGTTCTCCAGCGCTTGTTGGGGGCTGGTCAGGAAACTCTCATCTGCTGGATCAACGGGGGTACTCCCGACCTCGGCCACGTCGGTCTGCGGGGTCGTCACGCCGGGCAGCAGTCGCACCCACGAGAACATCCGGTACGGCTCCTGCGGAGTCTCCTGGCGCAGACCGATCAGCAGTGGGCTGTTGGCCTCATCAGGGATCTCGGTGATCACGAAGACTGCTCTGGGCCACTCCTCGGTGGCCGCCACGATCGAGACCGCGCTGGACGTGGTCAACGGCTGCAGGCCGGTCTCGTCATCGCTATCGGCGGTGGCGCTGCGCAACCGGTACTCGGCTGTGCGCACCGCCAGCGCCGGATCCTCCATCCGCTCAGCGAGGATCTCGCCGTCGGAATCTTCATCGGCGGCGTTGATGTGCTCCTCGATATCGGCCAGCACGCGCTCCAACCGCGGCACATCCAGTACCGGCTGGGCCTCGGTCTCCTCGGGGTCGGGCGACACCTCGGGAATCTCCGGTGTGCAGGCGACCAGCAGTATCGCCAGTGCCGCACCGACAAGTGCCGCCACACGGTTCCGACGGATCATCGGTTGTCCTCCTGCTGGATACCCCAGGTCTTTCGCCACCGCGCCCCCGAACTATGCGGGTCCTCGGTGTCCAACGGCTCCGGTTCGCCTTCAGGCAGTTCCTCGGGCGTCTCGGGCTCGCGGGCGTGGTGCTCCTTCCGGCCCCACAACTTCTGCCACCGCACCGGAGGCCGTTCCTCGTCGGACTCCACCCTGGTTCCAGGCTCGTCCCCGGCTTCGGGCTCGCCCGCTGCGGCCTCGTACTCGGCCTGCTCCGGTGTGGCCGCGCTCGGGGACAGGCCACTCCCGGGGGCAGATTCAGTTCCGGCGGGTGTGGCGCCGGGTGCGGCGGCCGGGTAGGTGCGAATCGGGTCCGCCTGCGTGCCACTTCGGCCGCTGCTGACCCAATCCGACAGTTCCGTGGCGGAGTGCTCGGCGCCCGCGTCGGCGTCGGCTTCGGGCCGGCCATCCAGGCGGTCGGCCCCGTCCGCGCCGGCAGCACCCTCGCCGTCGGCCTTCTGCTTCGCCGGACCGGACCCGAACCTCCACCACGCGCGCTTCGCGCTGGCACGCTCGGCCTCCTGCCGGGCACGCTCACGCTCGCGCAGTTCCCGCCGGGTCAGGGGCTCTCCGTCGGCGCCGAGCACGCTGGTGGGCAGCTCGCCGGTATCGGTCGGCGGTTCCTCGGCGTCATCCCGCTCCGCAGCACCCGCCCCGGCGCTGGGCCAGCCAAGCCGTTCGGCGTAACTGAGTTCGTCATCGGTGGTCGGCTCACGGTGGCGACCCTCGCGGCGCGCCGGGACCTGGGCGTCAATCACCTCGCTCTCGGCGCGGGCCCGGCGGGCTCGTGCGGTCTCCCGATCCATCAGCAGGAACAGGATCAGGGCGATCAACCCGGCCAGCACCAGCACGCCGCCGACGATCAGGCCCGGAACCAGCAGCGGAGTCTCCACCTCGCGGTCCCACGTCAGTTCCACCTGCGGAGCGGGTTCGGTTCCGTCGGTGGCGGCGAGCAGCACCCAGCGCCCGGGCACCACGGTCCACTCATACGTCAACTCGCCGGTACCGGTGACCTCTTCGATCCACAGGTCCGAGCCGGCCGGGTCCGGCAGGATCGGTTCCTCGGCGGCCTCCTCGTCCTCGGTGGCCTCCTCGTCCTCGGTGGCCTCCTCCTCGGTGGCCTCCTCGTCCTCGGTGGCCTCCTCCTCGTCGGGTTCGGGCTCGACCGCCTCCACCTCGCGGACCGCCAGTTGCTCCCACGTGGTCAGGCCGGTGATCTCCACATAGGGCGCCCCGTCGATCCAGGCGTGCACGTCCGACTCGCGGCCCATCGCCAGCACCACCGGGGTGGCGTCCGTGGCCCCGACCACCCGCACCTCGACGGTGTCGTCCACCATGTCCAGCACGCCCGGAGCGGTCACGACCACCGGCTCCTGCGGGGCCGCCGGCATGGTTGCGGTGACGCGGTCGTCAGGACGCCAGAAGGTCGCCGAACCCACCGCCCCGACCAGGGCGGCGATTCCGATCACGATGATCGCGATCGCGATGATGCGTCGAAGCACGAGCGAGGAGTCCTCCAGGTTGCGCGCGACGCCGGACCGACTCCGGCGCCAGTCAACAATACGTGACCAAACCGTGATCTAGCACCATCCTGTGCCCCGCAACACAACCCGACACTTCACGCACACACGGCCTGCACACCGCTCCGGGGGCCCGGTGCTCCACGTGCTCGGTTCCGCCGGCTCCCCTTGGGCGCCCCGATCCAGACGGACTACGCTGTGGTTTGCTCATCCCTAGCGAAGGAGGCCACGTGGCCGAGGCCGGTTCGAACTTCCCTGTCGTCATGCGTGGATACGACCGCGCCCAGGTCGATCACCACATCCAGTCGCTGCAACGCCAGTTGGACGATGTGCGCGAACAGGTGGAGGCGCTGGACACGGCGAACATGCAGATCTCCGGCGAACTCTCCGAGGCGCAGGCGCAGTTGCGTGAGGCCGAGAAGCCCTCCTACTCCGGCCTGGGCTCCCGGGTCGAGCAGTTGTTCCGCTCCGCCGAGGAGCAGTCTGCGGACCTGCTCACCCAATCGGACGCCCAAGCCAAGGACATCGTGGCCCGCGCGCACGCCAACGCCGAGCACCTGACCGAACAGGCAGAGAGCGAGGCTGCCGAACTACTCGCCAGCGCCCGCCGGGATGCGGCCACCGAGCGGCAGTCCGCCCAGGCCCAGGCCGAGGGCACCATCACTTCCGCCCAGAGCCGCGCCGAGGAACTGGTCTCCTCCGCCGAGCGCGAGGCGGCCCGGATCACCAGTGAGACCAACGCCGAACTGAGCGAGAAGCGGGCCAGCCTGGACCGTGAACTGGGCACGCTGCGCGCCACCACGGAGAACGAGACCACCCAGGTGCGGGTGAACAGTGAGCGCGCCGCCCGCGAACTCAAGGCTGCCAGTGAGGCCGAGGCCGAGGAGTTGCGCGCCCAGGCTCGTGCCGAGGCCGAGGCACTGCGCGAGGATGCGATCCGGGAGGCCGATGCCGTCCGCGCCACCGCCCAGACCGAGGCCAGCGAGATCCTGCGTGCCGCCAACGCCGAGGCCGAGGCAACCCGCCGGTCCGTCGCGGAGTTGCAGGAGGAGGCGGCCCTGGAGATCGCCGCCCGTCGCCAGGCCGCCGAGGAGGCAGACGCCGCGAACCATGAGCAGGCCCGGGCCGAGACCGAGAACATGATCGCCCAGGCGCAGAGGCACGCCGCGGATGCCGAGGCCCGGGTCGCCGAGGCACTGGAGCAGGCCGAGAACGTCCGCGCATCGGCCGAGGAGCAGTCCGCTCAGATCATCGCCGATGCCCAGGCCAGTGCCGACCGGATCACCACCGAGGCGCGCGAGAACGCCGACCGGCTGCGTACCGACACTCGCGCCGAGACCGACCGCGAGCGCCGCAGCGCCCAGCGCCACCTCGATGAGCTCGAGGATCAGCGTCGGACCATCACCGGCTACCTCGATGAGTTGCGGGGGCTGTTGGGGTCGGGACAACTCAACCAGGCGGCGGAACTGGCCGACCAGGGCTCGGCGCCGGAGCAGATCTCGGGCTCCAGTGCCGAGACCGGTTCCGATCCGGATGTGGGTGCGGACGGGGACGTGGGAACAGCCACGAGTACGGGCGGGGACGCCGAGGCCGACGCCGATGCCGAACCCGTGACCGATGATGCCCAGCCCACCGAGGTGATGGCCGCCGTGGGTGCCGAACCGGGCCCCGTGGATGATCCAGCCGGCCCCGAGGCTCAGGCCGAGGCGATGGCCGATGCCGTCGCGGACGAGCAGGAAGTGGCCGAGGAGCAGGTTGAGGCCGAGGATGAGACCGTGGTCATCGAACCCATCGGCGTAGCCGAGGACGACGAGCCGCAGCGCTGAGCACCGAGCCGCCTGAGGCCTCCGATACTCCCGTAGGCCGCCTCAGCGCACCATCCGCACCAGGGGGAGACCGCCGAACTCCTGCGCCCGCCGGACCTGCCCGTCGGTGACGAAGTCGTGGCGGGCGTAGAACGACCGGGCCCGGGCATTGTCACGAGCCACCCAGAGGAAGCACGGCGCCTCACCCACTGCGCAGACGAGCAGGTCGTCGGCCACGCCGGTGCCGTAGTGCTCCTCCAGGACGTACAGACCGATGAGTTCCAGCGGCCGCACCTGGCCCGGGCCGGCGGCCTCGGCCCAGGAGAAGCCCACCACCTGCCCGGCCCGCTCGGCTACCCAGTAGGCCGCGTGGCCCGGGTCGGCCAGTCTGCGGGCCCACTGCTCGGCCGCGTTGGCGGCGTGGGCCTGCACCACCTCGGCCGCAAGCAGGTCCGCGAACGCCTGCTGCCACGTTCTGATGTGCACCTGCGCCAGGATCTCGGCGTCCCCCGGTCCTGCCGATCGGATAGCCGCGCGCTGTCTACCCTGTCTCACGATGAGGCAGACTACGCCATGTGCACGACTCCGACTGGGCCACTCGACGCACCGAATCCGCCCGCATCCATGCCGAACGCCTTCAGGCGCGCAAGGACGCCGAGCACGAACGTGCTGAGGCGCTGCTACGGGAGTTCGTCTCCGCGGCCACCCGTGCCGACCTCGCGCCGCAGCCCTTGCGCGTGCGTGGGTACGGCGGCTCGTCGTCGGCACGGACCCCGCTGACCGGCTGGTACCTGCGAAGCGACGCCAGTGCGGGGGTGAGTACCGAGGCGGACTTCTACGTCCTGACCGCGCCGTTGAGCCTGCTGGACCGACTCCGTGGGGTGCGACCTGAGCCGGCCCGGCCACCGTTGGTGCTCGGCGCCGGCGGTAAGGACGGTGAGTCCCTCGACCTGACCGAGGCCCTGGAGCGGCTGCTGCCGGGCTGGCGCACACAGGACTGACCTCAAATGCTGCGTTGGTACAACTGGGCGAGCGCTTCGGCCACGGCCGCCGGCTCCTCCACCGCGCTCAGGTGCCCGGCCCCCTCGACCACCACCGGTTCGGTTCCCAGGGCTTGCGCCATCGCCTCATGCGCCTCCGCGCCTGCCAGGGCGTCCTCGGAGCCGTACAGCACCAGGGCGGGGACCTGGAGGGTCTGCAACACCGCGAGCCGGTCCGGGCGCGTGGCCATCGCCCGCTGCGCGCCCGCGATTCCCTCCGGGGGCGCTTGGGCAAGCCAGTGCCGGACCTGCTCCACCACATCAGACCTCTTTGCGCGCGAGGTCGGCCCGAGCAGGCCCTCGATCATCCCCGCGACCGCCTGCGCCCCGTCCGGGCCGAGGGCACGGTTCGCCACGGACAGTCGTCCGGTGCGTGCCTCCACGGTGTCCTCCCCGGCCTTGGTGTCCAGCAGCCCCACTCCGGCGAGCAGGTCGGCGTGCCGCTGGGCCAACGCCATCAGGACGTATCCACCCATCGACAGACCCGCCACCACGGCCCGGGTCACCCCGGCATCCCGCAGCGACCCGACGACGGCATCGGCAAAGGACTCCAACGTCGCGCCGTCGGGCTCGGCCGCCTCCCGCGCCGCACCGAACCCGGGCAGGTCCACCGCCAGGACCGGGATCTGCGGGAGTTCGGCGATCACCTCGGCCCACATCTGGGAGTCCAACGGGAATCCGTGCAGCAGCACCAGTGGTAGGCCGCCGGCACCGGTCGACGGACCGTGATGATGGACGACGGCGACCATGGTGTCCCCTTCGACTGACACTGACTCCACTGCGCACTCACCGTCCAGACTAGAGCATTGCCCATCACGGCGGCATCTGCCCAACCGTGCCCCTGCCGCTGCCGGCGCCGGTCCTGTTCCGCCGCGGGCTGCGCCCGGGTGACAGGGCCGCCGGAGCCTGGTTTGCTGTGACTCATCGCGAGGCCAGGCCAGCACCGGAGGGGTAATCCACGATGGGTGATGACATCTCCACTTCTACCTTCAGCCGCGAGCAGCGCCTGCGCTATCGGGAGAAGGTTCGACGCTGCCTGGACGTCTTCGCCCGGATGCTGGCGGAGGACGCCTTCCACACCGAAGTCCGGCTGACCGGACTGGAGATCGAACTGAACCTCGTGGATTCCTCCCTGCGGCCGGCGATGGCCAACGCCGAGGTGCTCCAGTCGATTGCCGACCCAGCCTTCCAGACCGAACTCGCGCGCTACAACATCGAGTTGAACGTGCCGCCCCAACCTCTACCCGGTGACGCCGTGATCGACTTGGAGGAGCAGTTGCGCACCTCCATGAACGAGGCCGAGGCCAAAGCCGCCAAGCACGACGCCTCGATCGTGATGATCGGGGTGCTGCCCACCCTGCGCACCGAGGACCTGACCGGCAACTGGATGAGTGCGAACGAGCGGTACCGGGCCCTGGAGGAGGCGATCTTCTCCTCCCGGCGCGAGGACATCGAACTCGACATCAGCGGGGTCGAGCACCTGCGCATGCTCACCCCGACGATCGCCCCGGAGTCGGCCTGCACCTCGGTGCAGTTGCACCTGCAGGTCACTCCCGACGCTTTCGCGCCCACCTGGAACGCCGCCCAACTCCTGGCCGGGCCGCAACTCGCCCTGGGCGCCAACTCGCCGTTCCTGTTCGGCAAGCACCTGTGGGCCGAGACCCGCACCGAACTGTTCCTCCAGGCCACCGACACCCGCTCGCCCGAGTTGCGCAACCAGGGGGTCCGCCCGGTGGTCTACTTCGGGGACCGCTGGATCACCTCGATCTTCGACCTGTTCGAGGAGAACGTGCGTTACTACCCCGCCCTGCTGCCCGAGACCACCGAGGAGGACCCCGAGGCGGAACTCGCCGCGGGCCGGGCGCCGAAGTTGCAGGAACTGCGCCTGCACAACGGCACCGTGTACCGCTGGAACCGTCCGATCTATGACGTGGTCGAGGGGCGCCCGCACCTGCGGGTGGAGAACCGTGTCCTGCCGGCCGGGCCGACGGTGGTGGACGTGCTGGCCAATGCCGCGTTCTACTACGGCGCGGTGGAGATGCTGGCCGTTGACGACCGGCCGGCCTGGACCAAGATGTCCTTCGAGGCGGCCCGTTCGAACTTCGCTGAGGGCGCCCGGACCGGCGTGGACGCCAGGTTCTATTGGCCCGGCTTCGGCGAGGTGCCGTGGGACGAACTGATGTTGCGCCACCTCCTGCCATTGGCTGCCGAGGGGCTGACCCGACGGCGGGTCTCGGCGCGGGTGGTGGACCGGTACCTGGGCATCGTGGAGGAGCGCTGCAAACTGCGCCGCAACGGGGCCTGGTGGCAGGCCGAAGCCGTCCGCCGACTGGAGTCTTCGGGGATGGACCGCGATGAGGCCCTGGTACGGATGCTCGGTCTCTACACCGAGGGCATGCACAGCAATGCGCCGGTGCACACCTGGGACCTACCGTGACCTGGCTTCCTTGACCGGGACTCTCGAACCGACCTGCCCGCCGCTACCCGAACCGCCGCGCCCGCCAGCAACCGCTGTGCCAGTGCCGCCGTTCGGCCAGTCCTGCCTCAGCCCCGAACAAGTGCTCCTCGGTCCAGGCGACCACATGTTCGATTCCTGCCGGAATGGTGTGCTTGCAACCCGGGCAGATGTAGTCCTTCTGCCCCCCTGCCAGGGTCCGCACCCGCCAGCGCAGCCCGTCCGGACCGGTCTCCGTGCGCGTCATCCCACGCAGCACCATGTCCGGGTCCAGTTCCCGGTGCGGATCGCGGTAGGGACGGCGACGGGATCGGCGGGCCATCCACCCATTGTGGCCCACGTGCAACTCCTCAGAACAGTCGTGAACTGGGGTCATCGGCCCCGCGCATGGCGTCGTAGTCCAGCACCATGCACCGGATTCCGCGGTCGGTGGCCAGCACCCGGGCCTGCGGCTTGATCTCCTGGGCGGCGAACACTCCCTGCACCGGGGCCAGCAGCGGGTCCCGGTTGAGCAGATCCAGGTAGCGGGTCAGTTGCTCCACGCCGTCGATGTCGCCACGCCGCTTGATCTCCACCGCCACCGCCGTGCCCGCGTTGTCCCGCGCCAGGATGTCCACCGGTCCGATCGCGGTGGGGTACTCACGGCGAACCAGGGCGTGCCCGGGGCCGAGCAGGTCGATCTGCTCGGCCAGCAGAGCCTGCAGATGTGCTTCAACGCCGTCCTTGATCAGCCCCGGGTCGACACCCAGTTCCACCGAGGTGTCGGAGATGATCCGATGCAGCACGATCCGCAATTGGTCATCGCTCTTGGTGGCCTGCACGGTCCACACCTGGCTGGCGCCGGCTTCGGCTTCGGCGCCCTCGGCCGGCGCGGTGGTGAGCGTGCACGGCGGGCTCATCCAGTTCAGTGGCTTGTAGGAACCGCCGTCGGAGTGCACCAGCACCGACCCGTCGGCCTTGACCATCAGCAACCGGGGCGCCAGCGGTAGGTGCGCACTGAGCCGGCCGGAATAGTCCACGGCGCACTCGGCGACGACGATCCGCACGGTCCTGCCTCAACTCCTCAGATGGTCTCGTTCGTCGACCTGGGTGGGGCGGCCTCGAGCCAGGACACCAGACCGTCCAGGGCGCTGCTCTGCGCGGCCAGGTAGAACTCGCTGTTCTCGTGCCGGCAGTGCATCTCCACCACCCGGCTGGCCCTGCCATCGACCTGCCGATTCCGGCGGGCCAGCAACACCAGCTTCTCCCGCTGCCAGCGGCGGCTCGGGCGCAACGACAGGGAGACCACCCGGTGCCAGTCCAGACCGGAGCGGGTGTAGGTGGCGATCCCGGCGTGCCAGTGCTCACCCTCCCGGACCGCGCACTCGAAGGATCCGACCCGGCGCCCCAGTGCGTGCAGGCGCCACAGCAACAACCCGGCGAGGAGCAGACTGGCCGCCAGGAGCCCGCCGATCCAGATCAGTGCGGTGGCCATCGCCTCCCCGGTCCGTGCACGTCAGTCCTGCCCAGGTGTCTGGGCCTGGGGCGCCCCGTCGATACTCGCGGTGCTCGGATCGATGACCACGGTGACCTGATCCTGGTCCACGGAGAGGAATCCACCGTCGACCTGCATCTCCATGTCCTGGTCCTCGATGGCATCGATCCGGATCTTCCCGGTGCGCAGCACCGCCAGCACCGGCTGGTGCCCGGTCAGGATACCGAGATCGCCATCCGAAGCCGGGACAGAGACCGACCTCGCCTGGCCCTCCCACAAGAGGCGCTCGGCGGAGACCACTTCCACAGTCAGTGGCACGTCGCCCTCCTTCTTCTCGTCACTCGCTCTGGCTCAGTCAGCGCAGTTCGGACTGGATCCGGTCCCAGTTGCGTTCCAGGTCCTCCAGGCCACCAATGTTGTAGAAGGCCTGCTCGGCGACGTGGTCGTACTCACCGTCGGCGATCTTGCCGAACGCCTCGATCGTCTCGCTCAGCGGCACAGTCGAGCCGACCACACCGGTGAACTTCTCGGCCATGTAGGTGTTCTGGGACAGGAACTGCTCGATCCGCCGGGCCCGGTTCACCGTGATCTTGTCCTCCTCGGACAACTCATCGATACCCAGGATGGCGATGATGTCCTGCAGTTCCTTGTTCTTCTGCAGGATCGCCTTCACCCGGGTGGCCACGCGGTAGTGGTCCTCGCCCAGGTAGCGCGGGTCCATGATCCGGCTGGTCGAGGCCAAGGGGTCCACCGCGGGGTAGAGCCCACGCGAGGCGATGTCACGGGAGAGTTCGGTGGTGGCGTCCAGGTGGGCGAACGTCGTGGCCGGCGCCGGGTCGGTGTAGTCGTCGGCGGGCACGTAGATCGCCTGCAGCGAGGTGATCGAGTGCCCCCGGGTGGAGGTGATCCGCTCCTGCAGCTGGCCCATCTCGTCGGCCAGGTTCGGCTGGTAGCCCACCGCCGAGGGCATCCGGCCCAGCAACGTGGAGACCTCCTGGCCGGCCTGGGTGAAGCGGAAGATGTTGTCGATGAACAGCAGCACGTCCTGCTTCTGCACGTCCCGGAAGTACTCCGCCATGGTCAGCGCCGAGAGCGCCACCCGCAGCCGGGTGCCCGGCGGTTCATCCATCTGGCCGAAGACCAGCGCGGTCTTATCGAAGACGCCGGCCTCCTCCATCTCCACGATCAGGTCGTTGCCCTCACGGGTGCGCTCACCAACGCCGGCGAATACCGACACACCACCGTGGTCCTGGGCCACCCGCTGGATCATCTCCTGGATCAGCACGGTCTTGCCGACACCGGCGCCCCCGAACAGGCCGATCTTGCCGCCCAGCACGTACGGGGTGAGCAGGTCGATCACCTTGATGCCGGTCTCGAACATCTGGGTCTTGGACTCGAGCTGGTCGAAGGCCGGTGGCTGGCGGTGGATCGACCAGCGCTCGGTGACATCCAGGGTCTCGCCCTCTTCGAGGTTGAGCGGCTCACCGATCACGTTGAACACTTTGCCCTTGGTGACATCACCAACCGGCACGGTGATCGACTCACCGGTGTCGCGCACCTGCGCACCGCGGACCAGGCCGTCGGTGGGCTTGAGTGCGATCGCCCGGACCAGGTTGTCCCCCAGGTGCTGGGCGACCTCCAAGGTCATCTCGGTGCCGGCGTCGTCGGCACCCATCGTGATGGTGGTCTTCAGTGCGTTGTACATCTCCGGCAGGGCGTCCGGGGGAAACTCGATGTCGACGACGGGGCCGATCACCCGAGCAACCCGGCCCACGCCCGGCTCACGCTCGGTGGTGTCCGGGCCAGCGGTCTCGGTGGCAGTCATAGTGGCGTCCTTCTCCTGTGGTGGGCTTAACTCGCGGCCATGGAGTCTGCACCCGAGACGATCTCGCTGATCTCCTGGGTGATCTCCGCCTGCCGGGCCTGGTTGGCCAACCGCGTGTAGTTACGAATGAGGTCTTCGGCGTTCTCGGTGGCCGTGTGCATGGCCCGCTGGCGCGCTGCCAGTTCGGAGGCACTGGCCTGCATCATCGATGAGAAGATCCGGATCCGGATGTACCGGGGCAGCAGGGCGTCCAGCACCTCATCGGCGTCGGGTTCGAAGTCGTACAGCGGTAGGGCATCGGTGCCGGGCTCGGCCACCCCCTCCACCACCTCCAGCGGCAGCATCCGGATCACCTGGGGATCCTGGGAGACCATGGTGCGGAACCGGGTGTACACCACGTGCAACTCGCCAACGCCGCCATGCTCAGGGTCGGTCAGGAATGCCTGCAGCAGGGTGTCGGCCACCTCGTTTGCGCGGTCCAGGCTGGGCGAATCGGAATCACCCGTCCAGGACTTCACGATGGTGCGCTGACGGAAGGTGTAGAAACTCACCCCGCGCCGGCCGAGCACGTACAGGTCGATCTCCTTGCCCTCGTCCTGCAGATGCTCGCGCAGCCGTTCGGCCTCGCGCAGCACCATCGCCGAGTACGCGCCGGCCATCCCCCGGTCGGAGGTGATGACCAGCATCGCGACCCGGCTGGTGTCCTCACGCTCGGAGGTGAGCGGGTGGGCGATGTCGGTGTGGGTGGCCACCGCCGAGACCGCACGGGTGATGGCGCGCGTGTAGGGCACGGTCTGCAGGGCACGGTCACGGGCCTTACCGATCCGTGAGGCCGCGATCAACTCCATCGCCCGGAACATCTTCTTCAGAGTCTGGGTGGAGCGGATGCGCTGCTTGTATACCCGTTGGGACACTGCCATTGGTCAGCCCCGCTTCTGCCCGACGATCTGCTCCTGGTCGATGTCGACCTCGGGATCGTCCTCCACCTCGTGCCCAACCGGGGGCTTGCCATTCGTGCCCAGGAAGGTGTCGCGATAGTCCTCCACGGCCTTGGTCATCGCCTCGATCGTGGAGTCCTCGAGTTTGCCGGTCTTCTCGATCTCATCGAGCACGTCGGTGGTACGCCCGACGTGGTCGAGCATCTCCCGCTCGAACCGGACCACGTCATCGAGTTCGACCTGGTCCAGGTACCCCTTGGTGCCGGCCCAGATCGACACGACCTGCTCGGCCACCGGGTAGGGGGTGTACTGAGGCTGCTTCAGCAGTTCCATCAGCCGGGCGCCCCGCGTGAGCTGCTGGCGCGAGGCGGGGTCCAGGTCGGAGGCGAACATCGCGAAGGCCTCCAGCGAACGGTACTGGGCCAGGTCCAGCTTCAGCGTTCCGGAGACCGCCTTCATCGCCTTCACCTGGGCATCACCACCGACTCGGGAGACCGAGATCCCCACATCCACCGCCGGGCGCTGGTTGGCGTTGAACAGGTCCGACTGCAGGAAGATCTGCCCGTCGGTGATCGAGATGACGTTGGTCGGGATGTAGGCCGAGACGTCGTTGGCCTTGGTCTCGATGATCGGCAGCCCGGTCATCGAACCCCCACCGAGTTCATCGGAGAGCTTGGCGCACCGTTCCAGTAGCCGGGAGTGCAGGTAGAACACGTCACCGGGGTATGCCTCACGGCCGGGGGGACGGCGCAACAGCAGCGAGACCGCGCGGTATGCCTCGGCCTGCTTGGACAGGTCATCGAAGATGATCAGCACGTGCTTGCCGCCGTACATCCAGTGCTGGCCGATCGCCGAGCCGGTGTAGGGAGCGATGTACTTGAACCCAGCCGGGTCCGAGGCCGGGGCGGCAACGATCGTGGTGTACTCCAGCGCGCCGGCATCCTCCAGGGCACCGCGCACCGAGGCGATCGTGGAACCCTTCTGACCCACTGCCACGTAGATGCAGCGGACCTGCTTGGTCGGGTCACCGGAGTCCCAGTTGGCCTTCTGGTTGATGATCGTGTCCAGGGCGATCGCGGTCTTCCCGGTCTGCCGGTCACCGATGATCAACTGCCGCTGGCCACGGCCGATCGGAATCATCGAGTCGATGGCCTTCATCCCGGTCTGCAGCGGCTCGTGCACGCTCTTACGCATCATCACCCCGGGCGCCTGCAGTTCAAGTTCGCGCCGGCCATCGGTCTCGACCTCGCCGAGGCCGTCCAGCGGTTGGCCCAGTGGGTCCACCACGCGGCCGAGGTAGCCATCGCCCACCGGAACGCTCAGCACCTCCCCGGTGCGGCGCACCTGCTGGCCCTCCTCGATCCCGGCGAACTCACCCAGGACCACCACACCGATGTGGCGCACGTCCAGGTTCAGCGCCAGGCCCAGGCTGCCGTCCTCGAAGCGCAGCAGTTCGTTGGCCATCGCGCCGGGCAGACCCTCGACCTGGGCGATTCCGTCCCCGGCCAGGATCACGGTGCCGACTTCCTCGGCCACGCTGGTTGCCGGCTCGTAGGATTGCACGAAGGAATCCAGCGCCGAGCGGATCTCCTCGGGCTTGATCGTCAACTCAGCCATCGTTTCTCGTCCTTTTCTCCTGACCGCCACGGGTGGGCGATCGTTTCGTCTCGTTCAGCCGGCGAGGCGCCGGCGGGCGTCGTCCAAACGGGTCAGTATGGTGCCGTCCAGCACGTCGTCACCGATCTGGATCCTCACCCCGCCCAGCACCGTGGGGTCCACAGCCACGTTCACCTGGACCTGGCGCCCGTAGGAGTGGGCAAGGATTTCTCCGAGCCGGTCCCGTTGGGCGGTGGTCAGCGGGGTTGCGGCCGTCACCACGGCCACCAGCCGACGACGGCGGTGCGCCGCCAGTTCGCTGATCTCGGTCAGTGCCGCCGCCAGCGAGGCATGCCGGAGGCTGCCCAGCGAGCGGTCCAGCAAGGTGGCCGTGGCGGGGCTGACCTTGTCGGCGAACACGGTGCGCAGCAACTCCTGCCGCCGGCTCACCGGAATCGCAGAGTCCGCTAGCGCCAGCCGCAGTTCGCGGTTGGCGGCGAGCAGGCGTCCCACCCGGAACACCTCGTCCTCGACCTGCTCCAGGGAGTCGGCGGCGGAGGCGCTGGCCAGCATCGAGTCGATCGCGAGTTGGGACAACGCGTCGGCGATGTCGCCCTCGGACGACCAGCGACTGCGGGCCATCCCCGAGACCAGGTCCACCACGGCCTCGGAGACCTTGTTTCCGAGCAGGTCGGCCACCACCTGGGCCTTGTCCGCTCCGTCCCGGCCCGGGTCGGTCAGGGCGCGGCGCAGTGCCGCCGAGCCGTCCAGCACGTCCACGACGGCGAACAGCTCGGTGCCCAGCTCCAGCGCGTTCTCTCCGGCACCGGCCAGCACGGGCTCCCACCGCTGCTCGGCCGCCTCCAGGGAGGCCTGACTACTTGCCCGCATCACTTCTCCTGGTCAGCCGGGCCGGTGTCAGCCGAGACACCGGCGTCGGCGAGTTCCTGCTCGCCGGTGCCGGCCTCCAACTCATCCAGGAAACGATCGATCACCCGCGACTGGCGGGCATCGTCGGCCAGTGCCTCCCCGATGATCCGGGAGGAGAGCTCGGTGGCAAGCCCCCCGATCTCGGAGCGCAGTGACACCACCGCGGTGCGGCGCTCGGCCTCGATCTGCCGGTTCGCGGTCTCGACCAGACGGGTCGCCTCGGCCTTGGCCTGCTCGCGCGCCTCGGCCACGATCTGGGCGGCCTGGGCGTTGGCGTCCTCCCGGATCTCCGCCGCTTCGCGACGAGCCCGGGCCAATTCCTCCTGCCGTTCGCTCCTGGCCGCCGCGGCATCCTCCTGAGCCTGCTCGGCCAGCGCCAGCCCGCCCTCGATCTTGGCGGCGCGCTCGTCCAGGACCGCGTTGATCCGCGGCAGCAGGAACTTGTAGAAGAAGAAGCCGATGATCACCAGGACGACGAGCGACCAGAGAATGTCGTAGCCCGGGGGCACGAACAGGTTCGGCTCGTACTCGTCCGCCTGGATCACAGCGGGTGACTGGATGTACTGCATGGGCACCTCTTTCAGCGTTGTGCTGGTATCAGAGGATGATGCCCGCGACCAGACCCAGCAGGCCGAGCACCTCGATCAGACCGGCACCGATGATCATGTTCCGGAAGAGTTGGCCGGACACCTCAGGCTGACGCGCGGTGGCCGCCTGGGTCTGGCCGATCATGATGCCCAGACCCACACCGGGTCCGAGGGTCGCAAGACCGTAACCGATGGTGGCGATGTTGCCGGTGACGTTGCTATCCACTGTGTTTCCTTCCTATGGCGCCCGGGCTGGGCGTCGGTGGTGTAGTTCAGGGTAGTTCGGTGAGACGAACATGGGGCCGGGCGTTCCCGGCCCGGCCCGTCAGTGGTCTTCCAACGCGAAGTTGAGGTAGACCGCGGACAAGATGGTGAAGATGAAGGCCTGAAGGACCGAGATGAACACTTCCAGGACCGTGATGAACAGGCCACCGAACAGTGTCACCGGGGCGAACACGGTCATCCCCGCGCTGGCCTCCAGGAGCAGGAAGTGGGTCGCGGCGAATGCCAGCACCAGCATCAGGTGCCCGGCGACCATGGCCACGGTGAGACGGAGGGTGAGCGTGGCCGGCCGCAGGATGAACACCTGCAGGATCTCGATCGGGGTGATGATGAAGTACATCGGCCACGGGATGCCCGGGGGGAACAGTTGGCCCCTGAGGTACTTGCCCAGCCCCTGGGCCCGCACACCTGCGGCCAGGTAGGTCAGCAGCACCCACACCGCCATCACCAGCGGTAGGCCGACCCGCGAGGTGCCACCGATGTTCAGGAACGGGATCACGCTGGCCAGGTTCATCGCCAGGATCGTCACGAAGATGACCGTGAGCATCGGCAGGAAGGGCTTGGCGCGCTCCTTGCCCATGATCTGCTCCACGATCTGGAGACGGACGAAGTCCACCAGCAGTTCCACGACCGCCTGACCGCGGCCGGGCACCAGCGTCACCCGGCGAACCGCCAGCCACAGCAGCAGCAGCAGGACAGCGACCACGACGAGGCGGACCAGCATCAGCCGGTCGAAGGCGAACCAGCCGTCCGGCTGTCCGAAGATCATCTCCGGGAAGAATTCCTCCATCCCGGGGGCGTGGAACTCGGCGGGGTCGTCAGCGGCCGCGACGAGGGGCATGGGGGCAGCGGCGGACAGGACTCTCTCCCTCAGATGCGTGGCCTGGGAACCTCCGGCCCGTGACCTCGCTCAGAGGCAGGTCAGGGGCAGGGCGACAGGCGCGGGGGTGGGAATACGGCGATCAGCCTACCTGATCCTGATCCCTGCCGTGTTCACCGCCGGGGTCCTTCCCCGCGGTGGCGTCCGGGCCGGGTGCATCGTCGGGCGATGCCGCGGACGTCACCGTCGCTTCCTGGTCGGCGTCGACGGGGAATCCGGGCCGTAGCGGTGCGCGCTGGGACAGGTCGACGGCGGGCAGCGGGGTCCGGATGACTGTGACCAACTCCACCGCGACCAGGGTCAGGGCGAGCAGGATCAGCACCCCGACGAAGGTCTCCCGGTGGTAGAAATCCAGGTTCCGCAACCACAGCAGCAACACCAGGACCACCGCCATCTTGATGATCCACCCGCCCAGCAGCACCAGTTGGAGCAGTTCGGGACCGCGCCCGACCACCAGGTAGATCAGCAGCACGGTGGTTCCGGTGAAGAACAGGCCGATCCCGGCGGCTACCAGTGCCGCCCATACACCCGGCATCTGGGCGATCAGGTACCCGATCCCGCTTCCCAGGACCGCGCCGATCACCGTGGCCAGCAGCATCCGGCGCAGCACGGTACGGATCATGTCGAGCATGGCGCTGGTGCGCACCACGGCGTCGTTGAGAAAGACGGGTTCGTTCACGGGGTGAGGTCCTTGACCGTTCGGGGAGGGGCGGTGCGGTGTGGTCAGCGGCGCATCCTGTGCCAGCCCTGCGGGGTGCGTACCGGCAGGTGCACCACGGAGATGAACACGGCCAGGACGACGGCGACCACCGTTCCCAGTATCACCCACCCGACCGGGAAGATCGCTGTGGCGGCCGCCGACGCGGCGAAGACGGCGGTCCAGACGTACAGGATCACCACGGTACGACGGTGGGAGTGGCCGTGGTCGAGCAGGCGGTGGTGCAGGTGTTTACGGTCGGCGTGGAACGGGGACTTGCCGGCGGCGAGGCGGCGCAGCACCGTGATGATCACATCGAGCAGCGGGAGCATCAGCACCGCCAACGGCAGCAGGATCGGGACGAACGCCGGGAAAGCCTGGCGGGTGGCGATCAGGCCCGGGTTGATGTCACCGGTCACCACGATCGCTGCGGCCGAGATCACCAGGCCCAGCATCATCGCTCCGGAATCACCCATGAAGATGCGCGCGGGGAAGAAGTTGTGCGGGAGGAACCCCACACAGGCCCCCACCAGGCAGGCGATCACCACAGTGGCCAGGTTGGAGTAGTCGGTGGGGCTGGTGATCTGGGTGAGCAGGTAGGTGTAGACGAAGAAGGCCGCACCACCGATCGCGATCACGCCGGCGGCAAGGCCGTCCAAGCCGTCGACCCAGTTCACCGCGTTCACCGCGAAGACGACCGCGATGACGGTGGCCACCAGAGACAGCCGGGAGGAGCCGATGGTCAGTCCGAACACCGGGAAGGTGATCAACTGCACACCCTGCCAGGCGAGCAGTCCGGCGATGAGGACCTGCCCGACCAGTTTGGTCAGCCAGTCCAGGTCGAAGATGTCATCGGCAACCCCGAGCAGGCAGATCAGACCCGCGCACATCAGGATCGCCCAGGGCAGATTGTCGGCGAAGACGCGCTCGAGGAACTCCACCTGGGCGGCCACCACCATCGCAGTGGCCAGCCCCAGGAAGATCGCCACCCCACCCAGTCGAGGTGTGGGTGCGGTGTGCACGTCCCGATCCCGCACCGGGGTGACCGCCTTGAGCCGATGCGCCACCTGCCATGCCAGCGGGGTGGCCAGGAAACTCACGGCAGCGGCCACCGCCATCAGGAGCAGGTAGATCCTCACTGGTTGTCAGGCTCCCGGGCCGTATCGGAGATTGGTGCCGGCTCCGGATCCCCGGACCGGTCCGACTCCCCTGCCGGTTCCGGCGCCAGTTCCGGCGCCACCTGCGCTAGTTCCTCGGCACTGATCGCTCCCTGACGAACGATCCGCAGCCGCTCCCCGGTGGCGTCGACGATCGTCGAGGGCTGCTGCCCCGTCGCCGGTCCGCCGTCCAGGTACAGGCTCACCGCACTGCCCAGTTGCTCGGCCGCCTCGGCCGCACTCAGCGCCGCTGGCTGCCCGGTACGGTTCGCGCTGGAGACCGCCAGCGGCCCGGTCTTGCGCAACAGAGCGAGGGTGAACTCCTCGTCCGGCATCCGCAGCGCCACTGTGCCCTCGGTCTCGCCCAGGTCCCACATCAACGAGGGCTGGGCGGGCAGGATCACGGTCAGCGCGCCCGGCCAGAAGCGCTCCACCAGGTCACGCACCACCTGGGGCACCTCGATGGCCAGGCCGTCCAGCGTGCGCACATCACCGATCAGCACCGGTGGGGGCATCTGCCGTCCGCGGCCCTTGGCCGCCAGCAGTGCATCCACCGCGTCCGGAGTGAAGGCGTCGGCGGCGATCCCATAGACGGTGTCGGTGGGAATGACCGCGAGCGCCCCCCGGGACAGGGTGCGCACGGCTTCGTCCACATGCGGCCACCAGGTGGCCGGCTCGGTGCAATCGCGCAGGTTGTGCTCAGTCACGGCACAAAGTCTCCCATGACCGGCGCTGCCGTCGTGGCTCCGGCTCGTGCCATGGTGTCTCGTGCCATGGTGTGCTGGTGAGTTCTGCCTCCCGGGCCCATGCGGTCCTGCTGCGCATCGCCTTCGCCGTCAGCGTGGGGGTGCACCTGCTGGTGCTCTACCTGCCCAGGGTGCCCGCGGTCGCCGAGGTGGAGGTGCCCGGTGCGGACAAGGTCGCACACATGCTCATCTTCGCCGGCGTGATCCTCACCGGGCGATTGCTGGGACTGTCCCTGGCCTGGTTGGCTCCGGCACTGATCGCGCACGCCTTCGCCAGCGAGCTCATCCAGCACCTGGCCCTGCCCGGACGCGGTGGCGACTGGCTGGACGTGCTGGCCAACCTCGGCGGGGTGGCCCTGGGTTGGTACCTGGCCGGTGTGATCACGCGTCACCGACTCAGCGGCGCCGGGCCAGCACCATCCGCGCCCGCCCGCTCAGGTCCTCCGCCGTCGACACCTCGGTGAAGCCTCCGGTGTCGCTGACCACCTCACGTACCGCGCCGGCCTGCACCTCGGCGTGCTCCATGATGAATACGCCTGAGGGCCGCAGCAGCCGGGCCGCGGCGCGGATGACGGCGCGGGGGATATCGAGCCCGTCCGGGCCGCCCCCGTACAGGGCCAGGTCCGGATCGTGCTCGCGAACCTCGCGCTGCTGCGGTACCGCATCGGGAGGGATATAGGGCGGGTTGGCCACGAGCACGTCCACCTGCCCCTCGTGGTCGGCCAGGAGGTCCTCCTGACGCACATCGGCGACCATCGCCCGAATGCGCACGCGCGCGGCGGCGGCGTTGGCCAGGGTCAGGTCCACCGCGGCGCCCTCGGCGTCCACCGCCAGCACCGACGAGCCGGGGACCTCGCTTGCCACCGAGACGGCGATCGGCCCGGCACCACAGCACAGGTCCACCACGAGCGGATCACGGCCGGCCCGGCGCACAGCGTGCGCGGCGGATACCGCGTGTTCGGCGACGACCTCGGTCTCCGGGCGCGGGATGAACACCCCCGGGCGTACCTGTAGGGCCAGGTGCCGGAAGTGCGCACGGCCGGTGATGTGCTGCAGTGGTTCCCGGCGCCGCCGCCGCTCCACCACGGCCGCGTAATCAGCGGTGAACTCCTCCGGGAGCGGCGGAGGCATCACCAGGACAAGGCGGTCGATGCCGAGCACGTGCTCGGCCAGGCTGATCGCGTCGGACTCGGCGCTGGGCACCTGTGCCTCGGTCAGGATGGCGGTCGCGGCCCTGATCAGGTGGCGCAGAACCGATTGCTCAGGTGTGGCCGATCGGTCCTCACTGGGTGGCACCGGCGATCCGCTCCGCTTCTTCCATCTCGATCGCCGAGCCGATCAACGTGCCGAGGTCGCCGTCGAGTACCTGGTCCAGGTTGTAGGCCTTGTACCCGGTGCGGTGGTCGGCCACCCGGTTCTCGGGGAAGTTGTACGTGCGGATCCGCTCGCTGCGGTCCACGGTGCGCACCTGGGACCGGCGGGCCTGAGCGGCCTCAGCAGCAGCGGCCTCGGCCTGTGCGGCCAGCAACCGGGCGCGCAGCACCCGCATAGCGGCCTCGCGGTTCTGCAACTGCGACTTCTCGTTCTGCATCGAGACCACGATCCCGGTGGGCTCATGGGTGATCCGGACCGCCGAGTCGGTGGTGTTCACGCTCTGCCCACCGGGCCCGGAGGAGCGGTAGACGTCGATCCGCAGGTCGTTGGCGGCGATCTCCACCTCACCGGGATCCTCCACTTCTGGCAACACCACGACGCCGGCGGCCGAGGTATGGATCCGCCCGGCCGACTCGGTCACCGGCACGCGTTGCACCCGGTGCACCCCACCCTCGAACTTCAGATGGGCCCACACCCCGTCGCCGGGATCGGCGGACCGGGACTTGATCGCCACCGAGACGTCCTTGATCCCGCCCAGGTCCGAGGCGGTGGTGTCCAGCACCTGGGTCGACCATCCCTGCCGCTCGGCGAAGCGTAGGTACATCCGTAGCAGGTCGGCAGCGAACAACGCCGACTCCTCTCCCCCGGCGCCGGCCTTGACCTGCAGGATCACGTCACGCCCGTCGTCGGGGTCGCGCGGGATGAGCAACTGGCGCAACCGGTCGGCTGCGGCCGCCTCGGCCCGTTCCATCGGCTCCACCTCGGCAGCGAACCCTGGGTCGTCCCGGCCGAGTTCGCGCGCGGCCTCGGCGTCGCCCCGGGCGCGGGTCCACTCCCGGTAGGCCGCCACGATCCGGCCGAGTTCGGCGTAACGCCGCCCCAGCGAGCGGGCCCGGGCAGTGTCGGCGTGCACGTCCGGGTCGGCCAGATCCTCCTCGATCCGGGTGTACTCGGACAAGAGCGCCTCGACGCCGTCGAACTCACTCATCACGACAGCCTCTCAGACGGTGCCCACCGGCACACCGGATGCTCAGTTGGCAGCCTTGCTCGCGGCCCTGCCGGTGGAGGTGGTGGTCTTGTTCACGGTGGCCAGGAACTCGGCGTTGGTGGCCGAACCACGCATCCGGGTCAACAACGCCTCGATCACTTCCTGGGGACTCTTCCCGGCCAGGCTGCGGCGCAGTTTCCACGCGATCTGCAACTGGCCCTCCCCGATCAGCAACTCCTCCCGGCGGGTGCTGGAGGCGTTGACGTCCACCGACGGGAAGATCCGCTTGTCCGCGAGTTCGCGACTGAGCCGCACCTCGGAGTTCGCGGTGCCCTCGAACTCCTCGAGGATCACCTCGTCCATGGTCGAACCGGTCTCCACCGCAGCCGAGGCCAGGATGGTCAGGGATCCCCCGTGCTCGATGTTGCGCGCGGCACCGAAGAACCGCTTCGGTGGGTACAGCGCCGCAGCATCCATGCCGCCGGAGAGCACCCGGCCGGAGGCGGGCAGGGCCAGGTTGTAGGCGCGCGCCAACCGGGTCAGGGAGTCCAGCAGCACCACCACATCCTGGCCGAGTTCGACCAGCCGCTTGGCCCGCTCGATCGCCAGTTCGGCCACCACGGTGTGATCCGAGGCGGGTCGGTCGAAGGTGGAGGAGATGACCTCACCCTTGACCGCGCGCTGCATGTCGGTGACCTCTTCGGGGCGCTCATCCACCAGCACCACCATCAGGTGAGCCTCGGGATTGTTGTCCGAGATCGCATTGGCGATCTGCTGCAGCAGGACCGTCTTGCCGGCCTTGGGCGGCGCCACGATCAACCCCCGCTGGCCCTTGCCAAGGGGTGCGGCCAGATCGACGACCCGGGTGGTCAGGTTCGCGGCCGTGGTCTCCAGTCGCAGGCGTTCGCTGGGGTACAAGGGCGTCAGCGAATCGAACTCGGGACGGTCCAGCGCCTCGGTGGCCGGAGCCCCGTTCACGGTGTCCAGTCGCACCAGGGCGTTGAACTTCTGCCGCTGGTTCGCCTGTTCGCCCTCCCGGGGCTGCCGGACCGCACCAACGATCGCATCACCTCGGCGCAACCCGTGCTTCTTCACCTGGTTCAGCGAGACGTAGACGTCGTTCGAGCCGGGGAAGTACCCGGAGGTCCGCACGAATGCGTAGTTGTCCAGGATGTCCAGGATCCCCGCGATCGGGATCAGCACATCATCAGGTGAGATCTCGACGTCGTCGTAGTTCGCCTCCTCGGAGCGCCCACCGCGACGCTTGCGGTCCCGGCTCCGCTCGCGCCCCCGGCGCCGCCGGTTACCGCGGTCGGAGTCATCGGGGCGGAAGTCGCCATCGGAGGGCCCCGGACTTCCCTGGCCGCGGGTGGCACGACGGCGCTGGTCGCCCTCGGAGTCCAGGCCGCGCGGCTCGGGCAGTTGGATGTCATCGACGCTGGGACGACGACGGTCGCCCTGCCCGGACTTCTCACCCTGGCCGCGCTGTTGGTCCTGCTGGGCTTGCTTGCCCTGCTGGTTCTGCGGGGCTTGCTTGCCCTGCTGGTCCTGCTGGGCTTGCTTGCCCTGCTGGTCCTGCGGGGCTTGCTTGCCCTGTTGATCCGACTTGCCCTGCTGATCCTGCTGGCCCCGCTTACCGGACGGGCCCTGCTGGGCTTGCTTGCCCTGCTGGGCTTGCTTGCCCTGCTGATCCTGCCGGTCTTGCCGACCGGGCTGGTCCTGCTGGCTCTGCCTGCCCTGCCGATCCTTCTTCCCGTTCCGGTCGGAGTCACCGGCACCGCCGGAGGGACCCTGAGGAGCACGGCTGCGCTGCTGCGGGCCGTCCTCCGGTGCATCCTGGCGCGGATCCGTCCCGCCCGGGGCGCCATCTCCGCTCGCGGTGGCCGCACCGCCGTCATCGTCGAGTGTGCCCTGCCTGGGTGTGGCGGCCGGGCGCTCGGGCTGTGCCGGGCCGCCCTGACCCGAGTCACCCGACGGGCCGCCCTGACCGGAGCGGAGGGCGTCGATCAGATCGCTCTTGCGCATCCGCCGGGCACCTTTGATGCCGAGTTCGACCGCGATCTGCTGCAACTGGGCAACCTTGAGCGTACTGAGGTCGCCGCCGGGGGCGTTGGTGGTATCGGTCACGAGGTTCCTTCCCTCGATGAGACCAGAGCCCGGTCACCGGGCCCAGGCACGAGAGTCTGCCGGTGCGATCACCGGCGTCGGTGCGCCGCACGGTCGGAAAGCACCGGCCCGCGCCACAGCGCCTGAAAACTTTGGGGGTACACCCTGGTCAACGGCGGCGTGTCCACGCCCGCCCGGGGTGCGATGCAAGCCTAGCACCGCATTCTCCCCAGGAATCAACGCCGGGCCCCTCAGGGCGCGGTGACCCGGGGTCCGTGCCGGTCGACGTCGGGGTGGCGCACTCGCCAGCCGGCCGGGATGGTGGCCAGTTGCTCTGCCGGCAGGGTCCCGAACAGCAGCAAGGTGGGTCCGGCTCCGGAGATCACCGCAGGCAGGCCCGCCCGGCGCAACCGGTCCAGCAACTCCAGGCTCTCCGGCATCACGTCGGCCCGGTAACGCTGGTGCAGCCAGTCCTGGGTGGCTGCGAACAACAGATCCGGGCGGCTGCCCAGTGCGAGCGTGAGCAGCCCGGCGCGGGCGGAGTTGGCGGCGGCGTCGGCGTGGGCGATGGTTCGTGGAAGCGCGGTACGAGCCCGGGAGGTGGACAGCCGGCGCTGCGGGATCAGCATCGTGACCTCCAGGTCGTGCACCGGCACCTGTGCCGCGCGGGCCTGTCCCTGGTCCGTCCAGGCGATGGTGGCGCCCCCGTGCAGGGCCGGGGCGGCGTTGTCGGGGTGGCCTTCGAGTTCGGTGGCCAACTGCAGGATGAGCCCGTCGTCCAGGGCCTCGGGCTCGGAGATCAGTTCCCGCACCGCCAGCAACCCGGCGACCACCGCTGCGGCGGAGGACCCCAGTCCGCGCCCGTGCGGGATCGCATTGGCGCATCGCAGTTCCAGCCCCGCCTGCGGGGCGCCCACCTGGTCCAGGGCCACCCGCATCGCGCGGACCACCAGGTGCTCCTCGCCGTCGGGCACCTCTCCCGCCCCGGCGCCGCTGACGTGCACGTGGGTGGCGCCGGTGGTGGCGCGGACCTGCACCACGTCATGGATGGCCACGGCCAGTCCGAACGAGTCGAAACCCGGACCCAGGTTCGCGCACGTGGCGGACACCGTCACGGTGACCTGATCACCGACCAGCCGCACCGCTCAGTCCAATCCGAGTGCGCGGGCCGCAGCTGCCGGGTCGGTGGAGATCACGGGCGGGTCGATCTGGCGCTGCCCCAACGCGGTGGCGATGTCCTTCAGGCCGTTCCCGGTCACGGTGCACACCACCTGGGCGCCTTCGGGCACCGCGCCCGCCTCGGCGCGGGAGAGCAGACCGGCCACGCTCGCCGCGGAGGCCGGTTCGACGAAGATGCCCACCTCGCGGGCCAGGAGTTCCTGGGCAGCCAGGATCTGGGCGTCACTGACGGCGTCGATGCGCCCGCCGGAATCGTCCCGCGCCGCCACCGCCAGTTCCCAGGAGGCGGGGTTGCCGATCCGGATCGCGGTGGCCACGGTCTCCGGGTGCTCCACCACCTCCCCCTTGACCAGCGGAGCCGCGCCCTCGGCCTGGACGCCCCACATCTGTGGGGTGCGGGTGGCCAGGTCATCGCTGAGGTACTCCCGGTACCCCATCCAGTAGGCGCTGATGTTCCCGGCGTTGCCCACCGGGAGCACGTGGATGTGCGGGGCGTCCCCCAGGACGTCGACCACCTCGAAGGCAGCCGTCTTCTGCCCGTGCAACCGGTACGGGTTCACCGAGTTCACCAGGGCCACCGGGTAGGCCTGGGACAGGTGCCGCACGATCCGCAGGCAGTCGTCGAAGTTGCCGTCCACGGCCACCAGTTCGGCACCGTGCACGATCGCCTGGGCGAGTTTGCCCGCCGCGATCTTTCCGGCGGGCAGGATCACCGCGCAGCGCAGCCCGGCCCGGGCGGCGTAGGCCGCGGCGGAGGCCGAGGTGTTCCCGGTGGAGGCGCAGACCACCACCTCGGTGCCGGCGCTGGCTACTTTGCTCATCGCCATCGTCATCCCGCGGTCCTTGAACGACCCGGTGGGGTTGGCGCCCTCGACCTTGATGTGAACCTGGGCGCCGGTCGCGGCCGAGAGGCTCGGGGCCGGGACCAGCGGGGTACCACCTTCACCCAAGGTGATGACCGGATCCACGTCATCGATCGGCAGTCGCTCGGCGTACTCGGCGATCACGCCCCGCCACGGCTTGGCCATCAGTGTCCCTCCACGCGTAGCACCGAGGAGATCCTCAGCACGTCCTCGAGCCTATCGACTGCCTCGATCATCGCCTGCAGGGCCCGCTCATCGGCCAGATGGGTGATCAGCACCAGCGTCGCCTGGCCCTCCTCGGTGGCCGTCTGCCGCACGGTCTCCACCGAGACGTGCTGCTCCGACACGGTGGTAGCCAGCGTGGCCAGCACGCCGGGCCGGTCGCGCACCTCCAGGCGCACCTGGTAACGCGTCTGCACGTACTCGGCCGGCAGGGAGCGCAGCGCAGCGTAGTCGGACTCCGCCGGTGCACGCCCTCCGGTGGAGCGGTGGCGTGCCGCAGCGACCAGGTCACCCAGCACCGCCGAGGCTGTCGGCGCTCCACCGGCACCGGCGCCGTAGAACATCAGCGTGCCCGCACCTTCGGCCTGCACCAGCACGGCGTTGTAGGCCTCCCGCACATTGGCGAGGGGGTGGTCCAGCGGGATGAGCGCAGGGTGGACCCGCACCGCGACGCCGCGGGCGGTCTCGTCCTGACGCTGTTCGGCGATCGCCAGCAGTTTGAGCACGTGGCCGGAGTGCTTGGCCGCCGCGATGTCCGAGGGCGTGATGTCGCGGATCCCGGAGACCGCCACGTCATCGAGGTGGATACGGGAGTGGAAGGCCAGGGAGGCCAGGATCGCCGCCTTGGCCGCGGCGTCCAGCCCGTCGACGTCGGCGGTGGGGTCAGCCTCGGCGTAGCCCAGGGCTTTGGCCTGGGCAAGGGCCTCGTCGAAGTCGACGCCCGCGGTGCTCATCTGGTCCAGGATGTAGTTCGTCGTTCCGTTGACGATGCCCACGATGCGGCTGATGGAGTCTCCAGCCAGGGACTCGCGCACCCCGCGCACCACCGGCACCGCACCGGCCACCGCAGCCTCGAAGAACAGGTCCGCCTCGGCGGCATCGGCGGCCTCGAACAACTCCGGGCCGTGGGTGGCCAGCAGCGCCTTGTTCGCCGTGACCACGCCGGCACCGCGGCGCAGCGCGGCCACGATGAGGCTGCGCGCCGGTTCGATACCGCCCATCAACTCCACCACGAGGTCGGCCGACTCGACCGCTGCCCGGGCATCGGTGCCCAGCAACTCCGTCGGCACCACCGGGTCTCGCGCGAGGGTGGTGTCACGCACGATGATCGCACTGATCTCCATGCGGGTCCCGCTGCGGGCAGCCAGTTCCTCGGCCTGCGTGCGCAGTCCCCGGACCACCTCGGTGCCGACCGTTCCGCAGCCCAGCACGGCGACCCGCAGGACTGGTTCTGACGCGATGGTGTCCATGATCTCCTCTCGGCGGTGACGGACTCACCCTAAGGGGCGCCGTGGCAGGCCCGTGGTGCTGACCGATGCGTGGACGGGTGGACGGGGAGGAGAGGCTGGTGCCGGCTCAGCCCACGTCGAGTGCGAGCAGGTCGGCCACGCTCTCGCGGCGCACGATCTCGCGCGCCGTCCCGTCCTGCACCGCGACCACACCGGGTCGGGGCACCAGGTTGTAGTTGGAGGCCATTGAGCGTCCGTAGGCTCCGGTGACCGGAACCGCGAGCAGGTCCCCGCGGCTGATCCCGGCCGGCAGCCTCACCTCACGCACCACGATGTCCCCGCTCTCGCAATGCATACCCACCACACGGGCCACCACGGTCTCGCCGGGGATGTCCCGGCTGACCACCTGTGCGTGGTAATCGGCCCCGTACAGGGCCGGGCGCAGGTTATCGCTCATCCCCCCGTCGACCGAGACATAGAGCCTGGTGGTGCCTTCCTCGGTGCGCACCGGTTTGCACGTGCCGACCCGGTACAGAGTCAGCATCGCCGGGGCGATGATCGCCCGCCCGGGCTCGAAGGAGATCGCCGGGGCGGGCAGGCCGTCCCGGGAACTCTGGGAGCGCACCACCTCGGCGAGTTCACCGGCGGCGGCGGTGATGTCCAGTTCCTGGTCCCCGGGCGTGTAAGCCACTCCGAAGCCACCACCAAGATCCACCTCGGGCATCACGTATTCGTGGTCGGCGGCGAAGTCGGCGCGTAGGCCCAGCAGTGCCTGGGCGGCAGCGGCGAATCCAGCGCTGTCCAGGATCTGGGAGCCGATGTGGGAGTGCAGGCCGAGCAGGCGCAACGAGGTGTTGACGGCGATGGTCTCCAGCGCCCGGCGGGCCGCACCGGTGGCCAGCGACAGCCCGAACTTCTGGTCCTCGTGCGCGGTCGCGATGAAGTCGTGCCCGCCGGCGTGCACTCCGGTGGTCACCCGCACCAGGACGCCCTGGCGCACTCCGTGCGCGGCGGCTACCTGTGCGACGCGCTCGATCTCCTCCAGTGAGTCCACGACGATACGTCCCACACCGGAGCGCACCGCCAGGTCAAGTTCGTCGTCGGACTTGTTGTTCCCGTGCAGACCGAGCCGGGTGGGCGGCACCTGCGCCTTCAGCGCGGTGGACAGTTCCCCCAGGCTCGCCACGTCCACCGCCAATCCTTCCTCGTGCACCCAGCGCAGCACCGCGGTGGAACTGAAGGCCTTGGAGGCGTAGTAGACGTCCACCTCGATGCCCTGCGGGGCGAAGGCGCCGGTGAGGGCGTCGCGGTAGCGCCGGGCCCGCTCCCGCAGCGTGGCGACGTCCAGCACGTATGAGGGTGTGCCGAACTCCTGGGCGATGTCAACTAGCGCAACCCCGTCCACGGACCACGCCCCCTCGGTCACGGTGGTGCGGGACGGCCACAGGTGGGCGTCAGGTGGTGTGCTCACAGGTTCTCCGGTGCGGTCAGGCCCAGTTCCCGCAGGCCGGTGCGTAGCACCAGACCGGTGGCACAGGCCAGGGCGAGGTTGAGTCGGTAGGTATCCATGATGGGGGCATCAGGGGTGATCGAGCCACGGGGTGTGGCCCGGGAGTGGGCGAACCAGTCGGTGAACGCGTCCGTGATCTGCCGGAGGTTGGACACCACCGGGGCGCCACGGTTCTGAAGGCGGGCGCGATGGCGGGCCAGGTGGGCGGCCGCCAGGGCCAGCAGCAGCGCGCGGGTGCGGGCGTCCTCGGTGCGGGTGTGCGCCAGGTCCCGCCAGATCCCTGCCAGCACCCCGGGCGGTACGTTGCCGGCCGGGTCCTCGGGCGCAGGCAGCACCCCGTGGTCGACGCCCTGGCGCAGCAGCATCGCGGTGCGGGCATGGGCACGACGTACCGGGTAGAGCCGGCCGGGCATGAGTTCGACTCCGCCACCGGCGCGAGCCAGTGCCGCCGAGCGCCTGGCCCGCTCGGAGTCGGCCGGCGGCGGGGCCGGCGGTGGCGGTGTCCGTCCGGTGAGGACGTCGGCCACGACCTGACCGCGAGCGGTGGTGGTCAGGGTGAGGAAGAGCCGGCCATCCTCCCAGGTCGCCCACTGCACGACCGGCAGGTCCAGCACCGACCCCACTGGTCGCGGCGGTAGCACCAGGGTCGCCCAGTCGCCCCGATCGGCAGGTGCGCGCACCAGCACCAGATCGTCACGATCGAGCGCCGCGGCCACCTGGGCGGTCAGGTCCTCCTGCCACACAACGTCAGATCGAGACCCACAGGTAGAAGTCCCAGGTGGATTCGGCCGGTCCGTTCAGGTGCCGCACCACGCCGGTGTCGTCCCACCAGATCACCTCGATCTCGGATCCGTCCTGCCACATGTGGAAGACGCCGTACGCGAGGTCGTCCTCAACCTCGGAGTCATCCTCGATGCGCCAGACCTCGCCGGTCTCATCGGCGGGGCCGCGTTCGTCCACCAGCCCCTCGGCGGTGGTGACCGCCTCGTCGAGGTCATCGAACAGCGCGGCCCACATGGTCAGCGACTCGTCGGCATCTGAGGTGAAGTCGGCGGTGTAGGCCTCGGCCGGGCTGGCCCCGCCGAGTTCGTGGTCGGACCAGCCGGCCTCGTCGATGGTCCACTGGGAGTTCTCTGCGTCCACCACGGTGGCGTGCTGGTTCAGGTGGTCGTACAACTCCCCACCGGTGGGCTCGGTCTCGGGTTCGTCACGGGCGTCGTCCTCGGCCGCGCCCTCCTCGCCGGCGTCCCCCTCGTCGGCGCTACCTTCGTCGGCGCCCTCACCCGTATCGGTGTCGGCCGGTTCAGGCTGGTCCCCCGCCTCGGGAGCCTGCGTGGTCTCCTCGGTCCCGGAGCCTACGGCCGGGTCCTCGTCATCGCCGCCGGCGAGGCTCACAGCGGCGAAGACCAGGCCAGCGAGCACCAGTACGGCCACGATCACCCCGACCACGATCAGTGCGGGCGACCGACGGCGTTGCTGCGGGCCGGACGCTCCGCCGTAGCCGGCCTGCTGCGCATAGCCGGGCTGCTGGCCGTAGCCGGGCTGCTGCGCATAGCCGGGCTGCTGGCCGTAGCCGGGCTGATAGCCGGGCTGCTGGCTGTGGGCAGGCTGCTGCGCATAGCCGGGCTGCTGGCCGTAGCCGGGCTGCTGGCCGTCACCCGGCTGAGCCTCACCCGACGACGGGAAGGAGCGCGTGGGCTGGTCAGCTGCGGGATGACCGAAGGACTGGGTGGGGTGATCAGAACCCTCCGGTCCGCTACCGGGTCCCTGCTCGGGCGGTTGGGTCATCGCGGCAACTCCTCGGTGCGATCAAACGGTGGTTCTCGTCAATACAGCACGGTTCTCATCGTAAGGGCAGCCCGCTGCGGGGCGGCCTCAGGTGTGACCCCGGACGCACCTTGCCCTGCGGTTCGGTCTCACCCCGTCAGTGCTGATAGCCTCTCGTCTCGGCGACCACGCCCCCGTAGCTCAGTGGATAGAGCGTCTGCCTCCGGAGCAGAAGGCCACAGGTTCGAATCCTGTCGGGGGCACCAGCACTTGGTGTCAGGGCCACCCAGTCGTCGCTCAGTCGCATTGCCGGGCCGTTCGGGCTTTCGGGACCACTCAGTCCTGGGCGCAGGCCATCGTCTCGGAGTTCAGCGGCAGCGCGCCCTGCTGGTTCAACCAGACGTTCGGGTCCACCGTGGTCAGATTCTGATCCACGTGGATCTCCAGGTGCAGGTGCGGCCCGGTGGAGTTGCCATAAGAGCCCACCGCACCGATCACCTCGCCCGCAGCCACCTGCTGGCCCACGTTGACGTAGACGCCGTTGGGGTACATGTGCACGTACCAACTCCACACCGGAGCACCGTTGATCTCGTGCTCGATGATCACCAACATTCCGCTGCGCCCGTCCCGGCCCGCACCGGCATGGGTCACCACGCCGTCGGCAATGGCATGGATCGGGGTCCCCACCGGTGCGGCGAAGTCCAGCCCGGTGTGTTCGGAGTAGCGCCCGAAGATGGGGTGGATCCGGTAGCCGTAGTGGGAGGTGAGCCGGTAACTGCCATCGGACAGCGGTCGCACCAGGTCCACCTCGCTGGAGGAGGACTCCGCGGCCAGGGTTCCGTTCGCCTCCACCGCCGACACCCCGCAACCGGGGGCACCGCGCTCGGCCAGGTTGCGACTGGCGGCCACCAGCGCCCGGCTGGAGGCCTCCGGGTCGGCGAGCAGCGCCGTCGTCGCGTGCGCGCCGGACTCCGAGGGCACATCGCTGACCAGGGTGTCCAGCGCACTGGCGTCGGCCAGCATCGCCGGCCGATCCTCCTCGACCTCGACCTGAGGCAGCACCACGCCCGTGGCCGGGACCACCCAGGTAGCCAAGCCCAGCGCGGTGAGCACGGCCAATCGACCCATCCACCGCCCTGCAGGGCGGTGCGGCCGGTTCCTCCGGGCGGCCTCGACCCGGGCCTGCTCGCGCAACTGGCGTCGGGTCAGCGCGGTCTCGTTCGACACACGCTTGGCAGTCACACAGTCTCCGGCGGCACGGCGGGGATACAGGAACATCGGGCGGTGCGCAAACGCACCGCGAGCCACTATAACGGTACGGACACGGTGCCGGGGCAACGTTGCCGGCTTCCGCTGTGGAAGTCGCCACACCTGTGGACAATTCCTTCACAACCCGCATCACCCCTGCCCGGGCGCACGGTTCACCCCCTCGCGCGGGGATGTGTGACAGAGTTTGGCCATGCCTGGCACGACAGCGACCGTGGCCCTGATCATCGAGGACGAGACGGAGATTGCCGCCCAGATCGCCCACCGGCTGGAAGCCGAAGGGTGGCAGGTGCACGTGGCCCACGACGGCCACGCCGGGGTCGAGCGCGCCCGCGAGGTGCGCCCGGACATCATCGTGCTGGATGTGATGCTGCCCGGCATCGACGGCCTGGAGGTGTGCCGCCGGATCCAGTCCGACCACCACGGTGAGTCGGCACCGGGCGCCCCGATCCTGATGCTCACCGCCCGCGACGATGAGACCGACATGATCATCGGTCTGGGAGTGGGCGCCGATGACTATATGACCAAACCATTCTCGATGCGTGAGTTGCTCGCCCGGCTCAAGGTGCTGCTGCGCCGGGTGCAGCGGGCCCGCAACGCGGCGGTGAACAGTTCCGCCGAACCTCCGATCCAACTCGGCGACGTGCGGATCGACCGCGCCTCGCGCCGGGTGCAGCGGGGCGGGGAGCCGGCGCATCTGACCCCCACCGAGTTCGACCTGTTGGTCTGCCTGGCCACCCAACCGGGCACCGTCCTGTCCCGCGAGCGCCTGCTCGCCGAGGTGTGGGACTGGGCCGACGCCTCGGGCACGAGGACCGTGGACTCTCACGTCAAAGCGCTGCGGCGGAAGTTGGGTGCGGACCTGATCCGCACCGTGCACGGCGTCGGCTACTCCTTCGAGCCCACCGGTGGTTGAGGCGCCACCGTGAACACCTCGAGCCTGCGGCACGCGCGTTCCACCGAGGTGACCTGGTGGCGACGGTTCACCACCGCGCTGGCCGAGTTGCGTCCGCTGGACCCGATGCGCTCGATCAAGATGAAACTGATCGTGATCATCGCTGCCACGGTGGTGATGTTCACGCTGGTGACCTGGGTGGGTATCCGGTTCGATTTCGGGGTGCTGCGCACCTTCCCGGTGGCCCTGGTCTCCTCCTTGCTCATCACCCAGATCCTGGCGCGAGGGATGACCCGGCCGCTGCGCGAGATGACTGCCGCTGCCCGGGCGATGGCACGTGGGGAATACAGCACCCGGGTGCACACCGACAGCCAGGACGAGGTCGGCGAACTCGCCGCCGCCTTCAACTCGATGGCCACCGAACTGCACACCCTGGACAGCCAGCGACGGGAGATGGTGGCCAACGTCTCGCACGAGTTGCGCACCCCCGTCGCCGCCCTGCGCGCGCAACTGGAGAACATGGCCGACGGGGTGGTGCCGGCCGACGGTCCGGCGCTGGAGGCCACGCTGACCCAGTTGGAACGGCTGTCCAGGCTAGTCACCTATCTGCTGGACCTGTCCCGCCTGGAAGCAGGCGCCGTGAACCTGGATCTGACCGATGTGACCGTGCAAGACCTGCTCCAGGAGGTGGCGGACCAGGCCCGTCACGCCGCCGCGCAGCACACCCGTGAACTGACCTGGCAGGTGCGCACCACCCCGGAGGACCTGCGCTTGCGCGCCGACGTGGAACGCCTGCGGCAGGTCCTGTCCAACCTGGTCGCCAACGCCTCCCGGCACTCCCCCGACGGTGGCCGGATCCAACTGCTGGCGCGGTACGGCAGCGCCGGCGACGAGGTGGTGATCGATGTGACCGACGAGGGCGAGGGTATTCCGAAGGCGGACCGGGTCAAGGTCTTCGAACGATTCGAACGCGGCAACGCCCCCGACCAGCGTGTCGGTGAGTCCACCGGCGGCACCGGTCTGGGCCTTGCCATCGCCCGCTGGGCTGTCGACCTGCACGGCGGCACCATCGCCATCGCCGACTCCACCCCGCCGCTGGGCACCACGGTCCGGGTTCGGCTGCCCACCACGGGACCTTCCTCGGCCCGCAGCACCTGGCCCGGGCCGAGGTGATTTCCACACCAGCCGTCGACCCCATCGAGCGTGATCGCTGACTCGATGTTGACCGGCTCTTGAACAGCCGGGTCGACATCGGCTCGATCCCGAGATTTCCGTGTGCTCCACGGCACTTTGACGACGTTCCCCGGGACCTCGTCGCTTAGGCTTGGGGGTGTTCATCAACACACTCATCGTTGTGGAAGAGGGCGATCCCCGCGTGTCCGAGCAGGCCCCAGCAAACCCCGCGCTGAGCGCGGAATCCTTCGGCGGAAACGAATGGCTCATCGAAGAGCAGTTCGCCAAGTACAAGAAGGACGCCTCCCTCGTCGATCCCGCTTGGCGGAAGTTCTTCGCGTCCTACCGTGATGAGGACGCGAGCGCGGACAACGGCACCGACGGCGCGCCCGCAGCCGACGGCGCGGACGACGCCGAACGGTCCGAGTCCGGCACCGACGAGACCGGCAGGGCCGCGTCCGGTCGCGACGAACCCGCCCGGCAGGCCAGGGCCGCCCGGGCCGTCGCCGAGCCCGCACCGGACCCCGCACCGGTGGACGCCGAGGCACACTCGGCCGACTCGGTGCAGGCCGAGAAGACCGACGCCTCGGGCACCCAGGTCCCCGCCGACCTGCCCCCGGCCGCTCCCGAGGTGACCGCCGTGGCCGCCACTGCCACCTACACCTCGGCACCCACCGCCGGTGGTCCGCGGAGCACGGGCGGCGATGACGAGGCCTCCCGGCTGCGTGGGGCCGCGGCCCGCGTGGTCACCAACATGGAGTCCTCGCTGACCGTCCCCACCGCCACGAGCGTGCGCTCCATCCCGGCGAAGTTGATGGTCGACAACCGGATCGTGCTGAACAACCATCTGCAGCGCGGCCGGGGCGGGAAGGTCTCCTTCACCCACCTGATCGGGTTCGCGATCGTCGAGGCACTGGCGGACATGCCCGAGATGAACGCCGGCTACCGCGAGGTGGACGGCAAGCCCGGGATCGTCAACCCGGCCAACGTCAACTTCGGCCTGGCGATCGACCTGCCCCGCCCGGACGGCACCCGCCAACTCCTGGTGCCCTCGATCAAGGGCGCGGAGCAGATGAACTTCGCCGAGTTCTGGCTCGCCTACGAACAACTGGTTCGCAAGGCCCGCGACGGGAAACTGACGGTGGAGGACTTCACCGGCACCACCATCACCCTGACCAACCCCGGAACCATCGGCACCGAGCACTCGGTACCGCGGCTGATGCAGGGCCAGGGCACCATCATCGGCGTGGGCGCCATGAACTATCCGGCCGAGTTCCAGGGCGCCTCGTCCGAGACCCTGGCCCGGATGGGCATCTCCAAGACGATGACCCTGACCTCCACGTACGACCACAGGATCATCCAGGGCGCCCAGTCCGGTGACTTCCTGCGGATCGTTCACTCCAAGCTGCTCGGTGAGGACGGCTTCTACGACCGCGTCTTCGCGTCGTTGCGCGTCCCCTACGAGCCGGTCCGCTGGACCACCGACATCGCCGGTACCGAGGACGACGAACTCACCAAGCCGGCCCGGATCGCCGAGTTGATCCACGCCTTCCGGTCCCGCGGCCACCTGATCGCCGACACCGACCCGCTGGCCTACCGCCAGCGCAAGCACCCCGACCTGGACGTGCAGAACCACAACCTGACCCTGTGGGACCTGGACCGGACCTTCCCCACCGGCGGCTTCGGTGACAAGGCCCGGATGCCGCTGCGCGACATCCTCGGACTGCTGCGCAACTCCTACTGCCGCACCATCGGCGTGGAGTACATGCACCTGCACGATGGCGCCCAGCGCCGCTGGTTGCAGCGCCGCCTGGAGTCGGGCTGGACCAAGCCGGTCGGAGCCGAGCAGCGCCAGATCCTGCGCACCCTCAACGCCGCCGAGGCGTTCGAGACGTTCCTGCAGACCAAGTACGTGGGTCAGAAGCGCTTCAGCCTCGAAGGTGGCGAGTCCCTGATCCCGATGTTGGACCGGATCCTGCAGCGCGCCGCCCAGGAGGGCCTGGACGAGGTGGCCATCGGGATGCCGCACCGAGGCCGGATGAACGTGCTGGCCAACATCGCGGGCAAGTCCTACCGGCAGATCTTCGCCGAGTTCGAGGGCAACCAGGACCCGCGCACCGTGCAGGGCAGCGGTGACGTCAAGTACCACCTGGGCACCGAGGGCACCTACACCGCCGTGGACGGGGAGACCACCAAGGTCTACCTAGCTGCCAATCCCTCCCACCTGGAGGCGGTCAACGGAGTCCTGGAAGGTGTGGTGCGGGCCAAGCAGGACCGGATCGACATGGGCGGCTCGGGCTTCTCGGTGCTACCGGTCCTGATCCACGGTGACGCCGCGTTCTCCGGCCAGGGCGTGGTGACCGAGACCCTCCAGCTCGCCCAGTTGCGCGGCTACCGCACCGGCGGCACCGTGCACATCCTGATCAACAACCAGGTCGGCTTCACCGCCGGCGCCTCCTCCACCCGGTCCACGCTCTACGCCACCGACGTGGCCAAGGGTCTGCAGGTGCCGATCTTCCACGTCAACGGTGATGACCCGGAGGCGGTGGCGCACGTCGCGGCGCTGGCCTTCGACTACCGCCAGGAGTTCAACCGCGACGTCATCATCGACATGGTGTCCTACCGCCGCCGCGGGCACAACGAGGGTGATGACCCCTCGATGACCCAGCCGGTGATGTACTCCCTGATCGAGGACAAGCGCTCGGTGCGCACCCTGTTCACCGAGGCGCTGGTGGGACGCGGTGACCTCACCGAGGAGGAGGCCGAGGAGTTCCTCGCCGACTACCGCAAGGAGTTGGAGCGGGTCTTCACCGAGTCGCGCAACGCCGAGAACTCCGATGACCCGACAACGGTGGCCGGCCTGGAGCGTCCGGAGTCCCAGCAGGAGGACGCCGGGGTGATGGTCGGCTGGCAGACCGCCGTGCCGGCCAACCTGCTGGCCCGCGTCGGTGAAGCGCACACGCGCCCGCCGGAGGGCTTCACGGTGCACCCGAAACTGGACAAGCTGTTGCAGCGGCGGGCCAAGATGGCCACCGAGGGCAACGTGGACTGGGCCTTCGGGGAGTTGATGGCCTTCGGGTCGCTGCTCCTGGAGGGCACCCCGGTTCGCCTGGCCGGTCAGGACTCCCGCCGCGGCACGTTCGTGCAGCGGCACGCGGTCCTGCACGACTACCACACCGGTGCGGAGTGGACCCCGCTGATGTATCTGGCCGCCGACCAGGCCAAGTTCTGGGTGCACGACTCCCTGCTGAGTGAGTACGCGGCACTGGCCTTCGAGTACGGCTACTCGGTGGAGCGGCCCGATGCCCTGGTGCTGTGGGAGGCCCAGTTCGGTGACTTCGTCAACGGTGCCCAGATCGTCATCGACGAGTTCATCTCCTCCGCGGAGCAGAAGTGGGGCCAGAATTCCTCGGTGGTGCTGCTCCTGCCGCACGGGTACGAGGGCCAGGGGCCGGACCATTCCTCGGCTCGGATCGAGCGCTTCCTGCAACTCGGCGCCGAGGACAACATGATCGTTGCCCAGCCCTCCACCCCGGCCAACCACTTCCATCTGCTACGGCGCCAGGCCTACCAGCGCCCGCGTCTGCCCCTGGTGGTGTTCACCCCCAAGCAGTTGCTGCGGCTGCGGGCGGCGACGTCCCAGGTGGAGGACTTCACCACCGGCACCTTCCGCCCGGTGATCGGCGATGAGCACATCGACGCCGCCAAGGTGGACCGGGTGATGCTGTGCAGCGGACGTATCTACTACGACCTGCTCGCGCGCCGGATCAAGGAGAACGACGACCGCACCGCGCTGGTACGGGTGGAGGAGCTCTACCCGCTGCCGGCCGAGGAGATCGCTGCCGAACTCGACCGCTACGGCGACGCCGAACTGCTCTGGGTGCAGGACGAGCCGCGCAACCAGGGCGCGTGGAACTACCTGTACGTGAACCTTCCCGAGGCGGTGCCCGCAGTGGCGCAGCGGGGTATCCGGGGCGTCACCAGGCCGGAGTCGGCGGCACCGTCCACCGGCTCGGGCAAGGTGCATGCGCGCGAGCAGGAGACACTGCTGGACGAAGCCTTCACCCGGTGAGCACACGGATCTGCATCGTCGGGGACGAGTTGGTCGCCGGAGTCGGCGATGCCCGCGGCATGGGGTGGGTCGGCCGGGTGGCCGCCCGCACCCGCGCCGAGGAGCCACCGGCGTTCTTCACCCTGGCCGTACCCGGGGAGACCAGCACGGCCCTGGCCGGTCGGTGGGAGAGCGAGTGCAACCGCCGGTTCGGCAAGGAGCCCGGCCACCTGGTGGTGGCGCCGGGGTGCGCTGACCTGGAGCACGGGATCTCCCTGGCCCGGAGCCGGCTGAACCTGGCCAACGTCCTCGACGACGCGGCCTCCCGCGCCATCCCGACCTTCGTCGTCGGGCCTCCCCCGCGTCCGGGAGCGTCCGAGACCGGGCTTGCCGGGTTGTCCGAAGCCTACGCCGACGTCTGTGGGCGGCGGCGGGTGCCCTACGTGGAAACGTTCGCGCCGCTGCGTGCCCACGAGCAGTGGCAGGCAGACGTCGCCGCCGGGGACGGCGTGCACCCCGGCCAGGCCGGCTACGGGCTGCTGGCCTGGCTGGTGTTGCACAACGGCTGGCACTCCTGGCTGGGCCTGCCCGAGGAGAACTGAGGGCCACTCAGTCGCGGCTGAGCACGACCTTGCCGAACGCCGCACCGGAGTCCAGGCGCGCGAACGCCGCGCGGATTCCCTCCTCCTCGAACCCGTGCACCGAATCCACCACCGGGCGCACCCCGGTCGCCTGCAGCATCGCGAGGAGGCCGTGCAGTTGCTCCAGGGTGCCCATGGTGGAGCCGACCACTCGCAGGCTACGGAAGAACACGCGGTTGAGGTCCGCCGGCGGCATCGCCCCGGACGTGGCTCCGGCGACGGCGACTACACCACCGGGACGCAGCGCACGGAGCGAGTGGGACCAGGTGGCCTCCCCGACGGTCTCGATCACCGCATCCACCGGTTCGATCCGCTCCCCGGCCGCTACCGCCTGGTGCGCACCGATCGCCAGGGCTGCCTCCCGACGCTCCTCGGAGCGGGAGGTGACCACGACGTGCGCGCCCATGGCCCGGGCGAGCACCGTCGCGGCGGTCGCCACCCCGCCGCCGGCCCCCTGGATCAGCACCCGCTGCCCGGGCCGTACGCCAGCGGCATCGACCAGGAGGCGGTAGGCGGTCAGATAGGCGGTGGGCAAGCAGGCCGCATCGGGGAAGGACATCTCGTCGGCGATGGCGACCACGTTCCGTGCGGGAACCCAGACCCGCTCGGCCAGCGTGCCCGGGTAGCGCTCGGAGAGCAGGCTGCGTCGCGGGTCCAGGGTCTCCTCCCCCACCCAGCCCGGGCTGGTCAGCACCGCGTGCACCAGCACCCGCCGCCCGTCGGGGTCGAATCCGGCCGCGTCGGTGCCCAGCACCATGGGAAGCCGGTCGGCGCTCAGACCCACACCGCGAAGACTCCACAGGTCATGGTGGTTCAGCGAGGCCGCACGGACCTGCACCGGCACCCAGTCGGCCTCGGGCGGATGAAGATCCAGCGGGCCGATGCCCAATCCGGTCAGCGGGCGGTCGGGATCCTGGCTCCGGACGTAGACACATCGCATCGGCACAGCCTAGTGGTGGCCCGGACCCATCGCCCGGGTTCGCGGAAGTGGCGGCCTACCCCGTGATTGTCACCCGACGGGCCCCGTGTGGGATGATGGGCGGTGGTCTCCGACCCCTACGTGACCGACGAACCGGAAGGTGCGCCCGATGAGCAAGCGCGGACGTAAGCGCAAGGCCCGCCGCAAGAACGCTGCCAACAGCGGCAAGCGTCCCAACAGCTGAGCCAGCGCAACACGCAACCAGTCAGATCAGCGCCGAGTGCGGATCCTTCGATCCCCTCGGCGCTGTTGCGTCTCCCGGCTTCGTGTCCGCACTCAGCGTGAGCTATTGCGCTGCACCGTGATCTGGGAGAGCACCCGCAACCGCAGCGAGGGCGGCGCCACCTCAGCGCAGGAGCGACGCAGCACCACCCGCAGGGACTGTTCGGATGCGAGGGCCTCCAGGCACTGGGCGCAGTCCTCGATATGGGTGCGCAGGCGTTCCAGTTCGCGCTCGTCCATCTCCGAGTCCAGGTACTCGGACAGATGCTCCAACGCCTCGGCGCAGTTGCACAACTGGGCTGCGCGGCGGATCTCTGAGTTCATACCTTCTCCACCTTGATCCCCAGGGACCGGGCATGGTCGGCCAGTAGGGTGCGCAACTGCGCGCGGCCTCGATGCAAGCGCGACATCACCGTACCGATCGGGGTGTCCATGATCTCGGCGATCTCCTTGTAGGCGAACCCCTCCACGTCGGCCAGGTACACCGCCAGGCGGCGATCCTCAGGGAGCGCAGTCAACGCCTCCTTCACCACGTCGTCACCCAGGGCGTCGATCGCCTCGGCCTCGGCCGAGCGCAACCCGGTGGAGGTGTGCGAGGCCGCGCGATGGATCTGCCAGTCCTCGACCTCCTCGGCATCGGACTGCTGCGGCTCACGCTGCTTCTTGCGATACGAATTGATGTAGGAGTTGGTCAGGATCCGGTACAGCCACGCCTTCAGGTTGGTGCCCGGGCGGTACTGCCCGAAGGCCGCATAGGCCTTGGAGAAGGCCTCCTGGACCAGGTCCTCGGCATCCTCGGGCTTGCGGGTCATCCGCAGCGCGGCGCCGTAGAGTTGGTCCAGGTAGGGCAGTGCTTCGTCCTGGAAGCGGCGGTCACGCTCTGCGACGGTCTCCTCCTCGGGCGCACGCCGGGGCGACCGCTCGTCCTGAGCGGCGCCGGTACCGGAGGGTTCACCGTGATCATTCATCACCTGCAAGCCTAGCCCTCCCCAGCCCCCGCGCAGCCCGGCGGGCACAGCCTGCTCACGGTCCCTCGTCATCACCTGCACATCATGGACAACCGTCTCCACCCGCCCGGCTATTCCCAACCCTCGCCGATACGGCCATCTCACCGAAAAGCTCGCGCTCGAGCCCATTCTGCGGTAGCAATGGACCTATGACTTCGCTGCGCAGACTGGCCCGCCCCTTGCTCGCCTCCGTGTTCATCGTGGACGGGTGGGACGCGATGCGGAATCCGGAACGGCACGCCGAGAAGCTCGAGCCGGTCGCCAAGCCGCTCAAAGCCGCCTCCGAGAAGGTCTCGGGATTGCCCGAGGACACGGTGACGCTGGCCAAGATCAGCGGTGCCATATCGGTGGGTGCCGGGGTGCTGCTGGCCACCGGCAAAGCGCCCCGCCTGGCCGCCGGGATCCTCGCTCTGGTCGCAGTCCCGCTCACCGTGCTGAACCGGCCCACGACCGGCACACCCGAGGAGCGCCGCGCCGCGCGCAGCACGCTGCTACGCAATCTGGGCCTGCTCGGCGGGTTGATCATCGCCGCCTCCGACCGGGAGGGTGAGCCGTCGCTGAGTTGGAAACGGCGCAACGCCAAGGAGCACCGCGCCGAACTCGCCGAGGTGAAGTCGGACATGCGCAGCCGGGTGAAGGCAGCCAAGGCCGCATGAGGCCCTCTCGATGACCACCGATCAGGTGTGGGCGGCTCCGCTTGCCACCCTGGGCCTCGACGCCACCGTCGTGATCCCCGGATCGAAGTCGCTGACCAACCGTTACCTGCCCCTGGCCGCCCTGGCTCAGGAGCCGACCACCATCACCGGTGCGCTGCGCTCCCGGGACGCGGACCTGATGATCGGGGCGCTGCGGTCGCTGGGCACCACGATCACCATCGACGAGCAGGACCCCACCTCGATCTCCATCACTCCTGGTCAATTGCAGGGCGGGGCCCGGATCGACTGCGGACTGGCCGGGACAGTGATGCGGTTCATCCCCCCGATCGCGGCGCTGGCCACCGGTGCGGTGCATCTGGACGGTGACGCCGCGGCCCGGTCGCGGCCGATGGGCCCGGTGCTGACCGCCCTGGCGGACCTGGGCGTGGCTCTCGGCGGCGAGCAGGACCCGCCGCAGTTCCTGCCGGTGACCGTGCACGGTGCCGGTGCGGTGGCGGGTGGACAGGTGCAGATCGATGCCGCCGCCTCCTCCCAGTTCGTCTCCGCCCTGCTCCTGGCGGCCCCACGGTTCACCTCCGGGCTCACCCTGCGCCACGTCGGATCGGTGCTGCCCAGCCAGCCGCACATCGACATGACGGTGGCCACGCTGCGGGAACGGGGGGTCGTGGTGGATGACACCACTGCGGGTCAGTGGCGGGTCGAACCGGGCCCGATCGCCGGTGGGCACGTCGCCGTCGAGCCGGACCTCTCCAACGCCGCACCGTTCCTGGCCGCCGCGCTGGTGGCCGGTGGGCAGGTGCGGATCCCGCACTGGCCTGCCCGCACCACCCAGCCGGGAGCTCTGCTGCCAGAGTTCCTGACCGCCTTCGGCGGCCAGGTGGACCTCGACGACGACGGCGTGCTCACCGCCCGCGGCGGCGGCACCCTGGCACCGGTGGACTTGGACCTGAGCCAGGCCGGGGAACTCACCCCGGCCCTGGCCGCACTGGCCGCCCTGGCACCTGGTCGTTCGAGGTTGCGCGGCATCGCCCACCTGCGCGGGCACGAAACCGACCGGTTGGCTGCGCTGGTCACCGAGATCACCCGGCTCGGGGGTCGGGCCGAGGAGACCGAGGACGGCGTGATCATCGACGGCGGCGACCTGCGCCCCGCGGTGCTGCGGACCTACCACGACCACCGGATGGCGATGTTCGCCGCCATCATCGGCCTGGCGGTGGACGGGGTGGGTGTGGTGGATATAGCCACGACCGCCAAGACCGTGCCCGGCTTCGCCACCATGTGGCACTCGATGCTCACCGGGGCATGAGGTCACCGCGCGAGTACTCCGAGGCGGACGTGCGGATCCGCCCGAACTCCCGTGGCAGCCGGCCGCGCAGCAAGAGGCGGCCGGACCACGCCGACGCGATCCCGGCGCTGGTGATCGGACTGGACCGTGGCCGGGCGCGGCTACTCACCGACGACGGCGTGGCAGTGGTGGCGATGATGGCCCGGGAACTGGGCCGGGCCGCCGTCGTGGTCGGGGACCGGGTGGATGTGGTCGGGGACACCTCCGGCGCCTCCGACACCCTGGCGCGGGTGGTGCGCGTGCACGAACGACGCACCGCGCTGCGCCGCTCCGCCGAGGACGTCGAGGGCGCCGAGCGGGTGCTCGTGGCCAATGCCGATCAACTGGTCATCGTCACCGCCCTGGCCGAGCCCGAACCACGCCCACGCATGGTGGACCGCTGCCTGGTCGCGGCCTTCGACGCCGGCATGGATGCCTTACTGTGCCTGACCAAGGCGGACCTGGCCGACCCCGAGGAGTTCCTGTCCGCCTATACCTCCCTGGGCGTCTCCGCGGTGGTGACCGCCGCACCCGGGGCGGCCACGCCGTCGGACATCACCGGCTTGGCGGAACTTCGCGCGGCCGTGACCGGTCGGATGTCGGTGATGGTCGGTCATTCCGGGGTGGGCAAGTCCACGCTGGTCAACGCCCTGGTCCCGCAGGCGGACCGGGCGGTGGGCAAGGTCAACGTGACCACCGGCCGCGGGCGGCACACCTCCACCTCGGCGGTGGCCCTGCCGCTCCCGCAGGGGGGCTGGATCATCGACACCCCGGGTGTGCGCTCCTTCGGTCTGGCGCACGTGGACCCCGACAGCCTGGTGCACGCCTTCGAGGACCTGGGTGCCGTCGCCCAGGACTGCCCGCGGGGGTGCACCCACACCGCGGACGCCCCGGACTGCGCACTGGATGACTGGGTGGACTCGGGGAGGGCCGGAGCGGTCGGAGAGGCCAGGCTGGCCTCGTTCCGCAGGCTGCTGGCCAGCCGCACTTCCTCCGATTGAGGCTGCCGGGTGCGGACGCCTCCGAACGCCTTCGCGAAGGCCAGCACCCGGCGCCGCATCTGCAGACAGGAGGCGCCTTCGGCCATCTCCGCCACGGTGCTCGGGGCTACCGGCCCCCGTGGGAGAGCGCACCGAGCACGTCGGCGTTCGTCTGGGAGATCACCGAAAGCGGGATCCCCTTGGGGCACACCGCTTCGCACTCCCCGATCTGGGTGCACCCGCCGAAACCCTCGTGGTCGTGCCGGGCGGTCATCGCCAGCGCCCGGGCGTGCCGTTCGGGCTGGCCCTGGGGGAGTTTGCCCAGGTGATCGATCTTCGCGCCCAGGAACAGCGAGGCCGATCCGTTCGGGCAGGCAGCCACACAGGCTCCGCAACCGATGCAGGCGGCGGCGTCGAAGGCGTCCTGGGCGTCGTCCCGGGGCACCGGCGTCGCGTGGGCGTCCGGGGCCGAGCCGGTGTTCACCGAGATGTAGCCGCCGGCCTGGATGATGCGGTCGAAGGCGGAGCGGTCCACCACGAGGTCGCGGACGACGGTGAACGGCTCGGCCCGGAAGGGCTCGACGTCGATGACGTCGCCGTCGTTGAAACTGCGCATGTGCAACTGGCAGGTGGTGACGAGTCGTTTGGGCCCGTGCGCCAGGCCGTTGATGACCAGTCCGCACGCACCGCAGATTCCCTCGCGGCAGTCGTCGTCGAACGCGATCGGGTCGTCGCCGGCCATGGTGAGACGCTCGTTGAGCATGTCGAGCATCTCCAGGAAGGACATGTCCGGGGAGATGCCCTCCACCTGGTAGGTGACCATCCGGCCGTTGTCGGTGGCGGTGCGCTGCCGCCATACGCGCAGAGTGATGTTCACTTGTAGCTCCGCTGCTTCATCTCGACGTACTCGTACTCCAGGTCTTCCTTGTGCAGGACGGGTTTGGCGTCCTCTCCGGTGTACTCCCAGGCTGCCACGTAGGCGAAGTTCTCGTCGTCGCGCAGCGCCTCGCCGTCCTCGGTCTGGTGTTCGGCGCGGAAGTGCCCACCGCAGGACTCCTCCCGGTGCAGGGCGTCGATGCACATGAGTTCGCCGAGTTCCAGGAAGTCGGCCACCCGGCCGGCCCGCTCCAGGGACTGGTTGAACTCCGCCGCGGAACCGGGCACCCTGACGTTGCGCCAGAACTCCTCGCGCAGCGAGCGGATCAGGCCGATCGCCTTCGTCAGGCCCTCCGCACTGCGCTCCATACCGCAGTACTCCCACATGATGTCGCCGAGTTCGCGGTGGAAGGAATCCACCGTGCGTTCACCGTTGATGCTCAGGAGTTTCTCGATCCGGTCGGTCACGGCCGCCTTGGTGGCCTGTGCCTCGGGGTGGTTCTCATCCACCGGCGGCAGCGGGTTGTCCGCGAGGTAATGCGCCAGCGTGGGTGGCAGCACGAAGTAGCCATCCCCCAACCCCTGCATCAGCGCGCTGGCACCGAGCCGGTTGGCGCCGTGGTCGGAGAAGTTGGCCTCCCCGGTCACGAACAGCCCCGGGATGGTGGACTGCAGGTCGTAATCCACCCATAACCCGCCCATGGTGTAGTGCACCGCGGGATAGATCCGCATCGGCATCTCGTACGGGTTCTCCCCGGTGATCTGCTCGTACATGTCGAACAAGTTGCCGTACTTGCCCTCCACCGCCTTGCGGCCCAATCGGGCGATCGCATCGGCGAAGTCCAGGTAGACCCCGCGCGCTACGCCGTCGACCTTGTGGCCCACCCCGCGGCCCTCATCGCACACGTTCTTGGCGGCCCGGGAAGCCACGTCGCGAGGCACCAGGTTGCCGAAGGCCGGGTAGCGACGCTCCAGGTAGTAGTCGCGCTCGTCCTCGGGGATATCCTGCGGGGCGCGTTCGTCACCTGGCTTCTTCGGAACCCAGATGCGCCCGTCGTTGCGCAGCGACTCGCTCATCAAGGTGAGTTTGGACTGGTTCGCCCCGGACACCGGGATGCAGGTGGGGTGGATCTGGGTGTAGCAGGGGTTGCCGAAGAAGGCGCCCTTGCGGTGCGCCTTCCAGGTGGCGGTGACGTTGGAGCCCATCGCGTTGGTGGACAGGAAGAACACGTTGCCGTACCCACCGCTGGCCAGCACCACCGCGTCGGCCATATGGGTCTGGATCTCGCCGGTGACCAGGTCCCGGGCCACGATGCCCCGGGCGTGGCCGTCGATCACGATCACATCGAGCATCTCGTGGCGGGAGAACATCTCCACCGTCCCGGCCCCGATCTGGCGTTCCATGGCCTGGTAGGCCCCCAGCAGCAACTGCTGGCCGGTCTGGCCGCGGGCGTAGAAGGTGCGCGAGACCTGCACCCCGCCGAAGGAGCGGTTGTCCAGCAACCCGCCGTACTCCCGGGCGAACGGAACGCCCTGGGCCACGCACTGGTCGATGATCTCCACGCTGACCTGGGACAGCCGGTAGACGTTGGACTCCCGGGCGCGGTAGTCCCCGCCCTTGACGGTGTCGAAGAACAACCGCTCGATGGAGTCCCCGTCGTTGCGGTAGTTCTTGGCCGCATTGATCCCGCCCTGGGCGGCGATGGAGTGGGCCCGGCGGGGGCTGTCCTGGTAGCAGAACGCCTGGACGTGGTAACCGGCCTCACCGAGGGTGGCCGCTGCTGCGGCGCCGGCCAGTCCGGTGCCCACCATGATCACCGAGAGTTTGCGGCGGTTGGCGGGGTTGACCAGTTTCGCCTCGAACCGGCGGGTGTCCCACCGCTCGTTGATCGGCCCAGCCGGAGCCTTGTCATCAGCGATCGGGGCGCCCGAGATGTAGAACTCAGTGTCGACGGGCTGGGTGATACTCACTACACGACTCCGAACAGGACGGCGAAGGGGGGAATGAGGAAGGCGAGGATCATCGCGACCGCGACCACCGTGGCGGCGAAGTTCAGGTTCGCACGCACCCGCGGCGATCGGTTCCAGCCGATGCTGGCGAAGGCCGCCCACAGCCCGTGGCGCAGGTGGAAGCCCAGGGCGATCAGGGCGATCGTGTAGGTGGCCACCACCCACCAGATCTCGAACCCGTTCACCGTTCGCTCGTACGGGCTTCCGGAAGCACCACCGGGGGCGATGTGGTTCGTGGTCAGGTGCAGGATGTGGTAGATCACGAACAACCCGATGACCACCCCTCCCCACCGCATCGTGAACGAGGCGTAGGACCGCTGGTGGCCGCGCCGGGCGTTGCTGCTCACGTACCGGGCGGCACCCTTGCCGGCGGTCGCGCCGCGGTTGCGCCGCCAGAGCGTCACCGCTGCGTAGATATGCGCTCCGATAGCGGCCAGCAGCACGATCCGCAGTATCCACAGCGCGCCGCTGTAGGGCAGTAGGGGCTGGCCGATCTCACGCAGGTAGGCCGAGTAGGCATCGAAGGCCTCCTGCCCGGAGAAGACCTTGAAGTTGCCGTAGGCATGAGCGATCAGGAATCCGACCAGGATCAGCCCGCTGACGGCCATGACAGATTTGAGCACGATGCTCGAGCGCCACGTCGGGATCGGTGGCCTGGTGTTCAATGTTGGGGTTGCCACCCCTTCACCGTACTCTCTTTGGCGACCGTCCCCTCACACTTCCTTCACCGGCAGCGGGTCGTGTCGCCGGGTGGTTCAGCCCTCGGGATCCTCCAGTGCGGCCTGGATCTGCTCGGGGCTCCAGGTCATCGGTGTCTGCAGCAACCATTCGTGACCGAAGGGGTCGCGCACCCGTCCGCCGCGCGCCCCGTAGGGCTGGTCGGCCACCGGGAAGACCACCTGGCCGCCGGCCGCCACCATCTGCTCGGCCAGACCGTCCGGATCGTCGGTGGTCACATCGAGCAGCACGCCCGGCCGGCCCAACGTCTGCGGGCTGGGGTCGTGCTCGTCGGCATCCTTGAGAAGAAGGGCGAGGCCGAACACCGCCAGTTCGGCGAACACCACGGAGTTCCCCATCGTGTACCGCTGCCGCACCGTGGCCCCGAGGGCCCGGGAGTAATAATCGATCGCGCTATCGGCCTCGTGGACGACGAGTTTGGGCGTGAGTGTGATGGGCATGCCTCCAGTGTGCCGCCCATGCTGGTCCCGGGCTTGGACATTTCAGCGGGATGGGTTCACTCCGTTCAGTGGATCCGGCCTTCGGCCATGAGCGATTCGAGTGCCGCTCGCGCTCCGTCCCGGTGCAAGGTGGCCAGCGCGGACCGGTATGCCGTGACGAACCGGGCCTCGTCGACGAGGTCACCGAACAGCGTCCGATCGCGCAGGAACGCAAGCTCATCCTGCCGCTGCCGGCCCGCTGCCGCCATCACCCGGTCCCGGCGCTGATCCACAACCTCGATCGGCCGGCCCTGCTCGTCGGTGCCTTCGGCGTACCGCGCCCACGCCGCGACGACGAGGGCCGAGCATGCCACGGATCTGCCGGTCTGCAGGTTCTTCACGACCACCGGCACCAACCACGCCGGAATCCGGTCCGAACTCTCCGCGCAGAGCCGCGCCAGGGTGTCGCGCACATGGGCGTTGGCGAACCGTCCGATGAGTTGGTGCTGATAGTCGCGCAGATCGACACCGGGTACGGGGGGCAGGGTCGGGGCAGCTTCCGCACGCATGTACCGAAGCAGGAAGGACCGGAACAACGGGTCCGCGGCGACCTCATGGGCGTACCGGTACCCGGCGAGGTAGCCCAGGTAGCACAGGGCCTGATGGCTGGCGTTGAGCAGGCGCAACTTCATCATCTCGTAAGGCACCACGTCATCCACCATCTGCACGCCGGCGTCCTGGAACGGCGGACGGCCGGTCGGGAAGTTGTCCTCCAGGACCCACTGGACGAACGGTTCGGCGACTACCGGCCACTCGTCGATGATGCCGAACCGGGTCGCCACCATGGTGCGGTCGGCAGCGGCGGTGGCGGGGGTGATCCGGTCCACCATGGAGTTGGGGAAGGAGACCTCGGCGTCGATCCAGCCGCCCAGATCCGGATCCTGCAGGCCGGCGAACGCCACCAGCATCGCTCGGGCCACGTCCCCGTTGCCCTGGATGTTGTCGCAGGAGACCACCGTGAACGGTGGTACTCCCGCGGCTCGGCGCCGCCGCAACGCCGCCAGCACGTAGCCGAACATCGACGACGGCACCTCGGGGTGGGCCAGATCGTGCTGCAGTTCGGGGGCGGCGGGATCGAGTTCGCCGGTCACCGGGTTGACGTGGTACCCGCCCTCGGTGACGGTCAGCGAGACTATCCGAACCGCGGGATCAGCCATCTGGTCCAGCACCGCCGCAGGATCCGCCGGTCCGTACAGGTACCGCGCGATCGAGCCGATGACTCTGGGTTCCAGTGTCCCGTCCGGGGGCTTGGTCACCAGCGTGTAGAGCCCGTCCTGCGCCTGGAGCACGTCGGCCATGTGCCGGTCCCCCGGTAGCAGCCCCACGCCGCAGATGGCCCAGTCCCGGGCCGCGCCGTCCTGCATGAGTCGATCCAGGTACATCGCCTGGTGGGCCCGGTGGAACCCGCCGACCCCGAAGTGCACGATCCCCACGCGCATCTGCGAGCGGTCGTAGGCCGGAGCCGGCACCCTCGCGGCAATGGCCTCCAGGGTGTCGCTGTTCAGCACAACCACTGCCGTCTCCTTCTCCTTGGCCAGGTTACGGTACGCCCGGCGCGCATCGGAAACCAAGTGACACCGGTACCTGCTGGTGCCTGTGCCGGTGCCCGCAGGGCACGGCTTCGCGTCGCAGGTGCGAGGCAGCCTTCGGCGCCGGGACTGCCGGTCAGCCGCCCGACGCTAGTACTCGTGCGTTGGTAATCGAGTACCCATGCCGTTGCGCACATCGCTCCGGTGTTTGCGGCGCCCCGCCCCGCCACCTGGGACTCCCGGGACCCGCCGGGCGCTACCGTGACCGGGTGAGCACCGATACCGCCCCGCAACGCCCCCGCTACGACGACGACCTGCGGCTGGCGCACGTGATCGCTGACCAGGTCGACGCCCAGACGATGGCCCGGTTCAAGGCCCTCGACCTGCACGTGGAGACCAAACCGGACACCACACCGGTCACCGATGCCGACCGCAGTGCCGAGGAGATCGTGCGCGGCCAGCTCAGCCGCACCCGGCCCCGAGACGCGGTCCTGGGCGAGGAGTTCGGCGCCACCGGGCACGGTTCGCGTCAGTGGGTGATCGACCCGATCGACGGAACCAAGAACTTCATCCGGGGCGTGCCGGTCTGGGCCACCCTGATCGCACTGGTCGACGACGGCGAACCGGTGCTCGGGCTGGTCTCGGCGCCGGCACTGCAACGTCGATGGTGGGCCGCGCTCGGGTCCGGTGCCTGGACGGGCCGCGCCCTCTCGGCGGCCAGCCGCTTGGAGGTCTCCGGGGTCCGCGATCTGGCCGATGCCTCCCTGTCCTACTCCAGTCTGGACGGATGGGACGAGATCGGGCTGCTCGATGCGTTCTTGGACCTGACCGAGGCGCTGTGGCGCACCCGCGCCTACGGAGACTTCTGGTCCTACATGATGGTCGCCGAGGGCGCGGTCGACATCGCGTGCGAACCCGAGTTGGCGCTGCATGACATGGCGGCTCTGGTGCCGATCGTGACCGAGGCGGGCGGCCGGTTCACTTCGCTGGCCGGGGCGGACGGTCCCTTCGGTGGGAACGCGCTGGCCACGAACACCCACCTGCACGACGCGGTGATGGGCTACCTGGCCCGGCCCGCACAGTAGGTCACCTGGGCGTCACGACACGGATCGTCAGGTCAGCAGATCGGCGCGCTCGCTCACGTCGTACCAGAGCAGGTCCAGTTCGGCGACGGCGTCCTCGGCTCCCGCCTGCCCGGCTATGGCCGCACGCAACTGGTCGGCGCCGGCGAGGTCTGTTCGGTCATCGACGTGGAAGGAGACCACGGCGCGCCAAGGTAGGGCCGGGGCGAACACCGCCGAGGGCGCCGGATCACCCTGCGGGACCTCGACATCGTCGATATCGGCCGCGACGACCACCCGCACCGGCGGCTCATGACCGCGGTCCCGCAGCATGGCCAGGCTGTCGGCTGCGGCCGCCACCAGGGCCTGGAACTCCCCTGCCTCGGCATCGTCGCTGTCGCCGGCTGCGGTGCCGAGCGCCGCGGCGAGGGCAGGGGTGAGGGCATGGCCGCGGCGCGGGGGCAGGCCCTCGGTGCCGGCCAGGTCGGCCAGAGTGGCTGGGAGATAGACGCGCATGGTCACAGTGTGTCCTATCCGGGCCGGCGCAGCCGTCCGCGCAACCCGGCCCGGACCGGGGCGGTGCCGCTGATCCGGTGTGCCAGGGCCCGAGCCGCGAGACGGGCCGAGGACTTCGGCGCGACCTCCGCCCAGGTCGAGGCGGTCAACAGGGCCCGATCGGCCGCGTTCCGGTCGTCGGGGATCAGCACCGGGTCGCTGATCCCGGCGAAGCGGGCCAGCGCCTCGCGCACCGAGTCCTGCGGACGCGGGCCGGCGGCACCTGCGCGCACCCGGTTGACCACCACGGTGCGGCGCGGCAGTTCCTCCAGGTCCAGCACGGTATGCACCAGCCGCTCGATCCCGATGGGTTCGGCCGCGCCGACCACGAGCACCTCATCGGCCTCATCCAAGACCGCGGCGGCCACAGCGTTGCGGCCGGCGGTGAGCATCGGCTCGTAGTCGCCGTCGTCATCGGGCACCCTTACCGGGCCGTCGATGATCACCCATGAGTAAACCGTGCGCGCAACCTGGACGACGCTGCGCAGGCTCGCCGCGCCGATCTCACGCCAACGGGACGCCCGGGGCAGCCCGGTGAGCAGAGACAGCCCGCCGTCAACCTGGCAGGCGATGCGGGCCAACGCAGCGGCGTCCAGGGTGCCCTGGTCAGCCGCCCTGACCGCAGCGGCGAGCCCGGCCGATTCGCTGAGCACGCCGAGCATCTGGGCCAGCGCGGAGCCCCAGATGTCGGCGTCGATGCACAGCACGCCCTGCCCGGTCCCGCTGATCTCGTGGGCCACGTTCACCGCGATCGTGGACCGGCCCGGGGATCCCGATGGACCGCAAACGGTGACCACGGTGCCGAGCCGGCCCGTATCCTTCGTCTGCACCGGATCGGGCACCGGCGGCTCGACCGGGGCCGATACGGGCACCACTGCGCGCCCAGCCACGTCACGGATCGCGGAGACCAGGTCCGCATCGGGATCAGCGGGCACGGCGCCTATCTGGCGCACCCGAGCGTGCTCGGTCGGGCCGGCCACCACCACGGTGGGAACCCCGGCAGCGGCGAGCCGGTCGATCGCCATCCGGTCGATGCCGGACTCTGCGTCGGTGACCGCCACCACGCCGACACCGGCGATGGCGGCGGCGAGCAGTTCGGCGACATCGGCGCAGCGCCGGGTCACCGTCATGTCCGAGGCCGCGGCGACGTCCCGGACCAGGCGTTCCTCGACGCCGCCCGGCAGTGCCACCAGCACACCCAGGCTCATCGGCTACGCACCCGGACCCGGCACCAGGATCACCTCGGCGCCGGAGGACAGCGCCTCGAGCACGGCGGCCAGGTCGGCCTCCGCGATCAGGACCTGGACGTGCACCTGGCTTGCGCCGGCGAACAAGGCGGTGTCCTCGAACACCTCAGCGACCTGAACGTCCGGCAGAAGCTGAACCGGGGCGAGCACTGCACCGATGCTCCCTTGTGGGTCCGGCCGGGCCACCCACACGTCCACACGGCTGCCGCGTGCCAACGACGTCGCCGCCGAGGCGTCGGTGGGGATGGTCACCGGTCGTAGGTCCAACTGGACGGCACTGCCGATCGCCGCCGCCGGCACCAGTTCCCCAGCACCGACGGTGCGCAGCACCACCGCGTCGGCCGGCACGTCTTCCTCGGGGGTCAGGTAGGTCTGCATCAGCCCGGACATCTGGACCTGGACCACCTCCAGATCATCCACGCCGATGGGTTCACCAGGTACCAGGACCTCCCTGGCGGTGTAGGCGGGCACGGTCGCCCCGGCCTGCGTGACCACCCAGGAGCCCAGTGCGACCGAGGCCGCAACCAGTAGCACTCCGATGCCCAGCCGCGGATCGCGCCAACTCGGCCGGCGCATCCGCAGTCCCCCTGGTGTCTCGTCCACCGTCGCCCTCCCCTGCGCGTTCCAGCCCTGCGTGGATCAGTGCCCTTACGCCCGTCCTATGGTGCCAAGAACACTCGCCTCGTGTAGGACTTATGCACAGGGGCTTTGTTCATGCCGGGCGATTTGTCCCACCGGGATGCCAGAATGGGCTCATGCAGCAGCGATTCCTGTCCCTTGCCGACGTGGCCGAGATCCTTTCGATCTCGATGTCACAGGTGCGGGCGCTGGTACGCAGCGGGGAACTCAAGGGGATCCAGATCGGCGGCAAGGGCACCTGGCGGATCGAGGACGCACAGTTGCAGGACTACATCGACCGCATGTACGCCCGGACCCAGGAGCGGCTTCGCGAGGAAGGCCGGGTGGACTGACTCCGGGCGGTCGAGAATCCAAGCGTCAGAGTCGCCACCGGCCATGGGTGGCCGAGGCCACTCAGGTGCCGGACTCCACGCTGACCAGTCCGGACCAGGCGATCGTGACCACGCCGCGCGCATCGACCAGGTCGCAATGGTCGCCGCCCACGCGCGCCAACCGGCCGCGGTAGGTGCCGGCGATGGTGTGCACCACCACGGGCAGGTGCTCCTGCGCGAGCGCACGCAGGACGTGACCGAGCCCCAGCCCGCGCTCCACCCGGGTGGGTTCGGGTGCGCTGGGTCCCAGTGGCCTGGCCAGTACCACCGCCGAGCGCGGGATGAGGCTGCGGCGAGCCTCTCTGGCAAGAACGAGCCAGTCCTGAGCCGCGTCGCTCACGAGCCCGTCGCGGTCCGAACCGTCCCGTAGCCGCACCTGCAACTGTTCCCCGCGCCGGGCCCGCCACCGGTCCGGGAGCATCGTGGTCGCGATCTCTGCCTCGGCGAGTTCGGCAACCTGCATGGGCACATGCTCGTCCGCAGCCGCTTCGAACTGCGCCTGCAGGTCAGCGAACAGGTCATCCCAGCGCATCTGTTCACCGTAGCGATCCGTCCGGCCCTGCACCGGTCGACCTCTGGACAATCACGCCCGGTCCGTGTACACATACTATTACTCATCAACACGAACTGATACGAAAAGAAACATATAGGGGAATGCAATGACGAAGTGGACGACAACGGTGTCGCACACCGGGCGCCGGTTGCTGGGGGCGAGCGTCCTGGCTGCCACCGGCTCCGGGGCGCTCTGGCTCGGCACCGCCCATCTGCTGGACCTGCTCCGGGAACTCGGACAGGGAACCGGCCGAGGAATCGACGCGGCCACCGCCGCGGTACTCGTGGGCCTGGGCCTGGTGCTGCTGGCCTGGTACGTACTCAGCGGCACGATCACCGCACTGTGCCTGGCCATGCGGCTAACCGGCTTGGTCTGGTCCGGCGGGGAACGGCTGGTGCGCCGGGCCGGCGCCCCGGCGGTGCGCCGGCTGCTGGGCGGTGGTGCCGGGGCCGTCCTGGTTGCCGGTTCTCTCCTGGGCCCGGCCCACGCGGTCGAGGGAGACGATGTCGCCTCGACCCCGGTCCACCTGACCTGGACACCGACCCAGGACGCCGGCCCGGTCGAGGGCGAGGACGACGACGAGTCCTCCACGCCGGACGATCCGTACGGCACGCACGGCGGGGCAGAGCCGGACCAGCAGGAGCCACCAGAGCAGGACGACCGCACCGAGCAGGACGTCGCATCCGGAGTCGAGGACCCGCCCGGCCCGGTCTACCTCGTCCAGCCCGGGGACACCCTGTGGTCAGTGGCCGCGCACTCGCTCGGCGAGCAGGCCGATCCGGCCGAGATCGCCGAATGGTGGCCACGGTGGTACCGCACGAACCTCGACGTCATCGGTGACGACCCGGATCTGATCCATCCGGGCCAGGAGCTCACCCACCCCGAGGGGCGGGCGTCATGACCGCGGTCGGCACCCGGCGGTCCCGCAACCCCGAACCGGTCACAGCCCTACCGCCCCGGCGAGCCCGGGAACTCCGAGTTCGCCCCGATCCGGTCCGGGCACAGTGGGACCGGGTCCGCTTCACCGGCCCGCAGCGGGAGTCCGCCGGGGACGCCCCGGCCGGCTCGGATGCCGGGTCCGGGCACACCGACCTACCGGACCCCGCGAGTTGGGCGGCCACCCTGGCGCGTGCCACGGTGGAGGTCCTGCAGGGACAGCGCCCGCCGGCGCAACTCATCCGCTGGATGGACGCCGACCTCTGGGCTGCCCTGAACCGGCGGGCCCTGCTCGGAGTGCAGGTAGCCGGTCGTCCGGACCGGCCCGCCCAGGTGCGCCCGCGGCGCGTGCACGGCTGCGCCGTCAGCGCCACGACCTGGGAGTTCTCGGTCGTGCTGCATGACGGGGACCGCATGCGTGCGGTGGCGCTGCGCCTGGAAGTGCTGCGGGGACGCTGGTGTGCCACCGCGCTGAGCATCGGCTGAGTAGGCCGATGCTCAGCGCGGCTCCTCCACCGGTGCGGAGTCGCCCTCCAACAACTCCTGCTGGTGGGTCCTACCATCGGTGGTCACCACGGTCACCTCAGCGACGATGGACTCATCCCCCGGCGCCCAGGCCGCCCACCACCCGTCCTGCACGGACGCGTGCACCCGGTCGCCCGATTCGGTCACCAGGATCACCTCCTCCACGTCGTGCGCGCTTCGCCCGAACACCGAGGTGAGCACTCCCGGGAGCTCCTCGCCCTCCCGGCTCCACGTGGCGGTGCCGGCGTGCAGCACCCGTACCCCCTGGGCCGGTGCGATCGTCACCGAGTCCCAGGCGTCGGCGGAGAACCCGGCGTCGCTGGACACCGCACTGCTCTGCTCGCCCTGGGTCACGAAGCACTCGGCGAACCGACCCTGCTCATCAGCGCTGATCACGTAGGTGTACTCCCCGCGAACATCGATCAGCACCGGTTCCAGACCCACCTGCCGAACCTCCGGATCGTCCGGATCCCCCACGATCTCGTGAGCGACCATCGGACACTGTTCCCGGGCCACCCGGGCATCGCCGGCCGAGACGGGCTCGGGCTGGGCGCTCCAGGTGGCATAGACCGGCGGGGTGGAGACGGTCCACACCAACGCTCCCACGGCCAGCGCCAGTACCACCAGCACGCTGGCTGCCACCATCGGTCCGGTCCGGCGCTCTGGCACGAAGTCCCCGGCCTGCGGCCGCCGCGGGGAGTTCAGGATGTGGTGCAGCGCCTCATCCTGCGCCGTGGCGCCCTGGTCCGGGAGATCCCGGGCCGGATCCAGCGCGCCCAACCGCGCAAGCACCCCGTGCGGGCCGGTGCGAGGCATCACCGATCACCCCCGGTGCGGTGGTCGCCCCCGTACCGGGCGCGACCACCGCACCTCACGCCGTCCCCCTGCCCCCGGTTGGTGCACCCGGGCCCCGTCCCAATCAACCCCGGGTGCACCCTCCCCTCCATCGCGTTGCTCATCGCGAGTCCCCCTCTCCCCTTGCCTTGACCGAGCGCGCGGCAGGCTGGTCCTCACCCAGCGAACCCGCGTGCGACCCCGCCCCCTCTCCGGTACCACGGTCGAGCAGGTGCGCCAGCCTGCGCCGGGCCCGCAGTAGACGGACCGCGAACGTCGAGGGCAGGCACTGCATCACCGTGGCCGCCTCGGTACTGGACAACCCTTCCCAGGCAACCAGTGCGATCACCTCGCGCTCGGCTTCGGTCAACTGCGACCACGCCTGAGCAAGATGCAGCCGTTCCACCGCCTCCACCTCCGCCGAGGCCATCTGCCCCGCCGGCTCGGCGGCTACTTTCGCCAGCAAGGCCTCCTTGCGACCCTCGCTGCGCAGCCTGGTCCCGATCACATTGCGTGCCACCGCGTAGATCCATGGCAGCGCGGTGGCCGGGACCTGATCGATCCGGCGCCAGGTGACGGCGAACGTCTCGGCGACTACGTCCTCGACCTCGGTCACCTCGACTCGTCGCCGGGCGAACCGGCGCACAGCATCGGCATGCTCCACCCACAGGGCGGTGAGCCGTTGCCGGTCGGCGTCGGCGTCGGCGTCGGCGTCGCGCAACGAGTACCTCCTCCATACCCTGTCTATTGCCGGCACCGGTGCAGTTGTTACATCCGACACTGGTGCAGTTGCTGCATCCCGTGCGTATCCTCCTGGGGAGCCGGCCTCCACGGGGGTGGCCGGGACGCCACTGGAGGACTTATGTCGGCACGTCGACCCTTGCTTCGATCAACCTGCACTCTGGCCGCACTCGCCCTGGCATGGACCGGAATGGCTGCCCTGGGCGGCGCTGCCGGCGCCACCCAGGATGCCGGCCCCGGCCAGGACGACGACCAGACCCCGGCCACCCATGCGTCGGTCGCGCAGTGGCAGGCCTGGGCCGAGCACGATCTGGACCGGGCCCGCCGGTACGACTGGGCCGCGGACTCCACAGCGCGCGGCTGCACCTTGCTCGAGATCGAGTTCACCACCGAGGTGGACCCCGGCTACAACGCTGCCATGGGCGCACCCGCGGGGCTGTCCACCGTCCGGGTGGACCGCGTGGAGGAGTGCGAGGAGCCCACCGCGGAGATGAAGGCCATGACCTCCACGCAGGCGCGCACCGCGTCGGTGCCGCGCGGAACGCGGTGCAACTACGGCACCCGCGGGCCCGGCACGATCTGCCTGAGTTCATCGGGCAGTTGGATCACGGCCTCCTGGCAGAACCGGGGTTCGGCCGCGACAACCGGATTCCTGCGCATCTACCGGATCCCCACCAACGCGAGCCACTGCCCCACCGGCACCACCTGGCACACCGGCGCCCAGACCACCTGGAGCAGCGGACAGACCCGGTCCATCTCCAAGGCGCAGACCCAGAATGGTGCCTACTCCGCCCACATCTGGCGCCAGAACGTCGTCGGCCACTCCAACTGGGGTGGCACCTGCGCGAGGTTCTGACGCGGCGACTCGGGCCGGCTCGGTGACTCAGCCGGTACCGAGTTCAGCGACGCTTGCGGGCGGCCTTGGCCGCCCGTCGGCGCTGCTCCCGGTTGCCACCGGAAGCCGGGGCGGCCTGCTGGTTGCCTCGCTGGCCACCAGCGGTGGTCACGGTGGTGGCGCCGTCGCCGTCCGCGCTCGGCGCGCTGTAACGCAACCCGGTCGGGCGCTGCGGCACGCCCAGACCGAGCGGGTCCGCACGCTCACCGTCCCGCCGCCGCTGGTCGTCCCGCTGGGACGCGCCGGCCCGCTTGCCCGACTTCGACTGATCCTTTCGCGGCTCCACACCGGCCGGCGCGATGGCGCCGTCGGCCTCACCCTCCTGCGCCACAATGCTCACGCCGTCGACCTGCTGCTCCTCGGGTGCCTTGACCTCGACGTGGAAGAGATAGCCGACCGCTTCCTCCTTGATCGCCTCATTCATCGCGGCGAACAAGTCGAAGCCCTCGCGCTGGTACTCGATCAACGGGTCGCGCTGGGCCATCGCGCGAAGCCCGATGCCCTCCTTGAGGTAGTCCATCTCGTACAGGTGCTCGCGCCACTTGCGGTCCAGCACCGATAGCACCACGGAGCGCTCGACGTCGCGCATCACCTGCTCACCCAGTTCCTCCTCGCGCTGGGCGTAGGCGACCTTGGCGTCCGAGACCAGTTCTGTGATGAGCTGGTCGGTGGTCAGCCTGGCACGATTGCCGGCTTCCTCCTCCAGGTCCTCCACCGTGATCGAGACCGGGTAGACCGTCTTCAGGTCCGTCCAGAGCTGGTCGGTGTCCCACTCCTCCGGAACGCCCGAGGCCGTGGCCGCGGTGACGATGCCGGTGATGACGTCAGTGATGAAGGTCTGCACCTGGTCGGCCAGGTCCTCCCCCTCCAGCACCCGACGACGTTCCTCGTAGACCACCGTGCGCTGCCGGTTCAGCACGTCGTCATACTTCAGGACGTTCTTGCGGATCTCGAAGTTGCGGCTCTCCACCTGCCCCTGGGCGCTGGCGATGCCGCGGGTAACCATCTTCGACTCCAACGGCATGTCGTCGGGGTAGGAGGAGGCGTTCATGAACCGCTCGGCCAACCCCGCGTTGAACAGTCGCATCAGGTCATCGCCCATGGACAGGTAGAACCGGGACTCGCCGTTGTCGCCCTGACGTCCGGAACGCCCGCGCAACTGGTTGTCGATCCGGCGCGCCTCGTGCCGTTCGGTGCCGATCACGTACAGGCCGCCGAGTTCGGCGACCTCATCGTGCTCCGCCGCCACCGACTCCTGGGCCTGTTCCAGCACGCCCGGCCAGGCCTGCTCGTACTCCTCGGGGTTCTCGGTGGGGTCCAGGCCACGCTTGGTCATCTCCGAGATCGCGATGTGCTCGGCGTTACCACCGAGCATGATGTCGGTACCACGACCGGCCATGTTGGTGGCCACCGTGACCGCGCCCTTGCGCCCGGCCATCGCCACGATCGCCCCCTCACGGGCGTGCTGCTTGGCGTTGAGCACCTCATGGGGCACCCGACGCTTCTTCAGCATCTTCGACAGCAGTTCGGACTTCTCCACGCTGGTGGTCCCCACCAGGACGGGCTGCCCCTTGGCGTGCCGCTCCACGATGTCCTCGACGACGGCGTTGAACTTGGCGTCCTCGTTCTTGTACACCAGGTCGGACTGGTCGATCCGGGCCAGTGGCCGGTTCGGGGGGATCTCCACCACTCCGACGTTGTAGGTGTTCTGGAACTCCGCGGCCTCGGTCATCGCGGTACCGGTCATTCCGGAGAGTTTGTCGTAGAGACGGAAGTAGTTCTGCAGCGTGATCGTGGCCAAGGTCTGGTTCTCGGCCTTGATCGCCACGTCCTCCTTGGCCTCGATCGCCTGGTGCATGCCCTCGTTGTAGCGGCGCCCGGCCAGGATCCGGCCGGTGTGCTGGTCCACGATCAGCACCTCACCGTTGAGGACCACGTAGTCCTTATCCCGGGTGAACAGTTCCTTGGCCTTGATCGCGTTGTTCAGGAAGCCGATCAGCGGGGTGTTCAGGGACTCGTACAGGTTCTCGATGCCCAGGTAGTCCTCGACCTTGGAGATCCCGGACTCCAGCACCCCGACGTTCTTCTTCTTCTCATCGACCTCATAGTCACCGTCCCGCTCCATCCGGCGCACCAGCCGGGCGAACTCGGAATACCACTTGTTCGCCTCCCCGGCAGCCGGGCCGGAGATGATCAGCGGAGTGCGCGCCTCGTCGATGAGGATCGAGTCCACCTCGTCCACGATGGCCATGTTGTGGCCGCGCTGGACGAGTTCATCCTTCGACCAGGCCATGTTGTCGCGCAGGTAGTCGAAGCCCAGTTCGTTGTTCGTGCCGTAGGTGATGTCCGCGGCGTACATCTGCCGGCGCTCGTCCGGCTTCTGCCCGGCCACGATCAACCCGGTCTCCATGCCCAGGAAGCGGTACACCCGCCCCATCAACTCACCCTGGTAGCGGGCCAGGTAGTCGTTCACGGTGACCACGTGCACGCCCTTGCCGGACAGGGCGTTCAGGTAGGCCGGGAAGGTGGCCACCAGCGTCTTGCCCTCACCGGTCTTCATCTCGGCGATGTTGCCCAGGTGCAGCGCCGCGCCACCCATGATCTGCACGTCGTAGGCGCGCTGACCCAGGGTTCGTACCGCGGCCTCGCGGACGACGGCGAAGGCCTCGGGCAGCAGTGCGTCCAGACTCTCCCCGCCGGCGACCTGCTCGGTGAACCGGTCGGTCTCTTCGCGCAGTTCGGCGTCGGTGAGGTCGCTGACCGACTCCTCCAGCGCGTTGACCTGGTCGGCCAGGGCACGCAGAGTCTTGAGGATCTTCCCCTCGCCCATCCGCAGGATCTTGTCGAGGATCGAAGGCACGCAGGTCTCCAGAGTGTGTGGCGGAGCAGCCGGTGGTTCCCGGCGCTGTCCATGGTATGCGAGTTGGCTCCCGGACCGAACCCAACGATCCAGCGGTCCTGCCGACGTCGGCCCTACAACTGCTCGGTCAGTGCGCTGGTGAGGTCCCCACCGGCACCCTGGGCCACGGTGATCGTGCCCAGGCCCAACCAGGTGGCCACCTGGCCCAGTTCCGCAGCCAGCGGTGCCGCGATCGCGGCGCGAGCACCCGGTGTCGCGGCGTCGTCCTCGGCGAAGGCGTGGTTCACCACCAGCGCGCCGGCAACCCGGTCGGCCTTCAGGTCCACGCGCGCCACCAGATCCTCACCCCACAGGAAGGGCAGCGCGTAATAGCCGTGGGTGCGCTGATGGGCGGGGGTGTAGATCCCGATCCGGTAGTGCATGCCGAACAGTGCCCGCAGCCGGCGCCGCTCGAACACCAGCGGGTCGAACGGAGCCAGCAGCGCCCGCCCATGGACCGACCGGGGCACCGGAGCCTGCGCGTAGCGGTAGAGCGGGGCGTCCCATCCGTGCACCTGCACGCGCTCGAGCGTCCCGGCGGCAAGCAGGTGCTCGATCGCCGCTCTGGTCTGCGCAACCGGCATCCGGAAGTAGTCGGCCAGGCACCGTGGCGAGCCGATCCCATGGGCACGGGCGGCGATGGTGACCAACTCGATCATCGCCTCGGCCCGGTCCGGCGCGTCCTCGGGCCGCAGGTGCGCAGGTAGCACCCGCTCTGGCAGGTCGTAGACACGTTCGAACTGTCGGTTGCGGTGGGCGCAGGCCAGCAGCCCGGCGGCGAAGGCGGCCTCGAGCACCTGCTTGGCCACCGTCCAGTTCCACCCCCAGTGCTCCTTCGGTCCGCGCTCGTGTCCCAGTTCGGCGTGGATCCGGGCGGCGGTAGCCGGGCCGTGCTCGGTGATCAGCCCCACGATCTGCTCGAACACCCCGGGGTGCTCCAGCCGCAGGGACGCCAGCCGGGCGCTCGCGCGCGGTCCCGTCATCCGCCAGCGCAGCAACTGGTAGGTCGAGGGCGGCACCAGCGCCGCCTCGTGCGCGAAACACTCCACCAGCCGCCGGGGACGAGAAGCACTCCCCGTGGTGGCACGGTCCAGCAATGCCGGATCGTAGGGACCCAGCCGGGCCAGCACCGGCAGCAGATGCGCGCGAGCCAGGACATTCACCGAGTCGATCTGCAGCAACCCCACCCGGTTGATCATCGACTGCAGGTGGCGCATCGTCACCGCCCCGGCGGGTCTGGCCTGCGCCGGGGCGCCGGCCAGACCCTGTGCGGTGAGGGCGATCCGGCGGGCCTGCGCCAGCGTGAGCCGGCGCGAGGGCAGTGCGGATCGGCTCATCGCCACCTCATCGGGTGGCTACACTCTCCAGCGGCCGGGCGGAGTAGTTCAACCGGATCACGCCGTAGGTCCACCCGTGGCGGTGGTAGACCACGCAGGGCTGGTCCGTCTCGGAATCGATGAACAGGTAGAACGGGTGGCCCACGAGTTCCATCTCGGCCAGGGCCTGGTCCACCGTCATCGGCTCACTCGCATGCATCTTCTGTCGGATGATCACCGGGGAGTCCCCGAGTTGATCCTCCACCGCGACGCCGGGCTCGGTGGGTGCGGTCGGACCGTTGGACTCGGGCGCGGGTTCCTCCACCACGTCGGTGACCAGATCGGGGGCGACCACGTCCTGCCACGGGGGCGCGGCGGGACGGCCCTTGTGGTTCTTGCGCCGGTCCCGGGCGCGCCGCAGTCGCTCCATCAACTTTCCCGCCGCCAGGTCCAGGGCCGCGTGCCGGTCCTGTGCGCTGGCCTCGGCCCGCACCACAGGGCCCTTGGCCCTCACCGTCAACTCCACCCGCTCTGCCTTGTCCGCCTGACGCGGGTTGCGCTCGTGGGTGACCTCCACATCGACGCGCTGGGCGTAGGGCGAGAGTTGGCTGACCTTGGCCAACTTCTCCTCCGCGTGCCTGCGGAAGCGCTCCTGCACCTCGGTGTGGCGAGAGACGACGACGATTTCCATGACGACCTCCGGTGTCAAGAAGAGTTCGGGAGCGGTGTTCACCGGTCCTGAGCGGGGTGTTGCGCCACTGCGGCCCGTGCGGCCCAATGGCTCGTGCGGAGTCGATCACCCCCGTCCGGATTCTCGATTCAGTTCCATGATCCGACGCTACTGCGCCCGTCCCGGTTTGCCCAACTGAACGGGCATCGTCTGCGCCTCCAGCCTATTCGGACCCGCCGAGCCGGGCCCCGGCCATAGGTCCTAGGGGTCACTGCCAGGTAGCGCTACCCGGGCCCGGTGTGGCCGCCAGCACCACCGCACCTGCCACGTTGGCCCCGTGCTCACGCAGCAGCGTGCGGCAGGCGGCCAGTGTGGCCCCGGTGGTGACCACGTCGTCCACCAGCACCACCGCCGTCCGCAATGACCGCGGATCGGTCCGGCGCGCCAACCGGACCCGCCGGGAGGTCCGGCGCGCCGAGGCGCCGAGACGGTGCAGTGAGGCATCGGGGGTGCGCAGCACATCCTGGACGTCCACGCGGTGACCCGTACTCCCCAGCCCCGCGCCGACGGCTCGGGCGAGATCGGCGACGACGAGTTGACGGCGAAGCCGGCGCCGCCACCCCGACGGTGCGGGCAGCACCAGCACCGGTGGGGCCGGTCCGGTGAGCAGGCGCGTCAGTTCCCCACCCACTGCCACGCCGAGTCCGTACCCCACGGCGGCGAAGAACGGGCGCAGATCGGTGCGGGAGCGCCCCTTCCAACTCAGCACCATCCGGCGCGGACCGCCGCGGTAGGGCGCCAGCGCCCACACCGGTAGACCCGGGCGTGCCGGGTGGTCCTGCGCGGCCAGGTAGACGGTCTCGGACTCACACCGGCGCGGTCGCTGCTGCCACAGCCCGCGGCACCGCCGGCAGACCACTACGTCCCAGGTGCCACAACCGGCACAGCCGAGCGGCAGCAGCAGGGACGTCAGGTCCGATCCGACGTCACGGCAGGTCGCCACCAGGGCGCTGAGTACCCTCATCGGGGTCAGGGTGCCCGGGAGTCGGGTAGGTCACCAGCGTCGCTGTGATGGCTGGGGACGGCGCCGCAGCGGGCGCCTGCCTGTGCATCGGAGGACTCGACCGTGGCGCAGATGCTCAGCCGGGGAAGGTCGGTAGCGCGATACCCTCCCCGACCTTGCGCCAGCCCAGGCCACTGCGGGCGTACAGGTCACCCTCCTCGGTACTGGCATACATCTCCCGCGCACCGCGCGCCGAGGCGATGTCGACCACCTCGGGGACCGTGGGCAACTGCTGGGTCAAGCCACCGATCGGAGTCAGGTGGACCGAGTTGGTGGTTCCGGAGACTCCCAGCACCGCCAAGTGCTGTTCATCCACCCACACCAGGGTGCTGGCCTCGCGCAGTTGGCGTACCACCTGCACGCCCTGGCTCAGCCGCAGCGGCACGCCCGCCTCATCCCGGATCACCGCGTGCACCTCCACCGAGACGACTCCGTCGATGCGTACGATCACCGCCAGGCGCGTGCCGTCCCGGCTGACCCGGGCGTGGAGCAGTTCGGCGTCGGCGAGCAGTTCGGCGCTGACCGGCCGGACCTCCTCGGTGGCACGTACCACCAGGAGTTCACCGGTGTTGGCCGCCGGGCCGGTCCAGACCCACCCGTGCCGGTCGTAACTGGGCGCCACCAGGTCGGGGAACTGGGCGAGCACCACCGGCTCGGGTGCCGCTTCGGTGGGCACCGTGACCAGGTGGTCGGTCCCGGCGAGCATCACCGGTGGCTCACCGTCGTAGCCGATCGCCAGAGCCTGCGGCTGCAACTCCGCCACCGGCAACACATCGGGGAGCGGGGTGATCGGCTCGGTGGCCATCTCGTTGAAGGAGCCCAGTACCTCCTGCTCCACGTCCAGCACCACCGGGGAGCGGCCCACCGCTGGGTCGTGCGTGACGTCCAGTCCATCGACCGGGGAGTCCCACGCCACGCCGTCCACGGTGATCTCCACGCGTTGCACCTGGGGCAGGCCGAGCAACGTCTGCTCCACCTGGCGGCGGATCAACTGCCGGGCGGTGGCGTCGGCGGCGAAGGCCTCGGGGGTCAGGTCCACCTGAGCGGTGCCGGCGGAGACGGTCACCGCGGCGAAGGACAGCGCGGTCTCGGCGGGGATGGCGCTGAACACGGCGCCGTCCAACCACTCCACCGGCCCGGCCAGCAATCCACGCATGGCGGCGGTGGGGGCGTTGCGCTGGGGATACCAGCGGGTGTCGGGCACCAGCATGGTCGCATCGGGCGTGAGGAAGTACAACGGAATCTGACGGTACTGGGACCCGAAGATCACCTCCGAGAGCAGCACGCCGTCGCTGAGTTCGTCGATCCGCCACTGCTGCCGCTCGTCCTGGCGGAGTTCGAACTCCAGGGTCGCGCTGGTCTCCACCGGTGCCGGCGTGTAGACCCCGGTACCATCGACCGTCCCGGACACCGTCACCGTGACCTCCACCTGGCCCTCGCCGGTCTCGGTCACCTCGAACGGGTTCGCCCCGGAGTAGACGGTCACCTGGGCGCTCGGACTCCACACCTCGGCGGTCGGTTCGGTCAGGTACTGCCGAGCAACGGTGAAGTCGTCGGTGGTCCCGGCCGCGGCCCCGGCGAGGAACCCTCGAACGATCTGTTCCGGGGAGTCCCCGGGCTGAGGCTCCTCGGCCACCAGGGAGATCGCCTCGGGCTCCGGCGCTCCCTCGATCCCGCGGGTCACCGGACCGGACTCGGGGAAGGAGACACAGCCGGTCAGCAGCGCGGCGGCGGTCAGGACCGCCAGCACCCACCGGCCCCTCATCGGCCCATCTCCAGATCGTGGTCGGCCAGGCGCGGCACGGTCGCGGGGCCGGCCGGGTCCTCGGGCTCGTGCCGCGGGCTGACCGGCACCTCCGGGCGCTCGGGCACGAGCGCGAGGGGGTGTTCGGTCACGGTCAAACCGGCCCGGCGCGGCACGGTGAGCCGGAAGTTGGCACCATCACCGGGAATTCCCCAGGCCTCCAGGGTGCCTCCGTGCAACCGGGCGTCCTCCTGCGAGATCGCCAGACCGAGGCCGGTGCCGCCCAAGGTGCGGGTGCGGGCCGGGTCGGCACGCCAGAACCTGTCGAACAACCGCTTCGCCTCCGGCGCGGTCATCCCGATGCCGTGATCGCGCACCGTCACCGAAACGGCGGCCTCGTTCGCCCCGACCTGTACCTCGATGGGACCACCCTCCCCGTGCTCGATCGCGTTAACCAGCAGGTTGCGCAGGATCCGCTCCACCCGCCGTGGGTCGATATCGGCGGTGCAGTCGCCCTCCGGTGCGCTGAGTTTCAGTTCCGATCCATGCCCGTCGGCCAATGGGGCGGTCTCCTCGACCACCCGTTCGACCACCCGGTAAACGTCGATCTCCTCCACGTCCAGCACCGCCGAGCCCGCGTCGAACCGGGAGATCTCCAGCAGGTCGGCCAGGAGCGACTCGAACCGGTCCACCTGGGTGGCCAGCAGCTCCGCGGACCTGGCCTGCACGGGATCGAAGGAGTCACGCTCGGAGTGCAGTACCTCGGCGGCCATCCGGATCGTGGTCAGCGGGGTGCGCAACTCGTGGGAGACGTCGGAGACGAACCGCTGCTGCATCCGGGACAACTCGGCCAACCGCTCGATCTGGTCCTGCAGGCTCTGGGCCATGTCGTTGAAGGCGCTGCCCAGCACACCCAGCTCGTCACCACCCCGCACCGGCATGCGTTCGTCGAGGCGCCCATCCGCGAGCCGGCTGGCGGTTCGCGCGGCAACCCGCACCGGGTCCAGTACCTGGCGGGCCAGGTACCAGGCCATCGCGACCAGCAGCAGGATCAGGCTCACCGCTCCCACCACCAGCACCTGCTGGAGCACCTCCAGGGTCTGGGCCTCCGTGGCCAGGGAGTAGATGAAGTAGATCTCGTGCTCCCCCACGATGGGAAGCGTCACCGTGGAGCCCACCGCGATACCAGGGGTGGGCCCGGCTTCCACGGCCGCGGGCAGGGAGACGGACTGCCACTGTTGGAAGGACTCGGCCCGTACCGCCTCGCGCAGTTCGGGCTCGATCAGCTCTGCCAGGGCCCCGTCCGTCACGGGAAGCAGCAGATCGGTGGGACCCTCCGCCTCCGGGCCGCGCATCAGGAGCACCCCGGCATTGCCGACCGAACCCTCCTGAAGTGACCGGACGACGTCGAGCGCCACATCCTGCACGTCTTGTTCGTTGGAGGCGATCTGGGAGTCGAACCGCTCCTGGGCGGCCTCGGTACGGGCGGCCGCATCGGCCAGGATCTGGTCGCGCCGTTCCTCGAACAGCCCGTCGCGGACCTGGCCGGACAACAACGCGCCCAGCGCTCCCACGGCCACCAGCCCCACTACCACGGTGGTGGTCATCACGCGTACCCACAGCGAACTGCGCCACACCCGGATCAGCGCCCGGGCCGGACCGAGGACCCGGCTGTTTCGGACTCGCTCCCAGCCGGACGTGGGTTCTGCCATGTGCGTACTCACCTCACCGTCAGGAGGACGACGGCGCTCCCGCCCGGTACCCGACGCCGCGTACGGTCACGACCACCTCGGGCCGTTCGGGGTCGTTCTCCACCTTCGCCCGCAGACGCTGCACGTGGACGTTCACCAGCCGGGTGTCGGCCTGGTGCCGGTAACCCCAGACCTGCTCCAACAGCACCTCGCGGGAGAAGACCTGCCACGGCTTGCGGGCCAACGCCACCAGCAGGTCGAACTCCAGCGGGGTCAGGTTGATCACCTCGGTGCCGCGCAGCACCCGATGCCCGGACACATCGATGACCAGGTCCCCGATGGGCAGTTGCTCCGAACCCTCGGAGTCCTGGCGGCGCAGCCGGGCGCGCACCCGGGCCACCAACTCCTTGGGCTTGAAGGGTTTGGAGATGTAGTCGTCCGCGCCGGCCTCCAGGCCCTGCACCACGTCAGCGGTGTCGCTCTTAGCGGTGAGCATCACGACCGGCACCCCGGACTCCTCGCGGATCCGGCGGCAGATCTCGATCCCGTCCACGCCCGGCAACATCAGGTCCAGCAGCACCAGATCGGGCTGGGTGGTGCGGAAGGCCTCGAGGGCGGCGGCGCCGTCGCCGCAGGTCTCGGTGGTGAATCCCTCGGAGTGCAGCACGATGCTGATCATCTCCGCGAGCGCGGCGTCGTCATCTACTACCAGAACGCGTGCTTCCATCGGCCTAGTGTCCCACCCCGGGGCCGAATCCGGCTGTTGGTTGTCCATGCAAAGATGTCCTCATTGTCATCCGAGGGAGAGATCCGCACTCATGAGTGACCGCGGTGAGCACACACCCGACCCGTGGGGAGCCGGGACCGGGGGCGCGCAAACCCCCGACCAGCAACCCGGGAGTGGTTATGGTTCACCCCAGCCCGGGTACGGCCAGCAACCCGGCGGCGGGTACGGCCAGCAACCCGGCGGCGGGTACGGCCAGCAACCCCCCGGCGGCTACCACCCCGAACCCGGCAGCGGTTACGGCCAGTACGGTCACGGCGACCAGTGGTCCCAACTGCCCCCCGGCCCGGTCGCCCAGCCCGGGATCATTCCGCTACGGGCCCTGAGCCTGGGGGAGATCTACGACGGCGCCTTCCGAGCCATCCGGGCCAACCTGCCGGTGATGCTGGGCCTGTCGGCGATCGTGGTGCTCGCCCTCGGCATCCTCCAGGGCGTGACCACCTACGCCTCCTACGAGGAGATGAACCGGCTGGTCGGTCAGATCGACCCCGCCACCGACCCGGAAGCGTTCCTCGACTCCTTCGCCCAGTCCGGCACGTCGATACTCCTGAACAGCGGGGTCTCGGCACTGCTGGCGTTCCTGGGCACCACGATCCTGACCGGGCTGCTCATCCACGCGGTGAGCCAATCGGTGATCGGGCGCCGGACCTCTCTGGCTCAGGTCTGGGCGGCGGTGCGTCCCCAGATCCTGCGACTGCTGGCGCTCTCGGTGGTCGTGGGGCTGCTCGTGGCCGGCGTGATAGTGCTGGGAGCGGTCGTCTTCGCCCTCAGCCTGCCCAGCGGGTCCGCGGGTGTCATCCTGCTCGGGGTGTTGGCGATGCTGGCGATCATGCTGGGCGGGACCGCCACGGTCCTGACCTTCACCGTGCTGGCCACCCCGGCCCTGATCCTTGAACGAGCCGGCATCGGCACCGCCCTGCGCCGCGGATTCGAGTTGGCCAAGCGCGCATTCTGGCGGGTGCTGGGCATCTACCTGCTCACCACCATCCTGGCGGCGATCCTGGGGTTCGCCGTGTCCTGGCCGTTCGACCAGGTCGGCAACATCTTCGAAGGCGGCCCGGTCGCGTTCGGCCTGAGCATCCTGGGCGGCGTGGTGGCGAACTGGCTGACCACACCGGTGCTGGCGGCCGTGGTGGCGCTGCTGTACATCGACATGCGGATCCGCACCGAAGGGCTGGATGTGGAACTGGCGCGGGCGGCTCAGGAGTCTTGATGCGCCCTGCCCTCCGGCCGATGGGGCCACCTCTTGACCCCTCCGAGCAGGAGGCCCGGCGCTGGGCCGAGGAGGAGTTGACCAAGTCCGTGTACGACCAGGGACCGGGCGTGCTCGACCGGATCCTGGAGTGGCTCGCGCACCGCTGGGAGGCCCTGCTGAACCTGGGCGGGGCCGGCGCGGTGCTGATGCCGGTCCTGGTGCTGGTGCTGGTGGCTGCGGTGGTGGCGGTCGCGATGGTGCTCGGCGGGCCCGTCCGACGGCGTCAACTGCGCCGCGTCACCGGCCCCAGCACCCAGGTGCTCGACGACGACGAACGCAGCGCCGATGCGCTCCGGACGGCTGCGGCCGCGGCATCGGAGCGGGGTGACTACGCGCTGGCAGTACTGGAACGCTTCCGCGCCGTGGTGCGCGGGTTGGACGAGCGGGACATCCTGACCGACCGGCTGGGGCGCACCGCGCACGAGGCCGCCGAGCAGGCCGGCGCCGCCTTCGGCGACCAGGCCGGAGCGTTGCGTGCCGCCGGAGAGCTCTTCGACGCTGTCCGCTACGGCTCGGCCGTGCCGGGCTCGGAGCAGGAGGACTGGCTGCGGGACCTGGACGAGCGGATCGCCCGCACCCGCCCGGAGCGGTCCGCCGGCGCCGGTCCAGACCGGGGCTGGTCGGTGGTCCGGTGAGAACGAGCCGGACCCGCACCGGCCTGACCTGGGGTCTGGGCATTGCCGGTGCCATCACCCTGATTGCCGCACTGGCCTGGATCAGCCCCTCAGCGTCCTCCTCGGTGGCCTACGCCCCGAACAACCCGAATGCCGATGGGGCGCGGGCCGCTGCCCGGATCCTCGGCGACCAGGGGGTGCACGTCCGGTACGTGCGCACCACGTCGGCGGCGTTGGCCGATGCCCGCGAGGACGGCACCCTGCTGATCGTGAACGCCCACCGGCTGCGTCCCGAGCAGCAGGAGGCACTGGCCCGGGCCCCCGGGGACGTGGTGCTGGCCGGCACCGGTCCGCAGATCGACCGGCTTACCGAGCGGGTCAGCCACCACGCCGGTGGCACCCGGGACGTGCATGAGGCGCAGTGCCGGGACGAGCACGCCCGGGCCGCAGATCGCATCGGGGCCGGTGGCCCGCAGGTCACCGGTGGCGACGGCGTGGAGTTGTGCTTCGGGGATACTCCCGAGACCGGCAGGTACGCCGCCTGGGCCCAGGACGGAGCAACCTGGCGGGTGCTCAGCACCCCGGAGATCCTGCGCAACGACGCCTTGGCCGAGCACGGCAACGCCGCATTGGTGCTGCGCTCCCTGGGCCACTACTCGCACCTGACCTGGTACGTGCCGTCCCCGGGCGACGACTTCGGTGAGGAGGGCCTGGCTGCGGCCACCACGTTGCCGCTGCTGCGCCCACCGATGCTGGCGATGTACGCGGTGTTGGCGCTGGCGCTGATCCTCTGGCGCGGGCGCCGGCTGGGTCCGGTGGTCAGCGAACCGTTGCCGGTGGCGGTCCGGGCCGCCGAGACCACCCGGGGCCGTGGCCGCCTGTACCGGCGCAACAAGACCCATGCCCACGCCGGAACCGCACTTCGGGCCGGTACCGTGGCCCGGGTCTCCGGGACGCTCGGGCTGGCCAGGTGGGCTCAGCGTGATGACGTGGTCCGGACAATCTCGCGGGCCACCGGACGCACCCCCGACCAGATCGACTCGGTGCTCTACGGACCACCACCGCACGACGAAGCGTCCCTGGCCGCACTGGCCGAGGCACTGGACACCATGGAGAGCGAGGTTCATCGACGATGACCAACCCGGATCCCTACCTCCCGGGCGGGCACCAACCCGCGGGTCCACCTCCCCCGGCCGGCCAGGCATCCGTCCCGCCCGCACCAGCCGGGCGAGGGCCGACCGGGCCACCCCCTCCTCCCGAGCAGCCGGCACCGGCCGGGCCATCCGCACCGGTCGGCCAGGCCGGGCAGTCCGGGCAGTCCGGGCAGGACTCTGCGGCCCGGACGGCACTGGCGTCCCTGCGCAGCGAGGTCGGCAAGGCCGTGGTCGGCCAGGACGCGACCGTCACCGGGTTGGTGATCGGGCTGCTGTGCCGCGGGCACGTCCTGCTCGAAGGCGTGCCGGGGGTGGCCAAGACCCTGCTGGTGCGCACCCTGGGGGCAAGCCTGGACCTGGAGATGAAGCGCGTGCAGTTCACCCCGGACCTGATGCCGGGTGACATCACCGGGTCGCTGGTCTACGACGCTCGCACGGCGGAGTTCTCCTTCCGCGCCGGACCGGTCTTCACCAATCTGCTCCTCGCCGATGAGATCAACCGTACGCCGCCCAAGACCCAGGCCGCGCTACTGGAAGCGATGGAGGAGCGCCAGGTAACGGTGGACGGGCAAGCGCGGGTTCTGCCCGAACCCTTCATGGTGATCGCCACCCAGAACCCGGTGGAGTACGAGGGCACCTATCCGCTGCCGGAGGCGCAACTGGACCGGTTCCTGCTGAAACTGCTGCTGCCGTTGCCCGAGCGGGCTGAGGAGGTGGAGGTGCTGTACCGGCACGCTAACGACTTCGATCCCCGCGACCTGGCCGCCGCGGGTGTGCGGGCGGTGGCCGATGGCGAGTCCCTGGCGAAGGCGCGGGAACAGACCCGCGCGGTGCAGGTCGGCCCGGAGGTGCTCGGCTACATCGTGGACCTGTGCCGGGCCACCCGCACTTCACCGTCCCTGTCGCTCGGGGTGTCCCCGCGGGGGGCGACCGCCCTGCTGGCCACCTCCCGGGCCTGGGCGTGGCTGTCCGGGCGCGACTACGTCACCCCCGATGACGTCAAGGCACTGGCACACGCCACGCTGCGGCACCGGGTGCAACTGCGTGCTGAGTCCGAACTGGAGGGAATCAGCGCCGAGTCGGTGTTGGACGGGATCCTGGCTTCGGTCCCGGTCCCGCGCTGATGGTGCTCACCGGCCGGGCGGTGGGCCTGCTGGCTCTGGGCCTGATCCCGGTGCTGCTGCTGCCGAACTGGCTCACCGTGGCCACCTGGCTGGTGCTGGCGGCCGCCCTGGTCGGCTCCGATCTGGCACTGGCCGCACCGGTGCGCGAGGTCCGGATCGCACGGGCGCCGATCCCCACGGTGCGTCACACCGAGGAGACAGCCAGCCAGTTGCGCCTGCACAACACCTCCGCCCGCACCCTGCGCGCCCTGGTGCGCGACGCCTGGCAGCCCAGCGCCGGCACCGGCACCAACCGGCACCGCCTCACCCTCGGCGCCGACCAGGTGCGGCGCATCCGCACCCCGCTGCGCCCATGGCGACGCGGCGATATGAGCGCCGCCGCGGTGACCGTGCGCTCCTACGGTCCGTTCGGGCTGGCGGCCCGTCAGCGCAGTACCGACGTACCCGGGTTGTTGCGGGTACTGCCGGAGTTCTCCGCGCGCCGCCACCTCCCCTCCCGCCTGGCCCGGCTGCGCGAGATGGACGGGCGCGCCGCGGTGAACGTCCGCGGGCAGGGCACCGAGTTCGACTCCTTGCGGGAGTACGTGATCGGCGACGACGTGCGTGCCATCGACTGGCGCGCCAGCGCCCGCCGGGCCGAGGTGGTGGTGCGCACCTGGCGGCCGGAACGGGACCGGAGGGTCCTGATCGTGCTGGATACCTCCCGTCTGTCCGCTGCCCGTCTGGGCGAGGCGCCCCGCCTGGAGGCCGGTATCGAGGCGACGCTGCTGCTGGCGGCCCTGGCCGCCAAGGTCGGGGACCGGGTGGACCTGGTCGCGATGGACCGGACGGTGCACACCAGGGTGCGCGGTGTCGAGGGCCCGGCGCTGATGTCCGCTCTGGCGCAGGGCCTGGCCACGCTCACCCCCGAACTGGTGGAACCGGACTGGGCGGTGGTGGCCCAGGAGATCCGGGACCGCCTCAGCCAGCGGGCCCTGGTGGTGATCCTGACCGGGCTGGAGCCGGGCGCGATCGAGTCCGGGCTGGTCTCGGTGGTGGCGGCGGTGGCGCGCGACCACCAGGTGGTGCTGGCCTCAGCCGAGGACCCGGTGGCCCAGCGGATGCGCCGGAGCCGGGAAAGCACGGCCGAACTCTTCGATGCGGCCGCGGCCGAGCGAGCCGAACTGGAACGCGGCGCCCTCGCCCAGCGTCTCCAGCGCACCGGTGCCCAGGTGGTGCGTCGCGCCCCGGAGGACCTCCCGCCGGCCCTGGCCGACACCTACCTGGCGCTGAAGGCAGCCGGGAAGTTGTGAGCGTCCGGTGCCGTCGGCCGCTGCCTCACCCCACGGTGGCGACGGTGTCCTCGACGAGTTCGGCGCGCATGTCCCCGGTCTCCCCATCGGCCACCGCACGCCGGCCCAGGGCGACGGTATAGGCCCAGTAGGCGGCCAGCACCACCGCACCGATGGCGATCTTGACTCCACCGGGCAGGCCCGAAGGCGTCACGAACCCCTCCACGACGCCGCTGGCGCCCATCACCACGACCAGGCCGATCACCACCGTGATCAGCGCCCGGCCCTCCTCGACCAGTGCGCGCCCGCGGGTTCGCTGGCCCGGGGCGACCCAGCTCCAGAACAATTTCAGCCCGGTTCCCACGGCGACGAACACCGCGGTCAGTTCCATCAGGCCGTGCGGCAGGATCAGCCCGAAGAACTCCCCGAGACCGTCGTGCTCGGCCATGATCGCTCCGGCCACACCCACGTTCAGCGCATTGACCACCAGCACATAGGCCGGGAATACCCCGGTGACACCCAACCCGATCGCCTGGGCACTGATCCAGGCGTTGTTGGTCCACACCTGGGCGGCGAAGTCCGGGGCCGGGTAGTTGGAGTAGTAGGCGGCGAACGCCTCCTCGGCGTATGTACGCCGCATGCTCGGGGTCCCGACCTGCGCCATCGCCTCCGGCACCGTGAGCAGCCACCAGGCCTGGACGAGCCCCAGGGCGATGAACACCGCCCCGGCCGCCACCGTCCACCACCGCACCCGGTAGAACGCGGCGGGCAGGGAGATCGCCACGAACCGCACCACATCGGCCGGCGACAACTCGTGGGACCCACCGATCACCCCGCGAGCCCGCGCCAGCAGGGTGGACAGCCGGGAGATCAGCGCCGGGTCCGGGGCGCTGGAGCGAAGTTGGGACAGATGCGTCGCGGTGGTCTGGTAGTGGGTGACCAACTCATCGACCTCGGCACCGGTGAGCCTGCGCCGGCGCAGTAGTGCCCGCAGCCGCGCCCAGCGAGGTGCGTTCAGGGCGACGAAGGCGTCCACATCCACACCCGTTACCCTGCCACACATGACCACGGCCGCTTCCCCCACCGAGAGCCTCAATCGCGTCATCACCGGCGAGGCGGTCCCCCTGGACCTGGCGCCGGCCTCGGCGCTGAGCCGGCTCATGTCCGGGGTGATCGATGCGATCGTCTACCTCAGCATCGGCATCGGGGTGTTGATGCTGGCCGGCCGGTTCAGCGCCAACCCCGCCCAGATGAGTACTCTCACGATCGTGGCTATCGCCCTGATGATGGTGCTGCTGCCGTGCCTGACCGAGACGTTCACCCGGGGCCTGTCCGCCGGACGGTTGGCGGTGGGCCTGCGGATCGTGCGCGACGACGGCGGCCCGGTGCGGTTCCGGCACGCGTTCATCCGTTCCCTGACCGGGATCGGTGAGATCTGGCTCTCGCTGGGCTCGGTCGCGCTGATCAGTTCGATGGTGCACCCACGCTCCAAACGTCTGGGCGACATGGTGGCGGGGACCTACTCACTGCGCGTACGCGACACCGAGGTGGCCACCGCCCCCTTACTGATGCCCCCGGAACTGCGGTCCTGGGCCGAGATCGCCGACATCCGCCGGCTACCCGATTCCCTGGCCCTGTACGCCCGGATCTACCTGTCCCGGACCGGCGAGTTGCACCCGAACGTGCGCGCCGACGTCGGCCGCGCATTCGCCGCGGCGCTGGAACCGTACGTGGCGCCGCCGCCACCGTGGGGCACCGACCCCGAGCGGTTCGTCGCCGCGGTCCTGGTGGCTCGCCGCGACACCGAGTACCTGGCCGGGCTGGCCGTGGCCCAGCGCGAACAGGAGGAGGCCCGGCGCGCCCGAGTGCTGCCCTACGGCATCCCCGACGCCGACTGACCCGCTGTCGCAGGCCCGGGACCGTGGTCAATACCGGTAGTGCTCGGGCTTGTACGGCCCGGCCACGTCCACGTCGATGTACTCGGCCTGTTCCTTGGTCAGCTCACTCAACTCCGCGCCGAGCGCTTCCAGGTGCAGCCGGGCCACCTTCTCGTCCAGCGCCTTGGGCAGGACGTGCACACCCACCTCGTACTCGCTGGCCGGATCGGCCAGGTCCATCTGGGCCATCACCTGGTTGGTGAAGGAGGCGCTCATCACGAACGAGGGGTGCCCGGTGGCGTTGCCCAGGTTCAGCAACCGGCCCTCGGAGAGCACGATCACCGACTTGCGGGGGTTCTCCGGATCGTCGGTGAAGACCCACTCATGCACCTGCGGCTTGATCTGCACACACTCCACCCCGGGGAGTTCGGCGAGGCCGGCCACGTCGATCTCGTTGTCGAAGTGGCCGACGTTGCCCACCACCGCCTTGTCCTTCATCGCGCTCAGGTGCTCGGCGGTGATGACGTTGAAGTTCCCGGTCGCGGTGATGAAGAAGTCCGCCTGTCCGAGCACGTCCTCCAGGCGCACCACCTGGTAGCCGTCCATGGCCGCCTGCATCGCGCAGATCGGGTCGATCTCGGTGATGAGCACCCGGGCACCCTGTCCGCGCAACGCGTCCGCCGCCCCCTTGCCCACGTCCCCGTAGCCGCACACCACCGCCACCTTGCCGCCGATGAGGATATCGGTGGCCCGGTTCAGTCCATCGGGCAGGGAGTGCCGGATGCCGTAGCGGTTGTCGAACTTGGACTTGGTGACGGCGTCGTTGACGTTGATCGCCGGGAACGCCAGTTCCCCGGCGGCGTGCAACTGGTACAACCGGTTGACGCCGGTGGTGGTCTCCTCGCTGACGCCGAGGATCTGCTCGGCCGCCCTGGTCCACCGGGTGGTGTCGGCGGCCAGGCTGGTGCGCAACTGGGCCAGGAACGCCAACTTCTCCGCCGAGTAGCCGGCCTCGCCGGGCAGGGGGTCGGCCGGCACGGCTCCGGCACGCTCGGCCTTGACCCCCTCGTGCAGCATCACGGTGGCATCCCCGCCGTCGTCCAGGATCAGCGTCGGACCCCCATGCCCGGGCCACCTGAAGGTCTCATCGAGAGCCTCCCAGTACTCAGCCAGGGTCTCCCCCTTCCAGGCGAGTACCGGCACGCCCTGGGGGTCCTCGGCGGTCCCGTGCGGTCCGACGACGACGGCGGCTGCCGCCTCGTCCTGGGTGGAGAAGATGTTGCAGGAGGCCCAGCGCACCTGCGCGCCCAACGCGGTCAGGGTCTCGATCAGCACCGCCGTCTGCACGGTCATGTGCAGTGAGCCGGTGATGCGCTGCCCCGCGAGCGGTTGGGTATGACCGAACTCCTCCCGCAGGGCCATCAGGCCGGGCATCTCGTGCTCGGCCAGGCGGATCTGGTGCCGGCCTGAGGTGGCCAGGCTGAGATCGCGGACCTTGTACGCACCGGGTTTGGTATCGAAGCTCATAGCCCTGGAGCCTAACCGGAGGCAGGCGATGCGCGCTCGTTCAGCACCGTCTCGACCCGCGGGCCGCCGGTCCACGGTGGCACCGGTGCGCGGCCCGGCCCAGTAGCGTTGCCGCCATGATTGATTTCGACTCGATCACCGCCGAGCACCTGCGCCACGTCGGCGGGGCCAAGTGGTCCCGGTTCCCCGACACGATCGGGGCGTTCATCGCCGAGATGGACTTCGGCATCGCCGAACCGATCACCGCGGCCCTGCACGAAGCGGTGGATGTGGGGGCCTTCGGCTACCACTTCCCGGCACCGCTGCAGGCGATGGCCGGCGCCTACGCCGACTTCGCCGCCGACCGCTACGGATGGCAGGTCGACCCCGCGGACGTGCACCCTATCCCGGACGTGCTCACCGGCCTCGGCGCGGCGATCCGCTACCTGTCCCGCCCCGACTCCCCCATCATCGTGCCCACCCCGGCGTACATGCCGTTCCTGACCATCCCGCAGGTGTACGAGCGCCCGATTATCCAGGTGCCGATGGGCCGCGACGGCGAGCGGTACACCTACGACCTGGACGCCCTGGACGCCGCATTCGCGGCCGGCGGGCACCTACTGGTGCTGTGCAACCCGCACAACCCGATCGGGCGGGTGCTGACCGAATCGGAGATGCTCGGGGTGGCCGAGGTGGTGCAGCGTCACGGCGGGCGGGTGTTCTCCGATGAGATCCATGCCCCGATGGTGTACGCCCCGCACCGGCACATTCCCTACGCCACCCTGTCGGAGCAGACCGCGGCGCACACGATCACCGCCACCTCCACCTCCAAGGCGTGGAACCTGCCCGGCCTCAAGGCGGCTCAGATCGTGCTGAGCAACGATGCCGACCGGGACGTGTGGAGCCGGGTCGGGGAGGTGGTGGGCACCGGGGCGGCCAACCTGGGCATCGTCGCCGCCACCGCCGCCTACTCCCGCGGCGTGCCCTGGTTGGAGCAGGTGCTGGCCTATCTGGACGGCAGCCGCCACCTGTTGGGCGACCTCCTCGCCGAACATCTGCCGGGGGCCCGGTACACCCCGCCGGAGGGGACATACCTGGGCTGGATCGACGTGCGGGAGACCGGGACCCCCGAGCGGGCCGGGGCGTTCTTCCGGCGCCACGCCGGGGTGGTGGTCACCGACGGCGCCCACTGCGGAGAGGTCGGCGCGGGCTTCATCCGCTACAACTTCGCCACCCCACGGCCGCTGCTCACCGAGGGCATCACCCGCCTCGGGAACGCGGTCGCCGAGCACGGTGGGTGAGCCCGAGGCAGGGCCGGCTCAGCGCGCGGGCCGGCCCTCCTCGGCCAGCAGCACGGGCACACCGTCGCGGACCGGGTAGATCAGCGGGTTCGCCTCGTCGGTGCTGACCAGGACGGTCTCGCCGTCCACCTGGCGCAGGTCGAGGCGCGCCCCGGTAACCGGGCAGCGCAGCACCTCCAGCAATCCCTGATCGACAGAGGGCTCTTCGGATCGGCTCATCGCGGTCCTTCCTCATCCACGTCGGTGGGCAACCGAGCACCCAGGGCCCCGAGCACACCGTCGCGAATCTTGATCATGATGTCGTCGTCCTCGGCCTCCACGTTCAGGCGCAGCAGCGCCTCGGTGTTGGAGGGCCGGAGGTTGAACCACCAACGCGGGCTCTGGTGCCAGTGGCTGACCAACAGGCCGTCCAGGTCATCGGTATGCACGATGCCGGCGGCGATGTCCTCAGCGAACAGGGCGCGAACCGTCTCCAGGGCCGTGGTCACATCCTCGACCCGGGAGTTCAGTTCCCCCGAGGCCACATAGGGGGTGTGCACCTCAGCCAGTTCGGACAGCGTCATCGACTGCTCAGGGCTGCCCACGACCCCGAGCACGTGCAGTGCCGCGAGCATCCCGGTGTCGGCGTAGAAGAAGTCCCGGAAGTAGTAGTGAGCGCTGTGTTCGCCACCGAAGACGGCGTTCTGGGCGGCCATCTGCTCCTTGATGAACGCGTGGCCCACCCGGGTGCGCACCGCCCGGCCGCCAGCGGCCGCGACGTACTCCGGCACCGCCCGCGAGGTGATGAGGTTGTGGATGATGGTGCCGTGGCCACCGTCGGCCTTGTCCTTGGCCACCTCCTGCAACGCCACCATGGTGGTGATCGCCGAGGGGCTCACCGCCCCGCCGCGCTCGTCGATCACGAAGCATCGGTCGGCGTCGCCGTCGAAAGCCAGGCCGATGTCGGCCTGCTCGGCTATCACCGCGGCCTGCAGGTCCACCAGGTTCGCCGGCACCAGTGGGTTGGGCTCGTGGTTGGGGAAACTGCCGTCGAGTTCGGCGAACATCACCACCAGGTCCAGTCCGAGGTCGGCCAGACCGGCCTCGGTGCCCAGCACCGCCGCGGCCGTCAGGCCCGCCATACCGTTGCCGGCGTCGACCACCACCTTCAGGGGCCGGATCCGGCTCAGGTCCACCAGCGAGCGCAGGTAGGCGGCGTAGTCGGCGAGGGCGTCGCGCTGAGCGACGCTGCCACGTTCGGGCGCAGCCGGGATGCCCTGGTCCAGGTAGGCCTCGGCGGCATGTTGCACGTCGGCCAGGCCGGTGTCGACGCCCAGCGGCCGCGCTCCGGGCAGGCACAGTTTGATGCCGTTGTAGTGGGCCGGGTTGTGACTTGCGGTGAACATCGCCCCGGCGATGCCCTCGGAACCGGAGACGTAGTAGAGCATGTCGGTCGAGCACAGTCCGAGATGGATCACGTCCAGCCCCCGCCAGGTGACGCCGTCGGCGAAGGCCCCGGCAAGTTGCGGGGAGGTCTCGCGCATGTCCTGTCCCACCGCCACCACGGTGTGAGCGGCTCCGGACCGGGTAAGCAGGTCCGCCACGGCCGCACCCAGGGCGCGGGCGACGTCGGGACCGAACTGGTCCGGAACCAACCCTCGGATGTCGTTGGCCTTGACGATGGCGCTCAGATCCTTCACCCGGGTCAGCCTACCTGGCACGGGCTCGCGGCCATCGGTGTGCCCGGGGGACTCCCGTCACGGTTGCGGCCGATCAGTCCTGCTGGTCCCCGCGGATCACCCGCAGGTGACCGCGCCGCCCGGACGTGGGCTCGGGACGGGGCTGGGTGACCGGTGCCGGTACGCCGGCGGTGCGCGCGGCCGGCAGGCTGCTGGGCGCGGGAGCGCGCGAGGCCTCCCGGACGGCGTTGGCCAGGGCGAGCAGATCGTCGTCGCTGGGTGGGGCCGGCTCGAACTCCGTGGCGAGTTGGACCACGTCCCAGCCCTGCGGAACGGTGAGCCGCTCGGCGTGGGTCAGGCACAGGTCGTAGCAGTGCGGTTCGGCGTGCGTGGCCAGCGGCCCCAGCACGGCGGTGGAGTCAGCGTAGACATAGGTCAGCGTGGCCACCGCCGGGGAGGTGCAGGTGGACCGGGTGCACTGACGGGTCGCTCTCACAGGAGACAACGGTACCCTCCGTCGGCCGCGGCAGTGGCATCCCACGCCGCGTGGAGGCTGGGCCGGGGTGCTCGGGCTCTGGCACCCTGTGGGCATGAGCACAACCCCGCAGCCGGCCGGCCGGGACCTGAGCACCACGGTGCTGCCGTCCCGGCGCACCGGTCGGCGCCGGGACCGGCGCGGCCGGGGTCTGCGCGGCCCGCTGCTGCCGCCCACGGTCCCGGGCGCGCGCACGGGCGCACAGCGTTTCGACGCACTCTTGCTGCGCGCGGTGGCTCACTTGGAGCACCACCTGGGCGATGTCCTGCACGGGGTGGAGTTCGCCGTCGAGGACGTCCCACCCTCGGCGCCGGCACCGTGGGAGGCCGGCGCGGTGTCGCTGGGACGGTGCTTCCCCGCCGATGCCGCCGCCGGGCTGACCGACCGCGTGGTGGTGTACCGGCGCCCCATCGAGAGCCGGTGCCGCGGCTGGGCCGAGGTCCCGGACCTACTGCGGCACGTGCTGGTCGAACAGGTGGCACACCTCAGGGGGCTGGACCCCGACCAGATCGATCCGGGACTTTAGCGACGCTCAGGAGGCTCCCAAGCGGACCTGCACCTGCTGCTCGGCGGCGGCGTCGGGGGTGAGGTTGAGCATGGACAGCATCGGCCCGTCCGGGGCTTCGGCCCGCACCATCGCAGTGGCCAGCACGGACTCCCCGCTGATCTCCAGGGCGATCACCTCATCCAGGGCCACCTGGTCGGGATCGACCACCGTCGCTGAACCCGCCTCGACCTCCACGGCGGTCACCTCCCCGCGCGTGCCGTCGCGGGTGATCGGGGTCAGGCGCACCTGCTGGGTCTGCGGCAGCGGGTTGGCCAGCACCACCGCGACCGTATCGGCCGGTTCTCCCGGCACCGCCAGGACCCCGCGCTCCGGGGCCGGCTGTGCGGCGATCCAGGCGCGATCCCGGACCGGCTCGTCCGGGTCCAGTTCCCCGGCCTGGCCCACCACGGTGCGCAGCACCGACCCGGTCACCGGGACTTCGGAGATCACCTGCACCGACAGTGCGCCCGGGTCGATTCCGGCGAGGGAGACATCGGTGACCGTGCCCGGTTCCAGGACTTGATCCTGGGCGCCGGGCAGCACGATCGGACCGGACTCGGTGAACAGGTCCACCGAGACGCTGGCCTGGGTCCGGGAGGGATTCACCAGGCGGAGCACCGGGGGGTGATCGGCCACCTCGGTCTCGCCGACGTGCACCGGCCCGATGTTGATCCGGGTGGCCGGGTCCGCGGTCGTGGTGACCATGTCGGTGCCGGCCGGGACCACCCCGGACAGGGCGCTGTCCTGGATCGCGGCCGCGATCTGCCCGCCGTCGGCGGTGACCCGTACCGCCAGGCGTTCCTCCAGGGACAGCGTCTCCAGCAGCAGCGAACGCGACTCATCCGGCGGTACCAGGATCTGGGCACCGGACTCCAGAGGCCCGAGTTCGCCCCAGACCTCCACGTTGGCCGTCACCGGGGTCTGCCCTGCGTTGGTCAGCAGCAGCCGTGCCGAGGACCCCAGTTTCGTCATCCCACCAACCAGCCACTGGGTGGAGGAAGGGGGAAGGCAGGCCGCCGCGCTGAGGCCGCGCAGGTCACCGGAGACGGCCCGGACCACCGCGGTTGCCGCACCCAGTGGCGTCCGTTCCTCCGCGGGCTCGGCCCGTAGCACCGCGGCGTCGGTGATCTGATCCAGGGTGCCGACGAGACCGTCGGTGCCGGCGCTGAGGTCCTGGCTGGCCTCACCGAGTTCGGTGAGCGTGGCGGTGCCGGCGGCGGCCCCGTCCGGCTGGGTCACCACCGACTCGGCCCTGGTCCGGCTCTGATCGGTGTCGGTGCTGAACTCGGCGTCGTAGTCGATGTCGGCGCCGGCCTCACCGGTGCTGGACAGGGGGGCGTCCGGGCAGACCAGCGTCAGCGGGCCAGCACCGATGTCCACCTGCCGAGCCGGCACCGCCTGGGGCGCTGGTGCGGGGTTGAGCAGCCCTGAGGCCAGGACCGCGCCGGTGATCAGCACCACCGCGATCGCGGTCAGCGCCGAGACCAGGCCACGAAGGGTGCGGCGCAGCCCGGGACTGATCCGGGGCCGGGGAACCTCGGCGGCCATCTCAGATCTCCTCCGGGCGTCGACGTCGGGTGGGCAGAGCCAGCAGCACGGTCAATCCCAGCACCACTCCGGTCACGACGTGCCATGGGGTGTGCAGGCTCGGGCGGTAGGTCACGGTCAGTTCCCCGGCGGCGTCGTCGGGAATCAGGAAGGCCTGGCGCCAGGAGGAGTCCGCCACTGCGCGCAGCGGGCGGCCGTCGATCTCGGCACGCCACGCCGGCGAGGAACGTTCGGCCAGCACCACGGTGCGCCCGGTGCCCTCCGGGCTCAGTCGCGCGGAACCGCTGTCGTGGGCGAAGTCGAGGTTGGTGACCAGGGCGCCCTCCTCGTCACGTACCTGTCCGCGGGCGATCGCGGTATCGGTGCTGCCCGGCCCGGCACTGACCCGCCAGATGACTCCGGCCGGGTTCTCGGTGACCCGTTCCAGGCCCAGCACCGCGTCCAGGCGCGCGATCAGCCGGGCCCGGGCCGATTCGTCCGCGTCGGGCACCCCGGTGGCGACCGATCCGGCGGTGGGCACGATCACCACGGCCACGGCGTGCTGCGCCAACCGCTCACCGGCAGCTCCCACCGACCCGGTGGCCAGGTCCGCCACCAGCGACAACAGGTGAGCATCAGCCTGGTCCGGTTCCCCGTCCCCTTCGCCGCCGTCGGTCCGGGCCAGAGCCCGACCCAGGGCGAGCACGGTGGCGGTCTCGGTGAGTTGGGGGCCGTTGCCGCGCCACAACTGGGCGTCGATGCCTTCGGGTGTGGCGGTCAGAGCCAGCACCCGCGCGCCCTGTTCGGGAGCCTGGAGGGTGCGGCCGAGCGCCGGCACCGGATCCGGGCCACGCCCGGTGAGGTACACCGCCCGCGTCTGCTCGGTTTGGCCGGCCTCGGGGCTCTGCTGCCCACGTTCGGCCACCACGGTGGTGGTCCAGGAGGCGGCCGAGACCACCAGGCCGGCGACCAGCAGCACGGTCACCACGGCGGCGCTGATCTGGCGCCAGCCGAAAGTTCGGCCGGCCAGGGCACCCTGCAACCCGTCCAGGGCCACACCGGTAGCGAGCAGGAGCCCGAGCAAGACCAGCGAGGTCCCCGGACCGGCCCAGCCGGTGACGAGTTCGTCGGGGCCGGCACCGGGCTCGTGCGAGCGACCCAGCGCCACCACGGTGCGGCTGGAGGCCAGCGCGGTGGCCAGCCCGATCGCGCTGATCAGCCAGCCGATCCGCACCGCCCGGCCGGACTGCCCGCCCCGCAGCAGCGCCAGTAGTGCTGCCACGAGCAGCGCACCGGTCGCCACCAGCGGCAGCACCTGGGAGCCCAGGACCGTCCCGAGGTCACCGCCCACGTGGGGCAGGGCCGGCCAGCCCAGCAGGGTCAGCCACGCGGGCCCGGGGTCGGCGGCCAGCGGTGCCCCGGGGTCGGCGAGCAGCACGCGCCAGCCGCCGTCGGCCCAGGTTCGGATCGCGTAGGTCCAGACCGGTCCGAGCACCACGACCGCAGGCAGTGCGACGACGATCAACCGGGCCCGCCCGGCCGCCAGATGTCGGCGCCGGCCCAGCACCAGCGCGAGCACGATCAAGGCCGTCAGTCCAGCCGGTAGCAGCACCGGGGCACCAGCGACGGCGACGGCGAAGGCCAGCCCGGCTGCCGCCGCGGCGGCCATCGAGGGTGCCCGGGAGGTCCGGGAGACCACCGTGGCCCGCTCCACCCGGCTCTCCCCGTCGGCAGCCGGCGGGGCGCCCTGCGGCTCGGCGTCGCCGGTCTCACCAGGGTCGGTACCGGCTTCCGGCCCGGCACCCTCGGCCGGCGCTGCCGACTCGACCGGCCCGACCCGCTCGGCCGGCCCGGCCCGCTCTGTCGGTTCGACCTGCTCAGCGGTGTTGGAGCGGATCGGTTCCAGGTCGGCGAAGGTGTCGTCCTGCTCGGACCGCCCGACGGCGGCCAGTGCGGCCAGCCGCGCCCGTTTGGCCTCCCGGGCCGAGCGTTGGGCGGTCACCGAACGGCGCCGGGAGACCCGTTGGGCACCGACCATGCCCGAGATCACCACATCGCGCCGGTCCACCCCGAGGGCACGGGCGATGCCCAGGGCCATCAGGGGCAGCATCAGGTGCGCCAGGACCGCGCCCAGGCGGCCTTGTCCCAGGCCCAGCAGCAGCGGCGGACCGAAGGCCCAGACCCCGGCCGCCCAGACCCGCACCAGCACCGAGCGGCTTGCCGCACCGGCGGCGAACCAGGCGAAGGTCGCCGCCAGCGGCATCGCCAGCAGCAGCACCAGGGCAACGCTCATCCCCGGTGAAGTGCCGGCCCATCCCCCGGTCAGGGCGGAGAGCACACCCAGCACCGCCAGGAACGTATCCGGTGGGCCCGCGTAGCCATCACCGGTGGTCAGCCACGCGCCGAGCGCGGCACGCCACAGGTCGACGAAACCGACGTCCACCGGCAACAGCGCGCCGCCGATCAGCGGCCCGGCCACCACCACCGGGGCCAGGGTCACCAGCGCCACCGCGGTGGTGACCAATGCGAGCGCACCGAAGGTGAGCCGGCGGCGCCGGGCCACTGCGGCGCGTTCGGTCATCTCCAGTTCGCTGGGTGCCCGGGCCGCCCGCTGTTCCGCGGCGGCCTGCAGGCGCCGGTTGCGCCGCGCCTGCCAGAGCTGCCCCCAGGTGGCCTGCAGCGGGGCCAGCCGGCGCGTGGAGACCTCGCGGGTGCGGGCGGACCTGCGCCGGGCCCGCATCACCGCGACCGGTCGTACCAGCGCCACCGCCGCGGCCCGCAACTCCTCGGCGGCCAGGGCCAGTTCGTTGGAGGCCACCCGCCACAGTGCCCGCAGCGGAGCCAGCACCAGTGCCGCAAGCGCTACCAGGGGCAGGGTGAGCAGCGGGGCGCGTACCAGCCAGGAGTGCAGTTGCGCGGTGCGCCGGGCCCGGAAGGAGCGCCGCGGGTCAGGCGCATGGGGCTGCCGGGTGCGGGCCCCGGAGGTGGTGCGCAGGCCGTGCCACCCGGCGCGGGCGTGCCGGACCCGGGCGGCGGGCACCACCACCACCCGCTGGCCGGCCAGGCGGGTCCGCCGGCTCAGGTCGGCCCCATCGCCGAAGACCCCCAGCGCCGGGTCAGGGCCGCCGAGCCGGCGCCAGGTGCGGGTACGGATCAGCATTCCGGCGGTGCCCACGGAGTAGACGTCCTCGCGCCCGTCGTGCTGGCCCTGGTCGATCTCCCCGTCCTCGATGCCGGTGTAGCGCTGTCCGTCCACTGTCAGGCCCACTCCGACCGAGACCAACCGGTCCGGTTCGTCCCAGTCCACCTGCTTCACCCCGGCCACGCCCACCGAACTGGCGGCGTCCACCGCGGCGAGCAGGTGATCCAGGGCGGCCGGGTCGGGGGCGCTGTCGTCGTGCAGCAGCCACAGCCACGCCGGGGCATCACCCTCGTGGTCGCCGCCGCTCAGTTCCGCCAGCGCCGCGTTGACCGCCTCGCCGAATCCGGCGCCGGCCGGTGCGCGCACGATGTGTACGCCCTCGGGGGCGACCTGCGCGGGCCGGTCCGGGCCGAAACCGGCCTCGGCCAGTACCTCCTCGGCGTCGGCAGGTGGGAGGTCCGGGGCGGCCTCGTCGTCGTCCAGCACCGCCCACAGCACCCGCTCGGGCGGGTGCGTCTGGGCCGCCAAGGCCCTCAGCGTGTGCGGCAGGTAGGGGGAATCAGTGGTGCCGACGACGACGGCGCAGGCGTCGGGGGCGTCAGCGACCATTCGGCACGTGGGGGTGAGGCAGCATGGTCAGATCGCGCGACGCTTGAGCTTTCGGCGCTCGCGTTCGGACAGGCCACCCCAGATGCCGAACCGCTCGTCATTGGCCAGCGCGTACTCCAGGCACTCCGCGCGCACCTCGCAGGAGACACACACGCGCTTGGCTTCCCGGGTGGATCCGCCCTTCTCGGGGAAGAAGGCCTCCGGGTCGGTCTGGGCGCACAGCGCCCGCTCCTGCCAGCCGAGCGCTCCGTCGTCGTCGAAGGAGTCCAGGAGCAAGGGGGCATCGGGGCGGGGCGCTGGACCCGCCGCGGACATCCCGTCCGTCAGCGGCCCCTCTCCCAAGATATTCCACACGATGCTTTCCCCAATCTCAGATGCGGTGAGGCGACACTGCCGCCGTCTTGGGTAAATTACACGCGTGTTATCCGCTGGAGTCAAGCCCGGGCGTGATATTGCGAGGGTCGGCACCTGCTGATATGCCGCGGTCCGCACCCGGATCGGCGCATCCTCGATGCCGGCCCGCCAACGGTGCACGATACCGTGAGTCGATGGGAATCAAAGGTCTGCATGTGCCCGCCGGCACCACCCCGGCCCGGTTCGAGACCACCGTGGCCACCGAGCGCCCGGACCTGTTCACCGGCCCGTTCTCCTGGCCGGTGATGACGCTGGATGAGTCGGCGCTGACCCACAACGTGACCACGATGGCCGATTTCTGCGCCCGCCACGGCTTCGACCTGGCCCCGCACGTGAAGACGCACATGTCCGCCGGACTGTGGGAACGTCAGCACGAGGCCGGGGCCTGGGGCGCCACCGTGGCCACCGCCGACCAGTTGCGCAAGGTCCGTGCCTGGGGAACCGAGCACATCCTGCTCGCCAACCAACTCACCGATGCCCGTGAACTGGCCTGGCTGGCCGAGCAGGCGATCGGCGCCGAGGGCGATGAGGACCTGCAGGTGTGGCTCTATGCCGACAGCCACGCCGGCGTGGACCTGCTCGCGGCGCACCTGGCCGCCCCGCGGGTACGCGAGCGGGTCGGGGTGCTGATCGAGTTCGGCCATCCCGGTGGTCGCACCGGGGCGCGCACCCTCGCCGAGGTCACCGCGCTGGCCCGGGCGGCCGAGGCGGCCGGGCTGCGCGTGGTCGGGGTGAGCGGCTACGAGGGCAGTGTGGCCAAGGGCACCGATCCCGGCGACCTGGCGGCGGTGGGCGACTTCTGTGCCGCGCTGCTGCAGGCCGCCGACGCCGTGGCCGAGGAAGTCCCGATCGAGGTGCCGGTGCTCAGCGTGGGTGGCAGCAGCTACCTGGACGTGGTGGAGTCGGTGCTCGCCCATGCCGACGTGACCGAGCGGCACCGGGTGGTGGTGCGCTCGGGGGCCTACCTCAGCCACGACCACGGCATCTACGCCCGCTCCGACCCGTGGTCGCGGATGCGCGAACCGGCTCGGTTGCGGCCGGCGCTGCGACTGTGGGCGCAGGTGCTCTCGGTGCCCGAACCGGGACTGGTGCTGTGCGGCGCGGGGCGGCGCGACGCCCCGTTCGACGCCGACCTGCCGATCCCGCTGCGGGTGCACGCCGCCACCGGCAGCTCCACCGGCGCGGGCAGCGCCCGGGACCTGTCCGGAACCACCACCCGGTTGAACGACCAGCACCTGTTCCTGCATACCGACGACGCGGTGCAGGTGGGTGAGGTGATCGAGTTCGGCATCTCCCACCCATGCACCAGTTTCGATAAATGGCCCACGCTGCCCCTGCTGCGCGAGCACCGCGTGGTCGGCCTGGTCCACACCGAGTTCTGAGCGTTGCGGCGCGCGTAGGGTGGGCAGCATGGCCGACGTGTCCGATCTGATCGCCTCCTGGCAGGGCCCGGAGGGTGCCCACCCGCGGCTGACCTGGTACGGCCCCGGTGCCGAACGGGTGGAGTTGTCCGGACGGGTGCTGGCCAACTGGGTGATCAAGGTGGCGAACTTGGTCACCGAGGAGGCCGATGCCGAGCCCTCCACGGTGGTGGCCATCGACCTTCCGGTGCACTGGCGGGCACTGGTGTGGTCACTCGGCACCTGGTTGACCGGGGCGCAGGCGCACCTGCGCCCGGGCCGGCCGGACGACGACCTGATCGTCACCGACCGGCCCCAGGACGCCCCGAGCGGCCCTTTGCTGATCGCGGTGGCACTGCCGGCGCTGGCGATGGCCTTCGACGCCGACCTGCCGGCCGGGGCGATCGACGGCGCAGCGGATCTGATGACCTACCCGGATCAATTGTTGATGCCCACCGATGCCGCAGACCTCAGCGCGCTGGCCGGGCCGGCCTGGTCCGGTCCCGAGCGGGTGCTGGTACCGGTGGCGGACCTGGCCGCGGATCGGATGGTGGCCCGGGTGCTGGCGATGCTGCTCGGTGGTGCCTCGGTGGTGCTGGTGGCCGATGCGGATGCCGACGCCGCTCACCTGGCGCGCGTCGAGGGCGCCGAGCCGGCGCACGAACGGGGTACGCGGGACCAGAGCCCGCAGGACCAGGGGCGATGATCACCGACCGGTTGCACCTGGTCCGCCACGCCCGGCCACGGATCGTCGACGCCGTACCACCCCGGCAGTGGGAACTGGCAGCCGGCGCCGACGTCGGGCCGCTGCTGGGCGCCGGGGTGCTGCCCACCGCGGCCAGTTGGTTCACCTCGCCCGAGCCCAAGGCCCGTCAGAGTGCCGCGCTGCTCACCGTGGAGCCGGTGCAGGTGCTGCCCGCGCTGGCCGAGGTGGCCCGGGACGGCGCGCTGCTGCCTGCCGCGGAGTTCCGCGCCGCCACCCGGGACTACCTCACCACCGGGCAGGCACCGGCCGGTGGCGCCTGGGAACCGCGGGTTGAGGCGACGATGCGGATCGTCGACGGCGCCCTGGCCGCGCTGGAGTCGAGCACCCACCGCGCATGCGTGCTGGTGGGCCACGGCACCGCTTTCACGCTCCTGGTGGCCGCGCTGGCAGGCGCACCCCCGGACGCCGACACGTGGGCGCGCCTGAGCATGCCGGACCACTGCGAACTGGCCGCCGGCCCGGGCGGGGCCTTCGTGGTGGTCTCGCCCTGGGGCGGGTGGGCGCGCGGCCGTTAGCGGGTGTGCGCGGGCGGCTCGGTAGCGGGTGGGCGCGCGGCCCGGTAGCGGGGCCGGAGCCGCCGTGCCCGGCCCAACACACCGGGGTAGGTTGAACGCACCGGAGTTGTGAGGAGGCCAGATGTCAACGGAGAAGTTGTCCGAAGCCGACGTACAGGCCAAGGGCCTGGTGGACTGGGTCATCGAGGACCAGATGCTGCGCACCCGATGGCGCACCGGGGACTTCGCGACCGGGCTGCGGTTGTTGAACCTGATCGGCCATGCGGCCGAGGCCGCTGACCATCATCCCGACCTGGACCTGCGCTACCCGCACCTGGATGTGGCCCTGACCAGCCACGACGTGGGTGGACTGACCGAACGCGACGTGCTGATGGCCCGCCAGATCAGCGACCTGGCCGAGCGCGAGGGCATCGTGGCGGCACCCCGGGACGTGGGCAGCGACTAGTCCCGCGGGATCGCCCCATGCAGATCCACCATCTGCCAGATCCATCCGGCGACCTGCTCGGCGCTGCCCGGCTCGCTGGAGCGCACCCAGGTGGCGATGATCGCGACGGCCGATCCGGTGATCGAGGCGGCGGCGATCGGCAGCGGCAGGCCACCGAGTTCTGACCCGGCTGCACGTGTGAGCAGCAAGCCCTCCAGGCGCTCGCGGATGCGGATCGGCACCCCGGCGGCCACGGCCTCGGAGAAGATCTGCCGGTACAGGGCGATGTTGTCGCGCACGTGCTCCATGTAGCGCACCAGCACCTGGTAGGCCTCCTCGGGCTCGAGGTCGGCGCTGACCTGGGTGAGCAGGTCGGAGGTGATGGCATCGAGCACGTCCACCAGCAACTCGCTCTTGTCCGCGTAGTGCTGGTAGAACGTACTGCGGTTGATGCCCGCGCTCTCGGCGATGTCGGCCACCGAGATCTCCTCGAAGTCGCGTCCACGGGCCAACCCGAGCAGGGCTTGGCGCAGCGACCTACGAGTGCGGGCGATGCGGGGGTCCATGGCGCTCATTGTGCCACCTCACCGACGCGATAAACAACACTTGTTGGTTATGCGACGGGTGTGGTGCAATGGGGCGGCCCTGCCCCTATCGGAAGGATCGCCGTGGCCACGTTGCTCTATCGGGTCGGACTTTGGTCCGCAGGCCGCGCCGGCCGTGTGATCACAGCCTGGGCGCTGCTGCTCGCGCTCGCCGTCGGCGGCTTCCTGATGTTCGGTGGCACCCTGGCAGCGCAGTTCTCCATCCCCGGGACCGAGACCGAACGGGTGAACGAGCACCTGGAGGACCAACTGGGCTCCAGTGCCACCGGCGGCACCGTGGTCTTCCACACCACCGGCGCCGCGGAGTTCACCGGCGACCAGCGCGAGCACATCAGTTCCGCCTTGGACCAGGTGGAGCAGGTCGAGCAGATCCCCGAGGTCATCGACCCCTTCGAAGCACAGCAGGAGCGGGCCGCGCAGGATGCCGAACTCGCCGAGGGCCTGGCCGAGATCGAGGAGAACCGGCCGCAGTTGCTCGAGGCGCAGGAAGGGCTCACGGCGGGTCTGGAACAGGCCCGGGCCCTGGGTGCACCGGAGCAGGAGATCGCCGCCATGGAGGCAGAGCTGGACGAGGTCTCCGCCCAGCTGGTCACCCTGGAGGAACAGTCGGAGCAACTCGATCTGGCCGCAGACCTGGCGGCCCTGGCCGAGGACATCCGGACCGTCTCCGAAGACGAGTCCGTGGCGCTGGCCACGGTGCTGTTCGAAGACGACGTCTTCTCCGTGCCCGAAGAGGTCAAGCAGGAGGTCATGGACGTCCTGGACGCCGCTGACCTGCCGGGTGTCCAGGTGGAGTACGGCGCCGAGATCGCCGCTTCGATCGACGGCCTGATCGGGGCCGGGGAGATCATCGGGGTGATCGGCGCCGCACTGGTCCTGATCCTGGTGTTCCGCGCGCTGCGCCCGGCGATGCTGCCGGTGCTGGCCTCCCTGGTCGGCGTGGGCGTGGGGGTGGGCGGGTCGATGGCCTTCTCCGGCACGGTGGAGATGACCACCGTCACCCCGGTGCTCGGGCTGATGCTGGGCCTGGCCGTGGGCATCGACTACTCCCTGTTCATCATCTACCGCCACCGCCGGCAGGTGCGCGAGGGGATGGACGTGCGCGAGTCGATCGGATTGGCCAACGGCACGGCGGGCACCGCGGTGGTATTCGCCGGCCTGACCACGATGATCGCGCTGCTGGCGCTGGCGATCACCGGGATCGAGTTCCTCGCCGTGATGGGCGTGGTCGCTGCGATCTGCATCGTCGTCGCCGTGCCGGTGGCCATCACCTTCACCCCGGCCGTGCTGGGTCTGATCGGGTCCGGTGTGTTGTCCCGCACGGCACGCGAACGGGCTGCCAATCGTGCGGTCCCCCCGCGCAGCAACGAGCCGATGGGCACCCTGCGTGCCGTGGCCACGGTGCTCATCGGCGTCGGCGCGCTGGCGGTGCTCGCGATCCCGGCCACCTCGATGCGTCTGGGACTGCCCGATGGCTCCTCCGAACCGCAGGACAACACCCAGTACCAAGCCTTCACGATCACCGCCCAGGCCTTCGGCGAAGGACAGAACGGGCCGCTGGTGGTCACTGCCGATCTGCCGGAGCCGGTAGCCGAGGACGAGGAACTGCAGGTCCAACTCGATCTGGCCACGGTGCTGGCCGGGCGCGCCGACGTAGCGGCGGTGGCGCCGGTGGGCACCTCCGCCGGCCGCGACTTCATGGCCTTCCAAGTGATCCCGATCGAGGGCCCCTCCAGTGAGTCCACCGAGGCACTGGTGCATGATCTGCGCGCGGCCTCGCCGTTGTTCGACGGCACCGAGTTGGCGGTGGCGGGGCTGGCCTCGGGCAACATCGACATCTCCGACCAGCTTGCCGACGCCCTGCCGGTGTACGTCCTGGTGGTCTTCGGCCTGTCGGTGGTGATCCTGATCGGGGTGTTCCGTTCCATCCTGGTACCGGTGCTGACCGCGCTGGGCCTGGGGCTGTCGCTGTTCGCCGCCCTCGGGGCCACCACCGCGGTCTTCCAGTGGGGTTGGTTCGGGGAAGCCTTCGGCGTGCACACCCCTGGGCCGCTGCTGAACTTCCTGCCGTTGCTCCTCACCGGCGTGCTGTTCGGGCTGGCGATGGACTACCAGTTGTTCATGGTCTCCGGGATGCGGGAGGCCTACGCCCACGGCACCCCTGCCCGCCGGGCGGTGACCGCAGGGTTCCACAACGGCCGGGTGGTGGTCAGCGTCGCTGCGTTGATCATGGTCGCGGTGTTCGGCGGGTTCGCCTTCTCCCAGATCACCATGGTGCGCCCGATGGGCTTCGCCCTGGCCGTGGGAGTGCTGTTCGACGCGTTCGTGGTGCGAATGCTGATCATCCCCGCGGCCATGCACCTGCTCGGCCGGACCGCGTGGTGGATGCCGGCCTGGCTGGACCGGATCACCCCGAACATGGATGTCGAGGGCGCCGCGCTGCAACGCACCCGCACCCGGGAGCGCGAACTCGCCGACGCCTGAGGGTTCAACGCAGGTCGAGCAGCACCTTTCCTGCGCCACTGCCGGGGTCGGCGGCGGTATCGAACGCGAGCCGGGCCTCATCGAGGCTGAAGGTGTGGGTCAGGAGCGGTTCGACGTCCACCTGGCCATCCAGCAGTGCCACGGCGTCGGTGATCTCATCGACGAATCGGTAGGAACCGCGCCACTCCACCTCCCGGGTAACCAGGTTACCCAGCACCGCCGGGCGGTCGGTCAGCGGCAGGTTCCCCACTTGCACCACCACACCGCCGCGGGCCACCGCAGCCAATACCGGGCCGAGGGTGGCCGCGGCGCCACTGGCCTCGATGACCACCGGCACATCGGCGGGCAACCCCTCCCCCGCGGCGACGTTGACGGTGTGATCGGCTCCCAACTCAGCCGCGATCTGCAACGCGGCCGGTGCGATGTCCGCCGCGGTGACGCTGGCCGCACCCCGTGCCCTGGCTGCCGCCACGCACAGCGCCCCGATCGGTCCGACCCCGTTGACCAGCACATCCAGTCCCTCCACCGAGCCCGCGCGGTGCACCGCGTGCAGGGCCACGCCGAAGGGTTCGGCCACCGCGCCGTGCCGGGTGCTCATCCCCGGGGGCAGCACCCGGATCTGGTCGGCTTCGGCCAGCACGTACTGGGCGAAGGCTCCGTCCTGGTGCGGGGTGGGCGCTGCCGATCCCAGGTAGCGCACATCGTGGTGCAGGTTGGTCCGCTCCGCCAGGTGCGGCGCCAGTGGCCCGGGACCATACCGAGCCGGGTGTATCGTCACCGCTGTGCCCTCCGTCAGGGCGCTCACGCCGGCCCCGACCTGCGCGATCCGTCCGGCCACCTCGTGGCCCAGGATCATCGGCGTGCGCAGGATGGCGGTGCCGGAGGTGCCGTGGGCGTAGTAGGCCAGGTCCGAGCCGCAGATGCCCCCGAACTCCATCGCCACCAACACCTGTCCGGGGCCAGTGGTGGGAACCTCACGTTCCTGCACCCGCAGGTCACCGGCGCCGTGGATCACTACTGCTTTCATGTCGCCTCCCTTATACGCGCTCATAGGCACCACTAGACCACCAGCCTGAGCAGCATCACGAATCCGAGTCCGACGACGGAGATGACGGTCTCCAGCACCATTGACGTGGCGAGGGGCTCCTTCTTTGCCGCCCCACCGTCACCTCACCTGTCGTACACCGCCGGCCCCGGTTATGGCTCGGTGGCGTGGGCACGGGAGGTCACCTCCACGGTGAAGCCGTCCTGCCACGGCACCAGGACCCATGGCACCAGCGGCGGGCGAGCCCGGGCGGACAGGATGACCTCCACGGTCTGATCGTCCACAGCGCTCACCGAGACCACCCTGAAGTCGATGAAGGAATCGGCGACCACTTCGGGTGTCGCCGCCAATTGATCACCGACCGCCTCGCTCACGCTGGCGTCGGTCAGCACCAGACCATCCGTTCCACCGGTGTCGTACCACCGCCCCACGTCAGTCGCATCGGCAGCACCGGCCGCCAGGGAGTCGGCCAGGTTCCACAGACGCTTGCGCTCGATGTGCAGATGAGAGACGGATGCGACCACCAGGACCAGGGCCAGAGTGACCAGCCCGTAGACGATGGACAGCAGCATGATCTGCCCGTCCTCGTCGCCGGCACGGATGCGCACCCGGCGCGGTTGCGGCTCCGCCCGCATCAGCCCACCTCGCGATACCGTGGGATCGTCGTCATCGCATCCGCCTGGACCTGCGTCACGCTCGGTAGCGTGCCGGAGAAGATCGGCGGCAGGCCGGGTAGGTCCACGTCGGTGCGCACCGAGATGTAGAGGTAGGACCCCGGCGTCAGGCACGGCTCGTCCTGGCACCTGATCCGAAGCGCCTGGGCGCCGTCGACGCTGATCCCCTGGTCGGCGAAGGACAGTTCCACCGCCAGGTGCGCAGCGGCCAAACCCTGCTCGAACGTCTCGGCACCTGCCAGCACCCGACCGGCCTCGCGGGCCGCTCCCTCGGCGGCGAAGCCGCTCGCCTGGATCTGCGCCAGGGTCAGGATCAGGTACACGACCGGCACCAGCATCAGCAACGACACCCCGAGGAACTCCACCACGGCACTGCCGCGCTCCCTCTCCCCCAACCGGGAGCACACCCCCGCCCACGCACGGCGCAGGTCCCACCGCTCGCAAGTCACTCCGCGACCGCCCGCCCGCTCACGGTGATCACTCCGCCCGGGCCGAGCAGGCCCAGCACCGGCACCGGTCCGTGTACCTGCACCTGGACCAGGCTCACGCCCTCGTGGGTGATCATCCCTGCGTGTACCTGATCGGCGTAGGCGTTCGGTAATGCCGCGGTGATCAGTGCCCGGGTACGAGCCACCCCGTGATGCAACTCATGACCATCCAGGGCTGCATAGCGGGCCCCTTCGGCTGCCGAGTCGATGAGGATGTTGCGCACGTGCAGGGTCAGCGCCAGTTGCATCAGTCCGAGCGTGAGCACCGTGACCAACAGGGACACCAGGAGGAAGTCCACCACGGCCGAGCCCCGCTCACCTTCGGTGCTCACGCCCCCAGGATGCGCTCGATCGCCGTTTCGAAGACCTGGGTGAGCAGTTCCCCGGCCAGCGCCCAGATCAGTACCACCAAGCCGGCGGTCATCAACGTGATGAGCACCCACCCGGGCACATCGCCCCGCTCGGGGTCATCCTGGCGGCTGCGCCACCACCTTCGCCATGACGTCATCGTCACACTCCCTTCCTCGTTGACCTCTCAGAGTCCGACCCGAAGCACGGAGAGCCCCGGGAAGATCGCGAACAGCACCGTCACCGGAAGCATCAGAAACACCACCGGGATCATCATGTAGACCTCTTTGCGCCCACCGGCCTCCATCAATGCCCGGTGGCCTACCTCGCGGGCGTCCTCGGCTTGGGCCCGCAACACCTCCGCGAGCGGAGTGCCGCGCTCGATGGCCACCGCGACGCCTTCGGTGAAACGGGCGATGCTGGATAGTTCGGTACGTCCGGCCATCCGCTCCAGGGCTTGGGTCAAGGGGACTCCAGAGCGGATGTCACCCAGGGTGGTCCGGATCTCAGCGGCCAGTTCTCCGTGCATGGTGGAGGCCACCCGGTCCAGTGCCGCCAGTGGCGTCTCGCCCGCGCCGACCGCGAGCGCCAGCAACTCGGCCACCGTGGGGAACTCGGCGATCATCGTCTCCTCGCGACGCTTGATCTGGCGGCTCAGCCACTGATCCCGCGCTAGCGCGGCTCCGATGGTCGAGAGCAGCACGAGCATGGCCAGGACCAGGATGGAACTGCCGCGGGTGGCCGCCAACAGCAGCGCCAGCAGCAGTCCCCCGACCAATCCCAACGTGGCCCAGATCAGTTGTTCGATCTGGAACTGCTCCACGCTGAGTCGCGAACCGGCCCGCGCGAGGCGGCGACGGGTACCCGCAGCGGTGGAGCCGATTCGTTCGAACAGGCCCGCGGCGTCGGCTACTAACGGTCGCAGCATCCGCTCCAGCGTGGGGAACGGCGTCAGTGTGGTGTCCTGGGCGAGTAGCCGGGAGGTGATGGGCCGCTCCCGCAGATACGGAGCCACCCGGTCCACCAACCGCACCCGTCTGGCCGCTAACCGCCACAGCACCAAGCACATACCCAGGCCCGCGAGCAGGCCCAGGGCACCGCCCACCAGGCCCGGTTGGCTCATGGCTGTCATCGCAACACCCGCACTTCCTCCGGAAGGCGGGCGATGCGCACCATGACGAGGTAGGCGCCCGTCGAAGCGCCGGCTCCGACCAGCAGCACCACCGCACCGAGCACGGTGTTGAAGGCGGCTGCCGTTTCAGGCCGGCTGCTCAGCATCGCCAGCACCACCCACGGCGCGGCCGCGGCGAGACGCGCACCGTTGACCGTCCAGGACTGGCGCGCTTCGAGTTCACCCCGGGTGCGCAAGTCCTGGCGCAGGAACTGGGAGAGAGTGCGCAGCAGACGGACTAGGTCGGTGCCGCCGACTTGGCGCGTCAGGCGCAGCGCCTCGATCAAGCGGTCCGCGACCGGGTCGGCCAGCCGGGCCTTGAGGTGGTCCAGAGCCTCGGTGAACCGGCCGGTGGCACGGTAGTCCTCCGCGAACACGCCGAACGCCGGTCGCATCGGCTCGGGTCCGCGCTCAGCGAGAGCGGTCAACGACTCGGGTAGGGAGAGTCCGGCCCGGACTCCCGAGATGAGGTCGTCGATGACTTCCGGCCACAACTCACGCAGTTCGGCGCGGCGCTTCCGGGCTCGGGAGCGCACGTAGGCGCTCGGCACCAAGCCGGCGATCGTCCCGAATGCCGCCCCGATGGTGGGCGAGGCGCTCAGTGCGCCCACCATCAGACCCACCCCGGCCCCGGCTCCCACCGATGTGGTCCGGAACGCCCACGGCCGCACCCCGGCCATCCCTGCCTGGATAAGCCGATCCTGGGTTCTGGCCGTCCGCGCCCTGGCGGCGGGCCTGCGTGGCATCCTGGGCCAGCAGGACCACCAGATGCACAGTAGTCCCGCTCCCAGGAGCAGCCCGGCCAGTGTCCCCATCGATCACCCATGCACCGGTGCGGCGAGCAGTGCACGCAGGTCGAAGCCGGCGCGCGCGAAGCGTTCCTCATGCGGCGGGTACCCCGAGGCCCGGATCAGGCCGTTGGGCCCGCGGGTGAAGATCTCGGCGGTCTCGATGACCTCCCTCTCCACGCGGCCGGTCAACGCCACGATCTCCTCGGTCCGCCGGCGCCCGAGCCGGTCCAGGCTCAGGTGCACCACGAGGTCCACGGCAGAGGCCACGGTGGGGATCACGAAGTTCGCCGAGACGTTCTCCCCGGCCAGCAGCGGCAGGGTACACAATTTCATCACCGCCTCCCGGGCGGAGTTGGCGTGCACCGTACACATGCCCGGGTTGCCTGCGTTGAGTGCGATCAGCATGTCCAGCGCCTCGGCCTCGCGAACCTCCCCGATAATCAGGCGGTCCGGGCGCATCCGGAGGGCCTCCTTGACCAGGCGGCGTAGCCGGATCTCCCCGGTACCCTCCAGATTCGGTTGGCGGCACTGCATCGCCACCACGTCCCGGGCGGCCAGTTGCAACTCGAAGACCTCCTCGCAGGTGATGATGTGCTCGTGCGCGGGAATCGAGCCGGCCAACGCGTTGACCATCGTCGTCTTGCCCGCTTGGGTTGCGCCTGAGACCACCACGTTGAGACCGCTGGCCACGGCAGCATCGAGGAACGCCGCAGCCCCAGCGGGCAACGAACCCATCGCTACCAGGTCCGAGAGCCGCCGGGCACGGGCGATGTACTTGCGGATGTTGACCGCCCAGTGCTTGCGGGTGACGTCGGGGATCACGGCGTGCACACGCTCCCCGGTGGGCAGGGCCGCGTCGACGAACGGGGTCGAGAGGTCGAGGCGCCGCCCAGAACTGCGCAGCATCCGCTCCACCAGGTCCTGGACCTGGTCAGCCTCCAGGATCGTGGTGGTGAGTTCGGGTCGCCCACTACGGGCGATGAACACCTTGCCCGGCTCGTTGATCCAGATCTCCTCGATCTCCGGATCGTCCAGGTACCTTTGCAGCGGCCCCAGGCCCACCACCGCGTCGTGGACGAGCTTGGCCGTGTGCGTCGGATCGCTCAGACTGGGGACCAAGCCGACCAGCGCCCGGTCGTCGTAGTCGGCGACCACCTCGGCGATCAGGGCATGCACTCCCCCGGCATCTCGGACCGGATCCAGGCCGCGACGACGGATGAGTTCACGCACCTCATCCTCAACCAGCCCCACGCCGTCGGTCATGCTCGCCCACCTCATTCCGCAGTGACCGTGCGGACAACCTAGCCCAGCGGGCGTGCGCATGCCCACGATTCGCGAGCAATTGGGGATAACTCCCCGAGGCCGGTCATCCGCCCGAACCACCAGGATCGACACGCCCATCACGCACCTGGCCGTGGGTCGGCCCCATTCCCGCGCCAGGAAGTTGCCTGTGGACAACTTCCCAGTGTGCACAATGCCTGTGGATAAGCCACAACCTCGCGCCACCAATTCAGGCGTCGTCGGAACTCCCCGCCCGGAACAGGTAGGTGTTCGTGCCGTCCTCTCCGGTGACGTTGACCAACACGTGTCCGTCGTGAATCTCCACCCCAGCCGGGTCCTGCCGGTGCCGTACCGGTTCGGTCAGCGGCTCCCCGGTAGCGGCGTCGAAAGCGTGCAGGACCATCGAGGGCTCGGCCTTCTCCGTGAGCGAGTCCTCCAGCAGCCATCCCGGCACCGGGACCTGCACGGTCACCACCCCGTCGGCGGCGATCACCACCGGACGACCCAGGTCCACCTCGTCGTCGGTCTCGCCCATGGCGTCGGCGCCGGCTTCCAGTGTCGCCCGCCACAGCGAGTTTCCGGTCAGCGGGTGCAGGGCCCGCACGCGGTCACCCTCCACCACAGTGAGCACCCGCGCCCCGGCGGTCCAGGTGCCGTCGCTGCGCCCGGTGTGGACCCGGTGATCGAAGGAGTGCACCTGCGCTCCTTCCAGGCCGATCACGTGCGAGCGCCCCGCCCCGGGCAGCCAGAGCAGGTCACCGTCGAGGAAGGAGTTCTGGGTGGGAAAGTCCTCCAGCGCCCGCGCGACGTCGCACTCCACCGGGGCGATGAGTTCCTCGGCGTCCTCCTCATCCTCGCCCGGGGCGTCGGTGCGCAGTACCTCGATGCTGCACTCCTCCTCGATGGTGGCCACCGCCGCGGCGGCGCCGGCCACGGCAACGGGCCGGTCGGCCGCCAGGGTGTGCGCTACGGATCCGGTCGCCGGATCCCGCAGTTGGGTGGCGTCGTCGTCGTTCGTTGTGGCCACCCAGTACCGGTGCACGCCGGTGATGCCACCGGCCGCGCTCATACCCAGGTACGCCAAGCCCACATTCGGCACCGGTTCCGCGGACACGCTCCATTCCTCCTCGCCGGTCTCGGCGTCGTGGCCGGTCCAGGTGCAGTCCTCGGGGTCCTGGCACCACTGGGTCACCACGATGCCGGGGGCGGTGGCCACCACTCCGCCGTCCCACCAGGTGCCACTGCGCTCCTCGGGCAGGTCATAGTGCCACCGGGCGACCTCGGCACCGGTTCGATCCAAGGTCCGCACGGTGGCCCGCTGGCCCGGGGCGTGGTGCAGCAGCACTCCCCCGCCCGGCGTCGCCACGGTACGGGTGTGCTCGGTCACGCTGCCGTCCCACCAGGGGCGCATTTCGCCGTCGGGATCGACGATCATGAGGTGGTCGTCGCGGTGCAGCAGCAACCGCCGGTCCACATCGGCAGGTTCGCCCCAGGTGACCTCATGCAGCAGTGCCCCGCTATGTCCGTAAGCCCCAGCCACGTCCCGCCACGGCCCGCCGAGACCGAGCCCCAGCACCAGCAACGCCACCGCCGCCACGGCGGAGGCCATCAGCGCGGGCCTGCGCCACAGCAACACCCACGCCACACCGGCCACACCGAGCGCGGTCAGCAGGATTCCGGCTAGGTACCAACTGTCCCGGCCGGCGGACCAGCCCACCATCAGGGCAATCAGTCCGGCTAGGGCCAACGCGGCGAAGACGCGGGTGCGCCAGCGCAGCACCATCTCGGCGACGGGGGCCCGGGGCGCCGGCGCCGGATCGGATGACGTCGAGCCCACGGGGCCCCCATCGGCCGCCGAGCCGGTAGTGCTCATCCATCCTCCGCCTGATCCTCTGGGCCTCCAACAGCCCCATGATCCTAGCCGAGGCCGGCGCCGGCAGCCCGCCGCAGACAACCCGAATCAACCAGAAATGACGCCACCCTCTACCTGGACCGAGCGACGGATGGTCCTGGGCGCATGCCCTGGTTCTGAGCGCCTGCGGTGCCGACAACGGCGACGGCAACGGCGGGGGCATTCTGGTCCAACGCCCACACCGACCACCCCGAGGCCACCGCGATGTTGCTGGACTTGCTGCTGAATGATCCCGATGCGGTCGTGATCATCCGGGATGACCGCGGCCTGTAGTGCAACCCCGAGATCCTCGCCGTGGTGGAGTACTGGATCGAGTACATGCGGACCAACTAGGTTGATCCCGGCCCGGCGCGCGCCCCAGTCGCTGCACCGCACGGCGCGCGCCGGGCACCATCACCGACCGGAAGAACTCCCCTCGTGACGATAGAGCAGGCGCTCATGCGGCTCCGCGCCGCCGACCCCGCCGCCCAGCGTGCCGGCCTCCAGTGCCCCCTGGCCGAGCAGATCGCGGCCGCCGGCGTCAACTTCGCCGCCGTGGGCGGGCCGGTCCAGGACCGCTGGTTGCAGGCGCTGGCGGAACTCAACCAGTGCGTGCGCCCCCTGGCCGGCGGTCCGGCGGTGCTGCATGAAGGGGGCACGTACGACGGGTGCTGGCTGGAGTCCACCGGCACCATCAGCGCCGAGGTCCTGTCCCGGTTCGCCCCCGGCGTCGCCGAGGACACCTTCACCCTGTTCGCCCGCCATCAACGAGACGACGGCCTGCTGCCCTACAAGGTCAGCCCCGAGGGGCCGGCATACCGCCAGATCCAGATCGTCACCCCGCTCGCCCGGTCCGTGTGGGGCCACTACCGCCTGCACCACGGCGCGGAGTCGTCCGCTGCCCGGGGCTGGCTGGACACGATGTACGCGGCAATGTCCCGCAACGACGCCTGGCTCGCCCGGCACCGCGACACCCGTGGCAGCGGTGCGGTGGAGGCCTTCTGCACCTACGACACCGGGCACGACCTGTCCCCCCGCCACTGGTTCACCCCCGAGCACTGCCACGAGGGCGAGGCGAGCCGATATGACCCCGAATCGGCCACCATCCCGTACCTGGCCCCGGACCTGACCGCGAACGTGGCGTGCCAACGCACCTACCTGGGCCGCATCGCCACCGAACTCGGCGCCGAGGACGCCCCGTGGCACCGCGCCGCGCAAGCCTCGGCGGCGGCACTGTTCGAGCACTGCTTCGACGCCACCGAGGGCACCTTCTTCGACCGGGACGCCACCGGGGCACTGGTCCGGGTGAAGTCGGACGTGCTGATGCGGGTGCTCGCCTGCGAGATCGGCGACGGCGACTTCTTCACCGCCGCACTGCGCCGATACCTGATGAACACCACCGCGTTCCTGTCCCATTACGGGTTCACCTCAGTGGCCATGGACGACCCCCGATTCAACGGCGACCACACCCGCAACTCCTGGGCCGGGCCGGTGAACTTCCTCACCCAGATTCGCGCCCCGCACGCCTTCGACCACCACGGCCATGTCGCCGAACTGGCCCTGGCCACCCGGCCTGTGCTCGCCGCACTCCTGCGCGCTGACCGGTTCCCCCAGTGCCTCGACCCCTGGAGCGGGGAGGCCGGCTACACCAGTTCCTACTCCCCCGCGCTGCTGTGGCTTCTGGATGCCGTGGAGCGCAACTTCGGGATCCTGCCCACCCCGACCGGCCGGATCTGGTTCACCTCGATGGCCCCCACCCGCCTCGGTGGTGGCAGCGCCGCCAGGGCCACCGCATACGCGCGCACCGTCGCCGGCGTCCACTACGAGTTGGGCAGCGACGACGCCGCCTCGAGATCCTTCCGCGCGGGCAGACCGCACCTGTCCTTCCCGAGGGGATGGCGGGTGGAGACCGACCTCCGCGGGGTGCCCCTCGCCGTCGTCGGCCTGTCCCCGCGCCCGGTGACCGGGGTGCTGACCCACGAGGACCAGCGGTGGGAACTGACCCTGGCCGCGAACCAGCGTGCCGAACTGGACGGCGGCGAGGTCACCGTCGGGTCCGGTCCCGGTTTCGTGGCGCCACGCTCGGGTGAGGGGGCCTGATCGGCCTGAGTGCCGGCGGCATCCAGGGGCAGGGGGATCGACCACCCGACTACGCCCTCGGCACCGTGCTGAACGTGCCCGCCCGGCCGGAGGGTGAGACCGATTCGGTCCTTCGTGCCCCGATGCGGCAGGCTCGGTGTCCGGTAGTACGGCGTGCGGAGCATGGATCGGAGGAGCGCGATGACCGGCCTGGAGTTCAGTGTGCTCGGCTGGATCGTGCTCGGCGTCGCGGCACTGGCGGTCGGGATCGCCAAGACCTCCATCGGTGGTCTGGGGGCGCTGGCGGTGGCCGGGTTCGCGCTGTTCATCCCGGCCCGGGAGTCCACCGCGGCGGTGTTGCTGGTGCTGATCATCGGGGACCTGGTGGCCGTGGCCCTGTACCGGCGCAGTGCGGACTGGGCGATGCTGCGGCGGTTGCTGCCGGCAGTCCTGCCCGGCATCGGGGCCGGCGCGCTGATCATGGCCTTCATCGACGACCGCACCATGACGCTGCTGATCGCCGCGTGCATCCTGGTCGCGCTGGCGATCCAGATCGTGATGCGCAGACGGCAGGCTCATGTCCCGGCGCAGGCACCGTATTCGGAGGCCGCCCCGACCCTGGGCTCCACCCCGAACCTGGGGGCGACCCTCGGTACCGGGTTCGCGGCCGGCTTCACCACGATGGTGGCCAACGCCGCCGGCCCGGTGATGGCGCTGTACCTGCTGGCGGTCCGGGCGGACAAGATGCGCTTCGTGGGCACCATGGCCTGGTACTTCCTGATCGTGAACGTGGCCAAGGTGCCGTTCTCGATCGGACTCGGGCTGATGACCACCACCACGTTGTGGCTCACCCTCGCCCTGGCGCCGGCAGTGCTGGCGGGCACGTGGATGGGCCGCACGTTCCTGCGCCGCCTGCCCCAGCACCGGTTCGAGACCCTGACCCTGGGTGCCTCCCTGCTCGCCGGAGTGGTGCTGCTGGCGCGCGGGCTGATCTGAGGCCGGCAGTGGCACAGTAGGAGCATGTGCGGACGCTACGCCTCCTTCCGGAGCGCCCAGGACCTCGCCGACACCTTCGACGTGGAGCAGATCAGCGACGCCGCGGCCCGGGTGGCCGCCGGGTACAACATCGCCCCCACCGATCCGGTGCGGGTGGTGCTGGAGCGCCGCGACGGCGGCGAGTCCTCCTCCCGGGGCGCCGCATCATCCGCCCGGGACGGCGCCGAATCATCCAGCCGGGACGGTGCCGAGCCAGCCACCCGGAACGGTACCGAGCCGGCGACCCGGGCGATGCACGTGGCCCGTTGGGGCCTGATCCCGCACTGGGCCAAGGACCCCACCATGGGCGCACGGATGATCAACGCCCGCAGTGAGTCGGTCGCCGAGAAGCCGGCCTTCTCCAAGTCCCTGGCCCAGCGCCGCTGCCTGGTGGTGGCCGACGGGTACTACGAGTGGCACACCGCCCCGGATCCGGCCGGTGGGAAGAAGCCGGTCAAGACCCCGTACTACATCCATCCCACCGACGGAGCCCCGATCGCGTTCGCCGGGCTGTACTCCTGGTGGCCGGACCCGGCCAAGGCCCCCGACGACCCCGACCGGTGGGTACTGTCCACCACGATCATCACCCAGGCAGCCCGGGGCGGCCTGGAGCACATCCACGACCGGGAACCGGCCGTGCTGGACCACGATCTGGTCGGTGCCTGGATCGACCGGGACGCCGGCACCGAGACGGCCCTGGACATCCTCTCCCGCCCCTGCCCGCCGCTGACCTGGCACGAGGTGGACCGCGCCGTGGGTTCGGTGCGCAGCCAGGGCGCCCACCTGATCGAACCGGTCTGAGCCTGCACCCACGTGATGACCCCGGATCCGCCCGCGGGTGGACGCTGCTCCGGGGTGGTCGGGCCTATCGTGGCGCCATGACGCATGCGGACCACCAGCGCCAGGGTCTGCCGCACCCCGGCGCCGCGGCGTTGATCCGCCCCACCAGGCCGCGGTCGAGCGACGTCATCCTGGCTATCGGCGCGTTCCTTCTGCTCGGCCCGCTGACGTACGGTCTAGCCGGGGGCGTGGGCCCCACCACCGTCGCAGCGGGGCTCGGGGCGGTCCTCGCCTCGGTGGCGATGCCGGGCGCGCTGGCCTGGCGCCGCTCCCACCCGGCAATATCGGCCATCGTGGTTTACAGCGGCGCGCTGCTGCACTTCGCCACCGGGACCCCGCTGCTCCCGGCCGATGTGCTCATCTTCGCCGCGCTGTACTCCGTCACCGTCTACGGGCCGCGGTGGGCGCGCCTGGCCGGGCTCGGCGGCGCGCTGCTGGGCTGCCTGCTGCTGGCAGTGGCGAGCATGACCTTCTACGGATCGCTGAGCCTGGCCGACCTGGACACGGAGAGCGTCCTGACCGGCGGCGTATCCTTCGCGCTGCCCGCCGCACTCGTGCTGGCCGTCTGGGCCCTGGCCCTGGTGCGCAAAGCCCGGGTGCAACAGCTGGAGTCCTTCGCCGAACGTGCCCTGCGGCTGGAGATCGAACGCGACCAGCAGGCCCAGATCGCCACCGCGGCAGAGCGGGCCCGGATCGCCCGGGAGATGCACGACGTGGTCGCCCACTCCTTGTCCGTGGTGATCTCCCAGGCGGACGGCGGCCGGTACGCCGCAGCCGGCGACCCCAGGGCCGCCGGGGCCGCCCTGAGCACCATCGCCGAATCCGGCCGCACCGCGCTGGCCGACCTGCGCCGCATCCTGGGCGTCCTGCGCGAGGGCGGTGCCGGACCCGAGTTCGTGCCCCAGCCGGGCACCGATGACCTGGACACACTGCTCACCCCGGTGCGCCAGGCCGGCTTACAGGTGTCATTGGAACGTTCCGGCACACCGCGCCCCGTTCCGGCCAGCACCGGGCTGAGCGTGTACCGGATCGTGCAGGAGTCCCTGACCAACGTGCTCAAGCACGCCGGGCCCGGCGCCCAGGTCCGGGTGCACCTGGGCTGGCACCCCACCCATCTGGAGGTGTGGGTCATCGACGACGGCTACGGCGCTGCGGCCCCGCCCGGCGGGGGCCACGGCCTGTCCGGGATGCGTGAGCGTGCCACGATGGCAGGTGGCGACCTCACAGCCGGGCCCGGACCCACCGGCGGCTGGCAGGTGCATGCCCGCCTCCCGGTACCCCCGGCAACCGCCTCCGGGCAACCACCGGGGCAGGACCCGCAGCACAGACTGAACAGGAGCGCAGATGAGTGAGAGCGCGCAGACCATCCGGGTCGGGCTGGTCGACGATCAGCATCTGGTCCGCGCGGGTCTGGCGATGGTGATCAACTCCCAGCCGGACATGGAGGTGTCGGTCGAGGCCGGCGACGGCGCGCAGGCCCTAAGACTGTTGGGCTCCCACCCCGTGGATGTGGTGATGATGGACGTCCGGATGCCAGCGATGGACGGCATCGCCGCTACCGCCGAACTCACCGGCGGTGGGACCGCCGGCGACGACGGCGGTCCCAAGGTGATCATCCTGACCACCTTCGATCTCGATGAGTACGTGCTGCGAGCGATCAAGGCCGGTGCCAGTGGGTTCCTGCTCAAGGACACCCCGCCGGAGCAGATGCTCGCGGCCGTCCGCACGGTGCACTCCGGTGACGCGGTGATCGCTCCCTCGGCCACCCGCCGGCTACTCGGGCAGTTGGCCACCATGGCCCCGGCGCAGGAGCGGGCGCCGGCGCAGGTGCTCGAGGTGCTGACCAGCCGGGAGCGGGAGGTGCTGGAACTGATCGCACGCGGTCACACCAACACCGAGATCGCCGCCCGGCTCTATGTCGCCGAGGCGACCGTGAAGACCCACGTGGGCCGGGTGCTGGCCAAACTCGGCGCGCGCGACCGGGTCCAAGCCGTGGTGATCGCCTACGAGACCGGGTTGGTCCACGCCGGCAGTTGAGCCGCCAAGCGCACGGCCACCTCGCGCAGTACGGTCGCAGCATGGCCACCTTCAGCGAGCGCCCGCACCGCCCCACCGACCCGGTGGTGGCCGCGATGAGGACGATCGAGCGCGCCGACTTCCTGCCGGAGGCACTGCGCGATCAGGCCCACCAGGACCACCCGCTGCCGCTGGCCGACGGTTCCACCAATTCCCAACCCAGCACCGTACGACGGATGCTGCAGGCCCTGGACGTCCGCCCCGGTCACCGGGTGCTGGACATCGGCTCCGGGTCGGGCTGGACCAGCGCCCTGCTGGGGCAGTTGACCGGACCCGAGGGTGAGGTCCTCGGCCTGGACCTCACCGATTTCCTGGTCGATTTCGCCCGCACGGCACTGAGTAGGTACGACCTTGCCTGGGTGCGCATCGACCTGGCCACACCCGACGTGCTGGGCACGCCCGGACGGACCTGGGACCGGATCCTGGTCTCCGCCGACGGCGGCCGGATCCCGAGTGAACTGGTACACCAACTCGACGACGGCGGTCGCATGGTCATTCCCGCGGCCGGCCGGATGGCTGTGGTCACCCGGGCCGGTCAGGAGGTCCACACCGAGTATCTGCCCGGGCAGTGGGCCTTCGTCAGGCTGCGCTGACCTCCCCCGTGGGTCGGTGACCCGCCCCGGCGTCCTCCCAGGGGATGACAGACGAACCCGACCACGGCCCGATGTGACCGAGGCGGCGCAAATCTAACGTCTCCAACATGAGAACCGATGAGACCGCCGCGGTACGCGCGGCCGACCTGACCAAGATCTATGGTCGCGGGGAGGTGTCCGTGCGCGCCCTGGACGCCGTGAACATCTCCTTCGCCGCCGGTAGATTCTCCGCCATCATGGGCCCCTCCGGATCCGGTAAGTCCACCTTGATGCACCTGCTGGCCGGGTTGGACTCGGCCACCTCCGGTCAGGCCTTCCTCGGCGACACCGACCTGACGGCCCTGTCCGATGCCGCACTGACCAAGGTACGCAGGGACCGGATCGGGTTCGTCTTCCAGAGCTTCAACCTGCTTCCGATGTTCACCGCGGCACAGAACATCGCCCTGCCGAGTCAACTCGCCGGGCGCACGGTGGACCCGGACTGGCTGGACCTGCTGACCGCATCCTTCGGCCTGGACGAGCGGCTCCATCACAAGCCCCACGAACTCTCCGGCGGACAGCAGCAACGGGTCGCGATCGCCCGGGCACTGTCCACCCGGCCCGAGGTGATCTTCGCCGACGAACCCACCGGCAACCTGGACTCCCGCTCCGGCACCGAGGTGCTGGCGTTCCTGCGCCGCAGTGTGCGCGAACTCAACCAGACGGTGGTGATGGTCACCCACGACCCCACCGCCGCCGCCTACGCCGACGAGGTGGTGCTGCTGGCCGATGGGCGTATCGCGGGCTCCATCACCGACCCCACCGCGGATTCGGTGATCGCCGGGCTGGAATCGCTGCGTCCCACCGTGGCGGCCCGCTGATGTGGCGCGTCGCGCTGCACCAGATGCGATCCTCCGCCGGGCGGCTGGGCGCAGCCGCGCTGGCGATCGTGCTCGGCTCGGCATTCGTGGCGACCACCCTGCTGGCCGGGGCCACGGTCGAGGCCACCACGCACAACACCATGGCAGCCGGCTACGCCGAGGCGGACCTGGTGATCGGCTCGAACGGGATGAGCCTGGACCAGGTGCACGAGTTGGGTCAGGTCGACGGTGTCGCCGCGGCGAACCCGGTCTCCCGAGCCTTCATCGACCTGCACGCCGGTGACCGTAGCGAGTGGGCGATGATGGGTCCGGTCCCCTCCGATGCCCGGCTGTCGGTGCCCACCCTGACCGATGGTGCGCTCCCCGAGGTCGAGGGCCAGGTGGCCGTGGTGGCCGACCTCGCCCAACGGCTGGGTGCCGGGATCGGCGATGAGATCACCCTGACCTGGGAGGATCCGGCAGACCTCGACGACGGCGCGGAGCCCACCGAACACGAACGCACGGTGCAGGTTGTGGGACTGCTCGAGGCACCGTCGTCCTTCTTCGCGATGGCCCAGCAGGTCCTGACCGATGCGGCCACATTCGAGGCGTGGGACCGCACGGGTGGCGCAGCGGACCGGCTGCACTTCACCGAGGCGGTCGTGCTGATGTCAGGCGACGCCGACCTGGCCCAGGTGCGCACCGGTCTCGAGGAAAGCCTCCCGGGCCTCACGGTGCAGACCGTCACCGAGCGTGCCGAGGACATGGCCGCGGAGTTCACCGGGGATGGCATGCTGACCGCCCTGGGCCTCGCATTCGCCGCGGTGGCTCTGGCCGTGGCGGCGCTGGTGATCGCCAACACCTTCACCGTGCTGATCGCCCAGCGCACCCGCACCCTGGCCCTGCTGCGGTGTGTCGGCGCCTCCAGGGCGCAGATCCGTCGCTCCGTGCTCCTCGAGGCCGCGGCCCTGGGCCTGCTCGCCGCCGCGGTGGGACTGGGGTTGGCCGTGGCGGTGGTCGCCGGCGGGCTGAACCTGCTCGCGGGGGCGAACGACGAGGTGCCCCTGGACACCACGGTGCACCTGAGCCCGGGCATCGTGGCGGCCACCTTGCTCACCGGCCTGATCGTCACCGTGGGAGCCTGCGCGATCCCGGCCCGGCTGGCCACCCGGGTGGCACCACTGGCGGCCCTGCAGCCGGTGGAGGGAAAGCCCGAGCGCCGCGCCGGACGAGCACGCATCGCTCCGGCGATCGGTTCCCTGGTGACCGGTGCGGCGCTGCTCGCCGGTGCCGTGGTCCTGTCGGCCGGCGCCGGTGAGGGTTCCGACGCGGTGTTCCTGGCCCTGGGGATCGGCGTGCTCGGTGGGCTGTTGTCGCTGCTGGGGTTACTGACCGGAGCGATGTTCATCGTGCCCGCTCTCATCCGTCTGGGCGGCCGCCTCCTCGGCCGATCCGTGCCGGCGCGGATCGCTACCGCCAACGCGGTGCGCAACCCGCGGCGCACCGGCGCCACCGCATCGGCCCTGATGATCGGGGTGGCCCTGGTGGCCATGATGTCCACCGGCGCGCTGACCGCACAGGAGTCCCTGTCGCGGAACCTGGACGAGCGCTTCGGCGTCGACCTGACCATGTCGGTTGGTCACAACGGCGCGGAACCTTCTCGCGGGCAGGTGCAGGTCCTCGCCGATCATCCCGGCATCTCCGAGACAGTCCTGCTCGAACAGGCCGTGGTCGAACTCCGCTCGGCGCGTACCGGCACCGACACCACCGAGTTCGTCGGCGCTGTGGCCGAGGGCAGCCTCGAGCAGGTGGTGCGCGATGCCGACCTCGCCGGGGGCATCCCCGAACGGACCATCGTGCTGCCGCGCAGTTACCACGACTGGTACGGACTGGAGGACGGGGACGAGGTCACCCTCACCGCCCAGGACGGCACCGAGGTCTCCTTGCGTGTTCACCTGTCCGGTATCCCGGGCACCGCCCTGGTCCCACCCGAGGTCCTGGCCGAACTCGACGAGTCGGCACAGATCACCACCGCCTGGGCCCGCTTTGCCGACGGGGCCGATGAATTGGATGTGGTCCGCGAGGTGCAGGCGGCCCTGACGGATCTGCAGGCCGCCTCGCCCGGCGACCCCACCGCGTGGCTGGGCGGCAGCGGCGTGGAGCGAGCCGGGTACCAAGAGGTGATCAGCACGTTGCTGACCATCGTCGTCGCCCTGCTCGGGGTGTCGGTGGTGATCGCCCTGGTCGGGGTGGCCAACACACTGTCGTTGTCCGTGCTGGAACGACGGCGGGAGTCGGCCACGCTGCGGGCCCTGGGACTGTCCCGGGGCCGGCTGCGCGGGATGCTCGCTGCCGAGGCGGTACTGATCTCCTTCGCCGGCGCCGTGATCGGAATCGTCGCCGGTGTGGCGTACGGCTGGGCCGGCTCCACGGTGATGCTCGCCGGACTCGGCGACGTCACGCTGATGGTGCCCTGGCGCGACCTGGCCCTGGTCCTGGCCGGTGCGTTGGTCGCTGGCCTGGCGGCCTCGGTGCTGCCGGCCCGGTCAGCGGTGCGCGACGCCCCCGTGGTGGCGCTGGCCGGTCCCTAGCCTCGGACGGGGTTGTGGATCACCGATCCCGGTGTCCACAACGCCCCGGCCGGCCCCGTGCACCGGCCGGGGCACCCGCGCAGGCTGAGGGGCATGGCCGAGGACGACGCAACCCGGGTCCGCGGGGCGATGCGCACCCACGTGCACGTCGCCGTGATCGCCGGTCCCGATGCCGGCTGGGTCGCCGGCCTGGACAGTCGGGGAGTCACCGTGGGCCGCGGTGCGGATGCGGGGCTGCGACTGGGTGATGCGCACCTGTCCCGCAATCACCTGCACGTGCGGCACCGCAGCGGACGGATCCAGGTCCGGGACCTGGACAGCGCCAACGGCTCACGGTGGCGCCCGGCCCGAGGGCGCCGGCGGGCACAGTCGGCCCCGGGCGGTGCCGGCACGGGCTTGCGATGGCGGCGGCGCAGCCGGCGCGTCACCGGCCGCTGGCGCCGGGTGCGGGCCGGGGACCTGCTGCACGTGGGCGCCAGCACCCTGCAGATCCGTCCGCACCCCTCGTTGCGCGCTGCCGAACCCGGCCGCGCACCGGCCGGCTCCGTGGAGCCGGCTACGCCGGGAATGGTGCTGCCCCTGCTGATGAGCGTCGGGATGGTGCCCGTGCTGTTGGCCGGCGGTGCCGGCCTCTGGCGGCTGCTGCCGTTGATGCTGATCCCGATGGGGCTCGCCCTTGCCTGGCCGGGCCTGAACCGGCGGCGGCACCGGCACCAGCAGGACCCGGGTCCACCCCCTCGTTCCGGCCCGGCCGGCCCGCAGGGCTCAACCGGCCCGGACGAGTTGACCGGGGGTTCACGCACTGATGACCCGGCCGCGCTCATCGTGGCCGCCCAGCGCGGGAGCCTCGTCCCCACCCCGGCCCAGGGCCCGGCCGAGGAGGCGGGATGGGACCTCGGCACCGCGGACGCGAGTCTGCCGGCGGTGCCCGCCCACGGGGGCCGGTCAGGAACCCGCCGGGCTGGTTGCCTGCCGGTCCCGGCCGATGGCGCCGGCGTGGCCCTGGTGGGCGGCCGAGCGGAGTGCGACTCCCTGGCCCGCTACCTGCTTTGCCAACTCGTGGTGCGGTCCCCGCCCGGCCGCTGGCGGACCGAGGTGCCCGCTGGGTGGGCCTGGGCCACGGCGCTACCGGACAGCGGTGATGATCCTGCCCGCGTGCTCCGGGTGCTGGAGGCCGAGGACGCCGCAGGCGGAGCCGACGCCGCGGCGGCGCACCTGGTGCTGGCCCGGCACCTGGGGCAGGTGCCGCCGTGGTGCGCCCGGATCATCCAGGTGCGGCCCGGTCACGACCGCCGGGTCTCCTCCCGGTGGGCGGCTGCCGTGTGCTCGGTGCTGGCCGCCGGCGCACCCCCGGTGGCGGCCATTCCCCGGGTGGCACCGCTGGCCGGACTGATCGGCCCGCATACCGCCACCGACATCGGGCAGCGGTGGCGCAGCGCCGACACCGGTCTGGCCGCCGTCATCGGTCACGACGGCAACGGCCCGGTGCCCCTCGACCTGGTCCGCGAGGGTCCGCATGCGGTGGTGGCCGGCACCACCGGGTCGGGCAAGTCCGAACTGCTGCTCTCCTGGGTGCTGGCGCTGGCAGCGCGGTACCCACCAGGAGACCTGTCGTTCCTGCTGGTGGACTACAAGGGCGGCGCCACGTTCGCCCCGATCACCCCGTTGCCACAGGTGCTGGGGGTCCTCACCGACCTGGACGGGCCGGCCACCTCGCGGGCGCTGGCCAGTCTGCGCGCCGAACTGCTCCGGCGCGAACAGATCCTGGCCCGGGCGGGCGCGACGAACCTGGCCGAGTACCAGCGCGGCCGTCCCGACGGCGGGGGCGGCGGCGGGCGGCTGCCACGGCTGATGGTGATCGTCGATGAGTTCCGCGCGATGTCCGATGATCATCCCGAGCATCTGGACGACCTGGTCCGTCTGGCTGCTCAGGGGCGGTCCCTGGGGATCCATCTGGTCCTGGCCACCCAGCGCCCTGCCGGAGCGATCAGCCCCGACATGCGCGCGAACCTGACCGCCCGGCTGTGCCTGCGTGTCCTGGAGGAGGCCGACTCCACCGACACCATCGGCATGACGGCCGCGGCCCGGCTGCCGGCGGTACCGGGACGAGCGATCCTGCGCACCGAGACCACCACCACCTTCCAGTCCGCCTGGGGTGGGGATACCGCTGCGGTGCGGAGTCTGGTGGAGGCCATCCGGTCCGCTGCCGAGGACCTGATCAGGACCGAGCCGTGGCGAGCGGATCTCCCACCACCCTGGGCACCGCCATTGCCGGAGTCCCTCACGGTCACCGAGTTGCCGGCGGACCCGGCGCAGGGCTGGCTGCGCACCGATCTGCCCGTGGAGCAGCGTCTGGGCGTGGGCACACTGGACCTGCCTGCCAGCATCGTGATCAGCGGACCACCCGGTTCGGGCCGGTCCACCGCCGCGGCGACGCTGGCCGGCCTCGCGCTGCGCCGGGGCGTGCCCGTTCATGTGCTCGCCGAGGACCCCCTCCTCCCCGATACCGCGCCAGCGGCCGGAACATGGTGCGCCGGTGTCGATGTGCGCCGGGCCGGGCGGCTGCTGAACCTGCTGGCCGGCCGCCGCGGCGCCGAGATGCTGGTGATCGACGACGTCGACGCCTGGGCCGGCGCGCTCGATGCGGTCGCCGGTGCCGGTGCGGGCACCGACCTGATCGCCACGCTACTGCGCCGGGCGCGCCGCAGGGGTCTGTCGACGGTGCTCACCGCCCCGGCACCGGCGCACCGCTGGGCCGCCCAGGTGGACCAGCACCTGGTGCTGGCTCCCCGCGATCCGGCCGACGCCGCGCTGGCCGGGGTGCCCAAGGATCTCACCGGCAGCGGCTGGCCACCGGGGCGTGGGGTACTCCTGACCCCCCGCACCGCGGTGGTGTGCCAGGTGGCGCTCCCGGAGGATGCCGGCGCCGGGGCGTGGCCTTCACCGGTCGTGCCGGTCCTGCGCCTGCGCCCGCTGCCGGATGAGGTGGCGCTGACCGATCGTCCTGCCACCCCGGCCCAGCCTGAGCGGCTCTGGCTGGGGATCGGCGGTGACGAAGCCGCTTGGGTGGGTGCCGACCTGCCGCCCGGGGCCACCTGGTTGATCGCCGGTATGCCCGGTAGCGGCCGCAGCACCACGCTGTCCACGATCGGCGCGCAGGTAACTCAGCGCACCGACGTGCTGCTGATCGACGACGTCGACCGGCTCACGCCCGCCCAGGTCGCCCAGACCCTCACGCACCTGGCCGACCGGACCCGCGTCGTCATCGGAGCAGCCCACCCGGACCGGCTACTGAGCACCTACCACGACCTGGCGGCCCGCCTGCGTGAAGCCGACGTCGTGGTGGCGCTCGGACCGGTCAGCACACATCTGACCGGCGTGGACATCCGGAGCCGGCTGGACCCCGACCCGGTGCCGGGGCGCGGCGTGCTGGTGGATGGTCCACGGGTGGTTCCGGTGCAGGTGGCCCACCCCGAGGGGTTCGAGGCGGGTTAGAGCACCGCATCGGGGCGGCCCCCGCGATCGGTCGCCGCGCGGGAGGATGGCACCAGCACCCCGGCAATGATCACCAGCGACATCACGATCGGTATCACGGTGGCCCACCACTGCTGGCCCCCCAGACCACTGACGCCCACCGCCAGCAGCAGCAACTGCCAGGTGATCACGGGCCCGCGGCCCCACCGCTTGCCCTGCCACAACCCCCAACCGGCGGCTCCGACCAGCAGGGCCAGCCCCAACAACACCACCGCGAGTGTGACGATCGTGACCTGCTCAAGGCTGGCGGCACCGAGCACACCGCCCAGGCCGCCGACCGCCAGCACGATCAGGCCGAGCACCTGCAGCCCGACCAGAACCAAGGCCACCGTCAGCAGAACCGGACGCGTAGACGGTGACTTCTCGGGCATGGCCCCACCCTAATGCGGGCCTACCCTGGCCGGGCCTGCGCCCGGATTCGGCGTCTTCTCATTCCGTGGAATGTGAGGGATGTCTCATGACGGTGCGGTGGAAAGCTACGGGCTACCCCTTGTGAAACATCACGTGTCGTGTGAACCTAAAGAAGGACTTTTTACCGAGCCGATCAACGCTTCCCGCACACCCGCTCAGCGGTCGTCGAGCACAGCCTCAGGCTGTCACCGCGTTGATCGTCATGCCTACCAAGGAGTGCACCACAGATGGATTGGCGTAATCAGGCTGCCTGTCTGAACGAGGACCCCGAACTCTTCTTCCCGATCGGGAACACCGGGCCCGCTCTCGTTCAGATCGAGGAGGCCAAGGGCGTCTGCCGGCGCTGCGACGTTATCGACACCTGCTTGAAGTGGGCGATGGAATCCGGCCAGGACGCTGGAGTCTGGGGCGGGATGTCCGAGGACGAGCGCCGGGCGCTGAAGCGTCGCACCGCTCGTGCACGGCGCGCGGGTTGAGCCGACTCCACACCTGACAGGACGAGCCGGCCGGATCTCGACAGGGATCCGGCCGGCTTTTTCTTACGTCTCTGCCAACCGGCTTTTCCAACCATGGTTGTTTTTCTTCGCCGGAACGGGGGCTTCTCGATCAGCCGGCATCGCGGACGTCGGCCAACGTGGCCCTCAACGTCACCGAGGTGCCCCCGCCATCGAGAGGTTCCCACTCGATCGAGCCGTCGAGCTCGGTGGCCACCAACGTCCGCACGATCTGCGTTCCCAGCCCGTCGGCTGCCTGCTCGGCGTCCATGCCCACGCCGTCGTCGCTGACCCGCACCCGCAACTGGTTGCCCTCACGCCTGGCGTCGATCCGAACCGTCCCGTTCTGGCCCGCCAGTCCGTGCTCGACGGCGTTGGTGACCAGTTCGGTCAGCACCACCGCCAGCGCGCTGGCGTCGGTGGCCGGCACCCGGCCGAACTCCCCGGTGCGTTCGGTGACCACCCGGGCCTCACCGGAGGCCACATCGGCGGCCATCCGCAACGTGCGTCCGAACACCGCGTCGAAGTCGACCGCCTCATCGATGGTCTGCGACAGCGCCTCATGCACCGTCGCGATCGTCGCGACGCGGCGCATGGCCTCCTCCAGCGCGGTGCGTGCCTCGCTCGAACCGGTGCGGCGTGCCTGGAGTCGCAGCAGAGCCGCCACTGTTTGGAGATTGTTCTTCACCCGGTGGTGAATCTCGCGGATGGTGGCGTCCTTGGTCAGCAGTTCGCGTTCCTGGCGCCGCAATTCCGAGACGTCCCGGATCAGCAGGACCGCCCCGGTCCGTTCCCCGTGTTCGGTGATCGGCAACGCGCGAAGGGACAGCGATACCCCGCGCGCCTCGACCTCGGTGCGCCAGGCGGCCCGGCCCATCACCACCAGCGGCAGCGACTCATCCACCGGGGAGGACTCCTCGATCAGCGGGGTGATGACCTCCGCCATCGACACGCCCACGATCTCATCGGTCACGCCGAGCCGGTGCAGCGCGCTGACCGCGTTCGGGCTCGCGTACAGCGTCTCGCCCTCGGCGTTCAGGCGGACCAGGCCATCACCCACCCGTGGAGCGCCCCGGCGCGGACCGGTAGCGGCGTGGGCGAGCGGGAACTCGCCACGGGCGATCATGGCGCACAACTCATCGGCGGACTCGACGTAGTTCAACTCCAGCCGCGACGGGGTGCGGTTGCCACCCAGGTAGGTCTGCCGGGCGACGACGGCCAGAGTGCGCCCACCGCGCACCACCGGGATCGCCTCCTCCCGGATCGCGAACGAACCCTCCCAGCGCGCTTCGCGCAACCGGGACTGCGTCTTGGACTGCGCGGCGGCCAGGAGCATGGTGCGCAGGCCGGGCGGGGCCGACTGGCCCACCACGTCGTCGTGATGGACCGTAGCCCCGGTGGACGGGCGGGCGTGGGCGATCGCGACCACGTCGTCGTCCTTGGTGGGAAGCCAGAGCACCAGATCGGCGAAACCCAGATCGGAGATCACCTGCCAGTCGGCGACCAACAGGTGCAGCCACTCGACGTCCTGCGCTCCGAGGTCGCTCATGCGGGCGATCAATGCACTCATCGTGGACACCGGACCACCCTACTTCCAGCATCGGCACCGACCGTGCACACCTGGTGACCGGACGGGCCGCGGGTATCGTGGTCCCATGCGCTTCGAGGTCACGCACGACTACCCCGCCGATCCGGCCCGTGTGGCCCGGATGCTCGGTGACGAGGACTACCTGCGTGACAGCGCCCGCGCCTCCGGTGCGGTGTCCGCGCGGCACGAGGTGGCCCACAGTGAGGACGGCGCCTTCATCGTCTCGGCTACGCGCCGGATGCCCACCGACACCATCCCCCACTCCATGCGCTCACTGGTCGGCTCAACGATCGAACTGAAGATGGTGCAGGCCTGGGGCCCGGCAGATGCCGAGGCCGGGCGCACCGCCACCGTGAGCATAGACATCACCGGTGCACCGGCGCGGTGCACGGCCCGCACGAGGCTGTCCGGGGACGCCGAGACGACCCGGGTCCGGTACGAGGGCGAGGTCAGCGCACCGATCCCCCTGGTGGGTCCGGCGGTGGAGAAGGCGGTGGTGCAGGCCGTACAGCGCGTGCTGGAGGCCGAGTACGCGGTGGGACTGGAGCGCCTTGGCAGGTCGTGACCTGTGAGCCCACATCCGGCACGGGACGGTCTGGCGCACCTGCACCGCCAGAACCTGGCACGCCGGTTTCCGCCCTGGCCGGGCCCGCACCGGTTCGATCCCGAGAGTGCCCGCGGGTTCCGACGGGCCGCGGTGCTGGTACTGCTGGCACCGGCGCAGGAGTCCGAGGAGGTACCGGGGGCTGAGGTGTCGGCTCCCGCGGCCGATCTGTTCCTGGTCCAGCGCTCCACCGCACTGCGGGACCACCCCGGGCAGATCTCCCTGCCGGGTGGGCGGATCGAGCCCGGGGAGGATGTCGTCACCGCCGCCCTGCGGGAGACCCACGAGGAGATCGGCCTGCATCCGGACCGGGCAGAGGTGATCGGTGAATTGCCGCCGGCGCTGGTACCGGTCAGTTCGTTCGTGGTGCATCCGGTGCTGGCCTGGACCGAGGCCTCCGGGTTCGAGCGGGCCCAACCCGGTGAGGTCCTGCATGCGCTGCGCGTCCCGGTAGCCGGTCTGCTGGACCCGCAGCGGCGCCGTTCGGTCCAGGTAGCCGGGTTGACCAGGTTCACCTCGGTGGGGTTCCGGCTCCCGGTGGGATGGGTGTGGGGGTTCACCGGGAATCTGCTCGACCACCTCTTCACCCAGTTGGGCTGGACCCGGCCGTGGGATCCGGGCAACCGGTACCTGATGCCGGTAGCGGAGGCGCGTGGGCGCGGCGCCGAGTCGATCCCACGGGACGGCAGTGACGACCTCTCCGGCGCTCGGGAACAGGCTTGAACATCGGGGACGGGCAGGGCCGGCGCCCGGGACGCGAACCGGCGGCCCCGGCGACCGGGCCCTCCCGGCCTCAGAGCCGGGCACATCTTGGCCTCCCAGCCCTCCAGGCTCCAGGCTCGTGCGGGGCACGGCCAGCCCGGCCCGGGACAGCACGTCGAGGAGCACAGAGCGACGATGGGTCGGCGCCGTGGCGACGGGATCGTCACCACCCCAGTCTGGCGCAACGGCACGGTGAGTACGCTTGCCGCCATGACGCTGAAGCAGGAGCGTGCCGCGTGTGAGCGCACGTTCCGTCGTTACGGGCTGCCGTTGCTGGTGCACGATCACTCGGCTCGCCGTGACGTGTTCGGCCGCTCCGCCCCGGTGCTGGTCGCGGTGCTGCTGTTCGAGATGTCGGTCGCAGCACGGCTCGATTGGCCCTGGTGGCTCAACACCACCGCGATCCTGCTGGTGCTGCTCGGCCTCTTCCTGGGCTATGCCGGGCTGAACGTGGCCCGGGGGCGCCCCTGGTCGACGCTGCCGCAGAGCGTGGGTAAGGCCGAATTGGCGTTCTTCGTGCTGGCTCCGGCGCTGCTGGTGTTCCTCTCCGGTGGGCAATGGCGAGCGGGATTGATGATCGCCGGGTCCAATCTGCTCCTGCTCGGCCTGATCAGACTGGTGGTGCGGTACGGGCTGGCCGCAACCCTGTGGTGGGGCGCCAGCCGGGTGGGCACCGAACTCGGAGCCTCGCTGCTACGCCTGGTGCGCTTCCTGCCGTTGCTGCTGATCTTCTCGATGGCCCTGTTCTACTCCTCGGAGGTCTGGCAGCTCTTCCACCACAGCCCCGGGGCCTCGGATGTGGCGCTCGTGGTCTTCTTCGCCGTGCTGATCCTGCTCATCCTTCGGATCCGGCTGCGCGCCGAGACCGCACAGATCCTGCGCCTGGCGAAGCGGAACACCCCGCAGGCCGATCGGTTGCCCAGACTGTCCCGGGCCCAGTTGGTGAACGTGGCGGTGATGGTCGCCTCGAACCAGTTGCTCCAGGTGGTGGTGATCAGCCTGGGCGTCGGGCTGTTCTTCTTCGCCCTCGGTGTGCTGACCGTCACCCCGACGCTGCAGGAGTTGTGGCGGATCGAGGACGGCGGCTGGCAGTACCAGATCGTCTTCGGCGACGAGCGGCTCGTGATCACCCAGACGCACCTGCGGGTCTCGGTGGCGATGGCGATGTTCACCGGACTGTACTACGCGGTCTCGGTACTGACCGATTCGATCTACCGGGAGGACTTCATCTCCGACATCGCCACCAAGATGACGGATGTGAACACCCACCGGGTGCGATACCTGCAGATCCTGGCCGAGTTGGGCGAGCCGGTTCCAGGTGGGCCAAGTCCCACGGATCGTGTCACCATCGGCACATGAACACTTCGCAGAGCGCGCTATGGGCCGAGCGCACCGGCACCAACACCTACACCGGGCGCAGTTCCACCGGAGCCGAGGTGAAGATCGGTCCGCGGGGAGCCGACGGCACCTTCACCCCCTCGGACCTGTTCGCGATGGGGTTGGCCGCGTGCAACCTGATGAGCGCCGACCGGGCCCTGGCCCGCGCCCTCGGTGACGATTTCGACGCCTACGTCGGCGTGCAGACCACGGCCGTGGCGGGCCAGAACCGGTACAGCCGCGGTGATGTGGAGATCGTGGTGAACATGGAGGCCCTGGATGAGGACGAGCGCGCCACATTGATCGACCTGGTGCACAAGGCCGTCGACCGCGGCTGCACGGTGGGGCGCACCCTGGACAAGGGGATGTCCCAGACGCTCCGGGTCACCTCCGAGGGGTGAGATCGATGCCGAGCCGGCTGGATGATCTCCTCAACACCGCGGTCACGATCCCCTCGGCGCGGGTGCACTCCTACGTCGATGACATCCGCATGAAGAACCCCCAGGCGTCTCCGGAGCAGATCCTGGCCCTCCTGCACAGGCGATACCTGCTGGCGGTCGGCGGGTCCGGCGGCGCGGTCGGTGCGGTGGCTGCGGTGCCCGCGCTAGGTACCGGTGCGGCCCTGTTGATCACCTCCGGGCAGGTGGCGGCGTTCCTGGGCGCCTCGGGCGTGCTCGCGCTGGGGGTGGCGGATGTGCACGGGATCGACGTCGAGGACGTCCCGCGCCGCAAAGCCGTGCTGCTGACCGCCCTGCTCGGCCCGAAGGGTCCGGAACTGCTCCAGGAGCAGATCGGAGTCACCAGTGTGACCTGGGGCAGGGCACTGATGACGCGGGTTCCGCTGGGCACCGTCAAGGCCGTGAACCGCACGCTCCGCAAACGGGTGATCGCCACCAGCACGGCCAAGGCCGGTTCGATCATGCTCGGCCGGTTGCTGCCCTTCGGTGTCGGCGCGGTGGTGGGGTACACCGGCGGGCGGGTGATGGGCAAGTCGATGATCCGTGGCATCGACTCAGCGTTCGGACCGCCACCCATGGAGTTCACCCGCGAGATCGGCGCTACCCCCAAACTGATCACCCAACCAGCGCCGCGCGCGCTCGGCACCGCCAGGGCGCCTGGGCCGGGAGCGGACGAGCCCGGCCTACGATGAGTCCCATGGCGGACAGACAGTACGAGGACCTGCTGGATCTGGTGTTGCGAGCCGGTACGGTCAAGTCCGACCGCACCGGCACCGGGACGTTGTCCCGGTTCGGGCACCAGTTGCGCTACGACCTCGCGCAGGCCTTCCCGCTGATCACCACCAAGCGAGTGCACCTGAAATCGATCGTGCACGAGTTGCTGTGGTTCCTGCGGGGGGACTCCAACATCGCCTACCTGCGCCGGAACGGGGTGCGGATCTGGGACGAGTGGGCCGACGACGACGGCGAGCTCGGCCCCGTCTACGGCGTCCAGTGGCGTTCGTGGCCCACGCCCGACGGCGGTCATATCGATCAGATCACCGGTGTTCTGGAACAACTCCGCTCCGACCCGGACTCGCGCCGGATCATCGTCTCGGCCTGGAACGTGGCCGACCTGGATGCCATGGCGCTGGCGCCGTGCCACGCGTTCTTCCAGTTCTACGTGGCCGACGGGAAGTTGTCGTGCCAGTTGTACCAGCGCAGCGCCGACCTGTTCCTGGGCGTGCCGTTCAACATCGCCTCCTACGCCCTGCTCACCCAGATGGTGGCCCAACAGGTGGGTCTGGAACTGGGCGAGTTCATCTGGACCGGCGGCGACTGCCACATCTATGCCAACCACACCGAGCAGGTGCGCGAACAGTTGACGCGCGAGCCGTTCGAGTTCCCGCAGTTGGAGCTGCGCAAGGCCGACGACCTCTTCTCCTACCGCTTCGAGGACGTCGAGGTGACCGGGTACCAGCACCACCCCGGCATCAAGGCGCCGATCGCGGTCTGAGTCGTCCCGCCGGGACGATGCTCTGGGAGGGACGTTGACATGCTGGGAATGATCTGGGCGCAGGCCCATGACCGGGTGATCGGGCGCGCCAACGATCTGCCGTGGCACCTGCCGGAGGATATGGCGCACTTCAAGGCAACCACGCACGGACACCCGGTGATCATGGGTCGGCGGCAGTGGGAATCGCTCCCCCTGCGGTTCCGGCCGCTGCCGGGCCGGCGCAATATCGTGTTGACCCGCCAGGAGGACTACGACGCACCCGGCGCCGAGGTGGTCCGGGACCTTCCCACGGCAGCGGCGCTGGTGCGCGAGAGCGAGGCGTGGATCTGTGGGGGCGGCCAGGTCTACGCCCAGGGGATGGACCTGGCTGATGTGCTGGTCGTCACCGAGATCGACCTGGAGGTCGACGGCGACGTCTTCGCCCCGCCGATCACTCCGCCCTGGCAGGTGGTCGAGACCGGGCCGTGGCGAGCAAGTGAGTCCGGCCCTCGGTTCCGGATTCTGCGATTCGAGCGGGCTGCGCCCGGGGCGTAGGGCGGGGCGCACCGGGGCGCGGCCGAGCCGTGCCGCTCGAGATCCTGGAAGGGTGAGGTGGCCCCGGCGAACGGTTAGAGTGCTCCGGGGAGGAAATCAATGGTGAACGAGCGCGAACGGCAACACCGTGTACCGCCGCTGGCGCCCACTGCCCTGGTGGCCCTGCTCCTGGGTCTGGCGATCCTGACCGCCCCTTCCATCGGAACCTGGGAGATGGATGCGCGCGAGTTCGAGGTCTCCGCACCGGAGCCGGACCAGGAAGGCCCCCCACCCCAGGAGCAGTCCTATGAAGAGTCCGAGGACGAGACGTTCGAGCCCCCCACCGACGCCGAGCCCATCGAGATCAGCCCGATCTGGGGGCAGTTGCTCCTGGGACTGGTGATCCTCGTGGCCGTGGCCGCGGCCGCGATCGCCATTTGGTTGTTCGTGCGTTATCGCAGGTCGCTCACGCCCGACGTGGGGCGCAGCGACCTGCAGGTGGACGCCGAGGTCGCGCCCGAGGACCAGATCCCCATCCTGACCGCGGCGGCCACCAGTGCGCGGGAGGAGGTGCGCCGGGCAGCCGACCCCACCGATGCGATCATCCGGGCCTGGTTGGCCCTGGAGGACGCCGCGGCCCAGTCCGGGATGAGCCGCCGCCCCGCGGACACCCCGACCGACCTGACCGTGGCGGTCCTGACCCGCACGGAGGCCGACCCGGAGGCCACCACCGGCCTGCTCAGCCTGTACCACCGCGCCCGGTTCGGCACCGAGCCGATGAGTCCGGCCGAGCAGAACGAGGCAGTCACCCACCTCGAGGCGCTGGCCCGCAGTTGGGACCGGGTGCGGCTATGAGCGTCGCGACGTCCGAACCGGTCCGGACCCCGACCCAGCAGTCCCGGCGGTGGATGATCATCACCGCATCGATCGCGGTGGCACTATCCGTCCTGCTGTACTGGATCGGCCTCAGCGGGCGGCACTCCGTCCTGCTCGGCGTGAGCCTGCTCCTGATCTCCGCCGCCATCCCGATCAGCGGGGTCCCCGCCGTCGTGCGCTTCCGTCGGTTGCCCTACCAGAGCCGCGACGGCGCCCGGCGGGAGGTCTCCACCCTGAGTTGGGCGATCTACGGCAACCGCACCACGCTGCGCGAACCCGCCGTGCGTCGCCTGCACTCAGCGGGAGTGCGCGCCTGCCGCCACGCCGGTGTGGATCTCGAGTCCGGACCGGGGCGCGAGCGGGCCCGCCAGGTGCTGGGTGAGGAGGTCGTGGCATTCCTCGACGACCCGCGCGCCACCCCCGTGGACGCCGGCCGGATGCGCCACTACCTGACCGCTTTCGAACGACTCGACCTCAGAAAGGGCCTGGCATGACCACACCCGTTCCCACCCCGCTCCCTGTGCCGGAGGTATCCCGGCTGGGCAATGACGTCCTGGATCAGGTGGCCGACGTCGTCGTCGGTATGACCCAGCCGCTGCGCACCGCGTTGGCGGCGATCCTGGCCGGTGGGCACGTGTTGTTCGAGGACGTACCCGGGCTGGGCAAGACGCTCGCGGCCCGTGCCCTGGCCGGCGCGCTCGGTCTGGACTTTCGGCGGTTGCAGTGCACCCCGGACCTACTCCCGGCCGATATCACCGGCTCCTACGTGTTCGATCCGGCGGCCACCGAGTTCACCTTCCGCCCCGGGCCGGTGTTCACCGGGCTGTTCCTGGCCGATGAGATCAACCGCACCGCGCCCAAGACCCAGTCGGCACTGCTGGAGGCGATGGCCGAGCGCCAGGTCAGTGTGGAGGGCACCTCGCACAAGCTCCCCGCGCCCTTCCACGTGCTGGCCACGGCCAACCCGGTGGAGTACGAGGGGACCTATCCCCTGCCCGAGGCCCAGTTGGACCGGTTCATGGTCCGACTGTCCGTCGGCTACCCCGATGCGACCCAGGAGGCCGATGTGCTGGCCCGCCGGATCGTCCGGCGCACCGAGTGGGCCGAGGTGGACCAGGTCGTCGACGACACGACGCTGCTGGCCATGCAGGCCGGGGTGGAGGCGGTGGATGTGGACGCCGACATCCTGGACTACTGCGTGCGGCTGGCCGGGGCGACCCGGGAACTGAGCACTGTGGAGGTCGGGGCCTCCCCGCGCGGCTCCCAGGCGCTGGTGCTGCTGGCCCGGGCCCGGGCGGTCCTGGACGGACGCGAGTTCGTCACCCCGGAGGACGTCAAGGACGTGGCCGTGCCGGCGCTGGCGCACCGGTTGGTGCTCACCCCCGCGGCGTGGGCTGCGGGGGCCTCGGCCGACCAGATCGTGGTGCGTCTGCTCGAGGAGGTCCCCACCCCGGCCACAGCGCGCGCCGCGGCCCCGGTCGGCGCTTCGTCGTGAATTCCGCGCACTCACCGGGTGCGGGGCCGACGACGGCGCAACCGACCTCTGCCGAGCCGGCCCGGGCCCGCTCTGATGGGCCGGGCGGCTCGAGCGGGGCGGCCGGCTCAGCCGGGCCGGGCGATGCGGCGACCGTCTGGGTGCCGGGCACCTCGGCGGTGCTGACCGGGGGTCTGGGGATGGTGCTGCTGGTGCTGGGCGTCGCGACGTCCCGGCCGGACCTTGCCGCGCTCGCCCTGCCGATGGTGCTCGGGACGGCGTGGGCGTGGTTCTCCCAACCCCGCCAGGACGTGCAGGCACAGTTGCGGCCGGGCCTGTCCCCGGGCGCCGGCACGGCTCCCGGGGCCGCGCCCGGCACCGCCGAACCGGGCACGGTCGGTGCCACCCTGACCCTGCGCTCCCCGCCGGGCACCTCGGTGGTCCGGATGCGGGTGGCCACCAATGGCTATCGCACCACCGAGGCGGTGGTCGCGGCGGAGCCGGACCGCTCCATCGGCATGTCCCTGGAAACCGCCCGCACCGGGGTCCTGGAGTGCTTCCGGGTGGACTACATCGCCACCAGCCACGATGAACTGCTCGCCTCGCACTGCCCCCCGGCCGGCCCGGTGCCGATGATGGTGCGCCCGCCGGCCCGTCCGCTGCGGCGCATGCCGCTGCCGTTCCGCCTTCAAGGGCTGGTGGGACCGCACACCTCACGCCGCGTGGGCGAGGGCATGGAACTGCACGACATCCACGAGTTCACCCCCGGGGACCGGCTGCGCCGGATCGACTGGCGCACCACCGTGCGTCGCTCGTTGGACCCGCGCACCCAGAAGCTGGGCGCGCTGTACGTGCGGCGCACGCTGGCCAGCGCCGATGCCACGGTGATGCTGGTGGTGGACTCCCGCGACGACGTCGGCCCGGACGTGGACACGTGGTCCGGCGGCACCCCGGCCAGGATGACGCACGCGACCTCGGTGGACCTGGCGCGGGAGGCCGCGACGTCGGTGGCCCAGTTCTACCTGAAGGGCGGGGACCGGGTGGGGCTGGACGACCTGGGTAGGCGACGACGCCCGGTGGCCCCTGCCGCGGGCGGGGCGCACCTCGAACGGATCACCCAGCGCCTGGCCCGGATCGCCCCTGAGGGCAGCCCGCAGCCACGCCAGCGTTCCCCGAGACTGCCCTCCGGCGCGCTGGCGGTGATCTTCTCCACCTTCCTGGACGACGAGGCCAGTGCCGTGGCCACCCTGTGGCGCTCCCAGGGGCACCGGGTGATCGCCGTGGACGTGCTCCCCGCGCTCAACACCGCACGGTTGGATCCCTACGCTGCCACCTCTTTCCAACTGATCCGGCTGGAGCGCGGGTTGCGGCTGGCCGACCTGCGCCGGCAGGGCATCGACGTGGTCCACTGGGTGGGCGACCCGGACGGGCACGGCACCGCCATGAACCCCGAGGAGGCCCTCATGGTCGCCTCGACGGTGCAGCGGGGTGGTCGCTGATGGGGCGGGTATCGAACTGGGCGCGCCGGGCCGAGGCGAGCCTGCCCGAGCAGCGACCGCCGGCGATGCGGCTGCATCTGGGGCCGGCTGTGGCGGCCTGGGCGCTGCGCCTCGGGGCACTGCTGCTGGCGGTGAGCGCGAGCGTGCTGGTCGCGAGCTCGGTCGTCACGATGGTGCTGATGATCCTGGTCTCGCTGACCGTGGCGTTCTGGCCGGGCTACGGGTTGCCGGTAGGGGTGGCCGCGTTCCTCGGCTGGGGGTTGATGGTCGGGGAGCCCACGGCGCTCGACTCGACCGTCGTGGTGTTCTGCGTGCACGGGTTCCTGGTGCTCTCGCGTGTGGTCGGCGGGGTGAGTTGGGACGCGGTGGTGGAACTGCGGGTGTTGGCGCGGGTGGGATGGCCGTTCCTGGTGCTACAGGTCATCGCGCAGACGTTCATGCACCTGGCCCTGGCGCTGCCGCGGGGCGGGGACTCGGTGGTCTGGATCGCCGTCGTGGTCGTGGCGGTGCTGGTGGGTCTCACCGCGGTCATGGTGCGCGCACTGCGCAGCCTGACATGAGCGCGCACACCAGCCCGGGGATCAACTGGGCGGGTAGCCACGTGTTCGGCGCCCGCGTCCTGCACCGCCCGACCAGCCTCGACCAGGCCCGGCGGATCATCGCCGCAGCGCCGAGGATCCGCGCCCTGGGCACGCGGCACTCCTTCAACGCCCTGCCCGACTCCCCCGGTGACCTGATCAGCCTGGCCGGGCTGGAGCCGCAGTTCGAGATCGACGAGCGAGCAGGGACTGTCACGGTGAGCGCAGCGGTCACCTACGGCGATCTCGCCGAGGCGCTGGACCGGGCCGGTTTCGCGCTGCACGCGATGGCCTCACTGCCACACATCTCGGTAGCCGGGGCGATCGCCACCGGGACTCATGGCTCCGGCGACGGGGTTGGGAGCCTGGCTGCCGCCGTCGTCGGGCTGGAATTCATCGACGCCCAGGGGCAGGTGCACCGGATCGCCCGGGGCGAGCCGGACTTCGACGGCGCGGTGGTGAGCCTGGGCGCGTTGGGGGTGACCACGCGCGTCACGATGCGGATCGAGCCGGCGTACCGGGTGCGCCAGTGGGTCTTCAACGACGTGCCCTGGGAGTTGGTGCTGGAGGACTTCGACGCCCTCACCGCGCTGGGGACCTCGGTCAGCCTGTTCCCCTCCTGGCTGGCCGACTCGGTCGATTCGGTCTGGGTGAAGCGCCGTGCCGATGGGCCCGACGGCGGCGCCTCCCCCGGCGTGCTGGGCGCCTATGCGGCGTCGGCCGACCAGCACCCGGTGCGCTCGGCCGACGCGCGCGTGTGCACCCCGCAGCAGGGGGTGGCCGGGCCGTGGCACGAGCGGCTGCCGCACTTCCGAATGGGGTTCACCCCCTCCTCCGGCGCGGAGATCCAGGTCGAGTACGTGCTCCCGCGCTACCTGGCGATCCCGGCGCTGGATGCCTTACGTGGGTCGAGCACTCTGCGCGAGCGGGTCGGGCCGCTGCTGCACATCGGTGAGGTGCGCACGATCGCCGCCGATGACTTGTGGCTCTCCCCCGCCTACCGGCGCCCGAGCATCAGCGTGCACTTCACGATGGACATGGATCCGGTGGCGGTGGCGGCGGTACTGCCGGTGATCGATGAGGTGCTGGCCCCCTTCGATGCCCGTCCGCACTGGGCCAAGTGGTTCCGCACCGATCCGCTGCGACTGGCCCGCCGCTACCCGATGCTGGGGCGTTTTCGCGACCTCGCGGCCCGGTACGATCCGGACGGGTGCTTCCGCAATGCGTTCCTGGACACCTGGGTCCTCGGGGGCACCGGCGCCGGGCGCTAGTCTCGACGGGGTCCCGTACCGGGGCCGCCCGCACGTGTCCGCAGGAGAGTTCGGATGAACGATCAGAACACCAGTCCCAACCCAGCCGTCCATGGTGACGGTCCTGGTGCGCCCGCCGACGCCGGCTCCGCGGGGACGATGACCCGCGCCCAGCGCTTGGACCGTCTCCCGTTCGGCCGGGCCCACGGGCGCCTGCTGGTCGGTTCGGGGATCGGCTGGGCGCTGGATGCGATGGACGTGGCGCTGATCTCGTTCATCATGGCCGCCCTGGGCATCGCCTGGAACCTGACCAGCACCGAACTCTCGGTGGTGGCCTCGATCGGGTTCGTCGGGATGGCGGTGGGCGCCAGCCTGGGCGGGTTGCTCGCGGACCGGATCGGGCGCCGGCAGGTGTTCGCGCTGACGCTGTTGATCTACGGGCTGGCCACCGGGGCGGCGGCGCTGTCCACCGGCCTGGTGATGCTCATCGTGCTGCGCTTCATCATCGGTCTGGGTCTGGGCGCCGAACTGCCGGTGGCCTCCACCTTGGTGAGTGAGTACGCACCGAAGCGGATCCGGGGCCGGATGATCGTGATCCTGGAGGCGTTCTGGGCGGTGGGGTGGCTGGCCGCCGCGGTGATCGGGTACTTCGTGGTCAACCCCGGCACCGGGTGGCGTTGGGCCTTCGTGATCGGGATGGCCCCGGCGGCCTACGCCCTCGTGGTGCGCTACGCGCTGCCGGAGTCGGTGCGTTTCCTGGAACAACGCGGCCGGGAGGAGGAGGCGGAGAGGTCGGTGCGCTACTTCGAGGCCTCCACTGCTACCCCGGCGGCCCCCTCCCCACCGGTGGGAGATCCCGCGCCGCCGCCGAACTGGCGGGAGTTGTGGTCACCGCGCCTGCGCCGGCGTACCATCGCGATCTGGTTGGCCTGGTTCGGGGTGAACTTCTCCTACTACGGAGCGTTCATCTGGCTGCCCACGCTGCTGGTACAGCAGGGGTATGACCTGGTCCAGTCCTTCGAGTACACCCTGATCATCACCCTGGCCCAGCTGCCCGGGTACGCGGTGGCGGCGATCCTGATCGAGAAGTGGGGACGGCGAGCCACGCTGGCCTCGTTCCTAGGTCTGTCGGCGGTCGCCGCGCTGCTCTTCGGCCAAGCGGATACGGTGGCGACAATCATCGCCGCCGGGATGGCGATGTCGGCGTTCAACCTGGGTGCCTGGGGTGCGCTGTATGCGGTGACGCCGGAGATCTACCCGACCCGGATGCGGGGCACCGGGTCCGGGAGCGCCGCGGCGTTCGGGCGGGTCGCAGCGATCCTTGCACCGCTGTCCACCCCGGTGTTCATCTCGATCGGTGGTGCCCCGCTGGCGTTCGGGGTGTTCGCCTTCTTCTTCGTGCTGGCCGGGGTAGCGGCACTGTTCCTGCCGGAGTGGACGGGCAAGGAGCTGCAGGAGCGCTGAGGCGCCGGACCGTCCCGGACCTGCGGCGAGGGTCATAGGCTTTCCTCATGGCACAAGCGCAGACGGGATCGGAAGGCGACACCTACGGCCGTCAGGGTTTCGGCTCGATGAGGTTGAGCGAGGACGACGCGGGCACGGCTGACCGGGATCCGGTGGCTGTTCTCAACGCCGCGCTCGACCTCGGTATCACGATAATCGACACCGCCACCGGCCACGACGCCACAATCGGCCAGGTCGCGCTGGCCTGGGTGCACCACCGACAGCAGGAACACGGTGTCCGAGTCGTTCCCTTGCCCGGGACCGCGAGCGTGCGCCACCTGCACGCGAACGTCGCCGCAGCCGACCTCCGGCTCTCCGCCACCGACCTGCGCCGGCTCGAGACCATCACCGCAGCCGCGAAGGCATGACCGGCGTCGACGGCCGCCCGGACCAGGCCACAACCTTGCCTGGGTTGAGCCCGGACCAGCGGCTCCTGGTGCAACAGTGGCTGCCCGGCGCGCATGTCGTGGCGGACCTGAGTTGGGGGCTGATCGATTCCACGGTGCTGCGGGTCCGCACCCCGGGCATCGCCGAGGACGTCATCGTCAAGGCTTGCGGTCCGGGCAACCACCATTTCTCCCGGGAGTTGGATGCCTACCGGCACTGGGTGGGGCCACTGCGCCACCTGGGAGCGGCGCCGGTGCTGCATCACGTGGACGCCGCCGCACGCGTCCTCGTGGCCGAGTTCCTGCCCGGGGAACTCGTGCAAGGCCACGACTCCGAGCAGCAACCGCAAACCTACCGGCAGGCCGGCGCACTCCTGGCGGCGTTCCATGGTCAGGATCGGCGCATGGACTCCGAACTGGGGATCCAGTTCAACACTGCCCGCAAGCAGCGGGCGCTGCGGTGGCTGGCCGGGGAGACCCGCATCCCGTCGGCCACGGTGAGACGATTGCGTGCCCTGCTCGCCGACCACCCCACCGAAGCGGTGCGGCTCGTACCCACCCACGGTGACTACCATCCCCGCAATTGGTTGGTGCACGCCGGGCATCTCGCGGTCATCGACTTCGGACGCGCCGGATGGCGGCCGGCGCAGACCGACCTGGCCCGGCTCGCTGCGCAGCAGTTCCGCACCCGTGGGGACCTGGAGCGCGCTTTCATCGAGGGGTACGGGTCGGACCCACGTGGTCCGGACTGGCGCTTCATCCTGCTCACCGAGGCGATCGCTACGGCCGCGTGGGCCTATTCGGTGGGCGACGAGGCGTTCGAGGCGCAAGGGCACCGGATGATCGAGGAGGCGCTGGCACTGTTTCCAATGCGCTGATCCCGCGCCCGCGCGGGTGCCCTCCGGGGCAGGAGGGCACCCGGGCCAACGATCCCGCGCCAGCAGGGCGTCGGCGAGCGGGTCTCGGGTGTACCAGCGGTCCCAGGATCCACGTCCCGCTCGCGACGTCGTGGACAACCGACCGCATCACCTGCTCGTGCGGGCTGGCGCTCGTCACGGCCGGCGGGGATGCTAGATCAATGACTGAGCACGCGAGAGCTATGCTGACCGACCACTTCGGCAGGATAGACGAGCTGGTCGAGGACCTCACCGATGGGCTGAGCCCGGAGACATCCCTATGGCGTCCTGCCGCGGACGCCAACACGATCGCCTGGCTGCTCTGGCACCAGAGCCGGGTCCAGGACGATCACGTCAGCGACCTCGCCGGCGCCGAGCAGGTGTGGCCGCAGTGGCATGAGCGCCTGGACCTGCCCTTGGACGTCAACGACACCGGCTTCGGCCACTCCCCGGACGACGTGGCAGCCGTCCGCATCTCCGCTACGGATCTGCGTGACTACCACGCCCAGGTGCACGCCCGTACGTTGGAGTACGTCGGGAGGCTGGACGGCGACGAACTCGGGCGCGTGGTCAACTCCGACTGGGACCCACCGGTGACCGTCGCGATCCGCCTGGTCAGTGTGATCGGGGACTGCCTGCAGCACCTCGGCCAAGCGGCCTATATCCGCGGGATCGCCCCCGCGGGATGACGCCGTGTCTCCACCTGCGGGCTAGGGCGAAGGCCTACGTCGGTCTCGGAAGGCGTTGCGCCGGCCCGCGCGCCGAAGGTGGTCGAGATATTGTGCAGCCGGGAGCCCGGCCACGCCCCCGCTACCCAGCATGTCTTGGGCGAGGAGGGCGCCGACGGTGACGCCGGCCGCCAAGCCCGCCCACCGAACACTTAGGAGATGAGGACGACTCTCAGGCATCGCCTGTAGAGACGGTCCCGGACCTCGCCGTTGAGGGGGCCGTGGTGGCGGACGTTGAGGTCGTCATGGGCTCTCTGGATAGTGGCGCATGGGTGGCTGGGGAGTTCGGGCGATGGCCGCGTTCGGCGACGTCAGAACGTCAGGACCTCATCGGCATCCACGGTCCAGGAGGCGAGTTCTTCCATGCTGGAGCGGGGCGCCTTGTCGATGAGGTTGTCCTCGGTCAGGCCGCGAGCGTCGAGGCAGGTGCCGCAGCAGGCGATCTGCCCGCCGTGGCGGACGAAACCCTTCAGCATCCGGGGCCGTTGATGATCAACAGGATCTTCTTCAAGGTTCGACTCCTTGTCGAGTTGTCGTTGTCAGAGTTGTGCAGTCTCGGAAGCTCATCGTTCCTCGGCGTGCTTCCTGCGCAGCCATAGCAGATGCTCGTGGTCGCCGAGGAGCTCGATGCGGCGCCACATGACGCTGCCGGGCACGGCCTGGCTGGGATGGCATCCGACGGCCTCAAACTGCATGGCGCGGCCGACGGGCACGACCAGGTCGATGTCGGATGCGGCGTGGCCGTCGAAGGGCGCGCCATGGTCTTCGCGCAGCCTCGCGGCGACGGCGTCTGGGACGGTCCAGCCGAGCACTGGCAGGTCGAGGGTCTGCGCCGCTCGAAGGGCGGCGGCAGTCGCGTGCGCGTGGTCGGGATGGCCGGTGACCCCGGTGAGGTCGAAGCCGAGCAGGCCGTCCGCGTCGACTTCTTGGGCGGTCGTGACCACGTCCGCGGCGAGCTTGTCCAGATCTTCTTCGGGGAGCCGCCCGTCGGGGTAGCTCATGAGTACGACGTTGTGCAGGCCGAGAACTGCCGCAGCGGCGGCGAGCTCGTCGGTGCGCAGCTCAGTGAGGTCCCCGACGACGCCGTGCAGGGTGGAGGCCTCGCCGCGGGTGAGGCACAGGACCGAGACGTTGGCGCCCGCTTCGGCGAAAGCGGCGAGGAGGGCGCCGAGCGCGAACGACTCATCGTCGGGGTGGGCGACGACTGCCAGCACGGAGCGCCACGGCGGGAGCTGTGTCTGTGGCATCGGGTTCGTCCTCTCCAGAGTCGGCAGGCAGAGGGTCAGACGGCGCCGGTCTCGACGGGAAGTCCGGCCAGGCGCCACTCCAGGAGACCGTCGGTGGCCCGCCGCGCGTCGAGGCCCCGAGCGTTGAGCTGTCGGACGGCCTCGTAGGCCAGGACGCAGTACTGACCGCGACAGTAGGCGACGATCTCACGGTCCGTGGGGAGCTCGGCCAGCCGGTCGGTCAACTCCTCCAATGGGATGTGAATGGCGCCGGGGAGGTGGCCGCCGGCGTACTCGACCTCGGGGCGGACGTCGAGGATGACCGCGTCACCGCTGCGAATACGCCGCAGCAGCTCGTCGGTGTCCACAGCGTCGGAGTCCTCGGGGCCGAGGTAGGCACGCCGCGCGACCTCGGTGTGCGGGCGGTGGGCCTGGGCAACCCGGCGCAGATATTCCCACAGGCCGGCGACGTCGTCACCGGCCAGGGAGTAGAAGATCCGCTTGCCCTCACGACGGGAACCGACCAGGCCCGCTTCCCGGAGCGTCTGCAGGTGCGCCGAGCAGGTACTCATGCCCAGAGCAGCGGCTGCGGCGAGGTCTTCCACGCTGCGCGGCCCCTGCGCCAGCAGGTCGAGGATCTCGAGCCGTTTCGGGTTGCCGAGCACCTTGCCGACCGCGGCGAACTCGGCGAACAGCGCCCCCTTGCGGGACCGGTCACCCATGGCCCGCTCCTTCGGGGGGCGAGTCGGCGAGACGGTGGTGCGTCTCGTACATCCGGAAGGCGACGACGAGAGCCGAGGCGACGCTGACCGCTGCTGCCACCCATACTGCGGTGCGCAGGCTCCACAGGTCGGCGACGACGCCACCCATGAGAGCGCCCACCGCGTAGCCGAGGTCGCGCCAGACCCGGTAGATGCCGACGGCCCGCCCGCGCCAGGCCGGATGGGCCACGTCGCCGACCGTGGCGAGCAGGGTGGGGTAGACCATCGCGGTGCCGGCGCCGAGCAGCATGGTGCCGACCGCCCACCACGCGAACGTGTCCACCGACGCGATGACCGCGAGCGCGGCAGCCTGGGTGAACATTCCGGTCGTGATCAGGGGCTTGCGGCCCCACCGGTCGGACAGCGCACCGGTGAACAACTGGCCGATGCCCCAGACCGCCGGGTACAGCGCGAACAGCAGACCGATCCGGCCCACCGCGAGCCCCGAGTTCGCGAAGAGGAGCGGGAAGAGCCCCCACGACAGGCCGAAGTTGAGGTTGTTGACCAGGCCGGCCTGGCTGGCCGAGGACAGCGCCGGCTCGCGGAAACTGGTCTGGGTGAACACGTTCCGGTTGCTGAGCTCGCCGTGCAGGTGGTCGTGCCTGCCGTCGGCACGCGCTACGTGACCGGCGGCCTCGACCTTGGCGTGCCCCCGTGTCTCCTTCACCGCCAGGGTGGACAGCCCGAGTGCGAGGGCGGTGTAGGACAGCCCGAGCAGGAACGGTGCCGGCCGGAGGCCGTACTCGGCAGCGAGGTAGCCCGCCGCCATCGACGTGACCGCGACCGCACCGTAGCCGGCTGCCTCGTTCAGGCCCATGGCCAGGCCGCGCTGCTTCGGCCCGACCAGGTCGATCTTCATGATCACCGTCGTCGACCAGGTCAGCCCCTGGTTGATCCCCAGCAGCACGTTGGCCGCCACCACCCAGCCCCAGCTCGGTGCCCAGATCAGCATCAGCGGCACCGGGATCGCGAACAGCCACCCAGCGATCAGCACCGGTTTCCGGCCGTACCGGTCCGACCAGGTTCCGGCGAAGTAGTTCGCGGTCGCCTTGGTGATGCCGAAGGCCACCACGTAGGTGAACATGAAGGTGTAGCCGGTGAGCCCGAACTCGTCCTCGGCGAGTAGCGGCAGCACGGTCTGCTGCTGGCCGACCATGCCGCCGACCAGGGCATTGATCGCCACCAGGATCGTGAACTGTGCCGCGTTGGCACGCAACCCCAGGCTGATCGGACGCTGGCCGGTCTCCCCGGCGGCACCGGTCCGGCTCATACTTCCACCTCCAGGGATTCGCCGGTGGCGTCAGCCCAGTCCTGCGGCCCGCCGTCCAGAACCGAGATGTCGCGGCGTCCCGCCCGCGCGAGCAGGCTCGCCGCCCCCATGGCGCGCTCGGAGTGGCCGCACATGACCACCGTCGGTCCCGCAGGGAGCTCAGACGCCTTCGCCGACAACGCACCCAACTCGATGTGCCGCACCCCGGGGACATGTGCGGCGTCGAACTCGTTGTCCTGCCGAATGTCGAGCACCGCGGTGCTGCCCACATCACATGGAGAGATCACCGGGATCGACGTCGCCGGTTCACCGGCCGCACGCCAGGAGTCGACGCCGCCGTGGAGCTCCCCGGCGATCTGGTCGTAGCCGACCTTGCGCGCCTGCCACAGGATCTCGGCCGGGTCCTGGTCGGCGTTGCGGACAACGACAATCGGGGTGTCCGCATCAACGAGCCAGCCCAGCCACGTGGCGAACACCGGACGCAACGGAATCGACACCGACCCCGGCACATGACCGACTCCGAAGTCGCTCACCGGCCAGACATCGACCACCGCCGCGCCCGACGCCATCAGCCGCGCGACCTCGGTTGCGGTGAGCCCGGGGAGAGCGGCGCGCTCAGCAACGAGGGCGGGCGAGCAGCTCGAAAGCGATGTGCTCATGGGTGTGGCCGGGCGTCGCCAAAGCCCGCAGCCGCAGACCCCCAAATCCACCTCGTCGCCGTCGGCCAGCGCCGTGTGCCGGTACTCCCGGCCCGTCGGCCGAGGCCAACACCTGCGCCCCGTCCGAGGCAGCCAGTTGCACCGCACCGGTCAGGAAGTCGGCATGCAGATGGGTGTCGGCCGCATACGCGATCCCCAGCCCACGCCGTTCCGCAAGCCCACGGACCTGGCGCAGGTCCCGGCTGACATCGACCGCCAGCGCCCGCCCGTCATCCAGATCCAGCAGATACGACGAGTTGCCCAATCCCTCGTCCACCAGGGGAATCACCTTGACGTCACCCATGAGCCACTTCCAGAAGCAGAAGACCAGTCGAGCCGACAATACCTCATTCCATGGAAGTATGTAATAACTTCGGTTCCGCACCCGCATCCATCTCTCGCGGGCAGGCCGTGCCGTCCGGGAAAGGCTCCGGCCGGGCGTTCAGCAGTCCCGATGCCGAGAGGGCGCCCGATACCCGCGGCAACGGCACTTTCCCTTGCTGGGCCCGCTCACAGCCCGAGGTCCTTGCTCGAGGTGGTGGCGAGCGCCTCGAGTGCGCGGTGGTCCGGGTGCCGTCGAGCCCGGCCGCGATGGCGCGGGCGCTGAGCATTCGAGCGGGGACATGGCCCGCCAGGCGCAGCTCCACAGCAGGGTCTGCCGACCCACGACGGCCGAGTTCGACCAGCGCCCACATGCACTGGTGAAAGTAGCCAAGCGCTGGCCGGCAGCGCTGTGACCTTGGCAATGGCTACCGCCCGTTGCCCTCGTCGTCGCAGCAACGCGGGCCTAGCTGCGGCGGTCTGGCCGTCGGTGAAGAACGAGGCGAACGAACGCGCGAGATGTCGCGCTGTGGTGGCAGGTTCCGGTGAACCTCATCATCTGTCGGTGCTTCCCGGCATGATCGGACAGTGGTTTCGACATTCGGCTGGCTCGACACTGACAGCGAGCAGCGGCCCATGACCGCAGACGTGTGCCAAGAGCTACTTGATCTGGTGCGCGAGAATCTGCGCCCCGCGGCCGAAGCGACCCGGGCGCCGAGGAGGGCTGCTGCGAGTCGGGAAGAGCTCGCATCAGCCCTCGTGCACCGTCCTGAGCCGCGCAGAGCACAGCCGGGCCTGTCGGTGTGATCAGGCGCTGAGCGCCTTGCGCCGTACGGCGGCAACATCGCTTTCGAGCCGGTCGAGTGCGGCCTTGAGGTCGTCGGCAGGTGCGATCGCCTGGAGAACGAGCATCCGAACCACCGTGGACACCGGCAGCCCGCGCTGGTCCGCGTATGCGGCCAACTCGTCGAACTCCCCGTCGCGGAAGCGAACCTGGAGATTCTTGGACCGCGCCGTCCCGCGGGTGACCTTCACGTGCGCGGGAAGCGGCGCGTTGGGGTCGCTCGTCGCCTCGGCCGCCTCAGCGGCTTCGGCCTCGGCTGCGAGCAAGTCCTCAATCTTGGTGCTCATCGGCTTCTCCCTCGCTCTGGTCGGCGTAGTACCGCCGGTCTCTCTGGATCGCTGCCCATCCGTTTACGCCGTACTTGGTCCCGTCGTTCTCCAGCACGATCACGGTGATCACATCATCTGCGGTCACCGAGAAGCCGACGATCCTGACGCTATTGCCGCTCTCGCTGTTGAAGTCAGGGTCAATGACGACCCGGTTGGGGTCCTCGAGCGCTTCGTCCGCAATCGCTGGCGTGACGCCGTGCTTACGTTTCATGTAGGCGCCGCGCTGTGACCAGTCGACGCGCTCGAACACTCGTCCAGCGTAATGCATTGCATTACGATGCGGAAGAGATATCGGTTCCACGATGTCGTCGTTCATGGCTCCCGGCCTCCGACAGCACCGCCCGCAGGCGCCGACGGATGTTGTTGGTCGTCAGCGGCCTGCCGTTGCGGGTGAAGAACAGCAGGTGATCCGGCGCCTCGGGACCGACGACGACGTGTCTCTGCCGGATCACGTCAGCTGCGAAGCTCGGAACCGACACCACACGTGTCGATTTCTGCGTCTTCGGGTGAGCCTGTCGGTACGTCGGCTTGCCGGCACCCCGAGGTACTCCGCGAGGTCCTCGATGCTGAGCAGCGGGTCGAGCCCACTGAGTGGATGCGTTTGGGTCTTCCTGACCTGTCGGTGGGCCGGACGCTCCGAGCCGCTCCATGGCGGCCCGTGACACTCCAAGCCAACTGGGTAAGCGGGCCGCGGACCGCACCTGCTGAACAGGTAGATGATGACTTTGTGATGACCGAGTCAAGTGAGAAAACTTTCAGGCTCGGTTCCCCAGAGGGAACCGAGCCTGAATCTGGTGGCGGGGGCAGGATTTGAACCTGCGACCTCCGGGTTATGAGCCCGGCGAGCTACCGAACTGCTCCACCCCGCGTCGGTAACCCAAGAGTACGGCGCCACCTGCCCGGGAAGCAAATCGCAGCCGTGACTGTCACCGTGACGTCAGCCACGTCGGCGATTCCCTCCCGGGCCAGGGGTCAGCCGTTGAGTTCCTCGTCCGCCTCCAGGGCCCGCTCCAGCGCGTCGGCCAACCGCTCCTGGGCCTCGCCGTAGGCTGCCCAGTCGCTGTCCACGAGTGCCTCGTTGGAGTCTTCCATCGCCTCCCGGGCGTCAGCCAGGGCCCGGTTCAGGCGCGTCTGGGCATCGCCGTCACCGGGGTCGGTCGCCGGCGGGTCGGCGGTCTCGGTGTCGGTGTCGGTGTCGGTGGGTTCATCGTCCGGGTCCGTTGCGTCCGGGTCGACCGGCTCACCGTCGGTGTCGATGTCCTCGGCGTCCAGGTCGACCTCGTCATCGGGCACCGGCACCACGTCGGCGTCACCGGCTGCCGCACCGGCGTCGCCCTCGAAGACCTGGTCCAGCGCCTCATCGAGAGTGTGCGCGAACCCGACCGAATCGCCGAAGGCCACCAGCACCCGCCGCAGCAGCGGGAACTGGGTGCCGCTCTCGGACTGCACGTAGACCGGCTGCACATACAGCAGCCCGCCACCGACCGGCAGCGTGAGCAGGTTGCCGGACAGCACCTGGGAGCCACCGGAACTGAGGATGTTCAGTTCCGTGGCCGCGGTGGTGTCGGTGTTGAAGTCATTCTGCACCTGCCCGGGTCCGGGGACGGTCAGGTCACGAGGCAACTCCAGCAGACGGATCGTGCCGTAGTCCTCATGGACTTCACCGTCCTGGTCCCCCGTCTCGGAGTTCACCGCCATGAAACCGGTCAGCACGTTGCGCTGATCATCGTTCAGGATGAACGAGGTGGTCAGGGAGAAGGTCGCCTCCTCCTGCTCGGGCATCCTCAGGCTCAGGTAGAACGGTGGCTGGTTGAACTGCGGCTCAGCCGGGTCCGGTGGGGTGCGCCAGAAGTCACCACCGGAGAAGAAGTTCCGGGCATCGGTCACGTGATACCGGTTCAGCAGTTCACGCTGCACCTTGAACAAGTCCTCGGGGTAGCGCAGGTGACTCATCAGGTCCCCGCTGATGTCCGACATGGGTTGGATCATGTCCGGGAAGATCTCCATCCAGGTCTGCAGGATGGGGTCCTCCATGTCCCATGCGTACAACGTGACCGACCCGTCGTAGGCGCTGACCACCGCTTTGACCGAGTTCCGGATGTAATTGACCAGTTCGGGCAGCTGGGCCTGGATCGCTTGGCCGTCCGGACCGGTCAACGCGTCGATGGTGGCATCCTCGAGTTGCTGCCGTTCGGAGTAGGGGTAGTCGTCCGAGGTGGTGTAGGCGTCGACGACCCAGACCACCTCCTTCATGCCGTCCCCGTCGGTGTCGGCGACAGCCGGGTAGGTCCGGCCGTCCAGCGTGAGGAACGGTGCCACCCGGGCCACCCGTTCGCGGGGGTCGCGGTGGTAGAGGATCTGGGACTCGGAGTTCACCCGGTCGGAGAAGATGATCTGTTCGCTGCCGAACCGGGCGGCGTAGAGCAACTGGCGCCACAGGTTCCCGATACCCGGGCCGCCGTCACCTTCGTAGGTGTTGTTGACCTGACCGCCCTCGGCGTCGTCGTCGGGGTAGTCCAGCTCCCACGGGTCCGCGCCCTCGGGCGCGCCGACGATGGAGTAGTCCGGGGAGTTCTCCGAGAAGTAGATCCGCGGTTCGTAGTCGCCCAACGCACCAATGCTGGGGATACCGCCCTCGAAGAACTGCGGCCGCCCGTCGTTGGTGGTGGTGTTGCCGTAGGCGGCCACCACCCCGAACCCGTGGGTGAAGACGGTGTGGTCGTTGGTCCAGTTCCGCTGCGCCACCGCATCCAGGTTGATGTCGCGGACGGCGATCACGGTGTCGTTGAGTTCACCGTCGATTTGGTACCGGTCCACATTCAGGGTCTCCGGGAAGGTGTAGTAGTGCCGGTTCTGCTGGTCCTGCCGGAATGTGGGCGAGACGATATTGGGGTCCAGCAACCGGATCTGGGCGGTCGACTCCTCATCGTCGGCCAGAGCACCGGCCACCCCCTCCAGTTCGGCCTCGTACACCTCGGTCTCAACGTCCTCCAGACCGTACGCGGCCAGGGTGGCGTCGATATTGCGCTGGATGAACTCGGCCTCGTTGTCCTGCTCGTTCGGGCTCACCACCACGGCCTGGGTGATCGCCGGGATCGCTATCCCGGCCACCAGTCCGGTCACCACGGCCAGGCCGAGCCCGACCACCGGCAGCCGCCACCGGCCCCGGGCACCGAAGGCGAAGATGAGCACCGCCACGAAGACGCAGGCGAAGGCCAGGATCCACCGGGCCGGAAGCACAGCGTTGACCTCGGTGTAGGTGGCGCCGTCGAACCGTTCCCCGGGCGAGTTCAGCAGCGTGTACCGGTCCAGCCAGTAGTTCACGCCGACGAGCAGCACCACCAGACCACCCAGGATGCTCAACTGGATCCGTGCGGGCTTCTCCGCCCGCCGCTGCCCGGTCACCTGGATGCCGCCGTAGAGGTAATGCACGAAGGCGGCTGCGGCCAGTCCGAAGATCGTGGTCCACAGCAGGAAGGAGATCACGAACCGCAGGAACGGCAAGGTGAAGACGTAGAAGCCGACGTCCAGCCCGAACTGCGGGTCCACCTGGCCGAACGGCTGTCCGTTGAACGCTTCCAGCATGGGTTGCCACTGGGTGGCCGCTGCCGAACCTGCGAAGAAGCCCACCACGATCGGGGCCGCGATGAAGGCCAGTCTGCGCAGCGGCTCGAACGCCTCCCGGTACCGGTCCAGGTCGCGCTGCTGGGGAGTGGTCGGGACATACATGGGCCGGTTCTTGTACGCCAGGCGCAGGTTGAACCAGACGACGCCGCCCATCAACAGCAGACCGACGACGAACAGCCCGCCCCGGGTGGACCACTGAGTGAGCAACACGTTGGAGTAGCCCAACTGGTCGAACCAGAGCCACTCGGTCCAGAACCGGGACATCACCAGGAAAGCGATGACCACACCGGCCAGCACACCGATCGTGGGTAGCAGCGGACCGCGGCGCCCGCGCGACGGTCGCGGTGAGGAGGCAGCGGGACGGGAGGAAGCGAAGGACACTAGAGCTCAACCTCGAGAACGTTCAGAGCGGGCAGGTGGAACCAGAGGCACGGCACCCCTGGGCCCTCCCAGTTTCCCATACATTCGGTGTGCTGGAACGATGTCTATGTGAACGACGAATCCCGCTCCCACGCACTGGCCGCCGCCGTCATCGAACTGGAACGCCATGCCGCTGCCGGCGGCTGGGACGCACCGGTGGGCATCTACGCCCTGGTCCGCACCGCGGATGCTCTCGCGGAGAATCCCGCCGTCGCCACCCAACTCGGCGCCGAGGTGGTCGCAGCCGCCGAAGCGGACCCCGAGCACCTGACCTCGATCGAGCAGGACGGGCTCCCGGAGTCTGCCAATCTGGAGGAGTTGCTGGCCCAGTTGGCGTGGCCGGAGACGGTGCATGGGGCCGCGATCGTGGTGGAGCGGATCGTGGTACCGCCCGAGGCGGAGCAGGGCATGCCCAGCGACCCCGAGGAAGCGGTCGCCTACCTGATGGACCACCCGGACCGTCAGGACGTGCGGGTGGCGGCCGGGGTGCTGCGCTCGGGTGAGTCCTGGTGCGTCCTGCGCTCACGCGCCAACGACTCCGACGACGCCGTCGCGGGTGCCCCCGACGCGGTGCCGGGGTTGGTGCACGCCCTCGCCGCCACGTTCAGTTGAGGCGCCCCGGGCGGGGCCCTGCTCTGGCGGCGGCTCAGGCCGGCTCGAGGTGCTCCCAGTCGGCGCAGCCGGGCAACTCGTCGGTGTCGCCCGCGGCGATCGACTCCACGGCGCTGCGAGCCTGCTCCAGCGTGTCCACCGCGATCACCTGCAGGCCGGTCGGGATGTGACCCACCACCTCGGAGCAGTTGAGCACGGGGGTCAGGAAGTAGTCGGCGCCGTCGTCCACGGCCCCGATCATCTTCAGCCCCACGCCGCCGATCGGGCCGACCCGCCCGTCCAGGCTGATGGTGCCGGTGCCGGCGATGGAGTGCCCGCCGGTCAGGTCCTCGGGGGTGAGCACGTCGATGATGCCCAGGGCGAACATCAGGCCGGCGCTGGGTCCGCCGACGTTGTCGATCGCGATGCTCACCTCGACTGGCATGTCGAAATCGGCGTTCAGGAAGATGCCCAGCTGGCTGCGACCTCGACCGTCGTCGGTGGTGATGATCGGCAGCGTGACCTCCTGCCCATCCCGTTCCACCAGGAGCCGCATCTCCTCCCCCGGCGGGGTGGCCAGCAACGGCACGGACAGATCGGCGTAGGTCTCCACGTGCGCCACCTGCTCCCCGGGGGCCTGGATGCCCAGGATCAGGTCGCCCTCGGCCACCACACCCTCGGCGCCGGTCCCCGGGGCAGCATCAACGACCTCCAGGACCGCGGGCACCTCGAAGCCCACATCCGTCAGTGCCGCTACGGTGGCATGCTCCTGGGAGGTGATCATCTGCTGGGCCGCCAGTTGGTCGCGTTGCTCCTGCGTCAGGTCGGGATCGATCGCAGCCTCCAACGGCTGCACCATCTGGTTCGAACTCCAGAACCCCACGATCACGTTCGCTGCCCGCACCGGGTAGCCCGGCCCCCCGGAGGTGACCACCGTGGTGAGGCGCAACTCCCCCGCGGCCGGATGCGCCCGGCCGCCCTCGATACTGATCAGGGTCGGCTCGCCGTCGCCCACCTCATTGGAGTCACCCTGGTCCGCCGGCTGATGCCCGGCCAGGGTGTTGAACGTGGGACCTGCCCCCTGCACCGCGTAGGGCAGCGGCAGCACCAGCATCGTCCCGAGCAGCCCGAAGGTGGCCACGCCGGAGATCAGCATGGTGACGAACCGCGGGGTGAAACTGACCCATCTCAGGCGTCGGCGGCGCCGGCGGGGCTCGTGCTCGGCGCGGAGATTCAGGTCCGTCATGCCCACTATCTTCCCTCGAGTCTGGATCGCACCGCGCCACCGACTGCGCCCAGAGCGAAAGGGTGGCCCGGTGATTCGGTGATCGGGCATACCTGTGATTACCGTTGACCATGAGCGAACAGCCTTCAGGCGCAGAGCAGTGGCGACGCATGCTGGAGTCCATGCTCGGGCCGGACGCCGCCGCGGAGGCGATGCGCGCCCTGGAGTCCAGCGGGATGGACCTGTCCCGGTTGGAGTCGATGCCGGGCATGCCCTCGGACCCGAGCCAGTTCGCCGCCGCCATGGCGCAGATGCGCCAGGTCCTGTCCGCCGACGACGACGGCGGTAGTTCGGACTGGAAGGTCGCCCACGACGTGGCCCGCCAGGTCGCCCACCTGGGCGGGGATCCGGCGGTCTCGGCGGCGCAGGCCGAAAGTGCCCGCCGGGCGCTGCAGGCGGCGGACCTGTGGCTGGACGTGGCCACCGACCTACCGCCCTCCGGTGGGCCGCAACAGGCGGTCTCCAGGGCCGAGTGGGTCGAGCGCACCCTGCCGGTGTGGCGCCAGGTGGCAGACCCCGTGGGTGTCTCGGTGGCTCAGGCGCTGGCCACCACCATGGGCACCGATGGCCCCGGCCTGCCCGAGGGTCTGGATCCGGCCGCCGCCGGACTGCTCGGTGGGGTGGACATGGGCGCGATGGTCCGCAAACTCGGCCGGCTCTCCTTCGCGATGCAGGTGGGCCAGGGGGCGGGCACCCTGGCGCGCGAGGTCTTCGGTGCCACGGACACCGGGTTGCCGCTGTTGACCGACCCGGCGGTGCTGCTGGTGCCGGCGAACCTGGACGCCTTCGCCGAGGACCTGGACGTGCCCACCGATGAGGTGTGGCACTTCCTGGCTGTGCGTGAGGCCGCACATGCCCGTCTGTTCACCCACGTGCCGTGGTTGCGCTCGCAACTGCTCAGCGCGGTGGAGCAGTACGCGCGCGGGATCGAGATCGACCTGCGCCAACTCGAGGACGCCGTGCGCGACATCGACCCCACCGACATGGAACAGTTACGCTCGGCCCTGGCCGGCGGGATCTTCTCCCCCGAGCGCACCGAAAGTCAGGAGCGTGCGCTGAGCCGGCTGGAAACCATCCTGGCCCTGATCGAGGGCTGGGTGGAGGAGGTGACGGCCGCCGCGGTGGCCCCGCACCTGCCGCACGCGGTCCCGCTGCGGGAGATGCTGCGCCGTCGCCGGGCGGCCGGCGGACCGGCCGAGGACACCTTCCGCACCCTGGTGGGTTTGGAGTTGCGGCCGCGCCGTGCTCGGGACGCGGCGCTGCTGTGGGCGGCGGTGACACGGGAACTGGGGGCCGCCGAGCGCGATGAGTTGTGGTCCCATCCCGACGTGTTCCCCACTGCCGAGGACCTGGACGATCCGGGTACCTATCTGAGCCGGCGCGAGAGTTCCCGGGCTGAGGGAGCCGACGTCGATGAGGCCCTGACCATGATGCTGGAAGGCAACCTGGGCTACTCCGAGGGTGCGCGTGAGCACGATGCCGCCCGCGCTGCCGACTCCGCCGCTGCCGAGAGCGCCGGGAGCCCGGAGCAGGCCGGACCGGAGGACGATGAAGACCCCGAGCGCGGCTGAGCAGCCTCGACCCTGAGGGTTTCATCCACAGGGTTCATCCACAGATCGACCGGTGGCCCGGCACTGGATGGGTGGGTGTGCGAACCTCGGCGAACGAGTCGTTCGAGAGGTGGCCAGGATGTGGATCAGACCGGGTTTCGAGGTGTATTGGCGCGCTCCCGGCTCCAGCCAGATCGGGTTGGATCCGCGCTGCGCGCTCTTGCTGGAGGGGCTGTCCGGCGGTGAGCAGCGCCTCCTGGAGCGCCTCCCCGGGTGTGCCGGCCCCGAGGAACTGCGGGCTCATGCTCGGGACCTGGGCGTGCCCGCAAGGCAGGTGAAGGCCCTGCTCGATCGGTTGCGGACGGCCGGGTACGTGCTCGAGGGCCCGGCCCCGGGTCTCCACCCGAGCCTGGTCACCGATCCGGACCAGGGCTACTGGCACCGAGCGGCGATGGCTGGTCACACCCGGCCGTCCGACCGCTCCGATGCGGTGGTGGCCGTGCACGGGCTGGACCCGCTCGGGCTGCGGCTGGCCTGCGCGCTCACGCACGCCGGCGTGGGCGCGGTCCTCCTGCATGACGAACGACGGGTGCGTCACAGCGACGTCGGCGGCGGGCTCTACCGGGCCGGCGACGTCGGCCGGATGCGCCAGGACAGCGCCACCGCCGTGCTGCGCGGCATCGACCCGAAGGTCCGGACCCGCCGCGGGCCGGGCACCGACGCCGATGTGGTGGTGCTGGTCCGCGCCGGGGTGGCCGATCCGGTCGACTATCGCGACCTGATGCGTCAGGATGTCTGCCACCTGCCGGTCCTGGCGCGGGAACTGGATGTGGTGATCGGCCCGCTGGTGCGCCCCGGCGAGGGCGTCTGCCTACGGTGCCTGGATCTGCACCGTTGCGATCGGGATCCGCGCTGGCCGGCGGTGGCCACCCAAGCCACCACCCGTGCCGCACCGGCCGCGGAGACGTCGTTGGCCTGGCTGGGTGCCGCACTGGCCGCCCATCAACTGCTGGCGCTGGTGGACGGCCGTGACACCCTGGCCGACACCTCCCTGGAGGTGTCGGCCTGGGACCCGGTACCGGTGCAGCGCCGGTGGCGAGTACACCCGCAGTGCGGGTGTACGGCAGGCGCGCTGCTCCCAGCCGTTGCCGGCTGAGGGTCCCGGCTACCTCACGCCGCGGGCGTGGACCGGTGTCGGGCGGGAGCGGTCCGGTCGGCCTTGCGAGGACGGCCGCGGCCGCGCTTGCGGGCCACGATGACGCCGTCGACGAAGACCTCTCCGCCCCAGACGCCCCACGGCTCCCGGCGGGACACCGCCCCCGCCAGGCACTCGGCCTTGATCGGGCAGGTCTGGCACATGGCCTTGGCCTTCTCGACCTGCGCCGTGCCCTCGGCGAACCACAGGTCCGCGGTGTCCAGGTCCTGGCAGGGCAGGGTCAGGTCAGCCTCGGTGGGCAACGGCAGGCTGTCGAGAGGCCAGTTGGTGGACGATCCCGACGGGTGGTCGAGAATCGATGTGTACTGCACGAGATGCTCCTGAGCGATGGTGATGGTCAGCCGGGTCGGCAACCGCACTTGTCACGACTGACAACGGGCCGCGAACCCATCGAGGCTTCGCGGCGAGAGAGCGCTCTGCTCGGAGAGTTACCCGATGGCCGCGAGGCCGGTGAAGTTGGGGGCGGTATCCGTGGTGCCGGGAGTGGCAAAGCCGGAGCCGGCGTAGCCGGACGTGGCACCCGGGGCAAGGTCGGCACGGAGGCGCACGAATGCGCTTACCGGTGCAACGTGCACGGTCTGGCAGATGCCGGTCGCCGTGGTCATGGTCTTCATTGGGTGCTCACCTCCTCGGTGCTCAGGAACCGGGTGTGCTGGCTAGGCGCGGTTCGGCGAATCAGGAACGTGTTACAGAGTAGAGGTGGCCGGGATGCTTGCCCAGTCTTTTTCCGAACTTCCTGACAGTTGTCATCTCCGCCTGCTGCCGGCTGTCAGGACCGGGCAGGTCGATCACCACGGACCAGGGCCAGGATGGTGGCCCCGTAGGCCTCGATCTTGGTGGGGCCGATCCCGCGCAGAATGGCCAGTTGCCGCAGATCCTTGGGGCATGCGGCGGCGATCGCCAGCAGGGCCGCGTCGTGCAGGATGGTGAAGGCGGGTTTGTCGGTCTCGGTGGCGACCTCGGCCCGCCACGTGCGCAGGCGTTCGAAGACCTCCGGATCCGCCTCGGCGGCCGAAACCTGCTCGGCGACCTGACGCCGTCGTCCCGCCCTGGATAGGGTGTGCTTGCCGCGGGCGCGCTGCGCCGGTTCAGCCGCCGGCCAGATGCCGTCCAGGAACCGGGAGGCCTTGCGGCTCGACCGGCCCCCGGCGTTGCGCGCCAGGGCATAGGACAACTGCAGGTGCTCCCGGGCACGGGTGATGCCCACGTAGAGCAGACGGCGTTCCTCATTGATCGCGTCGATGCCCGCGGCCAGTGAGATCGGCATCAGGCCCTCGCACATACCGACTAGGAACACCGCGTCCCACTCCAGGCCCTTCGCGGCATGCAGGGAGGCCAGGGTGACCCCCTCCACGGTGGGGGCGTGTTGCGCGCTGGCACGCTCGGCCAGTTCGGCCACATACTCGACCATGTCCGCCTGCCGGGTGCGAGCCAGTTCGTCGGCGAGTGCGACCAGGGAGTTGAGCGACTCCCATTTCTCCCGCACCGCGCCCCGGGCGGCCGGCGGCTCCGGGGTCCAGCCGGCGCTGGCCAGCACATCACGCACCGTCTCGGGCATCGTGGCTTCCCCGGGTGCCCGGGCCGCCCCGCGCAGCAGCACGATCGCCTCGCGGACCTCGGTGCGGGAGAAGAACCGTTCCCCGCCCTGGACCAGATACCCGATCCCGGCCTGGCTCAGCGCCTGCTCGTAGGCCGGTGCCTGGGCGTTCGTGCGGTACAGCACCGCGATCTGACTCGCCTTGACGCCGGTGCGGATGAGTTCGGCGATCCGGGCTGCCACCCCAGCGGCCTCGGCGTCGTCGTCGGGGTAGGTCTCGAACCGCACGGCCGGCCCGCTGGGCCGTTGGGCGATGAGCTCCACCGCCGCGCTGGAACGAGCCTTTCCGGCCCGGGCCAGCACGTTGTTGGCCAGGGACACCACCTGCGGGGTGGACCTGTAGTCGCGGGCCAGGGTGATCACCCTGGCCTTGGGGTAACGCCGGGAGAAGTCGGTCAGGTAGGCGGGGGTCGCGCCCGTGAAGGAGTAGATGGTCTGGGAGACATCACCCACCACGCACAGTTCGGCGCGATCACCGAGCCACAGTTCCAGCAGCCGCTGCTGCAGCGGGGAGACGTCCTGGTACTCATCGACCACGAAGTGCCGGTACTGCCGGCGCACGGTGGCGGCGATCTCGGGCTGCTCGGCCAGGATGCCCACGGTCAGCAGCAGCACGTCCTCGAAGTCGATCACCCCGCGTTCGGTCTTGACCTGCTCGTACACGCTGAGCAGCCGGGCGATCGTGGTGGGTTCCTGACCGGCGATGTCCTGGCGACCCTGGGCGGCGGCGACACGGGCGTAGTTCTCCGCCGTGATCATGGTGACCTTGGCCCACTCCACCTCCCCGGCCAGGTCCCGGATCATGAGCCGGTCCACCTCCAGGCCGAGCCGGCCGGCTGCCTCCCCGATCATGGAGGCCTTGTGCTCGGCGATCCTGGGCACCGACCCACCGATCACCCGGGGCCAGAAGTAGGACAGTTGCCGCAGCGCCGCGGCGTGGAAGGTGCGGGCCTGCACGCCGCCCACGCCCAGGTCACGCAACCGCGAGCGCATCTCACCCGCCGCCCGGGCGGTGAAGGTCACCGCCAGTACCGCGGTCGGGTTGTAGGTGCTGGTGAGCACGCCGTGTGCGATCCGGTAGGTCACCGCGCGGGTCTTGCCGGTGCCGGCGCCGGCAAGCACGCACACCGGGCCGGTCAGTTGCTCGGCAACGGCGCGCTGATCGGGGTCGAGGGCGTCGAGCAAGGCCTCGACGTCGGTACGGGTGCTCATCGTCTTCGATTGTCCCAGGCGCAACCGACACGGGGACCCGTATCCGCCGACGCGGGTCTCCGGCGGCGGCCTCTTGCCACACCCGCGTGGGACGGCGACTTCGACCCTCGCGCCGCGCCGACCACGTGCGGCAGACTGCCTCCCATGGCCGTGCCCCGGGCTCTGACCCCGCTGACCAGTGGCGCGACGCTGCGCTGCGGGGTCTACCTCGTCATCGGGGGCCTGGTCGCGGCCGCGTACGGTCTCCTGGCGGCCGGGTTCGTGCAGATGTTCCGCGACCCAACGCTGGGTCGTGCGGTCATCGTCACACTCGCCACGGTCACGGCGGTGATCGTGCTGGTCCCCCCGTTCCTCCATCCCGTACGCGTGCTCCAGGTGAACGCCGCGCGCACGCTACTCGACGTCGACCTCGCCGTCGCCCCCGGCCGGGGGCGAGGCGCGGTGGCGCGCGGGTTCGTGTGGTTCCTGCTGCACCTCGCCACCGGAACCCTCGCAGCACTGTCGCTGCTCACCGCGATCCCGTTCGCCGTGAGTCTGATCGCCTGGCACCTCGGCTCGAGCACACTGCAGGGTGCGCTCGGGCCGCTCGCCGACCTCCCCGCGTTACTCGCCGTCATCCTGGCGGTCGTGTTCATCCTCGTGCCGCCCTACCTCATCTGGACCCTGCGGGCGCTGCTGCGCACGTCCGCGCCGGTGCTGCTCGGTCCATCGCCCCAGGACCGGATCGCCCGCCTCGAGGCCGACAAGCGCGAGCTCGCCGCCCGCAACGCTCTGGCCCGCGACCTGCACGACAGCGTCGGCCACGCGTTGACCGTGACGACGTTGCAGGCGGCCGCGGCCGAGCGTGCCCTCGGCCGCGACCCGGAGTTCGTCCGCTCGGCGCTCGGGGCCATCGGTGCGACGGGCCGCGAGGCCGTTGCCGAGCTCGACCGGGTCCTCGGTGTGTTGAGAACGGGTGCACCGCCGTCGGCCGACGGGGCCGCCGCTCACGACCGCGGGCTTTCCCAGGTCCCCGCCCTGGCCGAGGAGGCACGCGCGACCGGGGCGCGCGTCGCGCTCGTCCTTCCGCCGGAGGCCGACGGTGCGGTCTCTCGCACTGTCTCGCGCGAGGCCTACGCGATTGTGCGCGAGGCGCTCACCAACGCGCTGCGACACGGGGACGGAACCATTGAGGTGCACGTCAAACTCGCCGAGCGCCACCTCATCCTCACCATCCGCAACGGGCTGCGCGACCTCACCCGGGGATCGGGCCGGGGCCTGATGGGCATGCAGGAGCGCGCCGAAGCCCTGGGTGGCGTGCTGAGTTCGGGCCGCCGGGACCGCGAGTGGCACGTCGACGCCGCGCTCCCCCGGGAGGTGCCATGACCGTGCGAGTGCTGCTCGTCGACGACGAGGCACTCGTCCGCAGCGGACTGCGGGTGATCATCGACGGCGAACCGGACCTCGAGGTCGTCGGCGAGGTCGCCGACGGTGCCGACGTGCCTGCCGCCGTCGCCGGGTCGGGCCCCGATGTCGTCCTCATGGACGTGCGGATGCCCGGGCTCGACGGGATCTCGGCCACACGTGCGCTGCGGGCGCACGGCCACCGGACGGGCGCCCGCCAGCCTCGTGTCCTGGTGGTCACCACCTTCGAGAACGACGACTACGTGCTTGAGGCCCTGCGCGCCGGCGCCGCGGGCTTCATCCTCAAACGGGCGCACCCCGACCAGGTCCTGGAGGCGATCCGGGTCGTCGCCCGGGGCGACGCACTGCTGTTCCCCGACGCCTTGCGCCGCCTCGTCGCCACCACGTCCCCGGCCTCGGGTGGCGACCGGTTGGCGCGGGCCGGGCTCACCGCACGGGAGTCCGACGTGCTCCGGCTGATGGCGGCGGGCCGGTCCAACGCCGAGATCGGCGCCGAACTGTTCCTCGGGGTGGAGACGGTCAAGACGCACGTCGGCAACCTGCTCGCCAAGCTCCGGGTTCGCGACCGCACCCAGGCCGTGGTCCTCGCCTACGAGTCCGGTTTCGTCCGGCCGGGCGGCTGAACGATCCCTCCTGCGAGGGAAGCGGTCCGGCCACGTCCACTCCGACGGGGGATCCGGACGAGCAGTCATCGGAGCGATCGTTGGCGCATGCGCACCATCACTGCCACCGCCCTGTACTGGCTTCTGCTCGCCCTCGGCGCCATGGTCGCCGTCGTCACCGGCGCCGAACTCGCCATCGGAGACCACCACCCCGTCCCCGAGTACGCCCTCGCCGGGCTGCTGCCCCGGTCGGTGCTGCTCGTCGTCGTCGCCGCCGTGGCCCTGGTGCTCGCCGGGACCACCGCGACGGCGGCAGCCGCTGCGCGGTCCGCCGCGCCACGGGCCGCCGCCGTGCCGGCCGTGCTGATGGTAGGAGCCGTCTCGACGGCGGTGCTGGTCGTACTCACGATGAGCGCCGACCTCCTCGCCCTGGCCGGCTACCTCCCGTTCGCCCTGGTCATGGCCGTGTTCGACGAGGGCTGGCGGGCGGACCTGCTGAACGTGCTCAACCACAGCCTGTTACTCCAGTTGATGATCCTGGTCGGGGTGTTCCTGTGGGGCGCTGCCGCGAGGCAGTACCTGCACAGCCGGCCCCGTGCCCTCCCGGGCTGGACGCGTCCCGAGGCCGCGTCGAGGTGGGGGCGGGCAGCTACCGTCGTCGCGGTCATCCCGCCGCTCGTCTACGCGGCCACCCGCTTCGCCTGGATCGTCTACCCGCTCGGCTTCGACCGTGCGCAATGGGAGGCGGCGCGGGCCACCGGCCACCTGTGGTCCGGTGTCTGGCTCGGCGTGTTCGCCGCGCTCGGTGCGGTGCTCACGCTGGGCCTGGTACAACGCTGGGGTGAGGTCGTCCCCCGTTGGGTGCCGGGTCTGGCCGGGCGGCCGGTCCCGGTGGCCCTGGCCGTCGTGCCCGCGAGCCTCGTCGCGCTGATCATCCTGCCGGCCGGCATCTCGATGATCCGCCAGTTCGGCGGCGGGGCCGCGATCGACTTCATCGACGGCTGGGCGGCCTTCGGCCCCATGTTCCTGTGGCCGCTGTGGAGTGTGGCGCTCGGGGTAGCCACCCTCGGCTATGCCCTGCGCCGCCGCGGTAAGGATGCCGCTGAGGTGCCCACCAGGGGCGGTGTCTGACTACGCCTGCGGCGGTGCCGGCAGGTCCATCGCTGCCAGGCGGACCGGATCGACCAGCGCCACGACGTCCACGATCCGCCCGTCGGCCACGGTGCAGGACATCACGCTGAGCGGCTTGCCACCGCGACCCCAGAAGAGGACGCCCGGCTCCCCGTTGACCAGGACTCGACGCGGAACGACCGCTGCGCGCCGGCCACGCCCGGCCGCAGCCATGACCTCGGTGACGCCGAGGTGCACGATCGTGCCGCGCGGCGTGTACGAGCGCCAGGTCACGTCGGGGTCGAGGACCTTCAGAAGCCCCTCGAAGTCCCCCTCTCGTGCTGCGGCGACGAAGGCGTCGACCACCTCCCGCTGCTCCTGACGCTTCGTCGTGGTCCGAGGTGCGCCCCGGACCTTCCGGCGCGCACGGCTGGCGAGCATCTTGGCCGCGTCGGTGGACTTGCCGAGGATCTCGCCGATCTCGGCGAACGGTACGTCGAAGACGTCGTGCAGCACGAAGGCCAGTCGTTCGTCGGGCCGCAGAGTCTCGAGGACCACGAGCAACGCCAAGCCGACCGAATCCGCCAGCACAGCGCTGTCCTCGGGGGCCTCGTCGTCATCGTCGGTGACGACGAAGTCCGGGAGTCGGGCGTCGTAGGACGTCTCCGGCCTGGCCTGGCGCGAGCGCAACACGTCCAGACAGACCCGGCTCACAACCGTGGTCAACCACCCGGCGAGGTTCTCGATGGCCCCGGCCTCCTGGCGCGCCAGGCGCAGCCAGGCCTCCTGCACGGCGTCTTCGGCGTCTGCCCGGGAGCCGAGCATCCGGTGAGCCATCGCGATGAGGCGCTCGCGTTCGCGCTCGAACGCCTCGGTCCAGGCAGCGTCTGGGCTCATCGGAGTTACCTTCCGTGGTCGAGATCCGTCATGGGTATGACGAGCCCGCAGGGGCTGAGGTAACACGACGGAGGATATATGGACACCGCTCCATCCCGGTACGTGCCGCAAGCCGCGGCCGCGACCTCGGACTACTCGAGCCGGCGTCTGGAGTCGTGCCAGTTACCTTCCGCGGCCGCAATCCGTCATGGGTAGGTCGAGCCCGCGAGGCGGGCAGGTAACACCGAGGAGGAGATATGCACATTGCTCTGTGGATCGTGGGCGGGCTCCTGGCGGCCGCCTACCTGACCGGAGGCGCCAGCCAAGTGCTGATGTCGAAGGAGAGGTACCGCTCCTACGGGGAGAGCCAGCACTGGGTCGACGACTTCACCTCCGGACACATCAAGGCCATCGGCACTATCAAGATCGTGGGCGCTGTGGGCCTCGTCCTTCCGGCCGCGGTGAACGTGGCGCCGGTGCTGGTCCCGGTGGCCGCGTGCGGACTGATGCTGGTGATGGCCGGCGCAGCCACGACCCGGTTCCGCCGTAACGAATGGAAGTTCCTGATCGTCGACCTCGTGTTCATGGCCCTCTTCGCCTTCGTGGCGTGGGGGCGCTTCAGCCTCGTGCCCTTCGGCTCGTGAACCGTGCGAGGCGTTTGCTCCGATCCCACGCCACCACCCGACCGGAACGTGCCCCGGGTCCTGCGATGCCGCACGCTCAAGGGTCGCCGCAGGATTGACATCACATCCAAACCCCTGCGTCTTGTCGCAGACGTGCCGCCGTCCATACGAACTCGAAAGAAGACCAATGTCCAGTGCCATTCCCACGTCCACGTCCACCGAGCCCCACCGCGGCTCCAGGCGACCCGCACTCGTGACCATCGCCTGCATCCTCGTTGCCACCGCGGTGAACCTGGGCCTGTATGCCATCGGACGGGCCACCGACGCGGCGCTACGAATCGATCCCGGTGCTGGTGAGGCCAACCACCTGATCATCCCCGGCGACGTGGCGTGGAAGACAGCCATACCGCTCGCGCTCGGGGCGCTCGTGCTGGTCCTGCTCGCACGGCGCTCCCGTCGCTGGACAACCATCGCGATCATCGCCGGTGCCGTCGTCGTGATCATCACCATCCCGTTCGTCCTCACCGGCGCTCACGACCTCACCACCGGTCTGCTACTCGCGGGCATGCACACGATCGGTGGACTCGCGTACGTGCTGATCGGAACAACGGTCCGACCGAATGCGAAGACGTGAGCGGCACGGGGCCGGACGGACTTGGTCCAGGCGGCGCGGGGCCCGCGAGCGAGAACGCTGAGTTGTGGCGGAACCCGCCGACTCCCTTCGCGCCCGCACTGGAGTCGCTGGAGACCCGCAGATGAGTTTCGAGGCACGCACGATCCAGCAATTCAGCGTCCATGACGTGCCGGAGTGGCTACAGGTTGGCGACCACCGGGCCTACGTCGGCTACATCTGAGGCATGCGGGACGCCCAGTTCACGGTGTGTGCTACCCCACCGGGGCACCGAGTGGGTGCGGGGTAGCATCAAATCCAGTTCAGTCACCGGTTTGTCGACGGGAGTACTTCGTGAGCAGCACCACCCCACCCCAAGCAGGCAGCACCACCATGTTCAGCACCACCTGGTGCGGCTACTGCAGGCGACTGAAGTCGCAGATGGACTCCGAGGGGATCCCCTACACCGAGGTCAACATCGAGAACGACGAGGACGCGGCCGCGTTCGTGATGAAGGCCAACGAGGGCAACCAGACCGTACCCACGTTGCTGTTCCCGGACGGATCCACGGCCACCAACCCCTCCCTGGCCGAGGTCAAGGAACGGATCGCCTGAGCCCGGCACAACCGGCGCCGGCGCCGGCGCCGGGCGTTGTCACCGTAGGTCCAATCGCATCAGCACGCGCGGGAAGCCACTCAGCACCGAATCGGTGCCAGCGGCTTTGGTGAACCCGGCGGCCTCGAACGCAGCCCGGGTGCCCGCGTAGGCCATGGTCTGGTCGACCTTGGCGCCCTTGTTGTCCAGCGGATAGGCCTCGATCACCGGGGCGTCGTTCGCGCGGGCGAAGTCCACCGCGCCGGCGATCAGGTGGTGGACGATCCCCTGCTTACGGTGACCGGGACGCACCCGCAGGCACCACAGGGACCACACATCCACCGCATCGAGGTGCGGGATCTTGCGGCTGCGGGCGAAACTGGTCTTCCGGCGCGGAGCCACTGCGGCCCAGCCCACAACCTCCGCGCCGTCGTAGGCGAGAACCCCGGGCGGCGGATCCTGGGTGAGGAGGTCTCGGACCAGGTCGACGCGGTCCTGGCCCCGTAGCGCCCGCTCTTCGGTGGTGAGTCTGCGATGACTCAGGCACCAGCACACCTCGGCGTCGGGACGTTTGGGGCCCACCATGGTGGCCACGTCCTCGAAACGGGTGGCGGCTCGCACCTCGATCGCCATTGCCGGATTCTATCGCCCAGGGCCCACCGACAGCCAGGCCGAACCCGAGCACGCGAACCCTCTCGCACCGAGCTCCGAGCGATGCGTGTATGCGGCCCCGGATCCGCAGGGAGGCCCAGAGCCGCCTACGTCGGCAGCGGCCCGCCGTACCACTGGGCGATGAGGTGGTGGGCGATGGAGGTGGCCCGCGGCAGCACCACGTCGCCATCGGTCACCGCCCGGGCGAGTTCGGCTCGGGTGAGGAACATGGCCTCGGTGACCTCCACGCCGTCGGGCGTGACCTCGGTGGTCCGCGCCCGCCCGCTCATGCCCACCATCAGGGACGCCGGGAAGGGCCACGGTTGCGAAGCCTGATAGGTCACCTCCCCGACCAGCACACCGGTCTCCTCACCGACCTCACGGCGCACGGCGGCTTCCAGGGACTCCCCCGGCTCGACGAACCCGGCCGGTACTGAAAACCGTGTGGGCGGCCACGCGGCACCGTGGGCCAGGAGTAACCGGTCCTCGTCATCGGTGATCGCCATGATCACCGCCGGGTCGGTGCGGGGGAAGTGCTGGGATCCGTCCACGCTGCACCGGCGAACCCACCCGGCCTCGCCCACCTCGGTGGGCCCGCCACAACGAGGGCAGTACCGGTGGGTGCTGTGCCAGTTCGCCAGCGCCACCGCCTCGGTGGCGAGTCCGGCTTCGCGAGCGGGAAGTTGCCAACCCACCTCCCGCAGGTGCGAGCGGCGGGCGCCCGGTGCGCCCTGCGGATCATCGGTGCGGCGGGAGATCTCCTCAGCCCAGTCGCTCACGCCGGTGGCTTCGGGGTGGACCTGGGCCAGGTAGGCGTGCTCGGTATCGCGCCCCAGGTAGAGGAGCACATCCTCGGTGCCGACCCCGGCGGTGGGTACCGGGGTCGCACCTTCCGGGGTGGCGGGACCCCCGGCACCGTCCGGGCCGCCAGCACAATCAGGTGCATCAGGTGCGTCAGCGCCACCGGTGCCGAGCGGGGCGGTCAACATCAGCGCGTCATCGGATCCGGTGAGCACATCGCCACCGATGAGGTGCAGGACCCGGGTGGAGGGCAGGTCCAACAGGCGGGCGATCAACCCCTCCCGAACGCGGCCGAGGCCGTCGCGGTCCACTCCGGAGCGAGACAGGGGCAAGTCGTCTGAGCGCACCCCTCCACGGTAGACGGCCCCGCCGGCTCGCGCCGCCATAGCGGGACACACCGGGCGCCTCACAGGGCCGGCGCCCGCCGGTGGGCATACCGTGGGGAGGGTGTCGACCAGTCCCCGTTCGCCGCTCGCGTTGGCGGCCCTGGCCACCGTAGCCATCCCCGGCCTGGACGTGGTGGCCGCCCGGCCCCCGCACCACACCGGGGCCGGCTTCGACGTCGCCTCCCTGATGGACGCCCAGGGCCGGCGCTGGACGGTGCGCGCGCCCCGGAGCACGGTCGCCGGTGCCGCGCTGGAGGGCGAGGTCGACCTCCTGGCCGTGCTGGCCGAGGCAGTGGACAACGAGTTGCTGCCCTTCGAGGTGCCCCGCCCCGCAGGGTTCGCGGCCCTGCCCGAGGGGGGCCGTGCGATGGTCTACCGGGAACTGCGCGGTCGCCCGTTGCAGGTGCAGGCGGTCTCGGCGGCCCTGGCGCGGCGGCTGGGGCAGACCCTGGCCCGGATCCACGACCTGGACACAGTTGTGGTGGCCGACGCCGGTCTGCCGGTCTATGACGCCGAGTCCTACCGCAGGCGCAGGCTGGCCGAACTCGATGAGGCCGCGCGCACCGGGCACGTCCCGACCGATCTGCTGCGCCGGTGGGAGCGGGCGCTGGAGGATGTCCGGTTGTGGAAGTTCATCGCCACCCCGGTGCACGGGGACCTCGCCGGAGAGCACATCCTGGTAGACGATGACGAGGTGACGGTGATCCTGGACTGGGCCGACGCCCGGGTCGCCGATCCGGCCGACGACCTGGCCTGGTTGATCGCGGCTGCGGCGCCGGAGACCGGCGATGCGATCCTGGCCGCCTACACCCAGGCACGCGGGGACCGGACCGATGAGTTCCTGGCGGCGCGCACGCTGCTGGCCAGCGAACTGGCGTTGCCCCGTTGGCTGATGCACGGGGTGCGCACCCGCGACAACTCCGTCATCGACGACGCCATCGACATGCTCACCGATCTGGACCGTGCGGTCGCCCACGCCGACCCGATCGGTCAGGTGCCGGTGGCCAGCACCGACTGGGTGACCGGACCGGTGCCGCTGCGCACCGACGGCGCCGGTGCCGGGGATGACCTCGAGGGCGGCACGGACAGTACGGGCGGCGAACTCGATGACACCCCCGACGCCGCGGAGAGCGCGGGTGCCGGTGCAGAAGCCGGTGCCGACGATCCGCGGTTCGCCGCCCATGCGCACGCGGAGGACATGGACTACGGGACTGCCGGGATCGACGAGCCGACGATCGAGGGTGGCATCCCGGTCAGGAACGACGACGGCGGTCACCACCGCAGCAGTCGCGGTTACGGCACCGGGGTCCTCGCAGAAGCGCCGGAGACCGCCGACGTCACCGCGCCGGACCCGATCGAGCCGGACTACGACCGCACCGATCCCGACCGCGGGGGGGACGATGCCCCCACGGGCCGGTTCCCCTCGCGCTGAGGACCCTGTGCTGCCTCGGGCTGAGCACTACCCTGCCGCGCCCATCAGGTGGGGGGCTGGAGCAGATCCTCCAGTTCGGCCTCGGTGAGTTCGGCGGCGTCGACGGTACGGTTCTGGGCGACGTAGTGCAGCGATGCCTGCACGGTCTCGATCGGAACCTGGTGCAGACGCGCCCACGCGAGGCGGTACAGGCCCAACTGCACCTGGGTGGCGTGGCGCGCGGCGTCATCGTGCGGTGGGGCGCCCGTCTTCCAGTCCACCACGTGCACCCCATCGGTGGTGGGGAAGACGGCGTCGATGCGGCAGCGCACCGCCACGTTCCGGATCAAGATCTCGATGTCGACCTCTACCGCCACCGGTGTCCGGGTGGACCAGTCGGAGTCCAGGAACGCCTGCCGCAGGGCTGCCAGTTCCTGATCGGGCCCTTCCTCCTCCGCCCCTGGCAGCAACTCCCAGTCCAGCAGTGTGCGGGCCCCGAAGTACTGCTCCACCCAGGCGTGGAACTGGGTGCCGCGCCGGGCGGACCCGCTGGGGCGGCGCGGCACCGGGCGGCGGCGGTGGCGCCAGAACTGCGGCGCGTCCCGGGCCAGTTCCACCATCGCCGAGGCCGACAGGTGCTCGGGCATCGTGACCTGGGCCGGGTCGACGGCGTCCCGCTCGGCGATCAGCAGTTCGGCATCGGCCCACCATCGGCCGGCCTGGGAGGTGGTGGGCACGGACTGCTCCCGCTGATCGGCGCCGTCCCAGATCTGTTCCCACGCGGTGGCCACCGCGCGGGCGGGTCGGGGCCAGGTCGCGACCTGGTCGGCGTCGGTGCGCGGGTTCTCTGGGTGCGCGCTTGCCGTGGGCCAGTCCGGGCCGGGATCGGCAAGACCGTCCTGGACCAATGGCTTCAGGAACGGCGAGGGGACCGAGACCCTCTTGCGGGTGCCCCAGAAGCAGGAGGTCAGGATCAGCACGTGTCTGGCCCGGGTCATCGCGACGTAGGCCAGCCGCCTTTCCTCGTCGAGCAGCCGCTCGCCCTCCTCGTGGCAGAACTGCGCGCGCGCCTGCCGTACCTCGTCGATGGTGCCGGCGCCCTGGATCGGTAGGTCCGGCAACCAGTCGTGGTCCCCGCGCAAGCCGTAGGGCAGGGCGCGCACGTTGGTCAGCCACCCGGGGTTCAGGTAATGACCGTCCTTGTTCGGGGCCAGCGTGGGGAAGTCACCGGTGTTCAGGCCCGCCACCACCACGGTGTCCCACTCCAAGCCCTTGGAGGCGTGCACGGTCATGATCTGGATGGCCGTGGGATCGGGTTCGGCGACCATGAGGTCCAATCCCCGTTCCTCCTCCTCCACCGCATCCAGGTAGGACAGGAAGGCGCCGAGGCCAGGTTCCTCCGTGCCCCCGGTGAAGGAGGCCGCCGCCGTGGTGAAGGCATCGAGGTTGCGCCGGGCGTGTGCGACGGAACCGGGTAAGTGCGCGATCACCTCGATGTCCAGGCCCAGGATCTGCTCGGTGGTGGTGACCAGTTCGGCCATGTCCAGGTGCGCGAGCGCCCGGATCCGCCGGATCTGCCCGGACAACCGGCGCAGCCGCTCGGAAGCCTTCCCGCTGAGGGTACGGCCGTGGCGATCGGTCCAGGTGCCCCGGGGCAACCGGTCGACCGCCTCGACCAGACTCGAGCGCTCGTCGGCTTCCAGAACCTGATCGGCCTGCGGCTGCGCCGCCTGCCCGGACTCCTCGGGCCGGCCCCGGGTCTGGGCGGCGGCCCACTCCCACAGCACGGCCAGGTCCGCCGCACCCAGCTGCACACTGGGGCCGGTGAGCAGGCGCATCATCGCATCGCCGCGGGACGGGTCGTGCGCCACAGTGAGGGCCGCACGGATGTCGGCTACCTCCGCAGTGGCCAGCAGCCCTCCCAGGCCCACCACCTGGCAGGGCAGCCCGGCGGCCAGCAGCGCCTCCTCGATCAGGGGGAACTGGGAGCGCTTCCGGCACAGCACGGCCGCCGTCGCCGGGGCCTCGGGGTCATCGGACCAGTGCCGGGTGAGTACCCGCGCGATCTGGGCGGCCTCCTCCTCCACCGTCTCGGCGCAGTGGGCCAGCACGGTGCCGCGACCTGCTGCCGGGGAGGGGCGCAACGGCGGCACCATGGTGGCCGCGGCACCGCTGCGCAGTGGTTCGGCGATACGGTTGGCCACCGACAGGATCGCGGTGTCGTTGCGCCATGCGGTACTTAACGGGGTGACCGAGGCCGGTTGCCCGTCGGTGGCCCGGAAGTGCTCGGGAAAGGACAGCAGGGTTCCGGCCGCTGCCCCGCGCCACCCGTAGATCGCCTGGTTCGGATCCCCCACCGCGGTGACCGGGTGGCCGCCGCCGAACAGGGCGGTGAGCAACTGCACCTGTGCCACCGAGGTGTCCTGGTACTCATCCAGGAGCACCACGGGGTACCGGGTGCGCTCCAGGGCCCCGACCTTGGGGACCGCCCGTGCGATCCGCGCCGCCATCCGCACCTGGTCGCCGAAGTCCACGACGCCCTCGCGCTCCTTGCGTGCGCCGAACTCGGCCACGAGTTCCATCAGTCGGGCGCGCAGGTCCAGCGATGCGGCGATGTCGCTGACCTCCCTCACCATCTTGCCCGAGACCGCGAGCAGGTCCTGGGCCTGGGCCCGCAGTTCCTTCGCCGTCTCCCCCGGCTCCAACCCATGCTCGGCCAGCTCGGCAGCCAGGGAGGTGACGGCGTCCACCACCGTGCTGCCCGCGTAGCCGGTCTCCAGGTCCTGCGGCCAGGTACGCACGATCTGTTCGGCCAGTTGGAACCGCCCCGCGTCGCTGATCAGCCGGGCGTCGGGGTCCAGTCCCATGCGCAGGGCGTGGTCGGTGAGCAGGCTGGCCGCGTAGGAGTTGTACGTGGCAATCCGTGGCTGATCCTCCAGGCTCACGCCCGGGCCCACACCGGCTTCTGATAGTTCGTGCAGCCGGGTGCGGATCCGCTGCGATAGTTCCGCGGCGGCCTTGCGGGTGAACGTCAGCCCGAGCACCGAGCCCGGTGGCACCAGCCGGTTGGCGACCAGGTAGACCACCCGGGCGGCCATGGTCTCGGTCTTGCCGGAGCCAGCTCCGGCGACTACCAGCAGGGGTTTCAGGGGTGCCTCGATGATGCGGGCCTGCTCGGCGGTGGGCGGATGGTGGCCGAGCAGTTGGGCGATCCGGGCAGCACTGTGCGTCACCGCCACCGCACCGGCCGAGGCGACCTGCACCGTCGTCATCGGACCGGCTCCACCCGGGCGCCGGAGGGGAAGGCGGGGCAGGAGGAGCGCACCGGGCAGCGCGGGCAGTGTTCGTTCGGCCGGGCCTCGAACGTGCCCGAACGTAAGATCCTGCCCGCATCGGCCAGCAGGTGATGCGCCCACCGGGGGTCCTCGGCCTCGGCCAGTGGGGGCTGGTAGCGGATGGTGGCGGCCTTGGCCTTGGTCCCGGGATAGACCAGCGCTGCACCCGCGCTGCCCACATCGCCGAACGCGCCCGCCTCGGTGGCGACCTGGTAGGCGCCCAGTTGGGGGTTCGTGCGGGCCTTCGCCACCGACTCCGCGGTGGTGCCGGTCTTCAGGTCCACGATTCTGACCTGGCCCTGGCCTACATGCTCCACCCGGTCCACCCGGCCGCGGAGCCGTACCTGATCGAGTTCTGCGGTGAAGGCCACTTCGACGTCCACCGGGCCGGGCCGGGTGGCCATGTACTCGGACAGCCGGGTGATCATCGACTCCGCACGGGCACGCTGCGCCGTGGCCATCCAACCCTCCGCCAGACCGAGGTCGGGCCAGCGACGCTCCAGCATCTGCCGCATGCCCGCCTCATCGCCGTCGGGGTGGGCGGCCGCGATCTCGTGGATGAGGTTGCCGAGTTGCTGAGCGTCGGAGACTCCAGGTTCACCGCCGTTACGGGTCAGTACCCACCGCAGCGGGCAGGTGGTGATCTGCTCCACTGCCGAAGGTCCGATGGTGGGCACCTGGTCCTGCGCCAGCAGGGGGGCTTCGGTGGTGGGGGCGAACAGGGCTCCCCACCGGCTCGGGTCGGCTTCGGCGACACCGCGCTCGGCCAGATAGGACAGTACGGCCGCGGCCTCGGAGGCCTGTGCGACTTCGGCGGGTGTCGGGGCCGGCTTCTCGGAGCCGACCCCTGAGGTGCCGGCGAGCACCGGGCGCAGCGCGGCCCGCAATTGCCCCACCAACCCGCGCAGGTCCAGCGGGGGCGGCACCGCCGTCGTCTCGTGATCGGTGCCCGGTGTGAGCAGGTCCAGGAACATCGAGGGCCGCTCGTCCTCGTCCAGAATCGCCGTGACGTACAACAGCCGCCGGGCGCGCGAACAGGCCGATATGAACGCCCGCAACTCGCCATCGGCGACATCGCGGCGGGCCCGGCGCATCCGGGTGGCCTCATCCTCCCCGCGCACGTCACGTGCGGCGGCCAGGTCGGCCAAGTCCGCCGAGCCGAGCAGGGTGTCGCGGATCCGCAGATCCGGCCAGACGTCCTCCTGCACACCGACCACCGCCACCACCTCCCACTGCCCGCCGGCGGCCCCGGCGGCGGTGTGCACAGCCACCGCCTCGGCCTGGTGGCCGCGGGCCGCGAGGGTGTCCGCAGGGAAGTCCTGGGCCATCAGATGCTCCACGAACGCGCCCGGGGAGGAGTAGGCGGTGCGGTCCATGAACTGCTCAGCCGCTCGGAACAGTGCCAGCACCGCGTCCAGGTCCGCGTCGGCCCGGTCCGCGCCGACGCCGCCGGACAGCGCCTGCTGCTGCCAGATGCCCGCCAGCCCGGTGGCCTCCCATGCCGCCCAGAGCACCGTCTCCGCGGTTGCCTCGGGATCGGTCACGGCATCCCGGGCAGCGCTCAGCACCCGGGCCACCCCGGCGGGACCGCGACGATACCGGACGGGCAGTTCGCCCGCGGAGTCGGGATCGGACAGCACATCCAGAAGCGCCTCGGCCGAACTCCGGATTCCGCCCTCCTGGCGTTCCCGGGCGCGCAGGTACCGCCGCAACCCGCGCAGCGCCACCGAGTCCAGGCCCCCGATCGGGCTGCTCAGCAAGTCGATGGCGGTAGGCAGGTCCAGTTCCCCGGCCAGTGCGGTGCGGAGTACCGCCAACAGCGGGCGGACCGCGGGTTCCTCACGCAGCGGCAGGTCCGCCGGAGCTACCGTCAGCGGCACTCCTGCGGCACGCAAACCCCGCCGGATCGACCCCAATTGGGCACTGGAGCGTGCCACCACCGCCATCTGTGACCACGGCACCCGGTGATGCAGCCGCGCGATCCGCAACTGGCGGGCCACGAACGCGACCTCCTGCGCCGCACTGCCCAACACGGCTGTGCGCAACCCGCGCGGTTGGTGGTCTGCGCGAGCGTCCTGCCCCGGAGCCTCCCGGCGGGCGCCGGCCGCTAGTACCGGTAGCGCGCGGGTGAGTCGCCGCACGGGGTCCCGCACCGACCGACCGTGGCGCCACACCTGGTCGAGCACATGCTCGGTCGCACCCCAGGCCGCGTCCGCGGCGAATGCGGCCGAGTCCGCACCGCCGTGTCGGGGCGGCGGTGCGGCCGCGGTGGACAGTAGCGCCGGCACGCCGCCGCGGAAGGACTGCACCGCGGCATCGGCGTCACCGAGGACGACCAGGCCGGCGCCGTCGTCACCCAGTGCCCCCAGAAGTCGGGCCGTGGCCAGGGTCGCGTCCTGGTAGTCGTCGTGGACCACCAGGGACCACCTGGGCCGGTCCACCCCGGGCAGGTCCCGATCCCAGGTGAGCAGGGCGCTGACGGCTTCGTCGACGATCCCGGCCGCGTCATACCGCGCGCCACGGTCCGGGGTGATCTGACCCAAGGCCATCACCTGGGTGTACTCGGTGAGGACCTGCCCGGCTCCCACCCATTCCGGCCGGTCGCGGGAGCGGCCCAGCTCACTCAGTTCGGCGCCACTGAGGCCCGCCTCGGCGGCGCGCATCAGCACGTCGCGCAGTTCGTTACGAAAGGCCTGCAGCCCCCAGGTCTGCGGGCCCACGCCCTCGGGCCAGGTCGCCGGGCGGCCCTCCCCCTGGGCGTGCCCGGCGAGCAGTTCAGCGAGCACCTGGTCCTGTTCCGGTCCGGAGATCAGCGTGGGCGCCGGCTCGCCCAGGTGGCTGGCGCGCAGCCGCAGGATCGCGAACGCCAGGGCCGCCGGGGTGCGCACCACCGCCTGATCGAGCGTGCGGCCGATCCGGCGGGTGACCTCGGTGCGAAGGTCCGCGGCGCCGGTACGGGTGGGCACCAGCAGGATGGGTCGCTCCCCTGCCAACGCCGCGGTGACCGTCAGAGCCACCGCCAGGTGCGTCTTGCCCGAACCCGGCGCACCGTGCACGACGTGCCGCCCGCCGTCGGCCACCGCCCGGGCGACACGGCGCTGGGAGACGTCCAGGCTCGGCACGCCGGAGCCGACGGCGGCACGAGTGAACACCGGGGAGGACATGGCCCCATCCCATCATCTCGATCCGACATCGCCGGACCCGCCGCGGGCAGGTCAGTCCGGGACGATCCACCCGTTGGGTTCACAGCCGTCCAGGGTGATCGACTGCTGCACCATCACCGGCGCCGGCTCGCCCGGCGCGGGGCACTGCGCGTGACCGTGACCGAGCAGGTGCCCCACCTCGTGGTTGACCAGGTAGTGCCGGTACTCGGTCCGGTTTCCCCCGGCTCCGATGAAAGGCTCGGCGCCCTCGGCCCAGCGCAACGCGTTCAGCACCGCCCCGTCCGGAGTTGCGCAGGAGTACTCGCCGCCGGTGGGCAACGGGTCGCACAGGTCATCGACCGTGTTCGGGGTGGCGAGCCGCACAAGGAGGTCCGCCTCGGTCCCGGCGCCGGCGTGGCCGAAGGCGACGTCCATCTGCGCCGACCAGCCGCGCTCGTCGTTCAGGGTGGTCACCACGAAGTCGGCGAACCGCTCGAGGTCGATGGCCAGGTCACGCTCCACCTCGATGTCGACCGTCAGGACATCGACGGACTCCTCGACGGCGTCCACCGGACCCTCCCCGGCGATCCGGGCGGCATCGAATTCGCCGGATCCGGACTGGGGTACCACCCGGCTGAGCAGCCCGGCCGAGGCGTCGCCGGGACGCAACCGATCCTCGAGGGCGGGCAACCTGGGCCCGTACACCCCATCGGGTCCCCCCGGATCGCCGCTCGGGGTCGGCCAGGGGTCCGGTTCGTCGACCAGTGCGGCCCCGATCGACTGCGATTGGGCACCGAGCAGCACTGCGCCCAGCAGGGCGCAGAGGGCGATGATCGCTCGACGCATGACCTCCATACTGGCAAACCTTCGTCGAAGTCTCGACCCCGGGGTGTGCTCGGACACCTTCGGTGCACCTCCTCCCGTGGTCGCCACCCTCACCCGTGCTGCGGTCACCGCGGGGCCCGGTGGCGCCTACGATGGGGGAAGTTCAGGCCGACCCGCACAGAAGGAGGACACGTGGAGATCACGATCGGAGTCAGGAATGTGGCACGAGAGTTGACCCTGGACGTGTCGGAGGATGCCGAGGAAGTGGCCGAATCCGTGCACAAGGCCCTCACAAAGGCCGAGAGCGATCCGGGCGCGGCCCTGGACCTGACCACCAGCAAGGGCCGCCGGGTGATCGTGCCGGTGGCCGCGCTCGGTTTCGTGGAGTTCGGCGGCGACGAGCAGCGCAAGGTGGGCTTCGGCACCCTCTGAGCCGGTCGACGACAGTGACCGCACGGTGCCGCTGACCGGTCCCTGCGAGCGCGCCGGTGCTTGAGCAGTTAGGTTCAAGTCGTGACAGGCAAGAACGCGAACTTCCGATACCGCAACACCTCCGTGTTGTCGGTGACCCATATCGAAGCACCGGTGCGGATACCCTCCGCCCGCTTCGAGCAACACCTGGCGACCACCCGTAAGCGGTTGCGACTTCCGGACAACATGCTGGAGCGGATCTCCGGCGTGACCGAGCGGCGCTGGTGGGAGGAGGGAACCAGATTCGACGACCCGGCGATCGAAGCGGGCGCCAAAGCGATCGCTGAAGCCGGTGTCGACCCGGCCGGGGTGGGATTGCTCGTGAACACCTCGGTGACCCGCACGCAGTTGGAGCCCTCGGTCGCGGTACGGGTGCACCACGAGTTGTCGTTGCCGTCCTCGGCGATGAACTTCGACATCGCCAACGCCTGCCTCGGTTTCGTCAACGGCATGATGCTCGCTGCGACGATGATCGATGCCGGTCAGATCGACTACGCCCTCATCGTCAACAGCGAGGACACCCGCGCCACCCAGGAGCGGACCCTGGCCCGGCTCGGGCGGCCGGAGGCCACCCGGGAGGACTACCGACGGGAGTTCGCCTCCCTCACTCTGGGCTCCGGAGCGGCGGCGGCGGTCCTTGGCCGGACCGATCTGCATCCCAACGGCCATCGCATCGTCGGTGGAGTCAGCCGCGCCGCCACCGAGCATCACGGCCTGTGCGTGGGCAACCTGGAGGGGATGTTCACCGACACCAAGGGCCTGCTCGAGGGTGGACTGCCGCTGGTGGTGGCCGCCTGGGATGAGGCCAACAACGGCGCCGGTTTCCAGTGGGACGGGATGGACCGGTACATCACCCACCAGATCTCCACCCCGTACACGCAGGCGATCATCGAAGCCATCGAGCTGCCGGCCGACCGGGTGCCGATCACGTTCAACCACTGGGGGAACGTCGGACCGGCATCGCTACCGATGACCCTGGCCGCGCAGGCCGCCGACCTCGTCCCCGGTGACCGGGTGCTGTGCATGGGTGTGGGATCAGGTCTGAACACAGCCATGCTCGAGTTGCAGTGGTGAGCATCTCGGACCTGCGCGGTATCGCCCCGGGGTGGAGCAGGCACATCACCGTGCCCGGCACCGCAGCGACCCCGCCGGTGACCTGGCACGTGCTGGACAACATCGCCGACCTGAACGAACCCGCGCGCGGCACGCTGCTGGCCGTGCACGGGAACCCGACGTGGTCCTACCTGTGGCGCGAACTGCTCACCGTGGGAGCCCGCTCCGGGTGGCGGGTGGTGGCGGTGGACCAGGTAGGGATGGGTTGGTCCCAGCGCGATGGGCGAGTGCGCCGACTGGCCGACCGGGTGAGTGAGCTCGGTGCCCTCACCGACCGCATGGGATTGGGCGGGCCGGTGGTGACGGTCGGTCACGACTGGGGCGGGGTGGTCTCCCTCGGCTGGGCGACCCGGCATCCCGATCTGCTGGCCGGGGTCATTCTGACGAACACCGCCATCCATCACGACCACCAAGCGAGCACGATCCCCGCCCTGCTGCGCCTGGCGGGCCACCCGGCCATTCATCGTTGGGCCACCCGCAGCACCCGCACCTTCCTGCGCGCCACCCTTGCCCTGGCCCAGCGCCCGCTCCCCGAGGAGGTCACCCGTGCCTACCTCGCGCCCTACGCCAAGGCCCGGGACCGGCACGCGATCGCCGACTTCGTCGCAGACATTCCGGCCGACCCCCACCATCCCTCCCACGAGGCGTTGACCACGATCGCCGCCGGAACCGCCGCGCTCACCGTCCCGGCGCTGTTGCTGTGGGGTCCGCGAGATCCGGTCTTCGCCGAGCGGTACCTACGCGACCTGCGCGCCCGGCTGCCCCAGGCCGACGTGCACCGGTTCGAAGGGGCCGGGCATCTGCTGCCCGAGGAGGCCGATGTGGCCGGCACCGTGGTTCGCTGGCTCGCCGAACGCCTACCCGCCACCAGCACCGGCGCCACCGAGACCGGCGCCGGCGCCCCCGCGCGCCATATGGCGGCCGCGGGCAGCGCCGCCGCGGACGGCAGCGCTGACGCCGCCCGGCCCCGGTTCCGCCGCCTCACCGCGGTCCTGGACGAACGGGGCCGGGACGCCGAGCCCGCGGTCCTGGCCCTGTCCCGAGCCGGTACCGAGACGGTGACCTGGCAGGAGTTGGCGACCAGGGTACGCCACCTGGCCCTGGGACTGGCCGACCTCGGGGTGCGCCCCGGTCAGCGGGTGAGCCTGCTCATCACTCCGGGTGTGGACCTGACCGCCGCACTGTTCGCGTGCCTGCGTCTGGGAGCCGTCGCCGTACTTGCCGACCAGGGCCTGGGCCTGCGCGGTATGAGCCGGGCCCTGCGCGGCGCCGGCCCGCAGTGGCTCATCGGAGTCGACCGCGCCCTGACCGGCGCACGGCTGCTGGGGTGGCCCGGCCGGCGGGTTGGCACCGGGCACACCACACCACTGCACCGAGCCCTCGGTGCCCGCACCGGCCTGGCCGACCTGATCGCCCGCGGGGCGGGCATCGAGCAGCACGGAGGCACGCTGCCCGCTGAGCCGGACCCGGAGGATGATGCGGCGATCCTGTTCACCTCCGGATCCACCGGACCGGCCAAGGGCGTGACCTACACCCACCGCCGGCTGGCGGCCATGCGCGATGCGCTCGCCACCACCTATGACCTGGGGCCGGGCTCGGCGTTCGTGGTCGGATTCGCCCCGTTCGCCCTGATCGGTACCGCGCTCGGTTCCGCGGCGATCACTCCGGACATGGACGTGGTCGCCCCGGCCACGCTCACCGCCGCCGCGCTGGCCGACGCCGTCGCCGCCAGCGACGCGACCGCGGTCTTCACCTCCCCGGCCGCCTTGACGAACGTGCTGCGCACCGCTGCCGACCTCACCGAAGCGCACCGCAGTGCCCTGGCCGGGGTGGAACTGTTCCTGTCCGCCGGTGCACCGATCGCCCCCGAGTTGCTCGCGCAGGTCGGTCGCATCATGCCCAATGCCTCGGCCCGCACCCCCTACGGCATGACGGAGGTGCTCCCCCTCACCGACATCGACCTGACCGGTCTACAAGCCGCTGCCGGGGACGAGGCCGCCGGCGTCGCCGGTGCTGGTGGCGGCAGTTGTGTGGGCCACCCCGTGCCGGGGGCGCAGGCCCGGATCATCCCCTTGGACGACGCCGGCGCCGCCACCGGCGATGCCACCACCGCACCGGGCATCACCGGTGAGGTGCTGGTCACCGCAGCCCACCTGAAGCGCACCTACGACCAGTTGTGGGCCACCCAGGCCGCCAGCGCCGACCATGCCGGCTGGCACCGCACCGGGGATGTCGGGCACCTGGACGCACGCGGCCGGCTATGGATCGAGGGCCGCCTGGCCCACATCATTCGTACTGCCGGGGGCGTGGTGACCCCGGTGGCCATCGAGCACGCCGCGCAGCAGATCCGGGGGGTGCAACGGGCGGCCGCCGTCGGTGTCGGTCCCGCGGGCACCCAGCACGTCGTCGTCGTCCTGGAGACCGATCCGCAGATCGATCGGCACGCCGGCGCCTCCCCCGCCCTGGCCACCCCGGGCCTGACACGGATTGTGCGCCAGGCGGTGCGCGCCCGATGCGGCCTGACCGTGGCCGCTGTGCTGCGGGTGCCGGAGCTGCCCACCGACGTGCGGCACAACACCAAGGTCGACCGCGCCCGGCTCGCTCAGTGGGCCGAGCGCGCGCTGGCCGGCGCAAGGATGCAGGCGCCGTGACCGCCCGTATGCGGGTGCTGGTCACCGGTGCCAGCGGCATGCTCGGTCGTCGCACAGCCGAGCACCTGGTGGCGGCCGGTCACCAGGTGCGCACCTTCCAGCGGCGACCGGCCGGGGTCGCCGGTGCCACGGACATGCGTGGTTCGATCACCGGCACCGGCGCTGATGCCGCGCTCACCCGTGCCGTCCAGGAATGCGACGCCGTGGTACACCTCGCGGCGAAAGTCTCGGTCAGCGGACCACGCGCCGAGTACGAACAGGTGAACATCGAGGGCACTCGCGCACTCCTGCATGCCGCCGGACGGGCCGGCGTGCACCGCTTCGTGCAGGTGTCCACGCCGTCCGTGGCACACACCGGGGATCCGCTCATCGGGGTGGGAGCCGGAGCCGCCGAGCCGGAGCGCGCCCGGGGTCACTACGCGCGCACGAAGGCGGCCGCCGAACAACTGGCGCTCGCGGCGGACCGGCCGGGCTTCGCCGTGGTGGCCCTGCGGCCGCATCTGGTGTGGGGTCCCGGTGACACCCAACTGGTCGCCCGGATCGTGGCGCGGGCCCGGGCCGGGCGGCTCCCGCTGCTGAACCATGGTGCAGCGCTGATCGACTCCCTCTACGTCGACAACGCCGCAGACGCACTGGTGGCGGCGATGGAGCGCGCCGAGCACGCCCACGGGCAGGCGTTGGTGGTGACCAACGCCGAACCACGACCGGTGGGTGACCTGCTCGCCGGTATCTGCCGTGCTGCCGGGGCCCCGGTGCCGACATGGCGGGTACCCGCTGGCCTGGCCCGGATGGCCGGGGGTGTGGTCGAGGCACTCTGGGCGGTGCGTCCCGGACCCGATGAGCCCCCGATGACCCGTTTCCTGGCCGAACAGCTCTCCACTGCGCACTGGTTCGACCAACGCCACACCCAGCAGGTACTCGACTGGCGGCCAGGGGTCAGCATCGATGAGGGTCTGGACCGGCTGGCCGCGCACGAACTCCCGGGCTGAACGGGGATGAACTCCCGCGATACCACCGGCCTGCCGGCGGTGGGATTGGTCACGTTGCAGACGGTGTACGCACCTTCGCGATACAGTGTGGATGTACCAGGTTGCCCGGTCGTAACGACAGTTCGGTACACGCACCTGCACGCCGGCCCCGTTGCCGGCACGTTCATTTCGCGATCGGCTGCCCCTACCGGTGACGACCGCCGCGCGCGTGAACGGCTCATGACGTTGCCATGACGCGAACAGGTGAACCCTGATGCAGAACGAAACCCTCACCGAGGCGGGCACTCAGAGCCCCGCCGTGGATGACGCCGCCCTGGCAGAGGTGGTCGATGAGACCATCGAGGCCCCCGCGGCGGCCGAAACCCCCGCCGAGGCGGCCAAGACCTTCGCCGACTTCGGCGTCTCCGAACCGATCGTGGGCGCCCTGGCCGACGTGGGCATTACCCATCCCTTCCCGATCCAGTCCCTCACCCTGCCGGTGGCCCTGGCCGGGCACGACATCATCGGCCAGGCCAAGACCGGTACCGGCAAGACCCTCGGTTTCGGTATCCCGCTGCTGGAGGCCGTGGTGGGCCCCGACGAGGAAGGTTGGGACGCGGTGGTGGACCCGGGCAAGCCCCAGGCCGTGGTGATCGCCCCGACCCGTGAGTTGGCCGTGCAGGTCGCCGGCGACCTGGTGACCGCCTCCCGGCGCCGCACCGTGCGCATCACCCAGGTCTACGGCGGCCGGGCGTATGAGCCCCAGATCGAGGCCCTGACCAAGGGTACCGAGGTGATCGTGGGCACCCCGGGCCGGATGATCGACCTGCTCAAGCAGGGTCACCTGGACCTGTCCCGGGTGCGCACGCTGGTGCTGGACGAGGCCGACGAGATGCTCGACCTGGGCTTCCTGCCCGATGTGGAGACGCTGTTGTCGCGCACGGCGGCCAGCCGCCACACGATGCTGTTCTCGGCCACCATGCCTGGGCCCGTGGTCACCATGGCCCGCCGGTACATGAACCGGCCCACCCACATCCGCGCCCAGGACCCCGACGACGACGGCGTCACCCTGAAGGCGATCAGCCAGTTCATCTACCGCGCCCACGCGATGGACAAAGTGGAGGTCCTGGCCCGGATCCTGCAGGCCAAGGGCCGTGGGCTGACACTGGTCTTCGCCCGCACCAAACGCACCGCCGCCCGAGTGGCCGACGACCTGGCCGAGCGCGGGTTCGCCTCCGGTGCGATCCACGGCGACCTGGGCCAGGGAGCCCGGGAGCAGGCGCTCCGGGCCTTCCGGAACGGCAAGATCGACGTGCTGGTCGCCACCGACGTGGCCGCCCGCGGCATCGACGTGGATGACATCACGCACGTGGTCAACTACCAGTGCCCCGAGGACGAACGGATCTACCTGCACCGCATCGGCCGCACCGGGCGGGCCGGCAACACCGGCATCGCGGTGACCTTCGTCGACTGGGACGACTTGCCGCGCTGGTCCCTGATCGACAAGGGACTGGAGCTGAACCGCGGCGAGCCCATCGAGACCTACTCCTCCTCCCCGCACCTGTACTCCGACCTGGACATCCCCGAAGGCACCCGGGGCCGACTCCCTCGAGGTGAGCGGACCCGCGCCGGACTGGACGCCGAGCAGCTCGAGGACATCGGCGAGACCGGCACCCGGACCACCTCCGGTGGTGGCGGACGACGGCGTGAGGGCGGTGGCCGCGACCGTCAGGGCGGCCGCGGGGATGGCTCCCGTCAGGGCGGACGACGGCGTGACGGCGGTGGCCGCGGCCCCTCCTCCGGCCAAGGGTCCGGTGGGCGGAGTAACGGCGCGGGGACGCGCTCGGAGCAGCCCGGCTCCGGTGAGGGACAGCGTCGCCGGCGGCGCCGTCGTCGTCGGAACAACTCCTCCGGCTCCGCCGGTTCGGGGTCGGCACAGTCCTGACACGGCAGGGTGCGACGACCGCGTCAGGCCCCCTCGATCACGGGAACGAGAGCGTGCACCGAGGGTCATCGGGGGTGGCCCCGGGACTGACATGCCCGGACGTGGTCCGGCGCGCCTCATCCCGTCCGTCCCGTCCCGATGAGGCGGGCTCCTGGACAGACCGGTAAGCGAGGCTAGCTGTACCGGGTGAGGTGGGTGTCATCGGGCCGGATGATGCGGCCGCGAGCCTTGGCCTCGATCGCCTCCAGGACCTCCGGGCTCGTGGTGTGCTCCCCGAGCCGGTTGTGCTTTCCGGTGCCGTGGTAGTCGCTGGCGCCGGTGACCAGCAGATCCAGCTCCCGGGCCAGGCCGCGCAGGTGGGCCCGGTCGGCCTCGGTGTGATCGCGGTGGTCCACCTCCAGGCCGGCGAGTCCGGCACCGGCAAGGTCGGCGATCACGGCATCGCCGATCGTGCGGCCCCGGGCGCCGGCGCGCGGGTGGGCCAGGATCGGCACCCCGCCGGCGGCGCGGACCCGGCCGATGGCGGCATGTGCCTCTTGGGCGTAATGGCCCACGTAGTAGGGCCCGCCGGTGGCCACGATGTTCTCGAACGCGGCCGACCGGTCCGGCACGTGGCCGCGGGCAACCAGGGCATCAGCGATGTGCGGTCGACCGATGGTGGCGTCCGGACCGGCTTGGTCCTGCACATCCGCCCAGGTGAGCGGAAGGTCCTCGGCGATGCGCCGCACCATCTCCCGGGCCCGGGTGTTCCGGGAGCTGCGGGCATGCTCCATCTCACCGAGGAGAGCGGCGTCGTCATCGGCGTGCAACAGGCTGAGCAGGTGCACGCTGACGCCGGCGACCATGCACGACAGTTCCGCCCCCGGTACCAGCGCCACGCCGGTTCGAGCGACCTGGTCGGCCGCTTCATCCCATCCGGCAGTGGTGTCGTGATCGGTCAGAGCGACCACGTCCAGTCCGGCGGCTGCGGCCCTGACCATGAGCACGGCCGGGGAATCGGTGCCATCGGAGTGATGGCTGTGGGTATGAAGGTCGATGCGCACCCGGCCAGGCTAGTCGCGCAGGCACCCTGAGCTCAGCCCATGGCGAGGGCACCCGGCCCGGTGGGGGCCGAGCGAGCCCTGACCGATCACCTGTTCTCGATGAGGCGGGTGAGCGCTCCCGCCTGCTCCGGTCTGCCCATCAGCGCATAGGCCAGGGCCCAGTCGTGCGGGCGGGCCATCGTCAGGCCCCGCCAGGTGGCCCCGGGCGTGGCCGGGATCGGGACCGGGCCGGTGGAGGTGTTGATCGCGAACTGCACGATCAAGTCGATGCTCACACCGTTGACCTCGAAGCAGTAGGCAGCCGCGCTGCTGAAGACATCGCTCGGGCGCAGCCTGCGATACCGGTGACCTACCTCCGCCAGCGCCCGTTGCGCCAACTCCGGCGTGGTATCGGTGAGCAGATCCCAGTCACGCACCCGATCGGTCAACCCGAGGGAGGCCAGCAGGGCCGAACCCCCGACGACGGTGCGAACCCCGGCAGCAGCGAGACTGCGTTGCGAGGCTGCCGCGATGCGAACGGATGAGTGTGGGACCGCACCGGACCGGCCATCGGGTGTCACGGTGCCCATCGGCACCACCGCCTCACCTGGCTCATCCGGTTCGCGCCCCGGTTGCACCACCAGGGAAGGGGAAAGGTTACCGAAGGTGCCGATGCTGCCGCCCTCCCCCGCACCGTGCGTGAGACGATGGCAGGCATGACGAGCACCTCTTCCACCACCGATCAGAACGCCCCGGAAACCGAGCAGGCCGGCAAACAGGACCTGTCCAGCCGCGGCTCGAACCGTTCGCAGCGGCCCACCTCCGCCGCCTTCCGGGACTTCATCGCCTCCGGCTGGGCCCCGCGCGAGGAACAGCCCCCGGCCCGCGAGCAGGTGGCCGACTACACCCCGGCCCGTCGGGCCGCCCTGAGCGCGGCCTTCCCCGGCGAACGGCTGGTCATCCCGGCCGGGGACCTCAAGGTGCGCTCCAATGACACCGACTACCGGTTCCGCCCGCACAGCGCCTTCGCGCACCTGACCGGCCTGGGTACCGACGAGGAACCGGGGGCGGTCCTGGTGCTGGAACCGCAGGACGAGGGCGCCCACGAGGCCACGCTGTACTTCCGCCCCCAGGGCGGGCGGGACTCGGAGGAGTTCTACGCCGACGCCCGCTACGGGGAGTTCTGGATCGGGCGCCGCCCCGGTCTGGCCGACATCGAGGCCCGCACCGGTCTGGCGTGTGCGCACGTGGACTCCCTGGACGATGCGATCGGTAAGGACGCCGGCCAGATCACCATCCGGGTGGTGCCCGGTGCGGACGCCGCGGTGCAAGCGCGGGTGCGGGAACTGCGCACCCAGATGAGCACCGAGGAGGCCCAGCAGGCCGATGAGGCCCTGGCCGAGGTGCTCAGCGAGTTGCGCCTGGCCAAGGACGACTGGGAGATCGAGCAGATGCGCCAGGCCGTGGACGCCTCGATCGACGCCTTCGGCGAGGTCGCACGATCCCTGCCCCGCGCCGTCGGGCATCCCCGCGGTGAGCGGGTCATCGAGGGCGCCTTCTTCGCCCGCGCCCGGGAGCACGGCAACGGGATCGGCTATGACACCATCTCCGCCGCCGGCAACCATGCCACCACCCTGCATTGGATCCGCAACGACGGACAGGTGCGCGCCGGGGAGCTGGTGCTGGTGGACGCCGGGGTCGAGGTCGACTCCCTGTACACCGCCGACATCACCCGCACCCTGCCGGTAGACGGGACCTTCACCGACATCCAGCGCAAGGTGTACACCGCGGTGCTGGATGCCGCCGACCACGCCTTCGCCAGCGCTCGCCCGGGGCTGAAGTTCCGCGATGTGCACGCCGCCGCCATGGAGGTCCTCGCCGCGCGCCTGGCCGAGTGGGGCCTGCTGCCGGTGGACGCCGCTACCAGCCTGAGCCCCGAGGGCCAGCAGCACCGCCGGTGGATGCCGCACGGCACCTCCCACCACCTGGGCCTGGATGTGCACGACTGCGCCCAGGCCCGCCGGGAGATGTACCTGGACGCCGAACTGCGGCCCGGGATGATCTTCACCATCGAACCTGGCCTGTACTTCAAGACCGACGACCTCACGGTCCCGGAGGAGTACCGCGGGATCGGGGTGCGGATCGAGGATGACATCCTGGTCACCGCCGACGGCGTGGAGAACCTCTCCGCGGCGCTACCCCGCGAGCCCGACGACGTCGAGGCCTGGATGGCCGCACTGCTCGGCTGAGTGCGGTCCGGCTGAGTGCGGCGCGCGGGCAAAGTCCGCGGGGCCTGCGTGCTCGGCACGGCCGGGAGAATCTGCTGGCGCCCGCCCGGCCACAGGCGCCATAGTGGCCTCCCATGGGCTGGTTCTGGGTGGCGGCGGTGCTGGGCACCGTGCACGGCGGATGGAGTGTGTACTGGGCGCTCGGCGGTACGTGGATGCTGGCCAGCGTGGGCCAGTGGGCCGTGGACGCCGCAGCGGAGCCGTCCGCGCAGGTCACGCTGGGACTGTGGGCAGTGGCGGCGATCAAACTGATCGCGGCCTGGGTACCGCTGCTGGCCCAGCGCGGCGTGCTGCCCGGGCTTGGTCCGCGGCGGTTCCTGACCTGGGCCGGCGGTGCCGCCCTGATGGTCTACGGCCTGCTGAACGCCGTCGTCTCCGGCGCGGTCCTGGCCGGGTGGGTCATCCCGCAGGGTGCGGTGAATATCGAGGCCCAGCAGGGCCACGCCTACCTGTGGGGTCCGCTGTTCGCGCTCTGGGGGCTCGCGTTGCTCATCGGGCTGTGGCGCAGCCGGCGTGCGCGCACCTGAGTCCCGCCCGGGTTCCGGCGCTGCTCATCCTCAGCGCTGGCCCGGGGATTCCTCCGCCTGGCCCTCCCCCGTGGGCTGCGTCGGCTGCTCCGGAGCGGTGGGCTGCTCGGTGGGACGGGGCTGCTGAGTGGCGGGGGGCTGCTGAGTGGCGGGGGGCTGCTCGGCAGGTGCACTGGGCCGGCGGAACGCGGCGGTGCGGTCCGCCTCGGGGGCCGTCGGGGTGTCATGCGGGGTGAGCCCCGGGGTCACGTTGCCGCCGTTGAGCTCGCGCAGCAGCCGACGTGCCTGGCCGGCACTCTCGGGCAGGCACAGCAACGCGAACGAGGAGGCCACAACCTGGGAGGAGGAGGTGAAATCACGCTTACCGCCGGTCAGGGCGTAGGCGATCACGCCGAACATCATCCCGAACCCGGCACCGATGAGCAGCGCGAACAACAGCGTGTTCAGCAGGTTCCCACCGCCGATCAGCGCCAGCACCAACCCGACGAACAACCCGAACCAGGCACCCGAGGCCGCCCCGGACAGGGCCGCGCGGGGGTAGTTCAACCGACCGGTGATGCGCTCGACCATCTTCAGGTCGGTACCCACGATGGTCACGGACTTGACCGCGAACTCCTTGTCGGACAGGAAGTCCACCGCCCGCTGTGCCTCGGCGTAGGTGGCATAACTGGCGATCTGCTCACCGCGTGGCTGCGCGTTGTGAGCGGTGCGGGCGTTCGAGAAGGCGGCCATCCCCCCATTGTTCCCCAGCCTCGCCACCGTGACCAACTACTCTCGCGGCGTGAGCCGCGCCCGGTTGCGATGCGTGCGGTCACAGGCAAGCCCCTGGAAGTGACTCATAATGATTGCATCAGGCGCCTAACCTGCATCTTGTGTCACACTGGTGCCGTCGACCACTCAGGAGGAGCACCGATGACCAGTCACGACCGCCCGGGGGCACTCGGCGCGCAGATGGAAACCGAATTGCGCAGCCAGCCGCAGATGTGGCGTCGGGCCGGCGAGCTCGCCGCAGCCGCCCCGCTGCCGGAGCACGGCGAGAAGGTCGCCATCATCGGGTGCGGTACCTCCTGGTTCATGGCCCAGTCCTACGCCGCGCTCCGGGAAGCCTCCGGCGCCGGGCTGACCGATGCCTGGCAGGCCACCGAGGCACCGTTGCATCGTGACTACGACGTGGTGATCGGGCTGTCCCGGTCCGGCACCACCACCGAGGTGATCGAGGCGCTGGAGCCGGTGCGCGGGCGCGCCCGCACGCTGAGCATCGTGGCCGACCCGTCCACCCCGCTGCCCTCGAGGACCGATGACGTCATCGACCTGGGCTTCGCCGACGAGCAATCCGTGGTGCAGACCCGCTTCGCCACCACCGCGCTGAGCCTGCTGCGGGCGAGTCTGGGCGTGGACCTGTCGTCCTCGATCACTGACTGCAGAAAGGCCCTGGACGCACCGCTGCCGGAGGCCGGCCTCAGCGCTGAGCAGATCACCTTCCTGGGATCGGGCTGGACGATCGGACTGGCCCACGAGGCTGCGCTGAAGAACCGCGAGGCCTCCCAAGCCTGGACCGAGTCCTACCCGGCGATGGACTACCGGCACGGCCCGGTGGCGATCGCCGGTCCGAACCGTCTGACCTGGATCTTCGGCGCAGCACCGCAGGGTCTGCGCGAGCAGGTTGAGGGGACCGGGGCCACGTTCCTGGCCGATGAGTCGCTCGACCCCCTCGCCGACCTGGTGTTGGCGCAACGGGTGGCCCTGGAGCGGGCCCGCCTGTTGAACCTGGACGCCGACCAGCCCCGGGGCCTGACCCGTTCGGTCATTCTCGACGACTGACCGAGCACCCCATGACCACAGCGAAGGCTCCCATCGGCCCGGTTGCCGTGATCGATGTGGGTGGGACCGACACCAAGACCGGCCTGGTGCGTCCGGACGGGTCCCTCACCGACACCGAGACCGTCCCCACCCCGCATCGTCCGGACATCGTCGCGGGCGTGCTGGATCTGGGCGCCCGGCATGTCCAACGGATGTACACCCGCCATCGGGATCTGGTCGGGTCCGCCCTGGTGGTGCCCGGAATCGTCGACGACGAGGCCCAGGTGGCGGTGCTCGCTTCGAACATGGGCTGGGACCGGGTGCCGTTCGCGGCGATGTTGGCCGAGCGCACCGGGATGCCCGCCGCCCTGGGCCACGACGTTGCCACCGCGGGTCTTGCCGAGGTCACCTACGGAGCCGCGACCGGGGCGCGCGACGCCGCCGTGATCGTGGTGGGCACCGGGATCGCCGCAGCGCTGTTCTCCGGGGGGCACGCCATCCGTGGTGGCGGGTTCGCCGGCGAGATCGGTCACTCCCCCCTCGTGCCCGACGGCGAGCCGTGTGTGTGCGGCGGACGGGGCTGCCTTGAGGCGATCGCCTCCGCCGGAGCGATCGCCCGCCGCTACACCGCTCGCTCTGGCACCGCGGTGCCCGGCGCCCGGGAGGTCCTTGCCGCGGCCCGCGGTGGCGATGCCACCGCTCGGGCGGTCTGGTCCGAGGCCACCGACGCCCTGGCCCTGGCGGTCGCCCAGGTAGCGGCCGTGCTGGCACCGCAGGTGGTGGTGATCGGCGGAGGACTCTCCCGCGCCGGTGACGCACTGCTGAGCCCGGTCCGCCGGCGCCTGGAGGCGATCCTGACCGTGCAACGCCGCCCCGACCTGCGCCTGAGCACCCTGGGCACCAGCGCCGGCCTGGTCGGCGCCGGTGTCCTGGCCCGCCGCGCCGCCGGGGCCGTACCCCGGCCGCAGGCCGTCGCTCCCTCGGCGCCCGCGGGCACGAGCGAGGTGCACCGATGATCCTCACCCTGACGCTGAACCCGGCGATCGACCTGACCTACACCCTGCCGGCGCTGACCCCGGGAACCAGCCACCGGGTGCCCCGAGCCCAGCAACGGGCCGGCGGTAAAGGGGTGAACGTGGCCCGGGTACTGACCGAGCAGGGCTACCGCACCCGGGCCATGGCCCCGGTCGGCGGGACCACCGGCGCACAGTTCCGCGCCGACCTGGACCGAGCGGGAATCGACCACCAACTTCTCCCGGTGCAGGAACCAACCCGGCGCACCATCACCCTGGTCACTCCCGACCACACCACCCCCCTGAACGAGGCCGGGCAGAGCCCCACGGCTGCCGAACTCGATCAACTCCTGCAGGCCACCGCCACAGCCCTGGCGGGGGCGCGGGTGCTGGTGTGCTCCGGCTCGGTCCCCGCCGGCGCCCCGGCCGACCTCATCCCGCGCGTGATCGCCCTGGCCCGGGCTGCCGCGGTACCGGTGATCGTGGACACCTCCGGCCCGGCGTTGCTGGCCGCCGTCGAGGCCGGCGCCGACGTGCTCAAACCGAACCAGGACGAACTGAACGAGATCGTCGGCCCGGCAGAGCCACCGGTCGCAGCCCGGTCGCTGGCCGAGCGCAGCGGTGCAGCTGTGTTCGCCTCCCTGGGCGCCGGCGGGATGCTCGCGGCCACCGCAACGGGCCCGATCTGGCATGCCCGGTTGCCACATCCGCTGTCGGGCAACCCCACCGGGGCCGGGGACGCCGCGGTCGCCGCCATAGCCGTCGGGCTGGCCCAGCACGGGTCGGCGCTGGAGGGGGCCACCCTTCCACAGACGCTGTGCACCGCGACCGCCTGGTCCGCGGCCGCCGTGCTGACCCCTACCGCGGGCAGTATCGCCGACCCGGCGCCCCTGGCAGAGCAGATCATCATCGACCGGGTCGGTGAGCCCGCGAACCCCGAGGAGAGCAGATGAGCCTGGTCTCGACCAGAGAACTACTCGATCATGCCGTCGCGCAGGGCACCGCAGTGCCCGCGCTGAACGTGATCCACCTGGAATCGGCCGAGGCGATCGCCGCCGCCGCCGAACAGGCCGGTCACGGTGCGGTGCTGCAAATCTCCCAGAACTGCGTGAAGTACCACGGAGCCTTGGCTCCCATCGCCGCCGCCGCCCGAGCGGTGGCCCAGACCAGCAGTGCGCCGCTGTCGCTGCACCTGGACCACGCCGAGGACCTGGAACTGGTCCACCAGGCGCTGGACCTGGGCTTCTCCTCCGTGATGTACGACGGCGCGGCGCTGCCCTACGCCCGGAACGTGGCCACGACCGCAGAAGTGGTCCGGGCCGCCGCAGCCGTGGGGGTGCTCGTGGAGGCCGAGCTCGGTGAGGTGGGAGGTAAGGACGGCGCCCACGCTCCCGGAGTGCGCACCGACCCGGACGAAGCGGGCCGGTTCGTGGCCGAGACCGGCGTGGACGCGCTGGCGGTGGCAGTAGGAAGTTCGCACGCGATGACCACCAAGACCGCCAGTATCGATACCGGCCTGGTGGCCGCGCTGGCCGAGGCGGTACCGGTGCCCCTGGTGCTGCACGGATCCTCCGGAGTACCCGACGCGGACATCACCGCCGCGATCGGAGCAGGAATGCGCAAGATCAACGTCTCCACCCAATTGGTGCGGGCCTTCACCGGTGCCGTCCGCGAGCGCCTGGATGCCGATCCGGCACTGGTCGACTCCCGTGCCTACGTCGGCGCCGGCCGGACGGCGATGACCACCGAGGCCGCCGCCGTCATCGAACTCATCGCCGTCCGGACATGAACCGCGACGAACGCCTCGGGGCGATCCTGGACCTGCTCGGCCAGGCCGAGCGGGTGCAGGTGGAGGAGATCGTGGAGGCCTTCGGGGTCTCCCCCGCCACCGCACGCCGGGACCTGGATGCCCTGGCCGAGCGCCAATTGGTCAACCGCACCCGAGGCGGAGCCACGGCGCACACCGTGGCCTATGACCTGCCGCTGCGGTACAAGCGCCAACAGCACGCCGGAGCGAAGGAGCAGATCGCCGCGGCAGTGATGGACCTGATACCGGTCGGCGCGCGGGTGGGCCTGACCGGTGGTTCCACCTGCACCGCGATCGCCTCGGAGTTGGGTCAACGCGCCGATCTGAGCGCGACCGAGACCGCCCCGGCGTTGACGGTGGTCACCAATGCGGTGAACATCGCTGCTCAACTGTTGATCCGCCCGCACCTGCGGGTGGTCATCACCGGCGGGGTGGTGCAGCCGCGTTCCTACGAACTCATCGGCCCCTACACCGACCTGATGCTCAACCAGGTGAACCTGGACCTGGCATTCGTGGGAATCAACGGCCTGCAGTCCCGCCTGGGCGCGATGGTTCACGACGACACCGAGGCCCAGGTGAACGGCCTGATGGCCCGTAGGGCCGACCAGGCCTGGTTGGTGGCCGACTCCTCCAAGGTGGGGGTGCGGGCATTCGCCACCGTCGGCGCCCTGTCCGATTTCACCGGGCTGGTCACCGACCACACCATCGCAGAGGAGGACCGGCGGGCACTGCTGGACGCCGGTTTGAAGGTGATCGTGGCCGGTTGAGGACTCGGCCCGGGTGCCGAGGTGGCCTCGCTCACGGGATGTGATTCGCACCGACTCCGAACGTACACTCGGGGTATGGCCACTGAGCAGGAAGTCCGCACCGCACTGGGGTCCGTGCTGGACCCCGAGATCCGCCGTCCGATCACCGAGTTGGACATGGTCCGCTCGATCGAGGTGGACGCCGGGACCGGTGTGGTCACGGTGCTGGTGGCCCTGACCATCGCGGGCTGCCCGATGCGCGAAACGATCACCAAGGACGTGCGCGCGGCGGTGGAGAAACTGGACGGGGTGCCCAGTTGCACCGTGGAGATGACGGTGATGACCGACGAGGAGCGCACCGACCTGCGAACCAAGTTGCGCGGCGGCAAGGCCGAACCGGTGATCCCGTTCTCCCAACCGGACTCCCTGACCCGGGTCTACGCAGTGGCCTCCGGCAAGGGTGGGGTGGGCAAGTCCTCGGTGACGGCCAATCTCGCCGCGGCGATGTCCGCCCAGGGCCTGAAGGTCGGCGTGATCGACGCGGACGTGTACGGCTTCTCCATCCCCCGCATGCTCGGGGTGGAGACCGGGCCCACCAAGGTCGACGACATGATCCTGCCTCCCTTGTCCGGGGAGATCAAGGTGATCTCGATCGGCATGTTCACCCAGCCGGGCAAGGCCGTGGTCTGGCGTGGGCCGATGCTGCACCGGGCGCTGCAGCAGTTCCTCGCGGACGTGTTCTGGGGAGACCTGGACGTCTTGCTGCTGGACCTGCCGCCGGGCACCGGTGACATCGCGATCTCCGTGGCCCAGTTGCTTCCCGGTGCCGAACTGCTCGTGGTCACCACCCCGCAGTTGGCTGCGGCCGAGGTGGCCGAGCGCGCCGGGTCGATGGCCCAGGCCACCAACCAGCGCATCGCCGGCGTGATCGAGAACATGTCCTGGCTGGATCAGCCCGACGGTACCCGGCTGGACCTGTTCGGCTCCGGCGGTGGGGCCAAGGTCGCGCAGCGGCTGACCGAGGTGCTGGGCACCGATGTGCCGCTGCTCGGGCAGGTGCCGATCGAGGTTGCCCTGCGCGAGGGCAGCGACAACGGTGCGCCGCTGGTGGGCACCGGGAGCCAGTCCCCGGCCGCGCAGGTACTGCGAGACGTCGCCTCTACACTGGGCCAACGCTCCCGTGGCCTGGCCGGCCGCAAGTTGGCGATCTCGCCGGTGGGCTGAGCGGCGTTCGCTCGTGCCTAGGTGGCCTCGTCGTCGAACGGGGCACCGACGGCGACCAATTCCTGGGCGCCGGCTTCGTTCGCGTCAGTCCGCGCGCCTGCTGCTTCCGACTCGGCAGTAGCGCCGGTCTCGACGGCGGTCGTTGACGCCGTCGTCACCGCTGCCCGCGCGTCGTCACCAGCGCTCTGGTCCGGACCGACGGCGTCATCGGCGGTGGCCGAGTCGGCGTCAGCCGCCTCGGCAGCGGCGGCTTCCTTCCTCGCCTGTACCTCGGCGCGGCGGCGGGCTGCGTTCTCCCGTGCGATCCGGCTGCTCTCACTCGGCTTGCGCACAGTGGAGGCAGACCGGGTCGTGGACCTGGCGGCGCGGGCCGGGCGGGTGGTCGGCAGGATGTCATCGGACAACGCCTCCCGCACGATTCGGCGGGGATCGTACTTGCGCGGATCCAACTGGGACAGGTCCAGGTCCGCGGCCTCCTCGCCGAGCTCCTCCTTGACCCGTTCGGTGGCGCCGGTGGCCATCTTCTTCAGGTTCCGTGCCAACTGGCCGAGTTGCTCGGCGTACGTGGGCAGCCGTTCCGGGCCGATCACGATGACGGCGATGATGATGAGGAGGAGCAGTTCCTCACCATTGATGTTCATGCACCCAATCCTATCCCGGCGGGAAGCAGGCGTCAGCCGCTCGGCTGCTCGCCGAGGGTGACGTCGAGTTCGCGTTCGGCGCCGTCCTCGCGGATGGTCAACGTGATCACCTCGCCGGGGGCGTGGGCGCGAATGCGCACGATCAACTCCTCCGCGCTGGTGACCGGGTTCCCGTTCAGGGCCACGATCACATCACCCGGCGCCAACCCGGCCGCTTCGGCCGGGCCGCCGGGGCTGATCGGTTCCTGTCCCTCGGTGGTCTCGGTGTGCACCCGCACCCCCTCACCGGCATAGGTGGGATCCAGCGTGGCTCCGATCACCGGGTAACTGGCCTCCCCGGTCTCGATGATCTGCTGCGCGGTGCGCGCCACCTGCGAGCTCGGGATCGCGAAGCCCAGCCCGATACTGCCACCCTGGCCGGGCTGGGCGGCGATGGCGGTGTTCACCCCGATCACCGCCCCGCTGGCGTCCACCAGCGGCCCACCGGAGTTCCCCGGGTTGATCGCCGCGTCGGTCTGGATGGCATTGATGAAGGTACCGCCACCGGCACCCACCCGCACCGGGCGGTTCTGAGCGCTGACGATCCCGGTGGTCACGGTGCCCTCCAGGCCCAGCGGTGCGCCGATGGCCACCACCGGATCACCCACTCGCAGCGCGTCGGAGTCCCCGAGCGGGACCGGGGGCAGGTCGGTGCGCTCGACGGACAGGACCGCCAGGTCGTAGTCGGAGGTGGCCCCGACGATCTCCGCCGCTTCCTCGGCGCCGTCGGAGAAGATCACCGCAACCTGTGCCTCGGGATCCTCCTGGGCCGCGGCGATGACGTGTTCGTTCGTGACGATATGCCCCTGATCGTTGAAGACGAAGCCGCTGCCGGTGAAGCCCTCACCATTGGCGCGAACCTGGATGAACACCGTGCTCGGTAGCACCGCGTCGGCGATGTCTGCCACGGAGGCGTCGGTTAGCGCCGGAGCCGAGGTACCCTGCCCGGTTGCGGGGTCGGAGGGTGTGGAACCCGGCGCGGATGAGCCGGTGGGTACCCCCGGTAGGTACTGCGCTCCCAGCAGGCCCAGTAGCAGGCCCACCAGCAGGGCCATGATCATCAGGACGGCGACGATCCCACCGGCGACGCCGCGCCGTCTGCGGCCAGGATGGGCGGCGTGGGTGGCCCGGGGCCCCGGGTAGGACGCCAGGGGGGCGCTCTGCTCGGCCGGGTCTCCTCCTGGCTGCGGTGGCACACCCACCGGCTGCTCCGGGTTGGGTCCCGGCCGCGTGGCTTCAGGTGCCGGGCTGCGGGGGTCCGATGGCCACTGCTGGGAGCCGGCTTCCGGTGCGTCGGCATCGGGCCGAGCGGCGCCGCTGTCGGGCTGCCCGGACGGCGTGGCCCACCCGTGGCCGGGTGCGGCAGCGGTGTCCTCAGCGCTTGTGGCATCCGATCCCGGGTCGGCTGCGCCGGGCACAGCGTCGGAGGTTCGCCGGCCCGGTTCCGACCCGGGGTACGGCTCGCGGTCCTGTGGGGTCATGGGCCCATTCTCTACGATCTTGGCTACTAAGCACCCCTTCAGGTGAGATTCCCATCAGATCGGGCCGGGGCGCCGCGACCTCCCGGGCGGTGCAGCGATACCATCACGAGCACCGCTACACCGATCCGGGAGGCTCATCATCGCTGCCGACAAGGCCCAGAGTTGGGCCTACACCGAGGAGTTCATCACTGAATCCGAGCCGGTGCGCCAGGCCCGGGACCGCGCGGAGGAGTTCGGTATCCAGCCCGTCCCGCCCGGTGTGGGTGCGGCGCTGCGTCTGCTGGCTGCGGCCGCCGACGCCCACGCCGTGGCCGAGGTGGGCACCGGGACAGGTGTTTCCGGCCTGTGGCTGTTGGAGGGGATGCGGCCCGGTGGCGTGCTCACCACGATCGACGTGGAGATGGAGCATCAGCGCGCTGCGAAGGAGGCCTTCGCCGCGGCCGGGATCGGCGCCACCCGCACCCGGGCGATCTCCGGGCGGGGCCTGGACGTGCTGCCCCGGTTGGCCGATGGCGCCTACGACCTGGTCTTCATCGACGGCGAACCCTCCGAGGCGTCCGATTACGCCGAGCAGGCCATCCGGATGCTGCGCTCCGGTGGGGTGCTGGCCATCACCGGGGCGCTCTGGTACGACCGGGTCGCCGACCCGGCACGCCGGGACGAGGCCACCGTGGCGATGCGGGAGTTGGGCAAGTCCGTCCGCGACGACGATCGGTTGCTCCCCGCACTGTTGCCCAGCGGGGAGGGCCTCCTGGCCGCCGTCAAGCGCTGAAGTCAGCGCGGGCACCCAGTGGAGGGATCGGCATGAGCGATTTGTTCGTTGACGCTGCGGGCAGCTGGGAACGCGTCATCTTCGTGCACGGATCCCTGACCACCGGTCGCGAGGAGTGGGAAGCCCAGCAGCCCCTCGCCGAGGAGGGCTTCCGGCTCCTCGTGGTGGACCGGCGCGGATACGGGCGCAGTCCCGGCGCCGAAGGGGAGGATTTCCTGCGCGACGCGCAGGATATCGCCGCGTTGATGGACACCGGTGCCCACCTGGTGGGCCACTCCTACGGAGGTCTCGGAGCGATGTTCGCGGCCGCGCTGCGGCCCGGTGAGACCCGCTCCCTGGCGCTGCTGGAACCTCCGGCGTTCACCCTGGGCCAGGACCGGCCGGCGGCTCGGGACCTGGTGGTGAGGAGTGTGGAGATCCTCGACCTGGACCTCCCGGACCGTGCCTGGGTGGTGCGGTTCCTGGAGTCCGTGGGGAGCCGGCCGGAGGAGTTGCCGCCCGGGCTCCTCGAGGCCGCACTACCCCTGGTGCCACTGCTGCGCCACGCCAGGCGACCGACCGATGCCGAATTGCCGATCGCGGAGTTGGCCTCCGCCCCGTACCCCAGCCTGGTGGTCTCGGGCGGTCACCACCCAGGTTTCGAAGAGATCTGCGACGACCTCGCCGAGAAGATCGGTGCCTCGCGTTCGGTCATCGAGGGAGCCGGCCACGAGGTCCAGTTCACCGGGGCACCGATCAACGATGCGCTGCTGGCGTTGTGGCGCAGCGCATCAGCGCGGTAGCGACTCAGTCGCGTTCGATCAGCCAGTGCAGCAGTGCCCGGGCGCTGTAGCCGGTGGGCCCTTCGGCGATCTCGTGCTCGTTCTTCGGTGACCGGCCCGGGCCGGCGATGTCCAGGTGCGCCCACGGGGTGTCACCTGCGAAGTGCTGCAGGAACAGCGCCGCCGTGATCGCCCCTGCCGAGATGTGCGGATCGGTGTTGACGTGGCACAGGTCCGCCACCGGCGAGTCCAGCGCGGAGCGGTACTCGGCTACCAGCGGCATCGCCCAGAGCGCCTCCCCGGTCACCTCCCCGGCGGCGGTCAGGGCACTGGTCAGGTCCGCATCGGTGCTGAACAGCGCCGCGTGCTTCTTACCCAGGCCCAGGGTGGCCGCCCCGGTCAGGGTGGCCACGTCGACCAGCGCCCGCGGGCGGTACTGCGACCGTGCCCACGCCATCGCATCGGCCAGGACCAGCCGGCCCTCGGCGTCGGTGTTGGCGATCTCCACCGTGGTGCCATCGACCATGGTGAGCACGTCACCGGGCCGGTAGGACCGCGCGCCGACGGCGTTCTCCGCAAGTGGTAGCACCGCCACCACCGGCACCGGGACCTGCGCGCGTGCTGCGCCGAGCACGACGGCCAGGACCACCGCGGCGCCGGACATGTCCGTCTTCATCGGCACCATCGCCTCGCGCGGCTTGATCGAGAGCCCACCGGTGTCGTAGGTGATGCCCTTGCCGACCAGCACGATCGGGTCCTGGGCGCGGCCCTTGGCCCGGGCTCGCCGGGGCGGGGTGTACGTCACCGTCACCAGGCGCGGGGGGCCCGCCGCAGCCGCACCGACCGCGAGGATTCCCTCCAACCCCTCGGCGGCAAGCCACTTCTCGTCGTGTTCGGTCACCTTGACCCCGGCCACCCCCTCGGCTGCCTCCCGTGCCTGCTCGGCAACCCAGGCGGGTGTCTTGATGTTCGACGGCGTGGCCGCCAGGGTGCGCGCCAGCACGGTGGCCTCCGCGCTGGTACGGGCGCGGTCCAGATCATCGGCGCTGACCGGGCCGGCCAGGGTGATCAGCGGGCACGGCGCGTCCGGGCCCGGCCCGGCACCGGTGAACGGGGCCCGGTAGGAGCCCAGCAGGAGCCCCTCGATGAGAGCGCGCAGCGCCGGCGGGGTGGGCTCGACCAATCCGCTCAGGTCCACCAACAGGTGCTCGGCCTTCACCGCTGCCCGGGCCAGGGCCGCACCTGCCCGGCGCATCGCCGTCGTGCCCTCATCACCGATACCGGCCAGGACCAACCGGTCCGGCATTGCCTCCCAGGGCGCCGAACCCGAGGCCAGGGCGGGCAGGGTCACGGTGGTGGCCGATCCGGCGCTCGCGCTGGCGCCGGCGCGCACCGCGAGGGCGCCCAGGTCGATGCCGTGGTCCCCGGGGGAGCCCACGGGGGCAACCGCGTCACCGTCGGCGCGGATCAGCACCGCCAGCAGCGCCTCGGGTCCGAATTCGCGCAGCCGGGCAGCATCCAGCGGCCCGGCCTGCAGCGCGATGTGCGGGGCAGACGTCCTACGCACCGGTCAGTTCGTGACCGCGCTCAGTGCGTTCGACAAGTCCGAAGCCTCGTCCGGCTTGAGTTCCACGACCAACCGGCCGCCTCCTTCGAGCGGTACCCGCATGATGATCCCGCGACCCTCCTTGGTGACCTCGAGTGGTCCGTCACCGGTCCTGGGCTTCATGGCGGCCATGGGCGTGCTCCCTATGTGGGTTGAATGGAGTCGAACCGAAGCGGTCTGCACCGGTCCGGTCCGGAGTCGTGTGACCTCCATTCTATGCCACCGGAGGCTCTCGCGGGGTGCCCGGTGCGGATACGGCTCCTGCCAGGACACCGACACCCGCCCGCTCGAAACTGCCCAGGCCATCACCACGACTACCGCGATGACCAGCACGAACAGTCCCGTGATGCCGGTGACCCAGCCCATCGCGTGCTCTGCTACTCCGGCTGGCCCGCGGCTTCGGAGCCGGCCTCCCGCTGGGCCTTGGCCTCGGCCCGGCGGCGGTGATGGTTGGCCTCGATCACCATCTGCACCGCCTCGGCCGGGTCGTCGGTGACCTGGACCAGATCCACGTCCGCAGCGGCGATCGTGCCCTCCTTCACCAGTACCTCCCGCAACCAGTCCAGCAGCCCGGACCAGAACTCCGTGCCGATCAGCACCAACGGGAACCGCTTGACCTTGCCGGTCTGGACCAGGGTGAGTGCCTCGAACAGTTCATCCAGGGTGCCGTACCCGCCGGGCAGCACGATGAAGCCCTGGGCGTACTTGACGAACATGGTCTTGCGGGCGAAGAAGTAGCGGAAGTTCACGCCCAGGTCCACGTACTCGTTCATGCCCTGTTCGAAGGGCAGTTCGATGCCCAGCCCGACCGAGGTGCCCTCGGCGTTCTGGGCGCCCATGTTCGCCGCCTCCATCACCCCCGGTCCGCCGCCGGTGATCACCCCGAACCCGGCCTTGACCAGTTCCTCGGCGACCTGCACCCCGAGCTCGTAGTACGGGTGGTCGGCGTCGAAACGGGCGGACCCGAACACGCTGATCGCCGGGCCGAGGCTGGCCAGTGCTCCGAACCCCTCGACGAACTCGGCCTGGATCCGCATCACCCGCCAGGGGTCGGTGTGCACCCACTCGGCGTCCCGGCCGCTCCACTCCAGGAGGCGCTCATCGGTGGTCTTCTCCGGAATGTGGCGACCCCGCAGCCGGATCGGGCCCTTCAGGTAATTCCGCCGCTTCTTCGGTTCCGCAGTCATTGTTCCGGCCCTCCTCTCATCTCGTTCGGGTGTAACTCAACCACGACCGGAGGGCTCGCGTGCACACTCGGATCTGCTCGGTGGGCACCGCCTCGTCATCGGCATGGGCCAACAGCGGATCGCCGGGCCCGAAATTCACCGCCGGGACGCCCAGCGCGGTGAACCGCGCCACATCGGTCCAGCCTTGTTTGGCCCGCACGCTCCCCCCGGTTTGGGCGGTCACCGCCGCCACGAACTCCGCGGCTACCGGCTGGGACAGCCCGGGCCGGGCCCCCGGGGAGGAGTCGGTGGGGTCCACCTCCAGCCCGTCGAAGACCTCCCGGACGTGGGCCAGCGCCTCCGCCTGGGTGCGGGCGGGGGCGAACCTGTAGTTCACCGCGACGGTGCACTCATCGGGGATCACGTTCCCGGCTATCCCCCCGGTGATGGCCACCGCGTTCAGGCCCTCGATGTAGGTGAGCCCATCGACCTCGACGTGCTCGGGTTCATAGGAGGCCAGGCGGGTCAGCACCTGCGCGGCCTCGTGGATCGCGTTGTGCCCCATCCACGCCCGGGCGGAGTGGGCCGCACGCCCCCTGGTCCGCACCTGCACGTGCAGCGAACCGTTGCAGCCGGCCTCGATTCCGGCGGCCGTGGGTTCGCCCAGCACGGCGAAGTCGGCGGCCAACCAGTCCGGGTGCTCGGCCACCACCCTGTTCAACCCGTTGAGGTCCGCGGCCACCTCCTCGTTGTCGTAGAAGACCCACGTCACATCGCGCACCGGCTCGGTCAACGCGGCGGCCAGGTGCAGCGCCACCGCGACGCCGCCCTTCATATCCACCGTGCCCCGGCCCCGCAGCACCTCCGTGCCGCCGGACCCCCGCTCGCGCCGGGTGGGCAGGTTGCCAGCGATCGGCACGGTGTCCAAATGTCCGGCGACCACCACACGTTCGGCCCGGCCCAGCTCGGTGCGCGCCAACACGGTGTTCCCCGAGCGCAGTACGTGCAGGTGCGCGTACCGGCCCAGGGCCGCCTCGACGGCGTCGGCCAGCGGCGCCTCGGTACCGGAGACCGAGGGGATGTCACAGAGCAACTGGGTCAGATCCACGACATCGGTGGTCACCAGGTCCGGGAGGTCCTGGGGCTGGGCCTGCCCCGCCGGTGCTGCCGGGTCGATGGGCGGGGTGGGCGATGGAGTCATTCCGCCGAGCATAATCGCCGCGCCCGGAAGGCGGCCGCCCGTCTTCGGGAGTCGGCCCACCCGGTGTCGGGAGGGATCAGGTCTCGGTGGCGTGCAGCAACCGCGCGGCCTCGGCGATCGACCCGGACAGCGAGGGATAGACGGTGAACGCCGCCGACACCTCATCCACGGTGAGACGGTTACTGATCGCCAGCGTGAGCGGGAAGATCAGTTCACTGGCCCGCGGAGCCACCACCACCCCGCCGAGCACCAGGCCGGAGGAACGGTGGGAGAACACCTTGATGAAGCCCTCGGTGATGCCCAGCATCTTCGCGCGCGGGTTCCCGCCCAGGGGCAGCATGGTGATCTTGCCGTTGACCTCCCGCTCGGTGATCGCGCGCTCGGGGATCCCGACCGTAGCGATCTCCGGGGCGGTGAAGATGTTCGCCGAGACCATCTGCAGATCCAGCGGCGACACCGCATCGCCCAGGGAGTGCCACATCGCGATCCGGCCCTGCATCGCCGCCACCGAGGCCAGCGGCAGCACCCCGGTCACGTCACCGGCGGCGTAGACCCCGCGCACCGTGGTGCGGGAGACCCGGTCCACCTCGATGTGCCCGGACTCGGTGGTGGCTACCCCGGCCTGCGCCAGCCCCAGGTCCTCGCTGTTGGGCACCCCGCCCACCGCGAGGAGGCAGTGCGATCCGGTGACCACCTGGCCGTCGGTCAGTTCTACTTCCACCCCGTCGCCGGTCCGGTGCACCGCGGCGGCACGGGAGCGGGACATCACGTCCATACCGCGGCGCCGGAACACCGTCTCGATCAGTTCGGCGGCATCGGCGTCCTCCCCCGGCAGCACCCGGTCGCGGCTGGAGACCAGCACCACCGGCACCCCGAGCGCGTTGTAGGCACCGGCGAACTCCGCCCCGGTGACCCCCGAGCCCACCACGATGAGTTTCTCCAGGTCGTCGGCGGCCTCGTACATCTGGGTCCAGGTCAGGATGCGCTCCCCGTCCGGCTCCGCGGTGGGAAGCACCCGCGGGCGGGCTCCGGTGGCCAGCAGGATCACATCGGCCGCGAACCGGCGTTGCCCCTGGTCGGTCTCGGCGATCACGGCCCCGGGCCCGTCCAGCCGCCCGGTGCCGTCGACCAGGGTGATCCCCTCCCGTTGCAGACGGGCCCGGATATCACGGCTCTGGGCGCCGGCCAGCCGCAGCACCCGCTGGTTCACCCGGTTCAGGTCCACCTCCAGGGAGCCGTCGTGGCCCCCGGTGGGTTTGATACCCAGTTCCCGGGAGCTCTCGGTCAGCGTCATCCACTCGGCGGTGGCGATCAGCGTCTTCGACGGCACCACGTCGGTGAGCACGGCCGAGCCACCCAGGCCCTGGCGCTCGATGAGGGTCACACCCGCCCCGAGCTGGGCGGCCACCAGCGCTGCCTCGTAGCCACCGGGCCCGCCCCCGATGATCACCACCCGGCTCCCCTCCCGGGTGGTGGAACGTCGGACGCCGCTGGGGGGTTCGGCCGGTGGCGGGATCTCGGAGGTCACGCCTGCCATTGTGCCTTGTCACCGGGTCCGGGCAAGTGGCGCCGGGCCCCGTACGGCCGGCACCGATCCAGTAGGTTCGTGCTGTGCACACACATGACGACGACGCCGACCCTGCCCGGACCGCTGCCGCGGCCGCCCGGGTGCTCACCGAGGCGGCGGGGGTGGACTCCTTCGACATCGCCCTGGTGCTCGGTTCGGGTTGGGGCGAGGCAGCCGACTTGATCGGACGCACCGTCGCCACCGTCCCGGCAGCCGACGTGCCCGGATTCGCTCCCTCCGGAGTGCCCGGGCACCGCGGGACGCTGCAAGCGGTGGCCGTGGATACCGGGACCGGCACCAGGCACGCACTGGTGCTGGGGGCCCGCACGCACTTCTACGAGAGCAGGGGGGTGCGGGCAGTGGCCCACCCGGTGCGCACCGCCGCCGCGGCCGGGGCGTCCACCGTGGTGCTGACCAATGGGTGCGGCGGGCTGCACCGGGAGTGGGCTCCCGGCACAGCGGTGCTGATCAGCGACCACGTGAACCTGACCGCTGCCTCTCCCCTGGAGGGCGCCACGTTCGTGGATCTGACCGATCTGTACTCACCGCGGTTGCGCGCGATCGCCCATTCGGTGGACCCGGAGCTGCCCGAGGGGGTCTACGCCCAGTTCCGCGGCCCGCACTACGAGACGCCCGCCGAGGTGCAGATGGCCAAACGGATGGGCGCGGATCTGGTGGGCATGTCCACCGCCTTGGAGGCGATCGCGGCCCGGGAGGCCGGTATGGACGTGCTCGGCCTGTCCCTGGTGACGAACCTGGCCGCCGGGATCTCCCCCGAGCCGCTCTCCCACGCCGAGGTGATCGAGGCCGGCCGGGAGGCCGGCCCCCGGATCAGCGCACTGCTCAGTGCGATCGTGCGTACCATCCTGTCGTGACCGCCGACGACGACGCCCACCCCAGGCCTGCGGGCGCGCCCCCCACCCGGGTGCCCGCTGCGGCGAGCGCCGGCGAGCAGGAGCACGTCGGCGCAGACAGCGGGTCCGAGCAGGCCGGCGAGGAACTGCTCGCGCGTGTCCGGGAATGGATCGCCGATGATCCCGACCCGGGCGACGCCAGGGAACTGCGCGAACTGCTGGCCCAGGTGACCGGCGCCGACCGGTCCGGTTCGCTGCGGGCGCTGCAGAGGTTGCGCGAAGCCTTCGCGGGCTCGCTGCAGTTCGGCACGGCCGGGTTGCGGGGGGAACTGGGTGCGGGCCCGAACCGGATGAACCGGGCGGTGGTGATCCGAGCCGCGGCCGGGCTGATGACGTATCTGAACGAACGCGTGCCCCACCTGCCCAGGGTGGTGATCGGCTACGACGCCAGGCACCGTTCCGAGATCTTCGCTTCCGAGACCGCCGCCGTCGTCGCCGGTGCGGGCGGGCACGCCCTGGTTCTCCCCGGACCGGTGCCCACCCCGTTGCTTGCCTTCGCGGTACGCCACCTGGGTGCCGACGCCGGCGTGATGGTGACCGCCTCGCACAACCCGCCCCGGGACAACGGGTACAAGGTCTACCTGGGCGGACGGCTCACCGATGATTCCGGCACCGGGGTACAGATCGTTCCCCCCGCCGACGCCCAGATCGCAGCCCACATCGCTGCCGTGGAGTCGGTGGCGCAGGTGCCGCGGCACCGCGACCCGGCCGCGTCCGCCCGGGGGTCGATCGAACACCTGGGCCCCGAGGTGGGCCGGGCCTACGTCGAACGGGCGCTGACCACCGTGCCGGCGGGCCCGCGGAACCTCAGGATCGTGCTCACTCCCCTGCACGGCGTCGGGGCGTCCCTGGCACTGGAGGTGCTCGAGCGGGCCGGTTTCACCGACGTCACGGTCGTCGCCCGGCAGGGCCAGCCGGACCCGGACTTCCCCACGGTGAACTTCCCCAACCCGGAGGAGCCCGGCGCACTGGACCTGGCGATCGAGACCGCCGAGGACGTGGACGCCGACCTGATCATCGCCAACGACCCCGACGCCGACCGCTGCTCCGTCGCGGTGCCGGGTGTCGGCGCGGAGGGCGGCTGGCGCCAGTTGAGCGGCGATGAGGCCGGCGCCCTGCTCGGGGAGCAGGCCGCCGCCACCGCCGCAGCCGGGCCGGGTACGGGCACCGCGGTGCTGGCCTCCTCGGTGGTCTCCTCCCGGTTGCTGGCCGCGATCGCCCACTCCCACGGCCTGCCGTACCGGGCCACCCTGACCGGGTTCAAGTGGATCTCCCGGGTGCCCGGCCTGGTGTTCGGGTACGAGGAGGCGATCGGGTACTGCGTGGACCCCCAGGGGGTGCGGGACAAGGACGGCATCACCGCGGCGCTGCACCTGGCGGCCCTGGCCGCACGCGCCAAGGACGCCGGTGCCACGCTCATGGACTCACTCGATGAGTTGGCCCGGCGCCACGGTCTGCACGCCACCGCGCCGCTGTCGGTGCGGGTGGCGGACCTGGCCCTGATCGCCGCGATGATGGCGAGCCTGCGCGCCGACCCCCCGACCCAGCTGGGCGGTTCCGCGGTGGTGCAGGTCCGTGACCTGAACGCCGGCGGGGACCTACCGCCCACCGACGCGCTGATGTACCTCACTGAGGCCGGCGATCGCGTGATCGTGCGTCCCAGCGGAACCGAGCCGAAGCTCAAGTGCTACCTGGAGGTCGTCCTGCCGGTGGACGACCAGGACGTCAACCGGGTGCGACACCGGGCCGCCGATCGGCTCACGGCACTGTCCGCGGAGATCGGTTCCCGGCTCCGCGCCTGAACGGACCGGTGACGGCAGCGGCGCGGCACCGGCGCAGTTCAGAACTGGCGCACACCGTCGCCGGACGTGTACCGGTCCCGCTAGCGTTCCGGTGATGACCGATCACACTGACGCGGGCGGGCACGAGACGCGGCGGGCCTGGGACCTGGCCTCGCGCAAGTACACCCGCGCCTACACCGAGTTCCTCGAACTGGCACGGACCACCGAGTTGGCCGCGGCCGAGGTCGAGATCCTGGCGCCGATCCTGGGCGGACCCGACCAGCTGGTGGTGCACCCTCAGAGCGGGCACGGGGTGGACGACGCCGCCCTGGTGCGCCTGGGCGCGAGCAGGGTGATCGGGGTGGACTACACCCACCAGGTGGCGGTCTCGGCACAGCGGCGCGCCGCCGACCTGGGCCTGCCGTGCCACTACGTCACCGGCAGCGTCCCGGATGTACCACTGCTGAGCGGGTGCGCGGACCTGGTCTACACCGGCAAGGGCGCACTGATCTGGTTGGCCGACATCCATGGCTGGGCCCGGGAGATGGCCCGGCTGCTGCGCACCGGTGGGCACCTCTTCGTCTTCGAGGCCCACCCGTTGGTGCCGTTGTGGGCCTGGGACCGCGACGAGGCCAGGGCCCGGCCGGACCGGTCCTATTTCGCCGGCAGTCACGTCAACGACACCTTCCCCGCACGGGGTGCCGTAGAGCACCAACACCGGCTCTCGGAGGTGGTGATGGCGGTGTTGGGCGCCGGTTTCACCCTCTCCCACCTGGCCGAGCACCCCGAACCGTTCTGGCAGCCGGAGGGGACCGAGGCCGCGGCGTGGGACGGCCGGCTACCGAACTCCTACAGCCTGCTGGCCCAACGCCCACCCGCAGCAGCGCCGGCGGGGACCTAGGATGGGCGCATGACTTCAACGGCGACGACGGCGACCTCCTCCTCGGCCCGCAGCGCCGGGGAGGTGGCCACCCAGGCGCGCGTGATCACCGGAGCGGAGTCGGTGACCAACACGGCGTTGCGTCGCTACCTGCACGGCCTGCCGGGAGTGGACCAGGTGGGGGCCGATACCCGGGCGGCGATGCTGGGTACCCGCTCGATCAAGACCACAGCGAAGGCCTGGGCGATCGACACGGTCATCTCGATGATCGACCTGACCACCCTGGAAGGCGCCGACACCCCCGGCAAGATCCGCTCTCTGGTCGCCAAGGCCAAACTGCCCGACCCCGACGATCCCACCTGCCCCCGCCCGGCCGCGGTGTGCGTCTACTCCGACCTGGTGCCACTGGCGTTGGAGGCGATCGGGGACGCCGAGATCAACGTGGCCTCGGTGGCCACCGCGTTCCCCGCCGGTCGGGCCAGTCGGGCGATCCGCCTGGCCGACACCCGCGAGGCGGTCGGCGCGGGTGCGCAGGAGGTGGACATGGTGATCGACCGTGGCGCCTTCCTGTCCGGGGACTACCTGAAGGTGTACCAGGACATCGTCGCGGTGCGCCAGGAATGTCAGAACACCGAGGTCCCGGCGCACCTGAAGGTCATCCTGGAGACCGGGGAACTGGCGACCTACGACAACGTCCGGCGTGCCTCCTGGCTGGCCATGCTCGCCGGCGCCGACTTCATCAAGACCTCCACCGGGAAGGTGGCCCCGGCCGCCACGCTGCCGGTCACCGTGGTGATGCTGGAGGCGGTCCGGGACTTCCACGCCGCCACCGGCACCCGCGTCGGCGTCAAACCCGCCGGCGGGATCCGTACCTCCAAGGATGCGATCAAGTACTTGGTGGCCGTGAACGAGGTGGCCGGGAACGACTGGCTCACCCCCGACCTGTTCCGCTTCGGCGCCTCCAGCCTCCTCAACGACATGTTGTTGCAGCGCAAGAAACTCGCCACCGGCGCCTACTCCGGCCCCGACTACGTGACGATCGACTGAAGGACCCCATGACTGCCTTCGACTACGCCCCCGCCCCCGAGTCAGCCTCGGTGGTGGATATCGCCTCCTCCTACGGGTTGTTCATCAACGGCGAGTTCACCGACGCCACCTCAGGGGAGTCCCTGAAGACCATCAACCCCGCCACCGAGGAGAACCTGGCCGAGGTTGCCGTGGCGGGTACCGAGGACGTCGAACGCGCCGTGCGGGCCGCCCGAACCGCCTACGAGCGCACCTGGGGCCCGATGCCGGGGCCGGAACGATCCAAGTACCTGTTCCGGATCGCCCGGCTGCTGGCCGAGCGGTCCCGCGAGTTCGCGGTGCTGGAGGTCCTGGACAACGGCAAGCCGATCCGGGAAGCCCGGGACATGGACATCCCGATGGCCTCGGCGTACTTCTTCTACTACGCCGGCTGGGCGGACAAGCTCGATTACGCCGGGCGCGGGGCGAACCCCCGCCCGCACGGGGTAGCCGGGCAGGTGATCCCCTGGAACTTCCCGCTGCTGATGCTGGCCTGGAAGATCGCTCCGGCCCTGGCCGCAGGCAACACGGTGGTGCTCAAACCGGCCGAGACCACCCCGTTGACGGCGCTGCTGTTCGCCGATCTGCTGCAACAGGCCGACCTGCCCCCCGGCGTCGTGAACATCATCACCGGCGCCGGTCGCACCGGGGCCGACCTGATCGCCCACCCGGACGTGGACAAGGTCGCCTTCACCGGGTCGACCAAGGTGGGCAAGCAGATCGCCCGGCAGGTGGCCGGCACCCATAAGCAAGCCACCCTGGAACTGGGCGGCAAGGCCGCGAACATCATCTTCGACGACGCCCCGGTGGACCAGGCGGTGGAGGGAATCGTCAACGGCATCTACTTCAACGCCGGGCAGGTGTGCTGCGCCGGATCGCGGCTGCTGGTCGCCGAGTCGGTGGCCGATGAGGTGATCGACCGGCTCAAGGCGCGTCTGGGCACATTGCGGGTGGGCGACCCGATGGACAAGAACACCGACGTCGGCGCGGTCAATTCCGCCGCCCAACTGAGCCGGATCACCGAACTGGCCAACGCCGGTGACGCCGAGGGGGCCGTGCGCTGGAGCGCGCCGGGCGACCTGCCCGAGAAGGGGTACTGGTTCCCGCCGACGGTGTTCACCGAGGTGTCCACCGCCCACCGGATCGCTCGCGAGGAGATCTTCGGGCCGGTGCTATCGGTGCTGACCTTCCGCACCCCGGACGAGGCGATCGCCAAGGCAAATAACACCCCCTATGGCCTGTCCGCCGGGGTGTGGACGGAGAAGGGGTCGCGGATCCTGGCGATGGCCGACGCGATCCGCTCCGGGGTGGTCTGGGCCAACACGTTCAACAAGTTCGACCCGGCCAGTCCCTTCGGTGGGTACAAGGAGTCCGGGTACGGCCGTGAGGGCGGGCGTCACGGTCTGCTCCCCTACCTGATCGAGGGAGGCACCCAGTGAGCCGGGTGGATGTGCGCAAGACCTACAAACTGTTCATCGGCGGGAAGTTCCCGCGATCGGAGTCCGGGCGCACCTACTCGGCCAGCAGCCGCCGCGGGAAGTTCCAGGCGAACGTGGCACAGGCCTCCCGCAAGGATGCCCGCGATGCCGTCCGGGCCGCTCGGGCGGCGCAACCCGGTTGGGCCGCGGGGAGCGCGTACAATCGCGGGCAGGTGCTCTACCGGGTGGCCGAACTGCTGGAGGAGCGCCGTGATCAGTTCGTCGCCCAGGTGCGCTCCGGTGAGGGCGTGGCGACCAAACGGGCCGAGGACCTGGTCTCCGCGGCGATCGACCGGTGGGTCTGGTACGCCGGGTGGTCGGACAAGGTCGCCCAGGTGGGTGGCAACACCAACCCGGTGGCCGGCCCGTTCTTCAACATCTCCACGCCGGAACCCACCGGGGTGGTGGCCGTGATCGCCCCGCAGCGCTCCTCGTTGCTCGGGCTGGTCTCGGTGCTGGCGCCGGTGATCGTCACCGGTAACACCGCCGTCGTGCTCTCCTCCGCCGAGCGGCCGCTGCCCGCGGTGACCCTGGCGGAGGTGCTGGCCACCTCCGACGTCCCCGGCGGGGTGGTCAACATCCTCACCGGCCACACCGCCGAGGTGGCTCCGCATCTGGCCACGCACGCCGACGTCAACGCCATCGACGTGGCCGGGGCGTTGGGTGCCGAGGGCATCACCTGGGGCGAGCTGGAGGCCGACGCCGCCGAGACCCTCAAGCGAGTGCGGCGCCCGATCACCGACGAGGAGCCGGACTTCGCCGTCGAGCAGTCCCTGTCCCAGATCATGGTCTTCACCGAGATCAAGACCGTCTGGCACCCCAAGGGCGCCTGAGCGACGCCGGCGTCGGCGTCCGGCCCTCAGTGGCCGACGACGTCGCTGAAGGGCACTGCGGGCAGATCGAGTTCGCCCATCCGCCGGGCGTACAGGCGGTGCCTGCGCCGGGCCTCCCCGTGCTGACCGCTGTCCATCAGGACCGTGCACACCGCCAGGTGTGCGGTTTCGTCGTAGGGGTCCCGGTCCAGTACTCGCAACAGCAGCCGCAGCGCCTGGTCCGGGTCGGAACGCCTGCACAGATCCGCCAGGGTCCGCGCCACGGAGAGGTAGACCGCGCGCACCTCCTCGCGGCGATCGATCAGCCACGGGCTGTCCTGGTCGTGCTCGAGCAGGTCCCCGCCATAATGCGCCTCGGCGGCGGTGAGCAGTTCCACCGCCCGCGTCCGGTCCCCGCGCCGGGCCGCCGCCAGGCCGTGCGTGGCCAGGAGCTCGAACTGGGCCACGTCGATGTCGACCTGCTCGGGATCGATCCGCACCGTACCCGCATTGGCGATCAGCACCGGCGCCTCGTCGCGTCGCTGCTCTCCCGAGGCCAGCACCGTGCGCACCACGCTCAACGCCACCGAGAGCCGGTTCGCGACCGTCTCATAGGCCTGGTCGGGCCAGAGCGCATCGGCCAGCTCCTCCCGGGTGGCGCCCCGGTTGGCGCGCAGCGCCAACAGTTTCAGCAGGTCCCGGGCCTTGCGTGAACCCCATGCGGACATCGGCACCGGCTGCCCGGCGACCTCGATGGTGAACTGCCCGAGCAACCTGATCACGCAACCATCGGCCTCGGAGGCTCCCTGGACGGCCATCGCCGGGAACGGCCCGTGCCGCACGGCACACCCCCAGGCGGCGAGTTGGCGTTCCAGTTCCGCGGCGCGCGCACGCCAGCCGGGCACGGCTCGCCGGCGGGCAATGCCCAGTTCGATGCGGGCCGCCCAGGTGCGCGCATTCAGTTCGTTCCACAGCGCCAACGCGCCCTGCAGGCCCTCGGCGGGGTCCGGGTCGAGCAGGGCGGCCATGGTGGCCGCCTCAGCCAGGACCGAGCGCTCATCGCGAGCGGTGGCGGTCGCCTCGGCCTCGGTGGCGCACTCACGTGCCCCCTCCAGATCACCGGCAGCCAGGGCGACCCAGCCGCGAGCCAGCAGGACCGGCCCCAGGTACATCCCGTCATCGAGGTTCGCGGCCCGGCGGGCCGCCGCCGCGGCCGCCTCCGGGTCACTTCCGGCGATGCACTTGGCGAGCCCCACCAGGATCGCCACTTGGCCCTGCTGATCGTTGGAGGCCTGCGCCAGGCGTACTGCGCGCTCGTAGGAGCCGCGCGCCAGGGTCAACTCGCCCTGCTCGGCGCGGATCTGGGCGAGCAGTTGCAGGGCGTAGGACTCGTACGGGGAGCCGGCCGCAGCGAACCGGTCCCGGGCGATCTCGGCATCGACGATCGCCTCGTCCAACGTTCCCACATGCAACTGGATCTCGGCGCGGTTGCACCGGGCGATTCCGGCGACGTACACCGAGGACTGCCCCTCGGCCAGGTCGATCGCCGCCTCGGTATCGACCAGTGCCGCCGGGTACACGCCTCGTTCCATGTGCAGCGAGCCGCGGTTGGTCAGGATGCGGGCCTCCTGTAACGCGTCCCCGGCTCTTCGGGCGGCAGCCAGCCCCAGGTCGTAGTGCGCCCGGTTCCCCGCGCTGTCGCCGTCGCTGGCCGCGATCAGGGCGCGGGCCGTGTGGGCCAACGCCAACGACCGGTCATCACCGGTGGCGCGTGCCGCGGCGGCGGAGCGGGCGGCGAGTTCGCGGGCCCGGTCCAACTCCCCCCTGCCCCAGCGGCAGGTGGCGGACCACCCGGCAATCTCGGCTTCGACGCGGGGGTCGATAGCCTTCTCGATGTACCGGTCGTACCATTCCAGGGCATCGGCCGACTGGCCGCGCTGGTGTTGGATCAGTCCCCCGACCAGGCCGAACACGGCGGGGTCACCCGGGCCTGCGTCGCCGGCCTCCTCATGCAGATTCATCGCGGCCGGCCAGTCCCCCCGGTAGGCCAGCGCGCGCGCCCCGACCAGCAGGATGTCGGCGGTGCGCAGGGCCGGCGGCACCAGGTCCACCGCGGCACACAGCAGGTCCAGATGACCGGCGTAGCACAACTCCTGGCCGTGCTCGCGAAGGAGTTCGGCGATGGCCCCGCCGCGCCGGGCGGTGACCAGGACACCCAGCCCACGGATCACGTCGCCGGCCCCGACCAGACCGGTCGCCACCCGCTCGACCAAGTGGTGTTCGGAGTCGGCCATCAACCGGTAGGCCGTGACGCTGCGTGCCATCAGCGGGGACAGGGTCACCTCCGGAGCCGGTTCGCTGTACCGCAGCCGGGCCAGGCCACGACGCACCAGGGGCGTCAGCGCCTCCGTGGAGGCCTTTCCCGCACTCAGACCGACGGCACGGCCGTACCCGGCCGCGTCGATCGGGCCGGTCAGGGCAAGAACGGAGAGGGTGGACAGGGTCGGTTCGGGATAGGCCGGGAGCACCACGTTGACCACATAGTTGCCCGCCGTACCTCCGGCGTCGAGAAGGTCGGACAACCGGGCCGAGCGCTCCAGGGGTGGCACCGACTCGAGGCCGTCCAGCACGATCCGGACCATCGCCGGCCAGCCCCCGGTCCCCTCGGCGATCCGGGCGGCCAGGGCGCGGTCCGGCTCCGGATCGGCATCCAGCAGGTACGCCACCGCGTCGGCGTCCAGGGCCAGGTGGGCCGCGCTCAGTTCCAGCACGGTCCCGGCGCCACGGTCGCGGTCATCGACCAGGTCCAGGTCGCACCGGGACAGCACGCAAATCTGGGGACGGGCGGGCCCGGAACGTACCAGACGGTGCAGCAGGTCGTGTCCGGGGGTGCCGATCAGTACGTGGGCGTGGTCGAGCACGATCGGTCCGGAGACCTCCGGTGCCCAGGACCGGGCCACCCAGTGCGCCAGGACGCCGACGTCGGTGGTGTCCGGGGGGTGCCCGCCCTCGGCGCCGGATGACTCGCCGTCCTCATCTCGGTGGGCGAGCCGGGCCAGTTCGCGTGCCAGGCGGGTTGCGTCGCCGTGCTGTGCCCCAAGGGTCAGCCAGCGGGTCCCCGGCGCGCTGGCCCACCGCCCCACGACGGTGGTCTTGCCCCATCCGGGCGCCGCGGTCACCGTGATCAGGGGCCGGCTGGGGCCGCGCAGGCGCAGCAACTGCTCCGCCGGCACCCGGGCAACGAGACCCTGAAGCGCGGGCGGACGATGAGCGCCCCGGGTGGGTGCCACCTCAACCCCCGACGGTTGGTTCAGCACATGTGTGGGTGAGCCTATCGGATCCGGCTGCCGGATCAGGGGTTTTCGGGCACGATCTCCACCGGCTTCGCAGGTGGCGGGGCGACCGATCCGGGTAGGGTCGCTGCCTCAGGTCCAGACGTGGGACCGATACGTGTCAGCCCCGTCGCCAGAGTCAGAGTCGGGACAGTGCGCTTCCCGAGCGGATGCCCGGGGCCGGCTCGGGCTTGCGGTCGGGCCCGGCACCGGACTGCGCCGTCGGTCACACGGCGTCCCGGGCCGCCGCGAATCCGGGCAGGATCTGTTCGGCGACGATCTGCTGCATCACGTCGTGGTGGGCGAACCCGTTCCACGCCGCCGTCAGCGTTGCCGCCTCCAGGTCGGCCAGGTCCCAGCCGGCCTCGGTCACCAGCAGGGTCATCTCCTGGCTCATCGAGGTGCCCGAGACCAGCCGGTTGTCGGTGTTGATGGTCACCGCGAAGCCCAGGTCGCGAAGCGCGGTGATGGGGTGGGCGGCCACCGTCGGGGCGATCCCGGTATGCAGGTTCGATACCGGGCAGGCCTCCAGCGGGATCTGACGGTCCCGCACCCAGTGGGCCACCCGGCCGAGGCGGGCACGCTCGGGGTCGTCGGCGTCGGCGATGTCCTCGATGATGCGCACCCCGTGTCCCAACCTCAGGGTGTGGCACTGCTGGAGTGCCTGCCAGATGCTCTGCACCCCGTCGGCCTCTCCGGCGTGGATGGTGAAGGGGAAGTTGGCCTCCCGCAACGTCTGGAAGGCCCGGGCCTGGCGGGTCGGGGGGAAGCCCAGTTCGGGTCCGGCGATGTCGAACCCGAACGCGCCCCGGTCACGGTTGGCCAGGGCGAGTTCGGCGATCTCATCGGCCCGGTCCTCCTGGCGCATCGCGGTGATCAGGGTTCCCACGTGGATCCGGTGACCCGCGCGCACGGCCTGTTCCACGCCGTAGTCCAATCCGGACTGGACCGCATCGACCACCTCCTGCAGGCTCAGGCCCTGATGCTGGTGCTGCTCGGGTGCGTACCGCTGTTCGGCGTAGACCACACCGTCGGCCGCCAGGTCCAGCACCGCCTCCTTGGCCACCCGGTGCAGCCCTTCGGGGGTCTGCATCACCGCGGTGGTGTGGGCAAAAGTCTCCAGGTAGCGCTCCAGGGACCCTGAGTTGGCCGAGGCGACGAACCACTGTGCCAGGTCCTGAGCGTTCCGGGCGGGCAGATCGTGACCGATGGCTGCGGCCAGGTCCAGCAGCGTCTGCGGGCGCAGCCCGCCATCGAGGTGGTCGTGCAGGACGACCTTGGGCAGGGCGGCTATCTGTTCCGGGCGTAGCGTCATGACACAGCAGCGTAATGGCCAACGTGACCGGGCCATCGGGGCGTGGACGATGGGGAGTTCTCTCCATGGGCGCCTGCGCGATCCTCCGTTAGCCTGGATTCGGAGTAACCGAAGGGATAGAAGCGCCGTGGCACTATTGATCGATTCGCACACCGTGTATCACGTCGCGGGGCTGGCTCAACAGGCCAACGACGATCTTCAGGACGAGATCAAGACCGCGAGTGAACTGGCCAACACCCAGAACGCTTCGCGCTGGACCATCAACACCGAGGCGATGAATTTCGCGGCCAGTTACCGCGACCGGTTGCTGGCGATCCAGGAGAAGATGGACACGCTGGCGGCGAAGGTCGATCAATTCACCTCCGGTCTGACCGAGAGCGAGAAGGCCCTGCTGGGTGTGGACGACGACGTCGAGACCGTGATGGCTCACGCCGGGCGTGATACCGAGCAGATCCACGTCCCCGAGGCCGGCACACCGACCGGGGAGGCCTGATGGGCGCCAACGCCGACGCACTGAAGCGCTACCTGGACGTCAATGACACCAACCGGGACGGCACCTCGACCGACCGGTCGAACCTGTACGGCGGGGCCGGGAGCCTGAGCGCACTGGCCGAGGCCCTGCGCAACGCCGCCGGTGATCCCGGCATGGAAGGGGCGGCCGGTCAGGCGGCCCGGGAGCTGGCTTCGGAGATCGCCTCCGGCGCAGCCGAACTCGCCGGTGAACTCGATGAGGTCGTCACGATCCTCTCCGACGCCCGGGAGGCGGTCCGGGAGGGCTCGGTGTCCTACACGATGCTGCCCAGCGAGGACCTGGATGCGTTCCAGGAGGAGCAGGCGTCCCTGGTCGGCCACCCTGCCCGCGGCAACGTGGAGTTCGAGGACGCCGCCGACATGCGCGCGCACTTCCGGGAGCAGAACGCCAGGGAGCGCGAGGCCGAGGCCAGCCGGGAGATGAACCGGCTGGACGCCATGCTGCGCGACGCCACTGCGCGGATGAGCGGCAACACCGACGGCCCGACGGCGCCCGGCCCGAGCGGGACCAGCGGTGCTGGCGGCACCGGAGGCGCTGCCACCCCCGGATTCTCGATGTCCGGTGGCGGGGGCGGTACCGGACCCGGTGGTTCCGGCGGCGGCGCTCCGGTGGGCACCGGCCCCGGAATCGGCGGCGGTTCATCCGTGGGCACCGGCCCCGGGATCAGCGGCGGTTCATCCGTGGGCACCGGCTCCGGGATCGGCGGCGGCGGACCGGTCCAGGACCTACCGGCCGGGCCCGGCGGTGCCGGCGCCGGCACCGGTCGTGAGCACTGGAACCCCGAGGCCGGCACCGGCCCGATGATCGACACCTCCGTGGATGGTCCCGGCGGAGGCACACTCGTCGGCGGCGCCGGCGCCGGGATCGGTTCCGGTGCGGGTGCGCCCGCGGTGGGCGGTCCCGGTGTGGGCGGCCCCGGTGTGGGTGGTCCCGGGGCAGCGGTGGGCGGCGCGGTGATCGGTGCCGGAGCACGGGGCGGTGTGGGCACCGGAGCGCGCGGAGGCGTCGGCGGCGTGGTCCCCGGTCAGACCGGCCGCGGGGGACCCGGCACGCGTGGTGTCGGTGCACGCGGAGGCGTCGGTGGACCTGGTGCGCGCGGCGCAGGAGGCCCCGGAGCGCGCGGAGGCGTCGGCGGCATGGTGCCCGGTTCGACCGCCCGGGGTGGTCCGGGCGCAGCCGGCCGCGGTGCTGCAGGTGGTCCCGGCCGAGGCGGTGCCGCGGTCGCCCCTGGCAGTTCCCGCGCCGGCGGTGGCGCGGGTGCCGGCGGCGCCGGCCGGGGCGGTGTCGGAGGTGCGTTCGCCGGAAACGGCCAGGGCAGCAAGCGCACACGGCGTAACCACGGCCTGGAACTGGTGGCCGATGATCTCGAGCCCGACGAGATCGCACCGGGTCCCGGTGGCGGCGCCGGAGCCGGAACCCGCGGAGCCGTACCGCAGGTCGATACCGAGGAGTGGAACCTGGACGGCCACTGAGCCCACCGCAGGTTCGGCGCCCGGAGCGGGGTGCCGCTGGCCGCTGGGCTCGGTACCGTGGCAGGCATGACTACGCCATCAGGTCCTGTACCTACCGACCCGTCCTTCAGTGAGCTGTTCCCCCCGGATGCGGCGTTGGAGCACCTCGCCGGGGATTTCACCTGGGCCGAGGGCCCCACCTATGTGGCCAACCGGGAACGGGTGGTCTTCTCCGACGTCCGACAGAACCGCACCTGGGCATGGACCGACTACGGGGTACTGGAGGCTGAGGCAGAGCCGAGCCACCACCAGAACGGGCATTGCACCGATATCGACGGGTTGCTGATCGCCTGCTCCCACGGGGAGCGGGCTCTGGTGCGGCACGAGCACGACGGATCCTGGACCACCCTGGCCGACACGTTCGATGGCAAGCGCCTGAACAGCCCCAACGACGTAGCCCTGCACCCCTTGGACGGCTCATTGTGGTTCACCGATCCCACCTATGGCATCGACAAGCCCGAGGAGGGCTACGGCGGGGAGCAGGAACTGCCCGGACGCTGGGTGTTCCGGCTCGACCGTGACGGCACCCTGACCGCCCCGATCCGGGACCGGGACAAGCCGAACGGCCTGGCCTTCGCCTCCGCGGACCTGCTGTTGCTGGCCGACACCGGTTCCGATGCCGCCACGTTCGGTTATCGCATCGACCCCGACGGCAATGCCACCTACGAACGCGAGTGGTTCCGGGTGGACCCGGGTAAGACCGACGGGCTGCGTCTGGACATCGAGGGACGGATCTGGTCCTCCGCCGCCGACGGGGTGCACGTCCTCACCCCCGACGGGGACACCGAACTGGGCCGTATCCCCACTCCGGAGACCACCGCGAACCTGTGCTTCGGGGGCCCCTTCGGCACCCTGTTGTACATCACCGCGACCTCGAGCCTGTGGCGCATCTCCACCCGCACCCGCGGGCTGGAACTGCAGCGCTGAGCCCTGCCGGTGCCGGCCGGGCCGACCCGTCCGGCACCGTGCTCATTCGGCCTCACGCCACCAGGTGCGCAGATGGCGCCGGAACCCGTGATCGGCCGCGGCCGGGGTGGAGTCGGTGATGGTATCGATGCTCCCGATGTCGCGCGGGAGTGCGCGCACGGCCGGATCGGTGATGGCACCTCGCAGTGCCTGCGTGAACCGGTCGGCCCAGATCACCGGGTAGGGCCGGTCGAAGAAGGACGACGGCGTGGCCCGTACCTGGTCGGTCACGCCGAGCCGGTCATGGGCCGCGGCGAGCGCGAGCAGCACGTCCACCACGGCCCGGTCCTGGTCGGTTCCGCGGGCGTCCAGCGCGGCGCGCATCAGGGTGAGCAGGTCCGCTCCGCCGGCGGTGCGGGCAAGGGCTGTACCCAACCACTTGGCATAGGGCGGGTAGGTGCGCTGTTGCAACAACGCCAGGTGCATACCGCAGCGCACGATGCCGGCGGCGATGACCCCGGCACCCACGTCGTCGTCGGCCTCGCGGGCCCGACCGGTGAGGGCCTCCAGTTGGGCGATGCGCTGCCACCACCCGGCCATGACGGCCAGCCAGATCTGGTCGGGGTAGAACGACAGTTCCGCACGGGCGCGGCTCAACTGGCCCACGTCGTCGCGCAGCACCGGCCCGGCGGTGAACTCCAGCAGGCTCTGGGAGGGGATGCTCATCCAGGTCGCGGGGTCCAGTTCGGCCAGTGAGTCGATGCCGAGCAGGTCCGAGAGCAGGCCCTGCAGCGTGCGCACGCTCACCCCGTGCGGGCGCCGGCGCCCCGCGGTGGTGTGGTGGGTGGCCGGGCCACCGGGAATCTGCTGGCCCGGCAGGTGGTCCACCGCGACCCCGGCGATCACCTCCGGCAGCACCGCCTCGACCGCGTCCAGGACCTGCTCGGCGCGGGTTCGGTGGTCCTGCTCGGACAGCACCAGCACCAGGCGTGGGCCCCAGTCGTGATCGGTGGAACGAGCGGTGTCGTAGCCGAGCACGTCCGAGCCGCGCCCGATCAGGGCGGCGGCGTACCGCAGGTGCGGAAACTCCTGCGTCAGGTCCGGCACGATGACGTCCAGCAGGTGTGCGCTCAACCGGTGTCCGGGCACGAAGGTCATGGCGGCATTGTGGCAGTGCGGTGCAGGCTCTACCGGTGGGAATCCACGAGCGGGATCAGCGTCCAGGCCAGGTGGGTCCAGTTCCCCAGCGCCGGGTGCGGGGTGCGCCGCGCCGCCAGCTCCTCCGGCCGCACCCGGTGGATGTACCCGGTCCCCGGGTCGAAGATGCGCAGCCGGTCCCCGGCTGCGGGAAGTGCCAGCAGCACGTGCCGCGGCACCGCGGTGCGCCACCCACGAGCCGTGTTGCCGCCGGCGTAGAGCGGGACGGGGACACCTGCGGAGGTGGCGGCCACGAGCATGTCGGTGGTGGCGCGCAGCACGGCCGGGTTGTGATCGTCCACGGCCCGGTGGGTGTAGCGCACCCCGGGTACCCGGGCGCCGCGGGCCGCGCCCCAGGGCGGGGTACCCAGCGCCCGGGGCCACGGGAGCCGGCCCGGCCCGGCGCGGGTGAGGATGCGGTGGGTGGCGTCCTGGGCCAGGGCCATCCGGGCCGCCACCGTGGGCGCGGCCAGGCCCGCGGCATCGAGTGTGGCGATCTCCGGCGTAGTTGCGGCGGGCATGCGGCCGTGCTCGAGCCAGGCGGCCAGGTGCGGGTCGATCGCGGCGTTCAGCAGCATGATGGCCGCCGCACCGCAGGTGACGCCGTCGTGCTGACGGGCCACGTGCCCGCCGATGCGCACCAACTCGGGCCCGGAGCGGTTCCCCTCATCGTGCGGGAAGAGGTTCCAGTGCGGCAGCGCCAGCGACGCGGCGCGGGCAGTGAGCAGTCGCTGGGCGAGGTCGAGGTACCGGCCGGTAAACACCGGGCTCAGCACCGTACTCAGGGACAACCCCGGGCGCCCGGAGTCCCGCCGGTGCGCAGGCATCGTGAGCCTCTCCTCACCCGGCGACGAGCCGGTCCAGGATCAGGGGCCGCCCGGGTGGACGGGAGCCCTCCGGGGCGATGACGGCAGCATCCGCAAGGGCTTGCCTGGCGCGGTCGAAACGTTCGGGGGTGTCGCTGTGCAGAGTCATCAGTGGCTCGCCGGCACGAACGGCCCCGCCTGGTTTGGCGTGCATCTGCACCCCGGCGCCGGCCTGGACCGCATCCTCCCGACGGGCCCGGCCGGCACCCAGGCGCCAGGCGGCCACACCCACGGCCAGCGCGTCGAGTTCCACCAGCACCCCGTCGGCGGGGGCGAGGACCACGTCGGTGTCGGTGGCGGTGGGCAGCGGGGCGTCGGGATCGCCACCCTGGGCGGTGATCATCGCCCGCCAGGTGTCCATCGCCCGCCCGTCCGTCAGGGCCGCGGCGACGTCGACGTCCTCCCGGCCCGCCGCGGAGAGCATCTCCCGGGCCAGCGCGACGGTGAGTTCGACCACGTCGGGGGGCCCACCGCCGTCGAGGACCTCCACCGCCTCGCGGACCTCCAGGGCGTTGCCGGCGGTCAGGCCCAGCGGTGTCGACATGTCGGTGAGCAGGGCCCGGGTGGTCACGCCCGCATCGGTGCCCAGATCCACCATGGTGCGGGCCAGTTCCCGGGCGGCGCCGGCGTCCTTCATGAACGCCCCGGACCCCACCTTGACGTCCAGCACCAGGGCGCCGGTTCCCTCGGCGATCTTCTTGCTCATGATCGAGGAGGCGATCAGCGGGATCGACTCCACGGTGCCGGTCACGTCGCGCAGCGCGTAGAGCTTGCGGTCGGCCGGGGCCAGGCCGGAGCCGGCCTGGCAGATCACCGCGCCCACGTGGCGCAGTTGGGCCAGCATCTCCTCGTTGCTCAGGTCCGCCCGCCAACCGGGGATCGACTCGAGTTTGTCCAGGGTGCCACCGGTGTGCCCCAGGCCGCGGCCGGACAGCTGCGGGACCGCCACCCCGAAGGAGGCGACCAGGGGGGCCAGCGGCAGGGTGATCTTGTCCCCGACCCCGCCGGTGGAGTGCTTGTCCGTGGTGGGCACCGGCAGGACGGAGAAGTCCATCCGCTCTCCGGAGTCGATCATCGCCCGGGTCCAGGTGGCGATCTCGGCCCGGCCCATCCCGTTCAGCAGGATCGCCATGTTCAGCGCGGCCATCTGTTCCTCGGCCACCGCCCCACGGGTGTAGGCCTCGATCACCCAGCGGATCTGCTCCTCGCTGAGGGCCTCGCCGTCGCGCTTGGTGCGGATGATGTCGACGGCGTCGAAGGCTTCGCTGCTCATGACCCGATGGTAATGCTCCCCCGCGCGCCGGCCCGGACGGCGGATCGGGGTGCTCAGGGCAGGTGGTCCGGACCGAAGGCGTCGGGCAGCACCTGGCTCATCGGGCGGATGCCGGAGGGGGTGTCCACCAGCAACCCGGCTCCGCCGTGTTCCCAGAGGAGTTGCCGGCAGCGCCCGCAGGGCATCAGCAATTGCCCCTCGCCACCGGCGCAGGTGAAGGCCACCAGGCGCCCCCCGCCGCCGGTGACCAGCGCGGAGACCAGCGAGCACTCCGCGCACAGGGTCACCCCGTAGGCGGCGTTCTCCACGTTGCACCCCACCAGCACCCGGCCGTCACTCGTCCGCGCGGCGGCGCCGACGCGCAGGCCCGAGTAGGGGGCGTAGGCGCGCTGCGCCACCTCCCGGGCCGCCGCCCGCAGTCCGTGCCAATCGATCGTGCTCATCGGCCCAGCCTCCTACATCGCGCTCGGTCCTGCTTCCCCGGGCCTCTCATGAGGGCGGGTACGGCTTGCCCTCCGCCGCGGGCGGGCGCACCCGGCCCACCAGTCCGGCCACGGCGAAGATGGTGGCCAGGTAGGGCAGCATCGCCAGCAGTTCGGTCGGCACCGGGGAGGAGATGTTCACCAACATCCGGTTCAGGGAGTCGGCGAAGCCGAACAGCAACGCTGCGGCCAGGGCACCGGCGGGCTTCCACCGGCCCAGGATCATCGCGGCCAGGGCGATGTAACCGCGACCGGCGGTAATGTTCTCCAGGAACGCCAGGCCCGCTGAGACCAGCGCGGCACCACCGAAGCCGGCCACCGCGGAGCCGAACACCACATTGCGGTACCGGGTCCGGTTCACGTTGATGCCCATGGTATCGGCCGCTCTCGGGTGCTCGCCCACCGAGCGCATCCGCAGGCCCCAACGGCTGCGGAAGATCATGAACTGCAACCCGATCACGGTGGCGAACATGGCGTAGACGATCACGTTGTGGTTGAACAGTGCCGGGCCCACCACCGGGATGTCGGCCAGCAGCGGGATCCGGATCGGGGTCAACCGGGGCGGGTCGTTCATGGTGTTGGAGTTGTCCCGCACCACCGAGTGCAGCAGGTACGTGGTCACCCCCAGCACCAGCACGTTCAGCACCACACCGACGATGATCTGGTCCACCCGGTACCGGATGGAGAACACCGCCAGCAGCAAACCCACCAGCGCCCCGCCGATCGGTGCGGCGATCAGGGCGTAGTAGAAGTTGCCCGCCATGCTCGCCACGATCGCGGCCATGAAGGCCCCCATCAGCAGTTGGCCCTCGATGGCGATGTTGATGATGCCGGAGCGTTCGCACAGCACACCCGCCATCGCGCCGAACGCGAACGGGAGCGTGGCCGTGATCGTGGTGGCGAGCAGGAAGGACAGCGTGAGGCCACGGGCGTTGCCGGCCACCGCCCAGGTCAGGAAGGCCGCCAGCATCACCACACCGAAGGAGATCGGGATCGCCAGCGGAACCGTGCGCCGCGTCGAGGTGTACCAGTAGGCCAGCGCGGTCAGGATCAGCGCGATGGCCACCAGCACCAGGACCGTCAGCCGGGAGGGCAGCACCAGGGGTGGCGGGTCGAACGGGATCCCGCCGCCGCCGAGGTTGAAACGTGACTCACGCCCGGCCGAGGTGAACAGTCCGAAGGCGAGCAGGCCTACGATCGCCACGGCAGCCATCAGCACCGGGGTGCGCCAGGAGATCTTCCCGACCGCGGGGTCCGCCGCGGCCACTGCCGGGTCGTGGAAGTGTGTCGCGGCGCTCATACCAGGGCTCCCTCGCGGCGCCGGTTCTCACCGTGCGGCTGCGGCAACCGGAACATCGAACGCACCAGCGGCGGCGCGGCGATCATCAGCACGATGGTGGCCTGCAGGATCAGGATCAGGTCCACCGGCGTGTGCGAGTTGACCTGCATCAGGGGCAGACCTGCGCGCATCGCCCCGAAGAGCAGCGAGGCCAGCAGCACCCCCACCGGCCGGGATCGTCCGAGCAGCGCCACCGTGATCGCATCGAAGCCGATGTTTCCTGCGGTGGTCTCCCGCAGGGTCCGGGTGGGGCCGAGGATCTGACTGGCACCGGCCAGCCCGGCGAGCAGGCCGGCGCTGACCATGACCATCACGAACGTGAGGTTGACGTTGATCCCCGCAGTGCGGGCGGCGTCCATGTTCGCTCCCACCGCCCGGAACTTGAAGCCGATCGTGGAACGCTCCATCAGCCACCACACCGCCGCCACCGCGGCCAGGGCAAGCAGGAACCCCAGGTGCAGGTTGAACCCGGAGCCGAGCAACAGCGGAAATGCCGAGTTCGACGACACCGGCGGTGCGATCGGGTTCGGGCCCGGGGCGAAGTACTCCTGATCGAGTAGGTACCGCACCAGCCACAGGCTGATCCAGTTCAGCATGATCGTGGTGATCACTTCGTTCGCGCCGGTGCGGGCCTTGAGGAACCCGGCGATCCCGGCCCACAGCCCGCCGATCACAGCGGCGGCCAGCACCGCGGCCACCAGGTGCACCACGGGTGGCATCGGCAGGGCGAAGCCGACGTAGGCGGCCGCAGCGGCGCCGGCGAGCACCTGCCCCTGGGCGCCGATATTGAACATCCCGGCGCGGAAGGCGATGCCCAGCCCGAGGCCGGCGAAGATGAGCGGCGTTGCGGCCACGAACGTCTCGGTGACCGGCCGCAGCGCCCTGCTGACCGAACCGGCCCGGTAGTCGAAGACGGCGCCACGGAACAGTGCCGTGTAGGTATCCACGATCGCACCCCAGGCCGCGGAGAAGGTGTCGCCGGGCCGGTCGAAGAAGTACACCGCGGAACTACGAACGTCCGGATCGGCGTACATCACCAGGACCGCGGAGACCACCAGCGCGGCCACGATGGCCAGCAGCACGGTGACCCAGCTGGCGGAGAGGATCTCCCGCAGCACCCCGCGCATATCGCTGCCCTGCTCACCCCGGTCCGGGCCGGCCCCTGCGGATTCGGTGCGTCGCTCAGACATCGCGCACCTGCCCCTGCTGGGTGCCGTCCCCGTTGCCGCGGTCGCCCCTGGTCGGATCAGCACTGCCGCCCTCATGCATGACGGCCTCTCCGGGATCCCGGTCGCGCGGATCATCACCGGGCGGGCCCTGGCCGGGCTCACCGGGTCGGGAACCGACGGGCACGTGCGCCACTGCCACGGGATCCCCGGTGATCTCCTCGGCCTGGCCGGCGGTGTCGGCGACGTGCATCCGGGTGTGCTCAGCGGCGGCCCGCTCCTCGGCCTCCTGTGGTGCCACCCCGGCCATCATCAGCCCGAGTACGTCCCGGTCGGTGTCGCCGTCGACCACCCCGACCACACGGCCGCGGTACATCACCGCGATCCGGTCCGCCACCGCCATCACCTCATCCAGTTCGGTGGACACGATGAGCACCGGGGTGCCCGCGTCGCGTTCGGCGATGATGCGCCCGTGCACGAACTCGATCGAGCCCACGTCCAGGCCGCGGGTGGGCTGGGAGGCGACCAGCACCCGCAAGGGGCGCGACATCTCCCGGGCCAGCACCACTTTCTGCTGGTTGCCACCGGACAGGGTCGCGACCGGGGCGTGGATGCTGGAGGTGCGCACGTCGAACGCCTCGACCTGGCGCCGGGCGTTGTCGGTAATCGCGCCCTGGTCCATGCTCCACCCGCGCGCGAACGGGGCCTGGTCGTGCAGGTCCAGGATCAGGTTCTCCGCGATCGTGAAGGGTCCGACCAGGCCATCGGTGGAGCGGTCCTCGGGGACGTACCCCACGCCGGCGCGGAGCACCTCCTGCACGCTACGTCCCAGCAGTTCCTGCCCGTCCAGGTCGACCGAACCGCCGGTCGCCTCGCGCAGCCCCAGGATCGCCTCGACCAACTCGGACTGGCCGTTGCCCTGCACCCCGGCGATCGCCAGCACCTCTCCGCCGTGGGCCTGCAGGTTCACCGCGTCCACCACCTGGCTCCCGTCCGCGTCGCGCACGGTCAGATCCTTGATGGTCAAGGTGTGCTCGGTGCGGCGGGCGGGTTCGCGATCGACCCGCAGGTTCACCTCCCGTCCCACCATCAGGGCGGCCAGGGTTGCCTCGGAGTCCGCCGGCGATGCGTCCCCGACCACCTTTCCGCGCCGGATCACGCTGATCTGGTCCGCGATCGCCCGGACCTCCCGCAACTTGTGGGTGATGAACACGATCGTGGTACCGGTGTCACTGAGCTGCTGCATGATCTCGATCAGCTCATCGGTCTCCTGCGGGGTCAGCACCGCCGTGGGTTCATCGAGGATGAGCACCCGGGCGTCGCGGGACAGCGCCTTGATGATCTCTACCCGCTGCTGCGCACCGACGCTCAGGTCCTCCACGCGCGCGTCGGGGTCGACCTCGAACCCGAAGCGTTCGGAGATCTCCTGCACGATGCGGCGGGCCTGGTCCAGGTCGATCACGCCCAGCGGCCCGGTGGGTTCGTGGCCCAGCACCACATTCTCGGCCACCGTGAAGACCGGCACCAGCATGAAGTGCTGGTGCACCATGCCGATGCCCGCGGCCATCGCCCCGCCGGGGCCCGCGAAGGAAACCGGTTCGCCGTCGACCACGATCTGCCCGGCATCGGGGGTGTACAGGCCGTACAGCACGTTCATCAACGTGGACTTGCCGGCACCGTTCTCACCCAGCAGGGCGTGGATCTGCCCGGCTTCGAAGGTCAGATCGATGGCGTCATTGGCCAGCAGCGAGCCGAAGCGTTTGGTGATCCCGCGCAGTTCGAGCCGCACCCGTGCTCCCTTCGGTCCTGCCCGCACTGTAGCGGGGTGGACGACGGCGACCCGGGCCCTTCGCAGCCCGGGTCGCCGTGGTCGTCGACGTCAGCCGATCTCGACCGCGCTGGGGGAGTCCACCTGCAGTTCACCGCTGATGATCTGCTCGCGCAACTCATCGATCTCGGACTTGAGCTCGTCGGGGACCTGGTCCTCGAACTCGTGGTAGGGGGCGATATCCACCCCACCGTTCTCCAAGGTGCCCACGTAGGGGGTCGGGTCGAACTCGCCGGCCGCAGCGGCCTCGATGGTGTCGAAGACGGAGTTGCCGATCATCTTCAGCACCGAGGTCAGGATGTACTGGCCGTAGGCCTCGTTGTCGGGCTGTTCGTATCCGTCGGCGTCCACCCAGATCACCATGATGCCCTCGTGCTCGTCCGCGGCGCGCAGCGAGCCCGAGCCCACCGGCCCGGCCACCGGCAGAATCACGTCGGCGCCGTCGGAGATGAACTGCTGGGTGGTGTTGTAGCCGTTCTCCGGGTTCTCGAAGTCACCGGTCATGGAGCCGTTCTGAGACTCCTTGTCCCAGCCCAGCACCTCCACGTCGGTGCCGTGGGTGTCGTTGTAGCCGGCGACGCCGTCGACGAAGCCGTCCATGAAGATCGTCACCGACGGGAACGGGCGCCCGCCGTAGGTGCCCACGGTGCCGGTCTCGGTCATCCCGGCGGCCAGGTAGCCGGCCAGGTAGGCGGCCTCGTGGGTGTTGAACAGCACCGGCTTGGCGTTGGGCAGGTCCACCGGGTTGCCCTCGTCGTCGCTGAACGCGGAGTCGATCAGGGCGAAGTTGAGGTCCTCGTTGGTCTCGGCGCCGGCCTGGATGTCGTCCTCGAGGGCGAACCCGACACCGAAGGTCAGGTCGCAGCCCTCCTGGACCATCGCGTCAACGTTGCCCGCGTACTGGGCCGGGTCGGTGGACTCGGCGTCCTGGATCGACACACCCAGTTCCGCGGCGGCCCGGGTCAGGCCCTCGTACCCGGACTCGTTGAACGAGGCGTCGTGCCAACCGCCCTCGTCGGAGATCATGCAGGCCATGAAATCCTGGTCGATACCCTCGGCACCGGTGTCACCGGCGGGGTCCTCATCCTCCGGGGCGGCGCCGCAGGCGGCGAGGACGAGCGCGGCAGCAGCCAGGCCGGCCGTGGCGTAGATGGGCTTCTTCACGATGGACTCCTGTGGGGGTGGACAGGCCGGGGGGCATGTGGCGTCGGTGCCGTCGCCAGGGATGCGGCGACCGGCCCGATGGTAGACCCGAAACGGGGTGGCGCAGGCGGGTTCGGGTCATACCGGGTGCGGTTGTTATCCAACTGGTACCTCCACCGGCAGGCACTGGCACCGCTATGGGGCCCGGGCCGCGGTTCTCAGCGTTCCCGGCCGGCCCGGGCAGCGGCCTGGGTCAACAACCGCACCCCCACCCCGATCGCGTCCTCGTCGAAGATCACATCGGGACGGTGCAGATCGTAGGTGCGTCCGCCCGGGGTCCGGGTGCCGAGGCGGGCCATCGCACCCTTGATCTCGGTCAGGTACCAGGCGAAGTCCTCCCCGCCCAGGGACTGCTCGGTCAGTTGCAGCGAGTCCGGGCCCAGCGCGGTCCGGGCGCTGTCGTCGAGGAACCGGACCGACTTCTCGTCGTTGTCCACCGGCGGCACCCCGCGCACGATCTGGACGTCCACCTCCACCCCGGTCGGTGCCACCACCTGCTTGGCCACATCGACCAGGATCTCCTGGGCGTACGCCCACGCCCGGGCGTCCAGGCAGCGCAGCGTCCCGGTGACGCTGCCCACCGAGGGGATCGCGTTGGGGGCGTTGCCGGCCCGCACCGCACCCCAGGTCAGGTTGACCCCCGAGCGCGGGTCGATCCGGCGGGTGAGCATCGCCGGGACGGCGGTGATCACGTGGCCGAGGGCGGCCACCAGGTCGCCGGCCAGGTGCGGGCGGGAGGTGTGCCCACCCGTGGAGGACAGGGTCACCGTGACGGTGTCGGAGGCGGAGGTGATCGGTCCGATCCGGGTCCCCACCTGGCCGACGTCGAACTTGGGGTCGCAGTGCAGGGCGAAGATCGCCTCGACCCCCTCGAGCCCCCCGGCCCGCATCACATCCAGGGCGCCCCCGGGTTGAACCTCCTCGGCGGGCTGGAAGATCAGGCGGACATCGCTGTGCAGTTCACCCTCGGCAGCCAGTTCGGCCAGCACCAGCCCGGCGCCGAGCACCACGGCGGTGTGCATGTCGTGGCCGCAGGCGTGGGCCACACCGCGCACGGTGGAGGCGAACCCGAGTCCGGAGACCTCCGTCAGCGGCAGCGCGTCCAGGTCGGCGCGCAGGGCCACCATGCCCCGGGAGGGACCCTCGGCCCGGGCCCTGATGTCACAGATCAGCCCGGTCCCCTCCAACCGGCGGACCGTCAGCCCGGCAGCCTCCAGCCGGGTGGCCACCCGGTCGGTGGTGCGGTGCTCGGCGCGGGAGAGTTCGGGGTGGGCGTGCAGATCGCGGCGGAACGCCACCAGTTCGTCGTTGAGGTCGGCCGCCCGCGCGCGCACGCGTTCGGCCAGGGCCGCAGCCGCCGGGGAAGGGGAAACCACGACGTCGAGGGTACCTGCCCGGGCCGGCGCGTTCAGAGCAGGTGGTCCGCGCCGGGCCGCGCCAGTGCCGCGACCGCGTCCTTGACCCGCTGCGCGTGCGCGGCCGTGGTGACCAGAATCGCATCCGGGGTGTCGACCACCACCGCATCGGGCACCCCGACCAGCACCACCGTACGTCCGCTGCCGGGCACCACCATGCCACCGGGGGCATCCAGGGCGAGCACCCGGTCGGCGTCACCGAGCACCCGCACCGCGGCGTCGTCACCGGCCGGGCCCAGAACCGCCCGGATAGACGCCCAGTCCCCCACGTCGTCCCAGCCGAAACTCGCCGGAACCACTGCTACCCCGCCACGGGCGGCCACCGGCTCGGCGATCGCGTGGTCGATGCTGATCGCGCGGAGCCCGGCCCAGTGCCTCGCCAGCACCTGCTCACGCTCCGGGCCGTCCCAGGCGGCCGCGATCGCGTCCAGGCCGGCAGCCAGGTCCGGATGGTGCCGCGCCAGGTGATCAAGCAGTACCCGCGCCGCCACCACGAACATCCCGGCGTTCCACCGGTACCGGCCGGTGGCCAGGTACGCGGCCGCGGTGTCGCCGTCGGGCTTCTCGGTGAACGCCTGCACCCGGTGCACGGGCAACCCCGCCCGCACCTGCGTCAGTTCCGCACCGGCTTCGATGTAACCGAAGGCGGTCGAGGGGCTGGAGGCCTCGACCCCGATGGTGGCCACGTACCCCGCAGCGGCGGCGGCCTCGGCGGCGCCGACCGCCTCGGCGAAGGCGTCCTCGTCGGTGATGACGTGATCGGCCGCGAAGGATCCCACGATCACGTCCTCGCCGCCGTGCCGGCGCGCGAGCACCGCTGCGGCCAGGCCGATCGCGGCCATGGAGTCACGGGGGGCGGGTTCGGCCAGCACCGCTTCGGCGGGTAACTGTGGGAGTTGGTCCCGTACCACCTGGGCGTGCCGGGCGCCGGTGACCACCGTGACCGAGCGGGCCAGCGGCGTCATCCGGTCGATGGTGGCCTGCAGCAGGCTGCGTCCGGTGCCGGTGAGGTCGTGCAGGAACTTCGGGTGGTCCCGGCGCGACAGCGGCCACAGCCGGGTGCCGGCCCCACCGGCGGGAATGATCGCGTGCATGCAGCGCAGGCTAGTTCACGCGCCGCCGGTTCCGGGCCCGTTCCCGTGCTTGGCGTCCCGGTCGTCCCGTTTCGACCCACCCGGGTCGGTGAGGTCGAAGGGCGCGGAGTGCTCGGCGGCCCGCTCCTGCGGGTCGGGCCCCGCCGAGTCGGGCTCCGAGCCCTTCGTGCGACGGGTCGAATCCCGCACCCAGCCGATCAGGCCGCCCCAATACGGTTCCTCCGGTTCCGGGACCGGATCCTCGACGATGGGCAGGACCCGGCCGGTGACCGGGTCGTGGGCCCAGGTGAACGTGTGCGGGGCCGAGACCGTGACGAAGTTGGGAACCTCGTCGTAGTGGGTGATCATGTCCGGGGTGACCTTGAACTTCTTCGGCGGGTTGGCGGTCCAGGCCGCGACCATCAGCACGATCCGCACCTGCAGGTTGACCCACAGCAGCAACGTGATGATGGCGGCGAATCCGGCCAGCAGCGGGTTGTCCACGGCCCCTACCGCCGAGGTGCCCAGATACCGCAGCAGGCCGGCTCCGATTCCGCCGATGATGGCTCCGATGATCAGGTCCCGGCGGCCCGGGCGCGCCCCGGCCAGTCCGCGGTAGATGAAGATGAAGATGCAGGTGTCGACCGCCAGGGCCACCAGCAGACCCAGTGCGCGCAACAGGAATCCGACGCCGGGAGCATCACCCAGGCCGATCAGGTCCAGCAACCAGGTGGCCATCGTCCCGGCTGCCACGCCCAGAACGGCCGTGACCAGCACGCTCAGGGCCAGGACGGTGAACCCGCCCAGATCACGCAGCATCGCCAGCCCCGGGTTCTCCTTGGGCCGCACCATCCCGAACATCGCCCGTACACCGCTGCGCAGCGCCGTGATCACCCCGATCGCCGTGTTCAGCAGCACCACCACCGCGATCGCCCCGGCGATCCCGCCGGCGGTGGTGAGTTGCAGTTGATCGGGCGTGACCATTCCGCCGTCGCCGGTGTCCACGATCCCGGGCAGTACCTGGTCGAGTTGGTCCAGCACCGAGTCCCGCAGGGGCTCGTTGCCCCCCAGCACCGCCATGAACACGGTGAACCCGATCACCAGGGCGGCGAAGATCGAGAACAGGGCCGAGAAGGCGATCCCACCGGACAGCAGCGCCCCGTTCGCGCTGCCGTACCGGCCCAGTGCTCGCACCGCCCGGGTGCGCACGGCCCAATCGAGGAATTCCTTGAACTTCGCCATACCTCCAGCATGCCTGGTCCGGACTGCCGGGGCACTCCGGTCGGTGGACGGCCCGCCCGCTGCCGACCGGTCAGGAGGACAGCACGAACGTACTCACATCCCGCCAGACGCCGTCGTCCCCGAACTCGTACAGGGAGAAGTGTGCCACCGCGAACAGCGCGTCGAATCCGGCCATGTCCGCCTCGGCACGGTCCAGGTCATTCGTGGGCACGTCGTGGGCGATGGTCACGTGCGGGTGGTAGGGGAACTGCAGGTCCTGGCGCAACGGGCCGGCATTGACGGCCTCGTGCAGCGCCGTGCACTCCTGGGCGCCGGCGCGCAGGCTCACGAACACCACTTGGCTCAGCGGGCGGAAGGACTCGGTGCCGCTCAGTTCCATCACGAACGGCCGGGACCGGTCGGCCACGTTGCTCAGGTGGTCCACCACGACGCCCATCTGGTCGGGCTCGACCACCACCGGCGGCAGCAGCGTGACGTGGGGCGGGACCGAGTAGGCGTGCGGGTCACCGGCCTCGACGCGGGCTCGCGTCAGCCGGGAGTTGTAGGGCTCCGGGATCGGGATCGACACCCCGATCCGCAACTGGTCCCCCACCCGTTCGGGCAATGTCACCGCGGGCACCCCCCCGGATGCTCGGGTCGGCCCATCGACATCGGCACCTGCTCCCTCTCCTCCGGTCCCGGGCCCCGCCCGCCTCTGACCTGCCCGCGTTCTGCTCCCACGCTACTCTGCGGCGCCGGTGCGCGAGTACGCCGATCCTGCCGCGTTGTGCCGCTGCGGGGCTGCCGGCGCCGTGTTCGAGCTGAGAGGATGAGATCATGAACAGTTCAGCACTCATCCAGGCGTGGACCGAAGCTCACGGGCGCAGCAGGGCCGAGGAGGTCTTCGCGGCCGCCTTCGGCGGCACAGCCGGGGGCCCGGGGGTGGTCGCCTCGGCACCGGGCCGGGTGAACCTGATCGGGGAGCACACCGACTACAACGGCGGCCTGTGCCTGCCGATCGCGCTGCCGCACCGCACCTTCGTGACGGCCCGGGCCCGGGCTGATGACCGGGTCCGCCTGGTCTCGGAGAAGGAGGACCGGGTGTGGGAGGCCCCCCTGTCCCAGGTGAGCCCCGGTTCGGTCTCGGGGTGGGGCACCTACGTGGCCGGGGTGGCGTGGGCGCTGGCCCAGGAGGGGGTCCCGGTACCCGGGTTCGACCTGGCGGTGGCCTCCTGCGTCCCCTACGGCGCCGGGCTGAGTTCCTCCGCGGCGCTGGGTTGCGCCACCGCGATGGCCCTGGCGCGCCTGGTCGGGAGCGAGTGGACCGGACCGGACCTACGGACCGATGCGGGTAGGGCATGGGCCGCGCAGGTGTGCGTGCGTGCCGAGAACGAGATCGCCGGCGCCCCCACCGGTGGGCTGGACCAGGCGGCGTCGCTGCGGGCGAGGGCCGGGCACGCGCTGCTGTTGGACACCCGGTCCGGCCAGGTGGAGCAGGTGCCCTTCGACCTGGCTGCCGCGGACCTGGAACTGCTGGTCATCGACACCCGCGCCGAGCACGCCCTGGTCGATGGTCAGTACGCGCAGCGCCGGGCCTCCTGTGAGTCGGCTGCGGCGACGCTGGGAGTGCAGACGCTGCGGGAGATCAGCGTGGCAGGGCTCCCCGGAGCCCTCGCGGCGCTGCCGGATGAGACCACCCGGGCCCGGGTGCGCCACGTGGTCACCGAGATCGCCCGGGTGAAGGAGTTCGTGGGGTTGCTGGGGGCTGGCTCCTGGGCACGGGCTGGCGCGGTGATGAATGCCTCGCACGCCTCCCTGGCCACCGACTACGAGGTCTCCGCAGCCGAACTGGACACCGCGGTGCAGGCGGCCCGCGAGGCCGGTGCGCTGGGTGCGCGGATGACCGGCGGCGGGTTCGGTGGCTCGGCGATCGCGCTGATTCCCCGCGGCGGCGCCGAACGGATCGCCGCACACGTCGCCGAGGCGTTCAGCGCCGCCGGGCACCGCGATCCGGCGTTCCTGAGAGCCGAGGCCGCCGCGCCGGCGCACTGACGCCCGGGCATGGCTCAGCGGCCATAAGTCACCGTCAGCGGCGCGTGGTCGGAGAAGCGTTCGGCGTAGGACGGGGCTCGGTCCACCCGGACCGACGTGACGCTCTCGGCCAGATCCGGCGTGGCGTACTGGTAGTCGATGCGCCAGCCGGCGTCGTTGTTGTAGGCCTGGCCGCGCCATGACCACCAGGTGAAGGGGCCGGGCCCGTCTCCACCGTGCCGCCGGCCCAGATCCACCCACCCCTGCTGCAACCAGGCGTCGAGGTAGGCCCGTTCGGCGGGCAGGAAGCCGGCCGACTTCAGGTTGCCCCTCCAGTTCTTGATGTCCACCTCGCGGTGGGCGATGTTGACGTCCCCGCCGACGACGACGTCGCGGCCGCCGGTGATCAACTCACCCAGGCGAGCGGTCACCTTGTCCAGGAACGCGTACTTGTCATCCATGGAGGCAGTGCCGGCGGTGCCGGAGTGCACATAGGCCGAGGCCACCGTGATCCTGCCCGGTCCCGGCACGTCCAGGTCGGCTTCGACCCAGCGGCCCACCTGGTCCTCGGTCTCGGTCTCGGGTGGCCCCAGCCCCGAGCGCACGGCGGTGATCGGGTGCCGGGAGGCCACGGCCACACCGTTGCGACCCTTGGCGGCACCGGCCCGGTGGATCAGGTGCCAGTCCGGCCCGAGGTGCTCGGTGATGATCTCATCGCTGGCCCGCACCTCCTGGAGCAGCAAAATCTGCGGATCGGCGGCGACCAGCCAGTCGGCCATCCCGCGGCGATAGGCGGCTCGGATGCCGTTGACGTTCACGGTGGAGACTTTCAGCATCCCCCCATCCTCGCCCACCGGCACGGGTGCCCCGGCCGGCTTCAGGCGGCGGTGCCGTAGCCGCTGGCCTCCTCGACCGTGAAGACCGTGTCCGGCTCGACCACCCCGTGGTCGGGCACCTTCGTCCCGGCGGCGACCACCGCGCCATCGCGCACACGCGCTCCCCGACCGATCACCGCGCGGGCCCCGATGTGGGTGTTCGCACCGATGACGGCTTCGGCCGCCACGACCGCCTCGCGGTCCACCCAGGCACGCTGGTCCAACCGGGCGCGTTCACCCACACGTGCGCCGGGGTCGACGTAGGCTGCCGGAGCCACCGATGCGGTCGGGTGCACCGTCGCCTTGGACGAGACCAGGCCACCTCCGTTGGGGTGGTAGGCATACCGGAGCAGGGTGCCGTCGTCGTCCTCGAATTCCTCGTACTTGCGCCGCCTGCGGGCCAATATGTCCTCCTTCAAATCGGGTTACACCTCGTCATCTGTTCCAACGTCGGCCCCGCTGCGAAGATTCCGGATGTGCCACACACGCCGGGCGGGCTTGCTCCGAGTGCATCAATGCCCACCGTGCCGTCCCTGTCGTGCCGGTCCGCGGACGCGCGGTACCGGTGACCGGTCGCACGACCGGTGTCCAGCACCGGCGCCGGCAGCAGCAGCAACAACGACCGCAGACTCGCTCAGCGGGCGGCCTCCGAGCCCGCAGCCCGGGCCGCCCTCAGCCGGTCAGCAACTCTTCGAGCAGGTGCCCGAACACCTCAGGGGCCTCGATGTGGGGGCTGTGGCCGATGCCGGGCAGATCCACCTCGCGGTAGGTACCGCCGTTCGCGGCGTAGTCCTCCAGAACCGCGCGCATCTGACTGACCATCGGCTGCGGCGGGTAGGTGTCGGCGCCAGGCCAGCCGGGCACCACGCCCAGGGCGCCGAGTTGGCCGAAGTCCAGCGAGGAGGTGTCGGACACGATCGCGTCCGCGTCCCCGTGCACCCACAGCACCGGACCCACCTGCGGCACGTTCGCGAATGCGGAGACGTCGTAGTACTTCGGTGACAGGGCGTTGTTGATCCCCGTGGTGCCGGGCGCCACACCCGGCCAGTTCTGGCTGGGTACCGAATCGCCCGGATAGTTTCCGGCACCGATCGTGGTGGACAGCACCGAGTCCAGCAGCAGGTCCTCATCGGCCAGTTCGGTGCCCGGTGCCACATACAGCGCCCGGAACACCGACAGCGGTGAGTGCGGGTGGTCGGTGCTGCGGTCCCCGGCCGCGATGGCCGCGGCGAAATCCGGGTTGGCGGTGCCTCCCCCGGAGCCGGCGAAGTCGGGCCACACCGGTGTGCCGTCGGTGCCGGCGGTGCCGCCGAACCCATAGGGCGAGGCGGGCGCCTCCAGGAGCATCCGGGCCACCCGGCCGGGATGGTCGATCGCCAGTTGCATGATCACACCCGCCCCGGCGGAGTGGCCGACGAACGCGGCCCGCTCCACCCCGAGTGCGTCCATCAGGGCGATCACGTCATCGGAGAGCTCGCCCATGCCGCGGGTCGCGTCCAGTGGTGCCACCTCGGTGTCGCCGTAGCCGCGCAGGTCAGGGGCGATGCCACGCCAGCCCTCGGGCAGGGTGGTGAGCAACCGGTGGAAGAACGCCGAGGAGGAACAGTTGCCGTGCACCAGGATCACCGTGCCGCCTTCAGCGGATGCCTCCCCGGCCATCCGGACGTGGGTGCGCAGCCGGCCGGTGTCCACGTCGGTCTCGGTGACGGCCGTGCTGGTCGGGGTGGTCATGGTCTCTCCTCGGGTCTGGCCGTGCGGGGCGCGTGCACGCCTAGGGGGTATGCAGCAGCAGTGCCTCGCCCTGCCCGCCGCCGCCGCACAGGGCGACGGCGGCGCGGGTGGCCTCCCCGGCGGCGATGCGGTGGGCGGCGTGGACGGCCAGGCGGGTGCCCGAGGCGCCGATGGGGTGGCCCAGGGCGATCCCGCCGCCGTCGGGGTTGATCACGGACACGTCCACGCCCAGGCGGGCGGCCGAGCCGATCACCACGGCGGCGAAGGCCTCGTTGATCTCCAGCAGGTCCACCTCACCGACAGCCCAACCCTGCCGGTCCAGGGCCACCTCGAGCGCCGCGGCGGGCTGTTCCTGCAATGACGCATCCGGGCCGGCGACCTGCCCGCAGGCCCCCAAAGCGGCGAGCACATCCCAGCCCTGCTCAGCGGCCCGCTGCGCCGTGGTGACCACCACGGCCGCGGCCCCGTCGCTGATCTGGGAGGCGTTCCCGGCGGTGATGTGGCCCTCGGGGGTGAACGCCGGCGCCAGCTTCGCCAGCGATTCGGTGGTGGTGTCGGGACGGATGCCCTCATCGCGCTCCACAACCGTTTCCCCCCGGCGGGTGCGGATCGTGACCGGGGCTACCTCGGCGTCGAACCGTCCGCCCTGCCACGCAGCCTGGGCGCGCTGGTGGGAGGCGGCGGCTACCGAGTCCTGCTCGCCGCGGGTCGTGGGAAAGACGTCCCGACGGCGGTCGGTGCCCAGCCCCATCGCCTCACCGCTCCAGGGATCGGTCAGCCCGTCATAAGCCATGTGGTCGATCGCGGTGGTGGGACCGAAGGCCCAGCCCTTGCGTGATCCGGTGAGCAGGTGCGGGGCCAGACTCATCGACTCCATCCCGCCGGCCACCACCACCTGGGCCTCACCGGAACGCACCAGCCGGGTGGCGTCGATGATGGCGCTCAACCCGGACAGGCAAACCTTGTTCACCGTGGTGGCATGGGCTCGCCACCCCACACCGGCGGCGATCGCGGCCTGCCGGGCCGGTGCCTGCCCGGCGCCGGCCTGCAGCACCTGGCCCATGAAGACCGCGTCCACCACCTCGGCCGGCACCCGGCCGCGTTCCAGGGCCGCTCTGATCGCATGGCCACCCAGTTCGGTGGCCGGCAGCGTCGAGAGCGCACCGTTCATCCGCCCCTGCGGGGTGCGCGCCGCAGCCACAATCACGATGTCACTCATGCCCCTACCTCCACCTTGGTCAGGTCACTGGCCACCGTCAGTTTGGGTTCGGTGGCTGCCTTGACCTCCTCCACACTCACTCCTGGTGCGGTCTCGACCAGCACCAACCCCTCGGCAGTGACGTCGATGACGGCCAGATCGGTGATGATCCGGTCCACCACACCCTTACCCGTCAGCGGCAACGAGCACTCATCGACGATCTTGGCGCTACCGTCCTTGGCGGTGTGGGTCATCAGGATGATCACCTTGCGCGCCCCGTACACCAGGTCCATCCCCCCGCCGGGGCCCTTGACCATCTTGCCCGGGATCATCCAGTTCGCCAGGTCCCCAGCGGCGCTGACCTGCATCGCTCCCAGGATCGCCGCATCGATCTTGCCACCGCGGATCATCCCGAAACTCATCGCCGAATCGAAGAACGCCGCCCCGGGCAGTACCGTCACCGTCTCCTTGCCGGCATTGATCAGATCCGGATCCAGTTCCTCCTCCACCGGGTAGGGGCCCACTCCCAGGATCCCGTTCTCGGACTGCAGCACCAACGCCTTGTCCGCCGGCACATAGTTCGGCACCAGCGTCGGCATCCCGATGCCCAGGTTCACATACGCCCCATCAGGCAACTCCAGGGCCGCCCGGGCCGCCATCTGCTCACGAGTCAGAGCCATGATCACCGCCCCGCTTCCTGGCGCACCGTGCGCCGTTCGATCCGCTTCTCGAAGTCGCGGCCCACATACACCAGCCGGTGCACATAAATCCCGGGAAGATGGACCTCGTCCGGATCGATCTGCCCCGGCTCCACCAGCTCCTCCACCTGGGCGACACACACCCGCCCCGCCATCGCCGCCAAGGGAGAGAAGTTGCGCGAGGCCTTGTTGAACACCAGGTTGCCGTAGCGGTCCCCCTTCATCGCGTGCACCAGGGCGAAGTCGCAACTGATCGCCTCCTCCAGGACGTACTCGGCTTCCGTGCCGCCGGCACCGAAGGTGCGCACCTCCTTGGCCGGGGAGGCCTTGGCCACCGACCCATCGGGGGCGTACCGCATCGGCAACCCGCCTTCGGCGACCTGGGTGCCCACCCCGGCCCTGGTGTAGAACGCCGCGATCCCCGATCCTCCCGCTCGCAGTTTCTCCGCCAACGTGCCCTGCGGGGTCAACTCCACCTCCAGTTCACCGGAGAGGTACTGGCGCTCGAAGTCCTTGTTCTCCCCCACGTAGGAGGCGGTCATCTTCGCCAGCCGTCCGGCCCCGAGCAGCAGCCCGAGCCCAAAGTCCTCCACCCCGCAGTTGTTCGACACCACCGACAACTCACTCGCCCCCTGGGCCAGCAACGCCTCGATCAGTGCCACCGGGTTACCGCTCAACCCGAACCCACCCACCGCCAACGAAGCACCATCACCAATATCAGCCACCGCGATCGCCGGGGAGTCCACCACCTTGTCCAAGCCGGCACTCTGCGCCGGCGGCCCAGCTGTGGTCGTCGTCATCGTCGTACTCCTTCCGTCGTCATCGTCGGATCCGCCGCGGGGCGCCCGGCCAGGTGCGCGGCCACCAACCGCGCTCCCGCGGCGGACATCACGACGGTGTAGTGGTTGACGTCGTCGGCCCATTCCATAGTAAGGCAGGGCAGACGTTCGGCCCAGGCCCGAACGTGCTCGGGACGGTACAACGGGGCGTCATCGAGCAGGCCGCGGGGGGCGTGCACGAATGTGGTGGGGGTCGCGAGATTCACCAGGGCCCGGTGTACCAGGTCCCCGGTGACCAGTTCGCGCTGGTCGGCCGCGACCGCCTCGACGGCCGAGGTCGGCCGCCAGCCGTCGCCGTCCGGCTCCAGGTCGTAGTCGAAGTAGGGCGCCAGTTCCGCCACCAGTTCGGGACCGAAGGCCGGGTGACCGCTCCAGAAGTCGCGGTAGGCCTCCTGACCGGGAAACGTCATCCGCAGCCGCTGCAGCGCCGGGCCCAGAACTGCCTGCATGAGCAGGTCCGGGTCGGCGTCGGCCGGGATCTCCAGCGGGAGACCGCCATCGACCAGCACCATGTCCCGCACCAGATCCGGCTGGCGGTCCTGCAGCACCACGGCCACGAAGGCGCCCATCGAATGACCCAGCGCGGTCACCTCGGCCACGCCCAGGTGCCGCACCAGGGATGTCAGGTCCGCCGCGTGCCGGGCCATCCCATACGGGCCGGGCAGGGTGTTCGAGCGGCCCCGGCCGCGTAGGTCCGGGGCGATGATGCGCCTGCCGGGCAGCAGCGCGGGCAGCCGTAACCAGCCCTGGTGGGTGGCGGTGATGCCGTGGATGGCCAGCACCGGTGGCTCCTGCGTGAGGGGTGCGGGCGCTTCGGGCTCCCAGATCCCCGCGCGCAGGTACCCCCCGTCCACGGGCACGTCCACGGTGCGGTAGGTGTGCGTCCTCATCGGGCTTGCCACCCCCCGTCCAGGCCGAAGGAGGAACCGGTGGCCATGGTCGAGTGCGGGCCGGTGAGCCAGAGCACCAGGTCGGCGACGTCGTCGGGCTCGGCCAGTTGCTTGACCGCCTGCTGGGTGAGCAGCACCTTCTCCAGCACCTCCTCCGCACCGATGCCGTGCACCCGGGCCTGGTCGGCGATCTGCTGCTCCACCAGGGCGGTGCGCACGTACCCGGGGTTGACGCACACGCTGTTCACACCGTGGGCGGCACCCTCCAGGGCGGTCACCTTGCTCAACCCTTCCAGGGCGTGCTTGGCGGTGACGTAGGCGCTCTTGTACGGCGAGGCCACCAGCCCGTGTACCGAGGAGATGTTGATGATACGACCCCAACCCCGCGCGTACATGTGCGGGAGGACGGCCCGGATGAGCAGGAACGGGGCTTCGACCATGATCCGCTGGATCCGGCGGAAGTCGGCCGGGTCGAACTCCTGGATCGGGGCCACCACCTGGATCCCGGCGTTGTTGACCAGGATGTCGGCCTGCACGGTGGCCTCGGCCAGGACGGTGGTCTGGTCCAGGTCCACGGCCCAGACCCGGCCCCCGATCTCGGCGGCCAGCGCCTCGGCGGCACACTCGTCACGGTCGGCCACCAGCACCTGGGCACCGGCCCGCGCGAGCGCGCGGGCACAGGCCGCGCCGATCCCGGCGGCACCCCCGGTCACCACCGCGTGCTTCCCGGTCAGGTCAGTCATCGCCCTGCCCTGCCCCTCCGGGCGCCAGCGCCCGCTCGATCAGCGTCATGATGCCGTCGAGAACAGCCTCGGGAAGCTCCTCCGGAGCCTGGCCCTCGGTCCAGGTCACCCACCGCATTCCGACCAGTTCGCCGATGCCCATCAAGGCCCATGCGGTGACTTCCGGGTCCAGATCGGCGGCCACCTCGCCACGTTCCTGGGCGGCCGTGAGGCCGGCGACGTAGCCGCGGGCGATGGTCTCGTAGTGCACGTGCAGCACGTCCGGGGCGACGAACTCGGCCTGGCGCATGATCCGGTACAACGCGGGGTTCTGGGCGGTGAAGCGGAAGAACGCGCGAAAACCCGCACGCTCGGCGGCAATGCGGCCGGTCTCGGCGCTGGAGGCTTCGTGCATCGCCCCGCGCACCCGGGAGTTCAGGTCCCGCACCACTTCCTCGAACACCTGCTGCTTGGAGGAGAAGTACAGGTAGAAGGTGCCCTGCCCGACGTCCGCCGCTGTGGTGATCTTCACGATCGAGGCCTCGTGGTACCCGTACTCGGCGAACACCTCGGCGGCCACGGCCAGGATCCGCGTGCGGGTGCGCGATCCTCGTTCGGTACGCGGTGGGGCACTCATCGGCTCTCCTTCGGCTCAGGCATCAGGGCGCCGCGGCGGATCTTGTGCAGCGCGGTACGCGGGAACTCGGTGACGAACCGCACCGAGCGGGGAACCTTGAACGTCGCCAGTTCGGCGCGGCAATGAGCGAGCAGTTCCTCCGGTGCCGGTGGCCGGTCCGGGTCGATGGGCACGACCACGGCCTGGCCCACTTCACCCCAGCGCTCGTCGGGCACCCCGATCACGGCGGCGTCGGCCACCTGCGGATGGCGCCGCAGGACGCCCTCGACCTGGGCCGGTGCCACGTTCTCCCCGCCGGTGATGTACATGTTGGACAACCGGTCCACCACCCGGTAGTAGCCGGCCTCGTCCCTGGTGGCCAGGTCGCCGGTGCGTAACCAGTCGCCGGTGAACGCGGCGGCGGTGGCCTCCGGGTCGTCGTGGTAGCCGGCGAACACGGCCGGGCCGCGGACCAGCAGTTCCCCGCTGCCGGCGCCGGTGATCAGGTCCCCGGTACCGACCTCGGCCAGCGCCACCTCGACGTGCGGGTAGGGCTTGCCGACCGAGCCGACGCGGGTGAAGGCATCCTCGGGCGGGACCAGCAGCACGTTCGGGGCGGCTTCGCTGAGGCCGTAGCCCTGGATCACCCGCACCCCTCGGTCGTGCCAGGTGTGCAGCAGCTCGGCAGGCATGGGGGCACCGCCCACCACCATGTGCGTCAGGCCGGACAGGTCCGCCCCGGCGAATCCGGGCACCTCGGCAATCATGCGGTAGTGGGAGGGGACTCCCATCATGGTGCTCACCCGGTGCTGGGTGAGCACGCCGAGCACCTGCTCCGGGTCGAAGTCCGGTTCCAGCACCACGGTGGCCCCCCGCCACCAGGCCAGCAACGGTTGCACGTTCCACCCGCCCACGTGGTACTGCGGCAGCACGGCCAGGACCACGTCCTCGGTGGTCATCCCGGCCACACCGGACAGGGACAGATTGGTCCAGAAGCAGTTGGCGTGGGTGAGCACCACCCCGCGGGGGCTGGAGGTGCTGCCGGAGGTATACACGATCAGGAGCGGGTCGTCGTCCCGGGGTGCACGGCCCGGTCCGGCTCGGGTGCGTGCCGGCGCCGGCACCTCCCCCTCGTCGAGGTCCTCCAGGAACACCACCGGTGCGCTACCGAGGGCCCCGGTCGCGTCGAGATCGTCGGCGAAGGCTCGTTGCACAGCGATCAGCGCCGGGCGTGCGTGCCCGAGCAGATAGGTCAGTTCACCGGTGCCGAGCCGCCACGACAACGGCACCAGCACCAGTCCCGCCTTGGCGCAGGCGAAGAACAGCACCACGTGTGCGGTGCTGTTGCGGGTCAGCGTGGCCACCCGGTCACCACTGCGGTAACCGGCCCGCAGCAGCCGGTCGGCCAGCGCAGTTGCGCGGGCGTCGAGTTCGGCGTACGTGGTGCGCACTCCGCACTCGTCGATGGCCACCTTCCCCGGGGTCAACCGGGCGTGATCGGCGGTCCAACGACCCAGGGTATGACCGCCGGGCTCGAGTGTGTTCACGCGATCTCCTCCAGCCGGCGTCGTTCGCGTGCCTTGCGCCGTTGCGCGGCACCCTTGCCACCGACCACCCGGGTGGCCACCCGCCGCAGTCCGCCGGCGATGCCACCCGGCAGGAAGAGCACCACCAAGATGAACAGCGTACCGAGGATGAAGGCCGGTTCGCTCATCGGGATCCGCAGCACCGTGGGCAGACCCTCGACGGCCTCGGAGGAGGCCAGCACCGACAGCCGCTGGTTGAGCATGGTGAAGGTGAGGGCCCCCACGATCGCGCCCCAGCGGGATCCCACGCCGCCCAGCACCACCATGATCAGCGCCTGGATGGTGAACTCGGCCGAGGAGATCGTCGGGACCGCCTGGGACTGCAACAGCAGGTAGGTCATCCCGATCGCGGCGGCCAGGGTGCCCGCGATGGCGAAGGTCAGCAGCCGGATCAGGTTGGGCGCCTGGCCCAGCACCCGCACCCGCATCTCGTTCTCCCGGGTGGCTTCCACCACGTGCCCGGCGCGGGAGCGCTGCACCCAGGTGACCACCACGTAGACCACCACCAGCAGGATCAGCGCCAACCAGTACATGTTGCGGGTGTTCACCACCCCCACCAGCGCGTCCGGCACGTTCGCGGTGGCCAGGCCGATGCCTTCCTCCCCGCCGCTGTAGCCGCCCGGGTTCCGCCGGGCGATCACGTTGCCGGCCTGCGCGAAAGCCAGGGTCACCATCGCGAAGGAGACCCCGGAAACACGCAACGACACCGCCCCCACCAGGGTGGCCAGCGCGATGGCGGCCACCAGGACCAGCACCGCGGCGATCAGCAGTGGCATGTCGGTGCGCTGCAGCACGATCGCCAGACCATAGGCGCCGGCGGCGAAGTACAGCGCGTGCCCGAAACTGAGCATCCCGGCGACCCCGTAGACCAGGTGGTAGGTCAGCGCCAGGGCGCCGTAGATCATGCACAGGGCGAGCAGGTGCATGGTGCCGGGGGTGTAGGTGGCGCCGGGCAGCACCCCGGGGACGGAGATATCAAGCAGCGGCAGGCAGGCCACGGCCACCACCATCGCCAGGCCCACGAGCACTGGGACCCGGCGGCTGGGTCGGCGTACCTGGTCGGCTCCGGGTTCGGCCGGCTGGGCGGCGGCGGTGGCCTCGGTGTGGTTCCGGGTGTCGGTACTCATGCTCGTTTCACTCCCAGCAGGCCGGAGGGGCGCAGCAACAGGACGACGGCGAGGGCCAGCACCGCGATCAGGTCACCGACGCCCCAGTAGTAGTTGGCGAACTGCTGTGGCACCGCCACCAGGATCGCGGCGATCGCGGCACCGCCGAGTGAGCCGAGCCCACCGATGACGGTGACGATGAAGGCGAAGATCAGCAGCGTCTGGCCCATGTGTGCCGAGACGTACCCGAAGTACTGCGAGGCCAGCACCCCGCCGAGGCCGGCGGCGGCGCCGCCGATGGCGAAGACGAGCGTGAAGGAGCGGCGTACGTCGATCCCCAGCGCGGTCACCATGGACCTGTTCTCCACGCCCGCGCGGATGATCAGGCCGTACCGGGTGTGTCGCAGGAACAGCACCAGGCCCAGCAGCAGCGCCGCGGCGACGGCGATCGTGATGAACACGGTGTTGGGGACCCTGGCCCCCATGATCGGGGTGGTCTGGCCGAACCAGCTGGGCCCGGAGATGAACACCGGGTCGGTGCCCCAGACACCCTCGAACAAGGCCACCCCCACCAGGCCCAGGCCCACGGTGATGAGGACCTGCTCGATGTGCCGGTTGTACAGCGGGCGGATCAGGAACAACTCGGTGAGCGCGGCGATCACGGCGCCGGCGACCGCCCCGGCCAGCAGGGCCAGGCCGAAGCCACCCCAGGTGCTGGGATCCAATCGTTTGGCGACCTCCCAGCCGACGAACGCACCCAGCGACAGGAACACCCCGTGGGCAAAGTTCAGCACGTGCATCAGGCCGTAGATCAGCGACAGCCCGGAGGCGATCAGGAAATACAGCGCGCCCAGTCCCAGGCCGGTCACGAGCAGCAGCACCACGGTGTTCATGTCTGCACCTCCGTGGTCGGGTGGGTGGCTACGCCGAGGAAGCGCTGGACGGCGTCCTCATCGGCCAGTAGTTCGGCCGCCTTGCCGGTGTGCACCACCACGCCTGCGTCGATGACCACGACCGCGTCGGCGAGGCGTTCGATCACCGGCAGGTTCTGTTCCACCAGCAGGATCGGGGCGGTGCGGGCGGCTTCCTCCAGCGCCTGCGCCACCTGGTCCACGATCCGTGGCGCCAGACCCTTGGTGGGCTCATCCACCAGTAGCAGCCGGTTGCGGTTGATCAGGGCCCGGGACAGGGACAGCATCTGCTGCTGCCCGCCGGACAGCGTCCCGGCGCGCTGGTCGGCCCGCGGGACCAGGTCGGGGAAGAGGGCCTCGACCAGATCGTGGCGGGGGTCGGAATCGCGCACCGCCAGGCGCAGGTTCTCCGCGACGGTCAACCCGGCGAACACCTCCCGGTCCTCGGGCACGTACCCGATGCCGCGGCGGACGATCCTGTGGGTGTGCTCGGAGTCGATGCGCTCACCAGCGAACGTGACCCGGCCGGACCGGGTGATCAAGCCCATGATCGCCTTCAGCGTGGAGGTCTTGCCCACGCCGTTGCGGCCGAGCACCGCGGTCACCCCGGCCTCCGGCACGCTCAACGACACATCCTCGACCACCTGCTGGCCACCGACGGCGGCGGACAGGTGCTCGACCTGCAGCAGCGCGCTCATGCCGCCGTCCCCAGGTAGGCACTCTGCACGGCCGCGTCGTCCATGATCGCCTCCGGGGAGTCCAGTGCCAGGATGGCGCCCTGGTGCAGCACGGCCACGCGCTGGACCAGGTCCATCACGACGTCGATGTGGTGCTCGACCATCAGTACGGTGCAGTTGTGGTCACGGTGCATGCCACGGATCACCTCGGACAGTCCGGGCACGTCGGCGCGGGAGACCCCGGCCATCGGCTCGTCGAGCAGGATCACGCGGGGATTCATCGCCAGCAGCACCGCGATCTCGAGCTTGCGCTTGTCCCCGTGGCTGAGACCTCCGGCCTGCACGTCCACCAGATCACTCAGGCCGACCTCGGCCAGGTGGTCACGGGCGATCATGGTGGCCTCGTCGCGCCAGCGCGGGAAGCGCAGCACCGACAGGTTGCCACCGAGTTCCCGCTGGGCCGCCAGCCGCACGTTCTCCAGCACGCTCAGTCCCGGGAACAGGTTGGAGGTCTGGAAGGTGCGGCCCAGCCCGGCCCGGGCCCGGTGGTGGATCGCTGCGGTGGTGATGTCCCGGCCGGCGAGTTCGATCCTGCCGGCGGTGGGCCGGTAGATGCCCGAGATCATGTTGAACAGCGTGGTCTTGCCTGCCCCGTTGGGGCCGATCACGCCGAGCATCTCCCCGGCGGGGACAGTGAGGTTCACGTCGGTGAGGATCCTGATGCCACCGACGGCGAAACTCAGGTTCTGCACGCTCAACGCAACTGGTGTGGGAGACATGGGGGGCCTTCCTGGGAAGGGCCGGTCCGCGGCTGGCGCGGACCGGCCCGGGTCAGCGCAGGGTCAGTTCGTCTCGGGCGGCTCGACGTCCGCGCCGTCGACGGTGGAGACCAGCTCCGGAACCCAGTTGCCCTCGTCGTCCTGGGCCAGCCGGGCCTGGTACATCGGCTGGATCAGGGCGTGGTCGGAGGCCCGGATGGTGTAGTCACCCTTGGGCCCTTCGAAGTTCCACCCCTCCAGCGCCGCGATCATCGCGTCGACGTCATCGCCGCCGCCGGCGGTGCTGATCGCGTGCACGATCATCTGGGCGGCGGTGAACCCGTCCGGGGTGAACAGGTCCGGGGTGCCACCGGCCTCCTCGACGTGGGCGACCAGGAAGTCGTTGATCGCGTTGTCCGGGGCGCCTGGGAAGTAGTGGTTCAGGAAGTCGATCTGGTCCGAGGCCTCGCCGTAGGCGTTGAACGTGGAGGCATCGCCCAGTCCGGTGACCACGGTGATGTCGTCCAGCACGCCCTGCTGGCTCAGGGACTGCCACATCGCACCGGAGGTGGCCCCGGCCCAGGCCACGAAGACCATGTCCGGGTCGGCATCGAGAACCTGCGCGGCGAACGGGGTGAACTCGGTGACGTCCTCGGGGATCATCACCGAGGACACCTCGGCGCCCTGGGCGCCCAGGATGCCGTCGACGGCGGCGAAGTTGCCCTGACCGAAGGCGTTGTCCTGGCCGAAGACGAGGATCTTCGAGCCCTCGACGTCGATGAAGGAGCCCGCGGTGGCCACGTCCTGCAGGGACTGGCGCCCGGAGCGGAAGGTGTAGTCGTTGATCCCGGTGACCGCGTCCGCGGCGGCCGGACCGGAGATGTAGAGCACTTCGTTCTGCTCGGCCTGCTCGGCGAGCGCCAGCGCCACACCGGAAACGGCGGTGCCGGTCATGATCGTGTAGCCCTGGCCGATGACGTCGCGAGCGGCGGTGATGGCACGGTCGGTGTCGCCGCCGTCGTCGAGGATCTCCACGACGACCTCCATGCCGTCGATCTGCCCGGTGCCGTCGGTGGCGTAGTCCAAGCCGGCGTGGAAGCCCTCGATGAAGGTGTCACCGTAGGCGGCCAGGGGGCCGGTGGTGGAGGTGATCAGGGCGACCTCGACCGGATCGCCCCCGGACGCTGCGTCCTCCGCCGAGGCGGGATCGGCTTCGCCCTGGTCGCCGTCGTCGCCGGCATCACTTCCGCCGCCACCACCGTCGGCACTGGGGGCGCAGGCACCGACGGCCAGGAGGGCCGCCAGGCCCATCGTGGCCACGAGGGTCTTGGTTTGTACACGCACGGGGGACCGCCTCTTCGTTGAGTGCCACGCCGGGCGCCTGGCCCGGACATGACAGGTGATTCAGGTTTCATGAATCATGAACTGCGTCCGCCATCCCTGTCAAGCCGCGCACGCCGTCGACCCGCGCCGGAGGCGGTACTCCAGGGCGCGGATGAAGGGCCGGCAGGGCGGCATACGAGTGCGACCGCGGACCTCGGGTCCGGCGGTGCGATGGCCTGGCGCGGGGACTAGGACATCAACCAGAACGTGATCGCGAGCGCCGCGATCACCGATCCTGCTGCGCCGAGCACCCAGCCGAGGGCAGCGCCGGAGGGCGCCCGGGTGCCGGCGCCCAGGGTCTCGACCACCCGGGCCTGGGACACCGCCGCGCGGTAGCGTGCGTAGGCCCCGAAGCCCACCAGCGCCACCGTCGGCATCAACCACGGCGTCACGCCGGCGGTGGCCAACTGGATGCCGATCACCACCAGCCCGATCACCCCGGCGGCCAGGAGGTGGATCACGGCGCTGCGGTGGGTAGTTCTCCCCTGGTGTCTCACCCTCCTAGCATGGTCCACTCGGACCGAGCCCAACAAGGAGGAGACGCGCGTGACTGAGTTGTACGTCGACCCGGAGGCGCTCCGGAAGTTCGGTAGGTCGATCGATGGCTATGCCGATGACGCCGGAACCGCCAAGACCTACCACGGAACCTGGTGCACCCTGACCGGCGGCCACGGGATCTTCCAGAACTTCACCTCCCTCGCCGCGGAGGTGCGGATCGCCGTCGATGACGCCCTGGACCACATGCAGGAGGTCCTGCGGTCCTCGGGGGCGGAGTTGGAGTCCTCGGCCGACTACTACGCCGAGACCGACGACGACGTCGCCGCCGAGATGGACGGGAAGTACCCCAGATGAGCGGCCCGGCCGACGCGCTCGTCACGCCGAGTGACGAGCCGATCATCCCGGATCTGGCCGAACTGGTGATCAGTTCGATGGGCACGATCCTCAGTCCCAGCGGCTGGATCCGCACCGTGGTGAACTGGGTCTTCGACTGGGACCCGCTGGCGGAGGTGTCCAAGACCTTCAGTGGCGACTGGAACTCCGTGGCCCAGGCCGCCCGCGCGTACGAGAACCTGGCGAGTTTCTCCACCGAGGCCGGCGCCCATATTGGTGCCGACACCCGCAAGGTCCAAGCCGATTGGGAAGGTCAGGCCGCCGATGCCGCCGCCGGCTACATGAACGACACCTTGATCCCGGCGCTGACCGAGCTCGCTGCGTCCCTGAACAATTCCGCCGGGGACTTCCGCGCCGTCGCCGTGGGGATGCACCGCACCTCCGAAGCGGCGATCTCGGCGTTCACCGCCGTGACCGACTGGATCATCTACACCGCCGCGGTCGCCGCCGCCGCGGCCGCGTCCTCCTGGACGGGAGTGGGCGCGGTCATCGGCGGCGGGGCCACCGCGGCCGCCGTGGCCAAGACGATCCAAACCGTGAGCACCGCGGCTGACGCGCTCTCCGCCGGGCAGGCCGTGATCAACGTCTTCGCGGGTGTGGTCCCCGGGTACTTGGGCGCCATCCACGGATTCAGGGACACCGAGCTCCCCGCCGGCTACAACCACGCATTGGTGACCTCATGAGCAATCAGACGCCCGAACCCGATCAGCCGATGCTGTCCTCGATCCCGGTCGGCAGCCCGGCGCACAAGAAACTCGCCGAGGCGATGCGGATCCTGCGCGACCAGGCGCCCGATGCTCAGTCCGCCACGTTCTACGACGACATCCTCGCCGGACGACGTTCGGCCCGGGACCTGGCCGAGTCCGAGGATTTCGCCCGGGTCGCGCAGCAGGGCCTGGCCCGACACCAGGAAGAACTGGACAGCCTGGACGAGACCGAGCGGGCCCGACGCCAGGAGCAGGCGCAGGCCGAGGCCGAGCGACTGGACCGCCGGCCGGGTACCTGAGCAACACCGGGCATCGCAGTGGGCGTAGCCGCCCCGGCCCACGCCGGCTCAGCGTGAGGGGAGTCCCCGTTCCGCGGCCTCGACGGTGTTGCGCAGCAGCATCGCGATCGTCGTGGGGCCCACTCCCCCGACCCGCGGGGTGATCGCTCCGGCCACCTGCTCACACCGTTCGTCCACGTCCGGTAGGAGTTTGCGTCCCGAGTAGCGCACCCCCCCGCCGATCACGGTGGCGCCGGGGCTGATGTGCTCCGGTTGCAGGATCCCCGGCACCCCGGCCGCGGCGATGACCACCTCAGCCCGCCGGGTATAGCGGTGCCAGTCGCCCACCCCGGTGTGCACCACGGTGACGGCCGCGTTGGCGGTGGGCCGCTTCTGCGACAGCACCAGCGCGAGCGGCCGCCCCAGCGTGGTACCCCGGCCCAGGATGCACACCTCACGACCGGCAACGGGAATCTCATAGTGTGCCAGCAGCGTCTCGATGCCCGCCGGGGTGCACGGGACCGGACCGGGCATGCCCAGGGCCAGGCGACCCATGTTCACCGGGTGCAACCCGTCCACATCCTTGTCCGGATCCATGGTGAGCATCGCCGCGTCGAAGTCGATCTGCGGCGGGGTGGGGTGCTGGACCAGGATGCCGTGCACCTCCTCGGCGGCGTTGAACTCGGCGATCGCGGACTCCAGGTCGGCCTGGGTAGCGTCCGCGGGCAGATGGGTGTGCGGGGACGTCATGCCGAGTTCGGCTGCCTTGCCCTGCTTCATCCGGATGTACCCGGCCGAGGCCGGGTCACCTCCCACCAGGATGGTGGCCAGCCCGGGGCGTCGGCCGGCCCCGGTGAGGGCGGCGATTCGTGGGGCCAGTTCGGCTATCACCGCATCGGCCACCGGGCGGCCCGGGAGCATGCGGGCGGGCGACGTTTCACCTACAGGTACTGCCTCAGTCATCGGCTGCTCACTGCTCCAGGCCGGGGTAGAGCGGGAAGGCCGCGGTCAGCGCCTGCACGCGGGCCTTGGCGGCGTCGATGTCGGCACCCTTGCCGGCGGCCAGCACCCCGGCGATGATGTCGGCGACCTCGGCGAACTCGGCCTCGCCGAACCCGCGCGCAGCCAGTGCCGGGGTGCCGATGCGCAGCCCGGAGGTGACCATCGGGGGCCGTGGGTCGAACGGCACCGCATTCCGGTTGACGGTGATGCCGGCCGCGTGCAGCAGGTCCTCGGCCTGCTGTCCGTCCAGTTCGGAGTTGCGCAGATCCGCCAGGACCAGGTGCACATCGGTGCCCCCGGTGAGCACCGAGACCCCGGCGCCGGTGACGTCCTTGGCGCCCAGCCGCTCGGCCAGGGCCTGCGCACCGGCTATGGTGCGCTGCTGGCGCTCGGCGAACTCGGCGGTGCCGGCCACCTTCATCGCCACCGCCTTGGCAGCCACCACGTGCATCAGGGGCCCGCCCTGCTGGCCGGGGAAGACGGCGGAGTTGAGTTTCTTGCCGAACCGCTCGGCGTCGTTGGCCAGGATCATCCCCGAGCGCGGCCCGCCCAGCGTCTTGTGCACCGTGGTGGAGACCACGTCGGAGTGCGGCACCGGGTTGGGGTGCAGCCCCGCCGCGACCAGGCCGGCGAAGTGGGCCATGTCGGTCCACAGGTAGGCACCGACCTCATCGGCGATCTCGCGGAAGGCCGCGAAGTCCAGGTGGCGGGGGTAGGCGGACCATCCGGCGATGATCACCTTGGGCTGGGCCTCGATGGCCTTGGCGCGCAACGCGTCGTAGTCGACCTGGTGGGTCGTTTCATCCACACCGTAGGCGGCCACGTTGTACAACCGGCCGGAGAAGTTGAGTTTCATGCCGTGGGTCAGGTGCCCGCCGTGGGCCAGTTCCATGCCGAGGATGGTGTCCCCGGGGCGGATCAGGGCGTGCAGGACGGCCGCATTGGCGCTGGCCCCGGAGTGTGGTTGAACGTTGGCGTAGGTGCCTCCGAAGACGCTCAGCGCACGTTCGATGGCCAACGACTCGGCGATGTCCACCTGCTCACAGCCGCCGTAGTAGCGCCGGCCCGGGTAGCCCTCGGCGTACTTGTTCGTCAGCACGCTGCCCTGGGCCTGCAGCACCGCACGCGGGACGAAGTTCTCGCTGGCGATCATCTCGAGGGTGTCCCGCTGGCGGGTCAGTTCTCCCTCCAGAACGGCGGCGATCTGCGGATCGAGGTCCGCCAGCGACTGCTCGTTGATCGGGACCTCGGAATGTGGGGACTGGCTCATCGGTTCCTCCGGTTCGGCAACGCATCACAAGGGTAGGTGGTGGACCTCGGCCCAGGCGGGCGACCTGCAGTCCTGTTGCCGTCGCTCCCCGGTGGTGACTCCACCTCGGCGCCAGTCGCGACGGCACTACCCTAGCAACCGCAGAGCGGCCCGGCCGCCACCGGTGATCCCCGGCTGGGTCAGCCGCCGGAGTCCTCGGCCACCTCCACGTCACCGAGGATCTTGCGCAGGTAGGCATAGGTGAGGTCGCCGGCGTTCTGGTCGTACTGGTGCTCATAGCCGGCCTTGGCGTACAGGGACAGGTTCTGCTTGGAGTCCTGGCCGGTGAACACCCACACCTCATTGGTGCCCTCGGGCAGGTAGGCCAGCACCGCCATCAGCAACCGGGTGCCGATGCCCCGGCCCTGCAGGTCCGGCACCACCGCCAGGCGTCCCAGCAGGGCACGGTCCTCCTCCAGGCCCACCCGGATCGAACCGACCATGCGCGTGCCCGACCAACCGGCCAGGGTTACCACGTCCGGGCGTTGCAGGTCGGCGCGCAACTCCTCCAGGGTCTGGGTCAGCGCAGGAATGTGCGCGTCGCCGTAGAGTTGGGCCTCGGTCACGAACGCGGCCCGGCGCACCGTGAGCAACTCCCCGGCGTGGGCATCGTCGACGACGTCGATCCGCAACTGGTCATCCATACCCCCATCTTGGCATCCGCGGGCGCGCCCGTTGCGCCAACGGCGCCGATGGGGCGCATCCGGGTGCCGGGACCGATGACGACGGGCGCCGGCCGCTGATCCCTGCCGGTACCCTCGTGGGCGTGACGATCGAGACTTCCTCCCCGGTGCACTGGGTGCTGACGCTGTCCTGCCCTGACCGCTCCGGAATCGTGCACGCGGTGGCCGGGGCGCTGGCCGCGCACGGCGGCAACATCACCGAGTCCCAGCAGTTCGGCGATCCCGACTCCGGACTGTTCTTCATGCGCGTGCAGGTGGAGGCGAGCACACCCCGGGGAGAGTTGCACCGGGCGATCGGCGAGATAGCCGAGCGGTTCTCGATGACGTGGCAACTGGATGTGGCCGGACGTGCGCTGCGTACCCTGGTGCTGGGCTCGACCACCGAGCACTGTGTGGGCGACCTGCTGTTCCGGCAGCGCTCCCAGCGCCTGCCGGTGGACATCCTCGGGGTGGTCTCCAACCACACCACCCTGGCGCCGCTCGCACACTTCTACCAGGTGCCCTTCCACCACATCCCGGTCACCAAGGGGACCAAGGACGCCGCCGAGCACCGGCTGCTGCGCCTGGTGGGTGACCTGGACGTGGAACTGGTGGTGCTGGCCCGGTACATGCAGATCCTCTCGCCCTGGCTATGCGCGGAACTGGCCGGGCGGGTCATCAACATCCACCACTCGTTCCTGCCCAGTTTCAAGGGCGCCCGCCCCTACGCCCAGGCCCATGACCGGGGCGTCAAACTCATCGGCGCCACCGCCCACTACGCCACCGAGTCACTCGACGAGGGTCCGATCATCGAACAGGACGTCGAGCGCGTCACCCACGCCGACACGGTCGCCGACCTGGTCTCGATGGGCCAGGACGTGGAGCGGCGCGTGCTGGCCAGGGCGGTGCGCTGGCACGCCGAACACCGGGTGCTGCTGGACGGTCACCGCACCGTGGTGTTCCGCTGACCCCTGCGCGCGGGGTTGGGCTCAGCGGTTCTTGTAACCCTTGGGGTCGGTCGGGTTCTGCATCGGCACTGTGGAGGAGTGACCGGTCTGCAGACCGCCGGAGGCATCGCCGCCACCGCCGGGTTGGGTGAGGTGCCCGCCGGGGTTGTACCCGGTGGACACGGTGCCCAGCTGCTGTCGCTTCGCACGTGCACGCGCCATCCGCACCGCGCCCTGGATCATCAGGATCAGACCGAACACGACCGGGACCCACAGCAGGCGGAACTCCTCACCAGGCATGGCACTGAAGTAGCTGTAACCGGTCACCCCGATGCCGACGAGCACCAGCACCAGACCCAGCAGTACCGTCTTGCCACCACCCTGCGGGCCCACCGGAGGCGCCGCGTTGGGGTTGCCGCCCGGGGTGGACGAACCGGAATGGGTGGACACCGTCGGGCCGCTCTGACCGTAGGTGGCCCCGGCGCGCACCCCGCTCGGCGTGGAGGCACCGGCGGTGTACGGCGACCCGCCCGCGGATCCGCCCGGACCCGGCGAGGCACTCGAGGGTGAGGCCGGCGCCCCGGCGGAGGACTGGCTCACGCCGTCGGAGGCCGACCGCGGCTCGCGGTTGGAGACGTGGAAGTCCGGACCCCTGGGTGCCCCGGGAATGTGTGCCTCACCGGAAGGGGACACGCTGCCGTAGGAGGCAACGGTGTCGCTGGTCTCGAACAGGGAGGATCCGGACGACAGGGCCGAACTGCCGAACAGGCTCGAGCCGACGTCGTCTGCCTTCTCCAGCCAGAAGTCCCAACCCTGCGGCGGCTCGGGCCAACTCGGGTCGGGTTTCCATCCCGGCGGCGGCGTCCAGCCCTCTTCGGGCTTGGGCCAGCCGGGTGGGGGGTTGAAGACGCGCGCCATGAACCCGACGATAGTTCACCCGGGCCCGGCCCGAAAGGCGAGGAGGCCGGCAGAACTGCCACAGGTGCGTCGGCGCTGCCCGGTCAGGGCAGTGATCTGGTCCGGGTGGGCACGAGCGGCGGGGCCGGCCACAACTCAGATCAGCCCGAGGCCGGCCACCGCGTCGCGCTCCTCGATCAGTTCCGCCACCGAGGCATCGATCCGGGCACGGGAGAACTCGTTGATCTCCAGGCCCTGCACGATCTCCCACCGGCCACCGGTGCTGCGCACCGGGAAGGAGGAGATCAGCCCCTCCGGTACCCCGTAGGAACCGTCGGAGGGGATCGCCGCCGAGGTCCAGGAGTGCGTTCCGGTGCCGTTCACCCAGTCATGCACGTGGTCGATCGCGGCGTTGGCGGCCGAAGCGGCGCTGGAGGCCCCGCGGGCGTCGATGATGGCCGCTCCGCGCTTGGCCACAGTGGGGATGAAGGTGTGTGCGAGCCAGTCCTCGTCGTCGATCACCTCGGGGGCGGGGCGCCCCCCGATGCGCGCGTGGAAGATGTCGGGGTACTGGGTGGCGGAGTGGTTGCCCCAGATGGTCAGGTCCTTGATCTGGGCTACCGCAGCCCCGGTGCGGGTGGCGATCTGGGAGACCGCCCGGTTGTGGTCCAGGCGGGTCATCGCGGTGAAGCGTTCCGCGGGCACGTCCGGGGCGTGCGCCTGGGCGATCAGGGCGTTGGTGTTGGCGGGGTTGCCGACCACCAGCACGCGCACGTCGTCCGCGGCGCCGGCATTGATGGCCTCACCCTGGGGCTTGAAGATGCCTCCGTTGGCCTCCAGCAGGTCGCCGCGCTCCATGCCCGCACCGCGGGGCCGGGCGCCGACCAGCAGTGCCACGTTCACACCGTCGAACGCCGCAGTGGCCTCGTCGAAGATGTCGACCCCGTGCAGCAACCGGAAGGCGCAGTCCTCCAGTTCCATCGCGGTGCCCTCGGCGGCCTTGACCGCTTGCGGAATCTCCAGCAACCGCAGCCGGACCGGCACGTCGGGTCCGAGCAGCTGACCGGAGGCGATCCGGAACAGCAGGGCGTACCCGATCTGACCGGCTGCTCCGGTGACGGTGACATTGACCGGCGCGGTGGTGGGTGCTTCAGACATCGGTGCTCCTTCGAGGTCGGGTTGCCCCGGGACTGCCTGCTCGCAGCCGGGCGCTGCATGGGCCCCGGGTCGGTGCCGTCGGCCCGGGTGCGCTCCGGGGATGTGGTGCGGTGCTCCCTAGTTATATAGTGCACGACCCCTGAGGGCAGAATCGACCGGTCGTGGCACCGGGTACCGGCGAGGCGTTCAGGGCCGGCCGAACCTGAGCGTGACGATCTGGAACGGGCGCAGGTCCAACTCGACCCGTCCGTCCGGGTCTACCTCGACCCCGCGGTCGGTGCCGGGCCGCTCCAACACGTCGGTGGCGAGCGCGCCGGTGGCCTGGAACCCGGGCGTCACCGTGGCCCTGGCCCGCCCGCCCCGGGACTCGTACAGCCGCACGATCACGTCCCCGCTGCCATCGCGGGCCAACTTGACCGCCTCGACCACCACCGCCGGATCGCTCACCTGCACCAGCGGGTCCACCGCCCCGGAACCGCTCACCGTGCGCTCGGGCAGGTTGATCCGGTACCCCTCGGTGACCGCGTCGGCGATCTCCGCGCCCACCACCAGGGACGAACGCAGCGTGTGCCTGCCCTGGTCGGCGTCGGGGTCGGGGAACATCGGGGCGCGCAGCAGGCTCTGGCGCACCGTGGTGGTGGTGCCGCCGTCGGCGCGGGTGGTCCGGGTGATGTCATGGCCGTAGGTGGAGTCGTTGGCCACAGCAAAGCCGTACCCCGGCTCACCCACGTGCACCCAGCGGTGCGCCACCGTCTCGAACCGGGCATGGTCCCAGGAGGTGTTCGCCGCGGTGGGGCGGTTGATGTGACCGAACTGGATCTCACTGGCCGCCTGTTCGGCGCGCACATCCAGGGGGAAGGCCAGTTTCAGCAGGGTGTGCCGTTCATGCCAGTCCACCTCGGTGGTCAGTTCCACCCGGCGGGCGCCGTCGGGCAGCAGGTAGCGCTGCACGATGCGGGAGTCGCCGTACCGCCGCTGCACCTGCACCCCCGCGCCGCCGGACGTATCGGTGATCTCCTGGATCGAGATCGCCTCGGTCAGGTCGCGGACGTTACGCCGGTAGTGCTCATCGATATCCCACGCGTCCCACTGGTTCGGGATGTCCCGATGAACCTGCAGCAGGCCGGCTACCTGCCCCGGCGGCAGTGCCTGGCGACCGGTGCGCAGGTCCAGGACGGACGTGATCAGCCCGCGCCCGTCGATACCGACCCGCAGCCGTCCGTTGTCCAGCACCACGCCGGTATCGTCCCGGACCAGGTCGGTCACGCCGTCGTCGGCTGTTCCGGCAGCCGCGCCCGCGCCGAGGGCGGGCACTGCCCCACGTGGGAACGGACCGGCGTTGAACGTCACCTCCTCGGTGCCCTCACCGGCCAGCGCCGCCAGCGCGGTGGCGATGATCTGTTCCAGTTCGGCGATCGTCTCGGTGTAGCGCTGCTCGGCCTCGCGGTGCACCCAGGCGATGGAGGTGCCGGGCAGAATGTCGTGGAACTGGTGCAGCAGCACCGTGCGCCACAGCCGCTGAAGATCCTGGGCGGGGTAGGCCGCTCCGGTGCGCACGGTGGCGGTGGCGGCCCACAACTCGGCCTCGCGCAGCAGGTGCTCGGTGCGCCGGTTGCCCGCCTTGGTGCGGTGCTGGGAGGTGTAGGTGCCGCGGTGGTACTCCAGGTAGAGTTCCCCGGACCACACCGGCGGGCGGGTGTACTCGGCCCGGGCGGCAGCGAAGAACCTCGCCGGTGAGGACAGCACCACCTTGGGTGAACCCTCCAGGTCCGCGGTGCGCCGGGCGGCGGCGATCATCTCCCGGGTAGGTCCGCCCCCGCCGTCGCCATGGCCGAAGGGCACCAGCGAGGTGTTCGCCCGGCCCTTCTCGGTGTACTGACGCTGGGCGCGGGCCAGTTCCCGGGCGGACAGGTCGGAGTTGTAGGTATCCACCGGAGTGAGGTGGGTGAAGATGCGGCTGCCATCGATACCCTCCCAGTCGAAGGTGTGGTGCGGCATCGCGTTGGTGTCGTTCCAGGACATCTTCTGGGTGAAGAAGGCGTCCTTGCCCGCGGCGGCTGCGATCTGCGGCAGGGCACCGGTGTAGCCGAAGGAGTCCGGTAGCCACACATCGGTCGTCTCCACCCCGAAGGTGTCCAGGAAATAGCCGCTGCCCTCGAGGAACTGGCGGGCCATCGCCTCCCCGCCGGGCATGTTGGTGTCGGACTCCACCCACATCCCGCCGGCCGGGATGAACCGGCCCTCGCGCACCTTCTCGGCGATCCGGACGAACAGTTCGGGGTAGTACTGCTCGATCCAGGCGTACTGCTGGGCCGAGGAGCAGGCGAACGTGAAGTCGGGGTCGGTCTCCATCAGCGCCAGCACGTTGGCGAACGTGCGCGCGCACTTGCGCACCGTCTCGCGCACCGGCCACAACCAGGCCGAGTCGATGTGGGCATGCCCGACGGCGTGGATGCAGTGGGCGGAGGCGTGGGCCGGGGCGGAGCGCACCGTGGCCAGGGCCGCCCGGCCCGCCTGTGCGGTGCCGGGCAGGTCGGCCGGGTCGATCGCGTCGAGCATGTCCTCCAGCGCGGCCACGATCTGGCCGCGGCGGGGGTCCTGGGCACTGAGTTCCTCGACCAGCCCGCCCAGTGCGGTCACGTCCTGGACCAGTTCCCACACCGGCACATCGAGCAGCGCGACGTCCACGGTGCGCAGCGTGTAGAGCTCGCTGGGGTCGGCGGTGGACTTCTCACCCATCGTGGTGGGCTTGGTGAAGGAGCCCTGGGGGACGTCGGGGTTCGCGGCGGCCTCGATGTAGACCTCGATCCGGTCCCCCGCGGCCGCCGGCAGTACCACGTACTGGTTGCGCGGTTCCAGGGCCTTGAGGATCTCCCCCTCGGCGGAGTAGACGATCGCCTCGGCCTGGAACCCCGGGTTGGCCCCGGAGAAGCCCAGGTCCACCACCAGTTCCGGGCGCACCTGCCCAGCACCGATCTCGCCGGACCACTCCGGCGGGACCGTGCCGGTGACGTGGAACCACACCGTGCCCCACGGCTTGCCCCACGGGGTGCCGGTCGGGTGCGGCCGGTACCGGCCCTGGATGGCCTGGCTGAACGGCACCGGTTCGTCCGGCACCTCCCAGGAGGTGACCTCCAGCGCGGCGCGGTGGCGGTACTGCGCCGCCAACAGCCACTCGTCCACGAATCGCCGCAGGCGCCCCAGGGTGCGGTCGGTGGTGTCGTGCATGCCTTCACTCCTCGCGAGGGGTGCCTCGCCGTCGTCGGATGGTTCGTCTGCTGCGTGGCCGGCGCAGACCGGGCTGACAGGTGACCCGACAACCCTGGCAGCCGCCGCGGGCGCTCACAACCACCTTTCCACCTGATGGCCGACCCCGGTGGCGTGGCCACCGAGGTCGGGGTGAGAGGATCAACTGCGACGTCAATTCCGCTCGAGAGGAAACCATGAGCGAACAGCCCACCACTGACCCGGCCGCCGCCCCGGTGGCGTACCCGCTGCTGACGCGGGTGGCCGGGGAAGCCGCCGGGACCTTCATCCTGGTGTTCATCGGACTGGGGGCGCTGCTGTACAGCGGCACCCTGCGGGAAGTGGACCCGCTGATCAACGCACTGGCCTTCGGGGTCGCGTTCGCGGCCGCCATCGCGCTGTTCGCCAGGGTCTCCGGTGGCCACATCAACCCGGCGATCTCCCTGGGCGCGGCGGTCAAGGGGCAGTTGGGCTGGGGTGATCTGCCGGCGTACTGGCTGGGCCAGCTCGTCGGTGCGATCACCGCCGCGGCGGTGCTGTTCGCCACGCTGCCGGCCGGTTTGGCGACCCAGGTGGGCGCCAGTGACCAGGCCTTGTTCAGCCAGGCCGCGAACACCTTCGGCGACCAGTCCTACCTCGCCCAGATCTCCGGCGGGCAGATGAGCTTCGGCCTGGTCCAGGTGCTGCTATTGGAGGCGGTGGGTGCTGCGGTACTGACCGCGGTGGTGCTGGCGACCTCCCACCGCGGCCGCACGCACGTGGCCCCGGTGGCCGCCGGACTGACCCTGACCGGGCTGATCCTGGCCCTGGACCCGGTGACCGGGGGCGGTCTGAACCCGGCCCGCTCCACCGCTGCGGCGGTATTCGCCGAGCCGGCCGTACTGGGGCAGTTATGGCTGTTCTGGCTCGCTCCGATGATCGGCGGCGGGGTGGCCGGACTGGCCTACCTGCTGTTCGCACCGACCCCGCAGATGGCACTGGTGGAAGAGGACGACTGGGCCGGGGACGAGGAGGTTCCCGACGCCGAGGAGATCTCCGGGGCCGAAGCGGACGACTGGACTTCTGAGGAGGTCTCCGGGGCCGCGGCGCTGCCGGACTTGGACGCCGAGGAGCGCACCACCATGGAGTTCGACCCCGATGACGCCGAGCCGGTCGCGCAGGTGGAAGTCGACGAGGACGAGTTCGGCGACGCCGGCGCCGATCCGGGCCGGCGGGGCTGAGCCGGCTCGGGTGCACCCGGCTAGAGGTTGTCCGCTGTCAGCGCCATCAGCGCGATACCGACGGCGCCAAGCCACAGGAAGGCCACATCGAAGAGCCGTGAGCGCGCGCTGATCCCGAGCGGGCCCGGCGCCGGGAGCGCCAGACGGATCGCACCGAGCACCCCCAGGTGCACGGCGAACGCCACCCCTGCCACCCGCGCCCCGGTCATCAGGGCCAGCAGCACCGCCACCACTACCCCGCCGAGGGCCCACCACAACGCCCACGTCCGGGGCGGCGGGGGCCGGTGGATCTCCGGCGCGGGATTGCGGCTCATGGCGGCACCGAGACTACCGTTGTGTGCGTGAACACCAGCACGCCACCAGCGCATGTCGTGGTCGTCGGCGCCGGCCTCGCCGGCCTGCGCACCTGCGCGGCGCTTCGAGAACGTGGCTACCAGGGCCGGATCAGCGTGGTCGGGGCCGAGGACGTGGGCCCCTACGACCGGCCACCGCTGTCCAAGGAACTGTTCAGCCGGCCCGAGCCGGCATGGCTGCACGAGGAACTGGGCCAGGACCTGCACGACCTGGCCCAGGAGGTGTATCTGGGCGAGCACGCCGTGGAGCTGCGCCCCGGCGGGCGCCGCCACCGGCTCAGCCTGGCCAGTGGCGCCGAGTTGAACGCCGATGCGGTGGTGCTGGCGTGCGGCTCGTTGCCGCTGAACCCCTGGCCGGGGGCCTCAGCGCTGCACACCGCCGCCGACGCGGTCGGTCTCCGGGCCAGACTGGCCGCGACCGGGCAGCACCTGCTCATCATCGGCGCCGGCTGGATCGGGGCCGAGGTGGCCGGTGTGGCCGCCGCTGCCGGCGGCCGGGTCACGGTGGTGGAGGCCGCGGCCCAGCCACTGTCGCGACAGTTGCCCGCCGAACTCGGCGAACGCACCCGCCCCTGGTACGCCGAGGCCGGGGTGGAGTTGCGCACCGGGACATCGGTGGCGACCGTCCGGTCCGACGGCGTGGAACTGGGGGACGGGGAGCGCATCGGTGCCGATGTGGTGCTGGCAGCCGTGGGGGTGGTGCCGGCCACCGGGTGGCTGGCCGGCGCGGTGCCGCTGGGCGCCAGGGGGCACGTGCTGACCGACGCGAACGGCCGCACCAAGGTGCCCGGGGTGTGGGCGGTGGGTGACTGTGCCTGGCGGGAGGACCCGTTGTTCGGGCAGGTCCCCGGTGGGCACTGGTCCGCCGCGCTGCACGACCCGGACCGGCTCGGTGCGGCGATGCTCGGGCTCGACGTACCCGAGCAACGCCCGGCCCCGTTCATCTACTCCACCCAGTTGGGCCACCACCTGAGCGTGTTCGGGCGGGTCCACGGCGACCTGATCATCCGCGAGTACGGCGAGCGCCCGATGGCGCAGACCGGACCCTGGACGGCGTTGGTCACCGAGGGCCCCAAGCTGGTCGGGGCGGTGATCGCCGACATGCCCCGGGATGTGTCCGCCGCGCGCAGACTCCTCGGCACCGGCACCCTTCCCGACCTGGACCTGGCTGCCGCCGAGGACCCCGCGGTGCGCCTGCGCGCCGCTGTGCTGGGGTGATCCACCGGCACCCGAATCAGTGCGCGAAGTGGCGGGTGCCGGTCAGGTACAGGGTGACACCGGCCTCCCGGGCGGCGGCGATGACCTCGTCATCGCGCATCGACCCGCCGGGCTGGACAACGGCGCGCACGCCCGCGTCCAACAGCACCTGCAGGCCGTCGGCGAACGGGAAGAACGCATCGGAGGCAGCCACCGCCCCACGGGCCCGCTCGTGCTCACCGGTGTTGGCCCGTTCCACCGCCAACCGGCAGGAGTCCACCCGGTTCACCTGGCCCATGCCGATCCCGACCGCTGCGCCTGCATCAGCGAGCAGGATGGCGTTGGACTTCACCGCCCGCACCGCCCGCCAGGCGAACTCCAGGTCCACCAGCGTGTCCTCATCCGCGGGCTCCCCGGCGGCGAGGGTCCAGTTCGCGGCGGAGTCGCCGTCGGCGTCGATCGCATCGGTGCTCTGCATCAGCATGCCACCATAGATCTTGCGCAACTCGGTGCCGCCGTTGCTCCCGGTGCCCGGGACGGTGAGCAGGCGTACGTTCTTCTTCCGGGTCAGGATCTCCCGCGCCTCGGCGCTGAAGGACGGTGCGAGGATCACCTCGGTGAACACCTCAGCGACCTGGGCTGCCATCGCGGCGTCCACCTCGCGGTTCGCGGCGATGACTCCCCCGAAGGCCGAGACCGGGTCGGTGGCGTGGGCCTTGGCGTGGGCGGCGGCAATGCCCTCGGCCACCGCGATCCCGCACGGGTTGGCGTGCTTGATGATCGCCACGGTGGCCACGTCACCGTGGTCGTGCGCGGCGCGCCAGGCGGCATCGGCGTCGACGTAGTTGTTGTAGCTCATCTCCTTGCCGTGCAACTGCTTTGCGCCGGCAAGCCCGCTCGGTCCGAACCCGTCGGTGTACAGCGCGGCTCGCTGGTGCGGGTTCTCCCCGTAGCGCAGCACCGAGGCACGCTCCCAGGTGGCCCCGACCCATCCCGGAAAGCCCGATCCGTCGTCGTCGGGTGCGAGCACGTTGCCGATCCAGGAGGCCACGTGCACGTCGTAGGTGGCGGTATGCCGGAACGCCTGGGCGGCCAGGTGCTGTCGTTGCGCGAGGGTGAAGCCCTGCCCTTGCGCGGCGGCGACCACGTCCGCATATCCGGAGGGGTCCACCACCACCGCCACGCTCGGGTGGTTCTTCGCGGCCGCGCGAACCATCGCCGGGCCGCCGATGTCGATCTGCTCCACGGCCTCGTCGGGGCCGGCGCCGGAGGCCACCGTCTGGGTGAACGGGTAGAGGTTGACCACCACCAGCTCGAACGGGGCAACGCCCAGTTCCTCGAGCTGGTCCACGTGGTCGGGCTTGCGCCGGTCGGCCAGGATGCCGGCGTGCACCCTCGGGTGCAGGGTCTTGACCCGGCCCTCCAGGCACTCCGGGAACCCGGTGACCTCCTCCACCGGGGTCACCGGAACTCCGGCCTCGGCGATCACCCCGGCGGTGGAGCCGGTGGAAACCAGTTCCACGCCGGCATGATGCAGCGCGCGGGCGAGGTCGGCCAGCCCGGTCTTGTCGTAGACGGAGATGAGGGCGCGGCGCAGGCGGATCTGGTCGGTCATGGTTCGGCGGGCTCCAGGGTCAGGTGGTGTCTCATCGCCCCGGGCACCCAGGCGAGCGGTGCACGAGGAATTCTCCGGGCGGCCGCTCCCCGGTGGTGCTCCACCTCAGGCGCCAGTCACGGCCACCGCCCAGCCTAGCGTGCGGGACCGCCCGCCCGGTGGCACCTCAGGCCGGGCCGAGGCGCACGCGGCGCCCCTGCACCTGCCACCCTTCCCGGACCATCCGGCCCAGGGTGTGCACCAACTGCTCCCGCTCGGCCACCTTGATCCGTTCGGTGAGTGCCTCCAGGTCGTCGTCGTCGAGCACCGGCACGGCCACCTGGGCGATGATCGCGCCGGTGTCCATGCCGTCGTCGACCACGAAGAGTGTGGCACCGGCGAGTTTCACCCCGTACTCCAGCGCCTCCTTGGGCCCGTGGATGCCCGGGAACGCCGGCAGCAGGGAGTTGTGGGTGTTCAGGTACCGACCGGAGAATTCGGCCAGGAACCTCGGGCCCACCAGTTTGAGGAAGCCGGCCGCGATCACCAGGTCCGGTTCGTGCGCGGCGACCTGATCGGTCAGGGCCGCATCCCAGTCAGTACGCTCGGGATAGACCCCCACGCGCTCCACGAAGGTGGGCACGCCGGCGGCTTCGGCCAGTGCCAGGCCAGCGGCGCTGGGCCGGTCCGCTCCCACCGCCACCACCTCGGCCCCGTAGCCGGGATCCTCGCACGCTCGCAGGAGGGCGGCCAGATTCGATCCCCCACCGGAGATCAGGACGACGAGGCGCGCTGGGGTGGTCACGAGAGCCGACTTTAGTGGCAGGGCCGCGATCTGGGACAATGGCGGCGCCATACACGCAGCCGTCGAGACCATCGCATCCACAGAACTGGGAAGGGGTCATGGGTGTCGAACCCGTATGCGCCACCGGATCCGGCATCCCGGCCACCGAAGCAGGGCGAACACACCGGCCCTGATGAGCCCAGCCCGGCCGACGGCGGACCGGGCCCCGGGAAGGCGCCCGGCCGGCAGGGTCGTGCCGGGCGGCCCGAGCGCCCCAAGCCCACCCCGGAGCAGTTGGCCTCGGTCTCCCGCTCGGTGCTGCATTTCGGGTTGTTCATGCTGGCGGCGGTGCTGACCATGCAGGTGGATCTGCCCTGGCACCTGATGTCGTTGGCGTTCGCGATCGGCGCCGTGGTGGTCGGGGTCAGGGCCCTGGTTCGGGTGTTCAAGGAGCAGATCCGCGGCGGGATCGTGGTCCTGCTCGTGTTCGGCCTGATGCTCAGCGGCATGCTGGTGGTCACCACCCTGAGCAGCCTGGCCGTGTGGAACGAGCAGATGGAGCGTCAGGAATGCCTGCGCTCGGCGATTACCGTCTCGGCCCAGGACCGCTGTGAGCGGATCTACCAGGAGGCGATCGAGGAGCGGTTCGGCACCATCCCCGGTGGCTGACCGCGCTGCGGTCACTCCTGGGCGTTCACCGTCAGGGCGTCGAAGGCACCCAGCACCGCCGGATCCGGTCGGGGGCCGGCACGTCGGTGCCGGGCAGGAAGGTGGTGTGCTCCAGCCACATCCGGTCCAGGCTACGAACCGCCGGTGCGGTCGGCAAGGTCCGCGACCAGATCGGCCAACGGCGCGCCGAACATGACCGGGTCATTGTGCCCGGCATCGGTCAGGACCAGGGTGTCCACCACCTGCTCGGCACCGGCTACCCGGGCGCTGTACTCGGCCGGGACCACCTCGTCGACCTGGCTGTACATCACCGCCACCGGGGCCCGAACGCGCCCCAGGTGACCCACGACGTCATAGTCCTCCCGCAACAGCACTCCCACCGGCAGGAACGGATAGTGCGCCCGGGCCACGTCGGCCAGGTGCGTCATCGGTGAGCGCAGCACCAACCCGGCCGGTGGCACCTCCGCGGCCAACCGGGCGGCCACCCCGGTCCCCAGCGACTCCCCCACGTAGATGGTGCGATCCGGGCCGTACCCCAACTCCGCCAGGGCCTGCTGGGCCGAGCGGGCGTCGGCGGCCAGTCCTTCCTCACTGGGCCTGCCCGGGTTGGCGCCGAAGCCGCGGTAGTCCACCAGCAGCACCGCGAAGCCACGCTGGGCCAGTTCCTCACCGATCTGGGTGCGCCCGGCGCGGTTGCCGCCGTTGCCGGGCAGGTACAGCACCGCCATCTGCCGGTCTACCTCGGGCTGTGCGGGCACGAACCAGGCGCCCAGGTCCAGGCCGTCGGCGGTGCGGTGCCGCACATCCTGACCTGCCGGCAGCACCTGGTGTGCCGCCGGCACCGCCCCTTCGTCGGGGAAGTAGATCAGTGAGCGCTGCCAGGACCAGATCAGGCTGAGTAACCCCAGGGCCACCACCCCCGACCCCAGCACGGCGCGCACCAAGGTCCGCGCGCCGGTGCGCCGCGGTGGGTCGGGTTGCGGTTCAGGCATCGGCCACGGGGACTCCCAGGGCGCGCAGTTCGGCGGGGCTGCGCGCACTGAACAGCCAGTCCCGGTGCTCGGCACTGGGGCGCAGGTGCTCCCGGGGGTGCAGTGCCTCGGCGCCGACGGCGTAGCAGCCCAGCCCGTGCGGGGTGAGCAGCGCCTCCAGTTCCCGGCCGTCGGCATCGGTGAGCACCTCGCAGAGGATGTCGGGAGCGTGTGCGGCGAGGAACCGCTGCCCGTGCCGCAACAGCGTCTCCTCCCCGCCCTCCACGTCGATCTTGAGCAGCACCGGGCCGGCCACCTGGTCGGTGAAATCGTCCAGCGCCACGAAATCCACCTGTACCCCGTCGTCGAAGGCCATGTCGGAGGAGTAGAAGGAGGGCAGCGCCGACCCGTGGTCACCGGCCGGTACCAGCATGCCCATCCGTGGATCGCCCACCCCCTCGGTGTGCACCTGGGTGCGTTCGGCCACATCGTTGCGCGCGACGTTGCGGGCCAGGGCCCGGGCCACCGCGGGCACGATCTCGAAGGCGTGCGCGCGCAACGCCGGGTTGGCCGCGGTGAGCGCCATGGTGAACACCCCGGTGTAGGCGCCGATGTCGAAGAACGTCCGGGTGTGCTTGCCCAGGGCCACCATCACATCGAGCGCGAAGGCATCGGCCGGTTCGGGACGGCGTCCCTGCCCCCAGTACATCTCCTTGGCGATCTCACAACGGTCCGGGCCTACGAGGACGTATTCCCCGCCGTCGACCTGTCCGTGCACCTCCCGCACCCGCGACGGCGCCGGCAACCGGCCCACCCGCACCCCCGGCAGCCGCGGGGCCACCGTGCGCATGATCAGGTGCAGACCGGGGAGGCTGAGCGCACGTTTGATGTGGCGTTTCAGCCCGAACCAACTCTGCCGTCGGGCTCGGGCGCTGCTCCGGAAGTCGGGCACGGGCACCTCCAGGTCGGGCGGGTCGGCGACGTCGACCTGCCCGCCAGCGTAGACGGCTCACGGCCGTGCCACGAGTCGAGCCGGCAGCGTCGGCGCACAGGGGCGCCCGACCAAGTCGGTGCGCCGGCGTGAGGTCCGGGCGGTCAGGGGCGGCGACGATCCCAGGAGCGGTCCTCGGCGTAGCCCATCAGCCACGGTGCGATGAAACTCGCCAGGGCGGAGGCGAAGCCACCAGCGGCGAAGAACGTCGAACCGGCGGTCCACTCCTCGGTGAAGCACGCCTGGGCGATGTTGCCCTCGATCTCCACGTCGGTGGGGCAGACCACCTGGGCATGCAGTCCGATCAGGATCATCAACGTCGCGGCCAGCACGAACACACCCGGCGCCCAGGACCAACGCGAGCGGCGATACATCAGCACCAGGGCCACGACCGCGCTCGCCGCGACCAGCCAGATCGACACCCAGGGCCCTGGGCGGGTGTGGTCGTAGGGCCCGGTGAACCAGGGCACGAGTGCACTGATGATCAGGGCCACCACGCCGACCCCGGCAATCAGTTCCGGGGTGCGGGCCCACCACGGCACCTCGGGTTGGTTCGCGGCACGCATCGCGCAGTAGTGTGCCAGCGCGGTTTGCCAGGCGCCAATCGCCGGCCGATAGGGTGGCCGGGCGGTAGCGATTCCTCGTCACCGATCCATCCCGTCGATGCCGTCCCATCGACGCGCCGGAAGGGGGCTGCGGCGTGCCAGCAGAACCGCGTCGCCGGTTCCCGGTCCTGGCCTACCCCGCCTTCGTGCGGCTGTGGATCGCCGACGCCGTATCCAGCCTGGGCCTGTTCGTGGTGAACCTGGGCATGCAGTTCCTGATGATCCACCACCTGGGTGCCGACCAGGCCGACATCGGGATCGTACGGTCGGCCCAGTGGCTGCCCACCCTGATCTTCGGGCTGCTCGCCGGGGTGTGGCTGGACCGGATGCGGCGCCGGCCGGTGCTGGTGGCCGCCGACACCCTGGCCGCGGTGGTGCTCGGCACGATCGCCGGCCTGGCTTTCACCGATCTGCTGACCGTACCCGTGCTGGCCGCCCTGGTGTTCGTGCTCGGTTTCACCACGATGTTCTTCCGCGCCGCCCAGCAGAGTTACCTGCCGGCCCTGGTGCCCACCCGGGTCCTGCCGCGCGCATGGGCCCGCATCGAGCAGACCATGACGGCGGCTGAGTCGGTGGGTCCGATCCTGGCCGGTGCACTCATCCGCGTTACCTCCGCGCCGGTGGCGATCGTGGTGGCCGCGGCCACGCACGCCGCCTCGGCGCTGCTGCTGGCCGGCATCCGCCGCCCGGAGACGGCACCGGAGGCGGCCGGCCGCCGGCACCTGATCACCGACCTGCGCGAAGGGGCCTCCTGGGTCTACCGACATCGCACGCTGGCGCCGTACGCGATCGGGCTGCACCTGTGGTTCTTCTTCAACTCCCTGGTCATGACGCTGTACGTCTTCTACGCCAACCAGGACCTGGGCCTGGACTCCTTCGCCGTCGGCCTCACCCTGGGCTTTGCCGGCGTCACGGGCGTGGTCGGCGCCGGCCTGGCACCGTGGGCCGGGATGCGCTTCGGCATCGGGCGGGTGTGCGTGTTCAGCGACTGGCTCAGCCCGCTGGCCTACCTGGTGGTGCTGCTGGCCCCAGCCGGCCCGATGGCGGTGGTGGTGCTCAGCGCGGCATTCGCCCTGCACGGGGTGGGAATGGGCCTGAAGGGGCCGTTGGAGGGCAGCTACCGCAACACCGTCACCGCCGCCCGGCTGCGAGGCCGGATGAACGCCACCATCCGCACCTTCAACTGGGGCATGCTGGCGTTCTCGGCCCCGCTGGCCGGGTTCCTGGCCGTGTGGTGGGGCAATCGCACCACCATCGCCCTGGCCATCGGCGGGCTGGTGGTGGCGGCGTGCGTGGTCACCTTCTCGCCCTTCCGCACCGCCCGGATGCCCGACGACGACGAAGCCGCCCCGGCGGTAGCCCCACCGCCGTGAGTCGCCGGGCCGGTCACTCCTACTCGGCCGCGTCCTGCAACGCGACGGCGATCCCCAACCGCTGCAGGCTCTGCCGGGTGGAGGCCAACTGGCCCTCGTCGACGCCGGCGGCCTCACGCAGGGCCAGCACTGCGGCGAACTCGGCCTCGGCATCGCGCAGCCTGCCCTGGTGGAACCACACCTTGGCCCGGTGCTGACGGATGACGGCGGTGCGCACGGGATCGTCACCGGCGCGGGCAAGAAGGTCGGTGTAGATCGCCTCGGCAGCGTCGAGCTGACCCAGATCACGCAGGACGTCGGCCCGCAGCGCCTGGTACCGGACCGAGTCCGGGTCCTTGGTGTGCAGTTCGTCCAGTTCCTGGAGGGCGTCGTCGAAGCGCTCCTCACTCAGAGCGATGACGACCTCCGCAGCCGGATCGTCCCCGGCAGCGGCGCGGAAGGCTTCCACGTCGGTCACCTCCCCGCGCAGGTCGCTACCGCGGATGCGGTAACCGCCACCCAGGTCAAGATCTGCCACACCCACCGTCGATGAAACGTTGACCATGAAGCCCTCCCGTGTCGATGTTCAGGACCCTATGACACCAGCACACGTAAAGGAAGCGTAATGGATGAGCATTTCCTGCCGGTCGTGGCAGCGGGGAGGTGAACCTGGGCACTGCCTCAGTCCTTCGCCGAGCCTGCCTCCGCGCTCGCTTGTGCGCCGACCTGCGCGCGGACCCACTGCACCAGGCGCACCAGTGCGCGATGCGTGCTGGGATGCAGGCTGATCACGGCCACGGTAGCCCCGGAACCCACCTGCCACGCCACGGCCGATGCCACCCGGAACGGCTCCGGACCGATGACGGCCATCGCGCCCGGGCCCACCCCACCGGAGGCCGACCAGCCCAGCACACCCACCAGCGCCGCCGTTGCGACCACGGCGAGCACCGCACCGGCCAACGGCTGCCACAGCGGCGCCTGGCGTTGCCCACGCAGCAGCCACCAGCCGATGAGCAGACCGACCACCACCCCGGCCCCCGCCGTCAGCGGCAGACTCCCGGCCAGGCTGTCCGGTTCCGGTAGCGCCCCCAGCACCGGGATCAACGGCAGTGGGCCCGATTCGATCCCCGAGGTGGAGAACAGCGTGCCGGCGCCGACGGCGAAGCCGGGCCCGAGCAGGAACGCCAGCGCCCACACGATCAGCACCGGGAGCAGCAGCGCCTGGGCGAGCACGATCACCACCGTACTGACCGGGTCCGCCTGCAGGCTGCGCTGGATCTGGACGATCTGGTCGAACCCGAGCGCCACCGCCACGATCAGCAGCGCGGTGGCCACGGCCAGCAGCGCCGCCGTGGCCCGCCAGGTCGCCCGGCCTGCCAGCCGCAGCCACTGCGGGAGTCGCCACCGTGCCAGCGCTCCGGGCGGGCGTGGGTAGCGCCCCCGCATCCCCCACACCGCACCGACGACGGCGACCACACCCGCCCCGATCAGCCCGAACGGCGCCCCCGGCGGGCTGGCTAGCGCGAGCAGCAGGGCCCCCAGCGCGACGTAGGTACAGATCGCCACCAGCACCGGCGCCCAGTTGGCCAGCCGGGCCCGGCGGACAGCGGCCGAGACCAGGAAGGTGTACAACACCGTCAGTCCCAGCGGCGTCACCGAGATCACCGCATCCGCGCCGTGCAGAGAGGCCCCGTGCGCCAGGAACCAGCCGGCGGTGCCCACCTGGGCGGCCTCGACCCAGCCCGCCGATCCCAGCGCCGGGGAGGCCGCGGTGGCGATGTAGGTCGCGATCGCCGGCACCACCAGCACCAACCAGCCCAGCATCAGTGCTTCGGCGCCGGCGAGCAGCCCGCGCAGCCACTGGGCGGGCAGTCGGATGGCGCGGCCGGATTGGCCGTGGTCCCCGACGTGCTCGATCAACCGCGGCTGATAGGACGGTGGTCTGGCGGTGGTGGTCATGACAGGACCCATCGTCGCCTGCCCGGGCCGCTCACGGGCCAAGGGGGCAACGGCGTGTCTGCACCGCTCCGCCGGCGGGCGCGGGCCTCAGGAGAGGCCGATCACCAGTTCGGCCGGTCTGGTGCCCGGCACGTCGGTGATCAGTTCCACCACGCCGGGCTGCTGGCCCTGTGGAACCGGCACGGTGACCTCGAAAGTGCCGTCGGTGCCGGCGTCCACCGTCGTCAGGGTTACGGACCCGGCGGAGTCGACCATCTGGATGGCGACGTCGAGGTAGGGCACGGCCGGTTCGGCGAGACTGAGTATCTCCCGGTCCGAGGCCGAGGCCCCGGGACATCCGTCCAAGAAGTTCTCCCCCATCACCAGGACGTCCTCGCCGGCGGTGGCGCTGGCTGGGCTGACACTGAGCACGGGCGCAGCGCAGGCGGCGGTCTCCACGTCCGCCCCCGCACTCGCACACCCGGCGAGCAGGCCGGTCCCGACGAAGGCGGCTGCGATCAGCCGTGCCGAAGTGCCTGACACCACAACGCCCCCTCACGGGTCACCGAACATACCGACACGATCAGATTAGGCTCACCGCCGGGGCGGCGCCACACGACGCCGCCAGGGCGCAGCAGGGCCGCCCCCGGTTCGGCCGGTGGTGCCTCAGGAGGCGCGGGACTCCAGCAGTTCGCGTACCAGCGCGGCGGTCTCCGAGGGGGTCTTGCCGACCTTGACCCCGGCGGCCTCCAAGGCATCCTTCTTGGCCTCGGCGGTGCCGGAGGAGCCGGACACGATGGCGCCGGCGTGTCCCATCGTCTTGCCCTCCGGGGCGGTGAACCCGGCCACATAGCCCACCACGGGCTTGGTCACGTTGGCCTTGATGAACTCGGCTGCCCGCTCCTCGGCGTCCCCACCGATCTCACCGATCATCACCATGACAGAGGTCTCCGGGTCCTCCTCGAACGCGGCCAGGGCGTCGATGTGGGTGGTCCCGATCACCGGGTCACCGCCGATCCCGATCGCGGAGGAGAAACCGAAGTCCCGGAGTTCGTACATCATCTGGTAGGTCAGCGTCCCGGACTTGGACACCAGCCCGATCGGACCGGCGCCGGCGATGTTGGCCGGGATGATGCCGACGTTGGACTTGCCGGGGCTGATCAGGCCGGGGCAGTTCGGGCCGATCAGGCGCACGCCCTTGGCTGCGGCGTAGTTGTAGAACTCCGCGGTGTCCGCCACCGGCACACCCTCGGTGATGATGACCACCAGCGGCACCCCGGCGTCCACGGCCTCCACGACCGCGGCCTTGGTGAACGGCGGCGGCACGAACAGTACCGAGACGTCGGCACCGGTCTGCTCCACGGCGTCGGCCACGGTGCCGTACACCGGCACCGGGGTCGTCTCGCCGTCGACCTCGAAGTCGACCGAGGTTCCCGCCTTACGCGGGTTCACCCCGCCGACGATGGTGGTGCCCGAGGCCAGCATGCGCCGGGTGTGTTTCTGACCCTCGGCACCGGTCATGCCCTGCACGATGACCTTGGAAGCGGAGTTGAGGAAGATCGCCATTGTGTGTGTCTCTGCGTTCTGTCGTGTGCGGGTTCGGTCAGGAAGCGGCCAGCTCGGCGGCCTTGTCGGCGGCGCCGTCCATGGTGTCCATGACGGTCACCAGCGGATGGCCGGCTTCTTCGAGAATGCGGCGGCCCTCCTCCACGGCGTTGCCATCCAGGCGCACCACGAGCGGCTTGGTGGCCGCGTCGCCCAGAATCTCCAGAGCGTGCACGATGCCGTTGGCGACCTCGTCGCACGCGGTGATGCCACCGAAGACGTTCACGAACACGCTCTTGACCTGCTCATCGCCCAGGATCACGTCCAGGCCCGCGGCCATCACCGCGGCGGAGGCGCCACCTCCGATATCGAGGAAGTTGGCGGGCTTGACACCCTTGTGCCCCTCCCCGGAGTAGGCCACCACGTCCAGGGTGGACATCACCAGGCCCGCACCGTTTCCGATGATGCCGACCTCACCATCGAGTTTGACGTAGTTCAGGCCGGACTCGGCGGCCTTGGCCTCCAGCGGGTCGGTCTCGGTGGCCTCGGCCAGTTCGGCCCACTCGGGGTGACGGAATTCGGCGTTGTCGTCCAGGGTGACCTTGCCGTCCAGGGCCACGATGTCACCGGATGCGGTGCGCACCAGCGGGTTGACCTCCACCAGGGTGGCGTCGGACTCGGCGTAGACCGTCCACAGTTTCTTGATCGCCTCGGTCACGCCGGCGGCCACGTCGGCGGCGAACCCGGCGGCGGAGACGATCTCGGCGGCCTTGGCCTCGTCGATGCCCTCGCCGGGGTCCACCGCGATGCGCGCCAGCGCTTCCGGGCGCTCCTCGGCGAGTACTTCGATCTCCACGCCGCCCTCGACGCTGGCCATGGCCAGGTAGCGACGCTCGGCGCGGTCCAGCAGCACCGAGAAGTAGTACTCCTCGGCGATGTCGGCGCCCTCGGCGATCATCACCCGCTGCACGGTGTGCCCCTTGATATCCATGCCCAGGATCGCCTCGGCGTGCTCCTGGGCCTCATCGGCGGAGCGGGCGATCTTGACCCCGCCGGCCTTACCTCGGCCGCCGACCTTGACCTGCGCCTTGACGACCACGACGCCGCCGTCGGCCGGGAGAAGTTCTTCGGCTGCTGCTCTGGCCTCTTCGGGGGTGGTGGCGACGAGGCCGCCGAGCACGGGCACGCCGTGCTTGTCGAAAAGGTCACGTGCCTGGTACTCGAAGAGGTCCATCTGCGCCTTCCGTTGCCTTGTGGGTCTCGCCCACTGCTTCGCCGGTGGGGCCGGCCACCGTGTCGAAGCCTACCGCGACCATCAGGGGCCCGGGACCGGGGTGAGGCTCGGATCACACCGGCCCTGCGCGGCCGGACTGCACCGGACCGTGGCTGGCCCGGCCCCCCGCGCTGGTCGGCGGTGCCTGCGCCTTCCTACCGGAAACCCGCGCCCGGCAGCGGGCGGCGTGAGGTGCCTTTCCAACTGCGCCATGCCCAGATGGTCATCGATAGCACCAGGATCCAGGCGATGGCAACCACCGCGCCACTGCCCGGGGTGGGATCGGCCACGAACGCCCCGACAGCCACCAGCGAGACCTGCCCGGGGATCGCGGACAGTGCGCTGGCCACGACGAAGTCGCGCTGGCTCACACCGAAGGCGCCGCTGCCGTAGTTCACCGGCCAGTACGGCACCCCCGGCATCAGGCGCAGGGTGTAGACGGCGTGGAAGCCCTTGCTGCTGAGCCGGTCCTTCACGGTGGGTCCGTGCCGGCCCAGCATCCGCTCGACGGTGGACATCCCGAGGCCGCGGGCGAGCCAGTAGGCCCCCCAGCACCCGATCAGGACGCCGGTCACCGACAGGATGGAGCCCTCCAGAACGCCGAACAGCACTCCGGCGCTGACCGCCATGATCGACACCGGGATCGGGGTGGTGGAACGAGCGCGGCGCTGCGCAGGAAGGCTCCCCACTGCGGACCGGCCGCCCGCTGCCGGACGTCCGGCTCCTCCATACTCACCACCTCACCCTAAGTCCGCGTCGGTTTCGCGGGAGGGCGCTGCTCAGCCCGAGGTGGGGAACGCCAGGAGGGTGACCTCGTCGGCGTGGACCGCGATGGCGTGGCCGTCACCGTGCACCCAGGCGTCAGTGAGGTCGAGGCGTTCCAGTTCCGCACCGGTCGTGGCGTCCAACCGCAGAAGTCCGGTAGCCGGTGGATCGTGTTGGATGCCGAGCACGACCACGTCGGTACCCGGAATCTGGCGCGAACTGGGTGCCCCGGATCCCTCCCCGACCCCGGCCGCCCACAACTGGGATCCGGTCGCTACTGCCCGGGCCTGGATCAGGTCCTCGCCCACGCTCACCAGCCAGGCACGTTCCCCGCCCACCTGGACCGCTTCGACCGGCACGCCACCGTCGAGCGTCAGACCGATCGAGCCCTCGGTGGTCCACAACTCATTGCCGTCGAAGTCGTAGGCGATGCCGAACTCGGTGTCCGGGTCCTGGATCACGCAGGTGCGGCTGGCCACGTCCCGGCTTGCGGTGAAGTGCCCGCAGGGCTCGCCCTCGGGGTACAGCCGGGCTTGTCCGGTCTCGAAGTCCGCCAGCGCCAGCACGCTGCTGGCGACGCTGCGCCAGGACTGCAGGGCCACCTGGTGGTCGGAGACCGGCCACATGGAGATCATCTCGATGTCCCCGTCGGTCAGCGCGGCGCGGGTCTCGGCGTCGAACTCGATCACGTCGGTGACCACCTGCCCGGTGTCCGGTTCGAGGTGGTGCACCTGCACCTGGTCCCCATCCATCTGCCAGAACCAGGCCTGCGCCCCATCTGCTGAGGACACCCCGGTGACGTTCCCGGTGGCCTCCACCCGGCCGCGCACCTCACCGGTGGCGGCGTCGATACTGGCGGCCACCGCGCGGGACTCGGTCCCGGCGCACGGTTCACCGAGCGAGTCCAGCAGCACCGAGTCGGCCGTGGCCGACCTCACCGACACCTGCTCGGTGCAGGGGAACAGCTCCGCCACCGGCTGCTCCCACACCTGGTTCCCCTCGGCCCAGGTCAGGCCCCGCACCGTGGCGCTCTCCCGGTCTGCGTCGATGAGAACCACGTGTTGCCCGGCCGAGGCGGCTTCGGGGAGGTTGTGCATCTCCCGTACGTCGGGGTGGGTCCAGACCTCCTGCCCCTCGGCGTCGACGACGGTCACGTCCCGGGTGATCACCTGCCCGAACGACTGGTCGCCGGTGGCCAGGAGTGCCAGGTCCGCCGTGGCGGTGACGAAGTAGGTTCGCGCGGGCAACTCCACCCACTCACCGAGGGTGGCGGCACCGGCCGGCTCCTGCTCGTCCCGGTTTTCCTCGGGATCCGGTGGCGCCGTGGTCTCCTCCGTGGTCCCGTCCTCGGTGGGCCCGGGCGGTGTTTCGTCCCCCTCGGCTCCGGTGCACCCGGCCAGCAGCAGCGCTGCCGCCGAGATCACCACCAGCCCCGACTTCGTCCTGACGCCCATGAACCCCTCCCCTGCGCTGACACGACTCACACCGGCACCTTGCCACGTACGCCTGCCGGCGTCACGAAAATATGGCTGCGACCGCCGGCCCGGTCAGAGCTTTGCCACCGGCGAGAAACGCAGCAGCAGCCGTCTGGTGCCGGTCTCACCGCCGAAGTCCACCTTCGCGACCGCGTTGTGCCCGGCACCCTCCAGCCCGACCACCCGGCCCATGCCGTAGGAGTCGTGGGTGACCCGGTCCCCCACCGCCAGGGAAGGGATGTCGGCGCGGGGAGTGGCCGAACCGAACGACGGCGTGCCCTCCCCCGCGTTCGGCGGTGCGGAGGGGCCGCGGGAACCACCGCGACGTGCTCCGCTGCCGCCTCGTCCGCCGTAGGGGCCGCCGCGCAGCAGGCTGAGCGAGGACTCCGCGCGCTTCCAGTCCAGCAGTTCCGCGGGCACATCATCCAGGAAGCGGCTGGGCGGGAACTCGTTCGGCATCCCCCAGGAGGTGCGCACCGCCGCCCGGGACAGGTACAACCGCTGCCTGGCCCGGGTCAGGGCCACATAGGCCAGGCGCCGCTCCTCGGCGAGTTCGTCCTCATCGGCCAGGGACCGCTGGTGCGGGAAGGTGCCGTCCTCCAGCCCGGTGACGAAGACCACCGGGAACTCCAGACCCTTGGCGGTGTGCACGGTCATCAGGGTGATCACGCCGGAGTCGTCGGCGTCGGGGATCTGATCGGCATCGGCCACCAGGGCCACCCGCTCGAGGAAATCACCGAGGTCGCCTTCCGGCTCCGCCTCGGTGAACTCCATCGCCACCGCGTGCAACTCGGCCAGGTTCTCCACCCGGGAGGCGTCCTGGGGGTCCTCGCTGGCGCGCAGTTCGGCCAGGTAGCCGGACCGTTCCAAGGCGGCATCGAGCACCTCGGCCGGCCCGGCCCCACCCTCGGCAAGGGCGCGCAGGCCGGCCATCATCTCCGCGAACGCCTGCACCCCGGACAGCGCCCGGGTGCCCAGTCCGATCGCGTTCTCGGCGTCGTCGACGGCGGCGCCGAAACTGACCCGCTCCCGCTCGGCGTGGGCGGCCAGCATCGCCTCGGTACGGTCCCCGAGGCCGCGTTTGGGCACGTTCAGGATGCGGCGCGTGTTCACCGCGTCGTCGGGGTTGGCGATCGCGCGCAGGTAGGCCACGGCGTCCTTGATCTCGCGGCGCTCGTAGAACCTGGTGCCCCCGACCACCCGGTAGGGCAGGCCCACCCGGATCAGGACCTCCTCCAGCGCCCGGGACTGGGCGTTGGTCCGGTAGAAGATGGCCACATCCGCCGGGGTGATGCCCTCGGAGTCAGCGAGCCGATCGATCTCGGAGGCGATGAAGCGGGCCTCCTCGTGCTCGTTGTCCGCGACGTAGCCCACCACCTGCGGTCCGGCGCCGGAGTCGGTCCACAGGTTCTTCGCGCGGCGGCCCGTGTTCCGGGAGATCACGGCGTTCGCGGCGGACAGGATGGTCTGGGTGGAGCGGTAGTTCTGCTCCAGCAGGATGGTGGTGGCCCGGGGGTAGTCGGCCTCGAACTCGGTGATGTTGCGGATGGTGGCGCCGCGGAAGGCGTAGATCGACTGGTCGGCATCACCGACCACGGTGAGTTCTGCGGGAGGCACCCCGCCGCCGCCGGTTGCGTCGTCGCCGTGCTGGGAGACCCCGACGAGTTCGCGCACCAGGACGTACTGGGCGTGGTTGGTGTCCTGGTACTCATCGACCAGGACGTGGCGGAACCGGCGCCGGTAGTGCTCGGCCACGGCGGGGAAGGCCTGCAGCAGGTTCACCGTGGTCATGATCAGGTCGTCGAAGTCCAGGGCGTGGGCTTGGCGCAGACGCTCCTGATACGCCCGGTAGGCGGCGGCGAGGTTCTGCTCATAGGGGTTGGAGTCGTTGACCGTGGCGGCGTAGTCGTCGGGGTCGATCAACTCGTTCTTCAGGTCCGAGACCCGGTTGCTGAAGGCCTTGGGCGGGAACCGCTTGGGATCCAGGTCCAGTTCCCGGCAGACCAGGGTCATCAACCGTTGGGCGTCCGCGGCGTCGTAGATGGAGAAGGAGGAACGCAGACCCAGCGTCTTGGCCTCCGAGCGCAGGATCCGCACGCACGCGGAGTGGAACGTGGACACCCACATCGACCGCGCCCTGGGCCCGATCAGGTCCGCGACCCGCTCGCGCATCTCCGCGGCAGCCTTGTTGGTGAAGGTGATCGCCAGGATCTGACCCGGCCGGGCCCGTCCGGTGGCCAGCAGGTAGGCGATCCGGTGCGTCAGCACCCTGGTCTTGCCCGAGCCGGCGCCGGCGATGATGAGCAGTTGCCCGCCCTCGTGCACCACGGCGGCCCGTTGGGCGGGGTTGAGGCCATCGAGCAGTTCCTCGGCGCGCTCCCGGGCGGCCCGTGCGGCAGCCTCCTGGGCCTGCTCCGGTCGCACCGGTTCGGGCCCGACCGGGATCTCCTCACCGTCATGGCCGTTGCGCGGGGGCATGGTGGTGGGCAGGTGGGCGGCCGCACTCGGTTCGCCGGAGGCCAGGTGCAGGTTGTCGAACAGTGAGGTCATAGCACCGCCGAGCCTACGTCGTCCCACCCACACAGTCCGAACCATGGACCCCACCTGCTCGTGGGTCAGGGCTGGGTCTGGCAGAACCGCAGCACATTCCCGAACGGGTCGGTCACGCTCAGCGTCGGTCCGCCGGGGGTGTCGGGTTCCACAGCGGGCAACTGGGCGGAGTAGGTGGTGGCGGACAGTTCGGCGTGCAGGGTGGCCACGCCTGCCACGGGCACCCACACCACCGTGCCCGGGGTGCCGTCACCGTGGTGCTCGGACAAGTCCAGAACCATCTGGTCCCGACGCAGCCGCCGGTACAGCGGCAGGCCGGGTTCGAAGCGGTGGTCCCACAGCACGGTGAACCCGAGGAAGTCCTGATAGAAGCGCGCGGCCGCGCCCTCATCGAACATGCGCAGCACCGGGACCGGGTGGCCCAGGCCGGCACCGGCGTCGGTCGTGGTGTTCATGTCCCACCTTCCTCGTAGGGGTTAGCGTAGGCGGAGTGAGCGCCCCGAGCCCGGAGAACATCCTGATCCGCCGGACGGAGAACACCTGTTTCACCCTGCGGTGGTACCCGGGGCCGGCCGGCGCACCGGTGGTGCTGGTGGTGCCGGCGATGGGGGTGCAGGCCGGCTACTACGGCAAACTCGCGCAGGCCCAGCGCGAAGCGGGGCTGTCGGTGGCGGTGACCGAACTCCGCGGACACGAGGCCTCCGGGGGGCGCAGACCTTCGCGCCGGTACGACTTCGGGTACGCCGATCTGGTGCAGGACGTGGGCCGGGCGGTGGACGAACTGCGCGTGCGCGCCCCCGAGGCGCAGATCCTGCTGCTCGGGCACAGCCTGGGCGGGCACGTCGGGTCGGTCTACGCCGCCCAGCACCCGGGCGCCCTGGCCGGGTTGATGCTGGTGGCCACGGGGTCGGTGTGGTGGCGGCTGTGGGACTGGCGGATGTACGCCATCGGGGTGCTGATGAGCCTGCTGACGGCGCTGCTGGGATACTTCCCCGGCCACCGGCTGGGCTTCGCCGGTCGGGAGGCCCGCGGCCAGATGCGCGACTGGATCCGGTTCAACCGGACCGGGCGGTTGGAATTCGGCGCTCCCCGCACCAACCACGACGTGATGCTGGCGGCACTGGACCTGCCGGTCCTGGCCGTCTCCTTCGAGGGGGACTCCTTCGCCCCACCGAAGGCCCTCGAGGGCCTGCTGGCCAAGTTCCACCGCGCCCGGATCACCCGGTTGCACCTGGGTGCGAGGGAGCAGGAGCCGCCGGGGCACCTGCGGTGGGCCCGGCGCCCGGACCTCCTCCTCGGGGCGATGACGACCTGGATCGACAGCTCCGCCGAGCACTTCCGAACCGGAGACCACCGCGGCTGAGCACCAGGCGATGCGTCCTGGTGTGCCGCTCACGATTGCCGTCGTCCCGCGACAAGGGCACACTGATAGGCAGATCCCGGCAGTCCCGAGCACAGGAGGTGAGCGCGATGCGCACCGACCCTCCTAGTTGCCGGCCGCGCGGCATCGTCGTCACCCGCTGACGCACCGGTGCCCGCGGCGCCCCGCGTCTCGTCCCGCTGACCCCGAGGATCCGCCATGCCACAGCACACCCTTCCCGGCGAGCGCCGCACCGAACCGACCGGTTCGCTTGAGGACCTGCTCACCGAGCACCAGTACACCGCGGCGGCCGCCTGGCTGAACGAACACGCCGCACACGTGATCGCCGACGAACTGGCCCGGATTCCCCCGGACACCGCAGCGGTCGCGTTCCGGATGCTCGCCAAGGACGACGCCCTGGAGGTGTTCGAGGAACTCGAACCCGGCGACCAGCAAGCCCTGCTGGAAGGAGTGCGCGGACCCCGGTTCTCCGAACTGGTGGAGGGGATGGACCCGGACGACCGCGCCCGGATGCTCCGGGAGGTCCCGGCCAAGGTGGCCAAGCGCGTCCTCGCCGGCCTGAGCACGAGCGAGCGCCAGATGACCGCGGCTCTGCTGGGCTACCCGGACGGCTCCGTGGGACACTACATGACGCCGGAGGTGGTCGCCCTGGCCGAGGACCTGTCGGTGGCCGCGGCGCTGGAGGTGGTGCGCGCCAAGGGCGGTGAGGCCGAGACGGTCTACACCCTCCCGGTGGTGAACTCCTCCCGCCGGCTCCGCGGGGTGGCCGAGCTGCGCGAACTGGTCTTGTCCGACCCGACGGCGATGGTCTCCGACCTGGTCTCGACGGCCCCGACCTACATGTTTGCCACCGACCCGGCCGAGGACGCCGCCCGGTTGATGAGCGAGGCGAATCTGCTGAACCTGCCGATCGTGGACTCCGAGAAGCGCTTGGTGGGGATGCTCACCTTCGATGACGCGATCGAGGTGCTCGAGGAGGCCGAGTCCGAGGACGTGGCCCGCCAGGCCGGGTCGGCCCCGTGGGAGGGGCACTACATGGCGGTGGGCGTGCTGCGTCTGGCCCGCACCCGTGCGGTATGGCTGAGCCTGCTGCTGCTCGCGGCCACGCTCACGGTCGGTGTCACCCAGGCGTTCGAGGAGACCCTGGCCCAGGTGGCCGCCCTGGCCCTGTTCATCCCGATGCTGATCGGTGCGGGGGGCAACGCCGGCGCCCAGGCCGCCACCGCGTGTGTGCGCGCCATAGCGGTGGGTGAGATTCGGATGTCGGACCTGGGCCGGGTGATCTGGCGCGAGGCCCGGGTTGGCTTCCTGCTGGGCACCATGCTCGCGGTGCTGGGTCTGGGCATCGGGGCGGTGTTCGTGGACATCCCGATCGCGGTGGTGGTGGGCATCTCGCTGATCCTGATCTGCGCCTGGGCCGCCACGATCGGGGGCACCATGCCGCTGCTGGCCCGCAAGGTGGGGATCGATCCCGCCGTGGTGTCCGCCCCGATGGTGACCACCCTGGTCGATGCCACCGGGCTGGTGATCTACTTCGTCACCGCCAGGCTGGTGCTCGGAATCTGAGGTCCGGGCTCAGACCGCTTCGATGGTGACGGCGTATTCGACCCGCTGCGGGACCAACCGATCGGCCACGAACACGTCGGGACCGCAGGCGGCGGTACCGATGCCGTTCACCGCAGCGTCCAGAGTCAGCCAGGACACCTCATCGGGCACCAGTTCCTGCGTGTGGGCAGCGGCGGTCAGGGCCTCCGCGGTCCACGGACGCACCGTGGCGTTGAACCCCGGGGAACCACCGGCGGCGCGGATGCGCAGAACCACCCCACCCACGGTCCCGAGCGCCAACTCCCGCACGTCGGTCAGGTTGCCGTTCTCCTGCGGGTGCACGTACGGGGTCTGCAGCCCGGCCAGGTCCGAACCGAACCGGCCCACCCGGGCGGCGGCGGAGGTGTCGGGGTAAGCCTCGCCGGGACCGCGGCCGAACCAGGACACCTGCTCCACCGGACCGGCCACCGCGAGACGCAGGCCCACCTTGGGCCAGGTGATCACCGGGCCGGGGATGCGCCCCCGGTCGTGGGGGTTGGTACGGAACTGCCCCACCGGATCGATCCGCACCCGCAGCCCCAGCGCGGTGCCGTCACTGCTCCAACGGTAGGTGGTGCGCACCCCGGCATCCCGTCCGGCGGCCATCGACATGGTCACGACCACGAGCTCATCGCCCTCGGCGGCCACCGACTCGGTGCGGTGCAGCAGCCGGTCCAGGCCCAACTGGCGCCAGTCCTGGGCCTGCCCGCGCTTGCTCAGGTCGTTGTCGGTGGGGGCGCGCCACAGGTCGGCACGGGGACCGTCCAGACGCACCTGCCCGAGCGCCTGCAGCAGCCCATCGGCGCTGAACCGGGCCGGCCCCAGGCGCCACCCGTCGTCGTCGGCCTCGGGGGCAGCCCCGCTGACCAGATCGACCACAGCCGGCTCGGTCAGGCGCCGCTGGCCCAGGCCGAGTTGGAGTCCGGCCGGCACCCCGGGGGCCTCAGCGGCAGAAGTTGCCTGCACATTGAGCCACCACTCTCCCGCGCCCCCGGCCTTCAGCGCCTCCAGAGGCAGGTCCACCTCCACCTTCGAGCGCGCCGGAATCACCGGGACGTCCAACTCCCCCTCAGTGACGACGTGCCCGTCCCGGTGCAGGGTCCAGGTGAACCTGGCGTCGGAGGTGTCGATGATGTCGCGGCGGTTCTCGATCAACGCGGTGCCCTCGTCGATGGTGATCCGGATCGGGGCGATCACCGCGGCGTACTCCACCAGCCCCGGGGAGGGGGTGCGGTCGGGAAATATCAGGCCGTCAGCGATGAAGGTGCCGTCGTGGACCGGCTCGTCGAAGTCCCCGCCGTAGGCGAAGAACTCCCGGCCCTGTTCGTCCACCTGCCGGATGCACTGGTCGATCCACTCCCAGATGAAACCCCCGATCAGGCGTGGGTGGGCATCGAACAACTGCTCGTAGTCCGCCAGCCCACCCGGGCCGTTGCCCATCGCATGCCCGTACTCGCACAACAGATAGGGCAGTTGGCGGCGGCGGGCGTCCGCTGCGCCCTCGCGGGTGGCGTCCTCGGCGTGCACACCGATCCGGGCCACCTCATCGGGATGGGTGTACATGTGGGAGTACACGTCCACGTAGGTGCTCTCCCGGTCGCCCTCGTAGTGCACCAGCCGATCATCGTCGCGGGAGCGGATCCACTGAGCCATGGCCGCCAGGTTCGCGCCGGTCCCCGATTCGTTCCCGAGGGACCACATGATGATGCTGGGGTGGTTCTTGTCCCGTTCCACGGTTCGCTGGATCCGGTCCAGGTAGGCCTCGGTCCAGCACGGGTCGTCGCTGGGATTGCCCACCCAGCCCACCTGCTCGAACCCGTGCGTCTCCAGGTCGCACTCATCGATCACCCAGAGCCCGTACTCATCGCACAGATCCAGGAAGCGCGGGTCGGGCGGGTAGTGGGCCGTGCGCACGGCGTTGATGTGGTGGCGCTTCATCAACTCGATGTCGGTGCGCATCATCTCCTCGGTCTGGGTGCGCCCGGTGTCGGGGTGCCACTCGTGCCGGTTCACGCCCTTGAACCGGATCGGGCGTCCGTTGACGAGAACCTGGGCATCCTTGACCTCGACGCAGCGGAACCCGATGCGCAGCGTGAGGGTCTCGGCGTCGGTGGCTACGGTCGCGGTGTACAGTTGCGGCGACTCGGCGCTCCACGACTGCACCGGCCCCGCTTCGATGTCAGTACCGGCATCGCCCTCGATACCCAGTTCTGGGATGGCCACCCGCGCCGACGTCGCCCCTTCGGCCAGGTCGGCGTCGATCCGCAGCGTTCCGGTGCCGGTGGCGTGGTCATACCCCGCACGCACCCGGACGTCCTCGATGCCGCCCACCGGGCGTTGGCGCAGTGAGACCGAGCGGAAGATGCCCGAGACCCACCACATGTCCTGGTCCTCCAGGTAGCTGGCGGGCGACCACTGGTGCACCTGCACAGCCAGGGTGTTCGCCCCGGCGCGCAGGTGCTCGGTGGCGTCGAACTCGGCGGCCAGGCGCGAGCCGGTGGACCAGCCCAGCTCCACCCCGTTGACCCAGGCGGTGAAGATGGAGTCGACGCCCTCGAACCGCAGCACCCACCGGTCCCGGCCCGGGTCCTCGACGGTGAAGGTGGTGCGGTACTGCCCGGTGGGGTTGTCATGCGGCACGTGCGGGACGTCCAGCGGGAAGGGGTAGATGACGTTGGTGTAGGCGGGCGTGGAGTAGCGGGCCTGGCCGCGCGGAAGCAGGGTGCCGGCGGCGTCGCGCAGCCCTTCGATCTGCCAGGCGCTGGGCACGGTGATGTCGTCCCAGCCGGCGTCATCGAAGGCCTCCTCGGCAAAGCCGGCGATGGCGGCCTCCGCCCTGGGTGCGTAATGGAACTTCCAGATGCCGTCCAGGTCGATTACCTGGGCGCTGGTCCGGGCGGTGGCCCGGGGCGGGAGGCGCCCGGCGCCCGGGACGACGGTGGTGAGGCGTTCGGCCAGCTCCGTCGCGGCCGCGGCGGTGGAGGGGGTATTCGGGGCGGACACGGTGCCAACTCCTTGCAAAGTCGTCGCTCGGGGCTCGGCGGCGGGCCGGGTTGTTCACCCGCGCGGCCGTCGGGGCCGGTTCACGCCGCTGGTGCAACAGCCTATGGGGTGGTCCGCAGGCGGGCGCGGCGGGTGGGCCGGAGCGGACATATCCGTACTGCTTAATGTCCGTACTGCTCTATCCGCCGCAAGGCTTGTGCTGCCCTCCCTCGCGCGGCCCACGCGTCAGCCCCCCGCGCGAGAGGCCGATGCTGCTCCTTCCGGGCGCGCTAACCTGGGCGGCGATGCCACCGCCCCGATCCCGCTCTGCTCCGGGCCGGCCGACCACGGCCGTGCCCGAGGCCCTGCTCACCACCTGGCGGGCCGAGGAGACCGGCCCGGCCCAGGGGTGGGACTTCTCCGCGCTGGTCGGCCGGGTGGAGGAGTCCGGGGTTCCATGGGACCTCGATGTTCTCTACCGCGAGCGCCTCGCCGGCGCCCGGTCGGTCCTGGACATGGGCACCGGTGGGGGCGAGCACCTGTTGCGGTTCGTCGACCACCTGCCCACCGACACCATCGCCACCGAGGGCTGGGAGCCGAACGTGCCGATCGCCCGGGCGTCACTGGCCCGCCACGGGATGGAACTGGTGGTCTTCGCCCAGCCCAACGATGCGCCCGACCCGGTTCCGATGCCCTTTCCCGACGCTCGTTTCGACCTGGTGCTGAACCGGCACGAGTCCTACCACCCGCTGGAGGTGGCCCGGGTCCTGCGCCCCGGGGGGTACTTCCTCACCCAGCAGGTGGACGTCCGCGAGTTCGGTGAGGTCCGTGAGGCCTTGGGCGTGGGACCGCACGCTCCGGGCGTGACCTACGGGGTGCTGCGGGAGTGCCTGCTCCGGGCTGATCTGGAGATCGTCGACGGTTCCGAGTCGGTGGGCCACTACGCGTTCGCCGACATCGCCGCCCTGGTGGCCTACCTGCAGTTGATCCCCTGGCAGGCCCCGGCCGACTTCACCGTGGACCGCTATGCGCAGGCCTTGTACTCCCTGCACCAGCGCGGCCCGGCCCGGGGTGAACCGCTGCTCGCGGAGCGGCGCCGGTTCTGGCTGCTCGCACGCAAGCCTGCGCCTGCTCCCGAGCCGGTCGAGGACCATTGACACCCGTGGCTAACCCTGCCTCGGCGCGTTCGGGCGGTTCAGTGCCGGAGGTGTTCTGGATCTTCTTGCGCCTGGGTCTGACCAGTTTCGGCGGGCCGGTGGCGCACCTGGGCTTCTTCCGCACCGAGTTCGTCCAGCGCCGCCGGTGGTTCACCGACACCGCTTACGCCGACCTGGTGGCGCTGTGCCAGTTTCTACCCGGACCGGCCTCCAGCCAGGTGGGCATGGCGATAGGGCTGCAGCGGGCCGGTGCGGCCGGGCTAGTGGCAGCGTGGCTGGGGTTCACGCTTCCCTCGGCGGTTGTGTTGGTGGCCTTCGCCTTCGGTGTGCAGGCCCTCGATGCCTTCGGGCAGGGGTGGCTGGCCGGGCTGAAGGCCGCCGCCGCAGCCGTGGTGGCCCACGCCGTCCTGGGCATGGCGCGCACTCTGACTCCCGACCTTCGCCGCGCCCTCATCGCGGCGACGGCCCTCGTCGCCGTCCTGGCTGTGCCGCACCCGCTGGTGCAGGTCGGCGTCATCGTGGTGGCCGGGCTGCTGGGGCTGATCGTACTTCCCCGCGATTTCGGGGCGGAGGCCGACGAGGATGCCTCCGAGGTTGTCGAGGATGCCATCGAGTCCGGCCGGGACGACGCCGGTCCCGGTGGCGACAACGCAGGGGCGGGTCGGGACACCGCCGGATCCGGCCGGGCACGTGCGACCGACGGGCACAGCAGCGCCAGTGGCGGTCGGCGCGGGGCGACCAACGGGCACCGCAGCGTCGGGGGGCGCCGCATGCTGCCGGCGGTGAGCCTGGGCCTGTTCGCGCTGTTACTGGCTGCCCTGCCCCTGTTGGCCCGGTGGAGCGGCCACGGTGTGGTGGAGATGGCCGATGTGTATTACCGCACCGGCGCCTTGGTCTTCGGTGGCGGGCACGTGGTGCTCCCGCTGTTGCAGACCCAGGTGGTGACCACCGGAATGGTGGATACTGAGGCGTTCCTGGCCGGTTACGGCGCCGCGCAGGCGGTGCCCGGCCCCCTGTTCACCTTCGCGGCCTACCTGGGCGCAGCGAGTTCGGTGCCACCGTCGGGCATCCTCGGTGCGGCGGTCGCGCTGGTGTCGATTTTCCTGCCCTCGGCGCTACTGGTGCTGGCGCTGCTGCCGTATTGGGACCGGTTGCGCCGTCGGATCCGGGTGCGCCGGGCGCTGGCCGGGGTGAACGCCGGCGTGGTCGGGCTGCTCGCGGCGGCCTTGGTGAACCCGGTGATCACCCAGGGCATCACGACCCTGTGGGGGCTGGTGATCGCGCTGGCCGCGTTCGCCGCATTGGCATGGTGGAAGGCCCCCTCCTGGGCGGTGGTGCTACTGGCAGCACTGGCGGGGTTCGCGCTTCTGTGAGTCGCGGACATCCCGCTCGGGCTCAGGGGCGGATGGTTGTTTCCCCTCACGGCCCGGGCTCAGAATGGCGGCGGGTCGGTGCTGGTCGGGAACTCGCCTGGGTCGCTGGTGGCGGGAGGCTCCGCGGGCAGGTCGAGTGAGGCGGGCGGACCGGGTAAGTCGGGCGAGCCGGGCACATCGTGATGGTTCGCCGAGCCGGCCGAGCCGGTTGGGTCAGGCCGATCCGGCGGGTCTGGCGGTTGCAGCCCGGCGAGGATGGTGGTGATGTCCTCGGCGCGTTCGGCGCAATCACAGGCGCCGGGCCGGGCATGGGCGGGGGTCCGGCACTTCGCTCGTGCCCATTCGACTTCGCTGACTACCCCGGGTGATAGCGGGGCGGACCCGGTGAACAGTTCGGGTTGGTCGGCGTGCTCGACACGCATCGTCTGGAGTTGCCGATGCAGGACCGGTAACTCGTGGGCGGGGTCGACGACCTGCGCGGCGCGGGTGTAGGTGTAGCCGAGCGGGGAGGTCCAGCGGGTGTCGCCGGTGGCCGGCTCACGAGTGATGCGCCAGGCTCCGGCGGTCTTCAGCCCGTGGTGGCGTGCGCACAACAGGTGCAGGTTGCCCTGATGCGTCTGTGCCCACGCCGGCCGGTCGAAGGTGAAAGGAACGATGTGGTCGATCTGGCAGCGGCGTCCTGGCTGGCGACAGGTCGGGAACCTGCAGGTGACATCACGGGCGAGGATGAACTCCCGTAGCGTCGCGCCGGGCTGGTAGGAGTCGCACGCGAGAACCCCCATCGCGGCTAACGCTGCCGCCGGATCGTCATGGACGCCCGGCCGCGATGGGACGCGCTCCGGCGCGGCTCGCCGCTGGGCAGCCCGCTCCCCTGTGGTGTGCTGTGCTGCCGCCGGCGGCGGTTGTGCGGTGCCATCGACCGGGTCGGTGGGCAGAACCTGGCTGGTGACCTCGACGGTGCCGACGAGATGACGGATGATGTCGGCGGACAACGGCCCGTGCCCGGCCAGGTATCCCGGAGCATCGTCGTGGCCGTCCAGGGTGGATTGGGCCACGGTGAAGACCATCTGCGGGCGCTTACGGTGCTGCGTGGGAACCTCCTGCCCGTCGGGGGTGGTCCCGCTACTGAGAATCTGTCGGATGATCGCCATGAACGCGTCCACCCGCCGGGCGGCGATCGGACGCTCATCCTCCGGACCGTCCTTCACCGCCAGCGCGTCGAGCACACTCATCGCCGCAGCCGCGTCCACGGCCGGTAGGTAGAACGTCAGGTACGCCATCCCATCCTCGGCCGGCTCGGCGCGCACATACCGGTCCTTGACCGCTTCTTCGTGGCGCGCCTGGGCATTATCGGCATCCACCGCCAATGCCGCCGCCTGCAACCGGTGCCGCAGTTGGCCCACGGTCAACCCCGGCGCATCCGGCAGGATCGTTCGGTGGATCGCCCGCCCCTGCCCCGGCGGCAACGTCTTGACCGCATCGAGGAACACCCGGGCTTTGGGGAGGTCGATCTCGCCACCGAGTAAGGCGAAGTGCACCTCTGAGTACTGATCCAACGCCGCGGCACGATCCAACCGTCCCTCGGCCGCCCGGGTCGACAGCGCCATCCGTGCCGCGATCTCCTCACCCCAGCCCGACCGCGAAGGGACCTGTAACAGGGCCTGCAGGATCTCGGACTCGATCCCGTCGATGTTGGACCGCAACTGTGCGCACGCGGCGGCCATCTCGATCAGCACGCCCGGCTCATCCGGGGCCGCATCGAGGTAGGTCTTCAGTCGCTTGAACCGCTCCCACCCGGTCAGCGGCGCACCCAGGTACCGGGCGGCCGCCTCTCGTGCCGCCGGACCCCGCCCAGGGACGGAGTACCCCGGACTCGACGCCGATGTGGTGGACATGAAGACCACGCTAGACCCGACCACCGACATTCCTCGAACGTGCGTATGACCATGGATTGGTCTGCCCTCCGTCGGATCTCGGCACGACACCACCTCGCGATCAGCGCCCGTTCCCTGCCCCCGGAGCAGTCCGACATGCTTGAATCGAGTGATGAGCAAGAGCGGCGGTGACGTGCACATCGCGCTGCTCGGGCCGCTCCAGGTCTGGATCGACGGCGAACAACGGCCGATCACCGGGCCGATCCGGCGGGCGCTGCTGGCGGTGCTCGCCCAGCATCCGGGCGAGGTGCTGAGCGTGGACCTGCTGTGCGAACTCGTCTGGGACGGTGCCCCGCCGGCGACAGCGGAAAGCGCGTTGCGGGTGCACGTGTCCCATCTGCGCAAGATGCTCGGCCGACCCGATCTGCTCGAGCGGATCGGCACCGGGTACCGGCTCGCGATCACCCGGGATCAGGTCGATATCGCCGGATTCGACCAACACACCAGATCCGGCCGGGAGGCCCTCCACTCCGGCGACCTGCAACGGGCCGGACACGAACTAGGGGCGGCGAAGGGCCTCTGGCGGGGCCTGCCGCTGGCCGATGTCCGCTCCGGCGCCACCGCCGAGATCGAGCGGATACTGACCCAGCGCAGCGAACTCAACGTGGACCTGGCCGAACTGCAGATGCGCACCCAGGGCGCGAATGCCGACACCGGCGATCTGTCCGCACTCACCGTGGAGCGCCCGTTCGACGAACGCGTCTGGAGTCTGCTGATCACTGCCCAGTACTGGAACGGGCGGCAGGGTGATGCCCTGCAGACGTACCACCGCGCCGTGGCGGCGCTGGATGAGGAGCTGGGCGTGCAACCCACCGCCGCGCTGCGCCGGCTCCAGGAGCAGATCCTGCGGCACGATCTGGCGTTGGATCCACCGGCCGCTGCGAACGTGGACCTGCCCGTGTTCGCGACCTCCTTCGTCGGTCGATCCGCCGAGATCGAGGCACTCACTGCCCTGGTCGGCCGGCACCGCATCGTCACCCTCACCGGCTTGGGCGGGGTGGGCAAGACGCGGCTGAGCGTGGCCACGGCGCAGGCGGCCGCGGCTCGCTTCAGCCACGGCGTCGTCTTCGCCTCGTTCGAAGCCCTGGAGGATCCCGCACTGGTTCCCTCCGCCGTCGCTGCCGCTCTGGGCACTACCGCTGCCACCGTCGAGGAGGTTGCGGATGCGCTCGACACCAGGGAACAACTGCTCGTGCTCGACAACTGCGAGGACGTGGCCGAGGCGGTGGCGGACATGGTGTCGCGGCTGCTCGCCGCCTGCCCCCGGGTACGGGTCCTCGCCACCAGCAGGGTCCCGTTGAACGTCATCGGTGAATCGGTGTGGGTCACGCCCATGCTGGAGGTCTCCGGGGACGGGCCGGGCGCATCGGAGGCGGTGCGGCTGTTCCTGGAGCGAGCACGCCAGGCAGGCCCCAGCACCGTGTTGCCGGACCCCGACGACCCGCGCCTGCAGGAGGTGGCTGCCCTGCTCGGCGGCCTCCCGCTGGCGATCGAACTGGCCGCCGCCCAGTGCGGCGTGCTCACCGTCTCGGACGTGATCGGTCAGTTGCAGCGGAATCTGGGTTCGGCCGCCTCGGAGCGGGACCGGCCCAGCCGGCACCAGTCCATGGAGGTGGCACTGACCGGGACGCTGGAGCACCTGCGGCCCGCGGCCCGGGAGTTGCTGAGTCGCATGCGCATCTTCCGCAGTCCGGTAGGCGTCGAGGCGATCGAGGCGGTCTGCTCCGGCACGGCGGTGCCGGCCGGGGACGTTCCCAGGCTCCTCGCCGAACTCGCGCACGCGGCCGTGGTGGTCGCCGACCTCAGCGGTGAACGCGGCCGGTACTCGTTACTGCCCCCGGTACGCCGTTCGGCGCCACAGGTGCTCTCTCGCATGGGTCATGCCCCACCGGAACTGCAGACCCGCCATCTGGAGTACCTGGACCATCAGGTCCGGGAAGCCGTGACGCACGTGGGCGGCCCCGGCGAGGCGTCGGCACTGGCCGGCCTGAGTGAACTGGATGCGGACCTTCGTGCAGGGTTGGCCCACGCGGTGCAGACCGATCCACAGCGGGGCCTGTCGATGGCGGCGGGGCTGTCGCCCTTCTGGATGCGGCGACGCATGCATACCGAGGGGCGCCGGTGGTTGCGCCAGCTCCTCGAGGCGGGCGACGACGCCGACCCGGCCGTGCGAGGGGCCGCCCTGCACGCCGCCGGTGGCCTGGCCTGGGACGACGGCGACCGGTCCGCTGCAGAGAAACTGCTGCACCAGGCGTGGCAGGTCCGCAAGAGTCTGGGGGACAAGGCCGGGCAGGCCCTGACCCTGAACAACATGGCCGGGGTGGCCTCGGACCGGGGCGACCACGCGGGCGCGTATGAGATGTGGAGCCGTGCCCACGGCCTGTTCGTGGAAAGCGCCCACGCCCTCGGCACAGCCGCCACCGAACTCAATCGCGGCATCGCCGCGCACAAACTGGCTCGGCTCGACGAGGCCTCAGCGCATCTGGAGAGCGCCCGGACCGCTTACTACGACCTGGGCAGCACCCACATGGAGGCGATGGCGCTGGAACGTCTCGCCGGGATCGAGGCTGAACGTGGGCAGCATCGGGCGGCCATGATCCTGACCCGCTCCGCGCAGGCGATCTACGCCGACGTCGGTTCACCGGAGCAGCAGGCGCGGTTGGGCTGGCAGCGCGCGCTGCGGCACCGCGCCCTGGGTGAGGAGACCGAGGCGAGGGAACTGGTGCGGACGGTCGCCCAGGCCGTGGTCGCCGATGAACTACTCGACGCCTGGTGGGTCTCCGGCCTGATCGAGATCAGCGCAGCGCTCGAGGCGCCCGAACGACCCGCGCACGCCGCCGGGCTGCTTGGGGTGGCCCGCCGGCACCGCGAGCGCAGCGGACATGGAGCCGACCCCACCACGGTGCCCGATCTGCCGGCTGTGCTCACCCGCCTCGGTGAGGTGCTCGGGCCCGAGCACCTCACCGAGGAGATGGCAGTGCGTGGCGTGCGATCGGTAGCGGTGGTGGTGGCCGAGATCGCCGGCCTCAGCCGGCAACCGGACCTGCCGATCAGCGCTCGGACAGCAGCACGGCCGGCTCCTCGACCATCGTGAACTCCATCGGCACCTGGTTCTCGGCGAACTGGTTATCCGATGTGATGGGCTCGTAGTCGAGCACCAGGGTGTACTCACCGGCGTAGTCCTCATGGACGGGTAGCCCGGTGAGCGAGACTGTGGTTCCGCCCCCGGGGACGCAGCCGCGGTCACTCATGCCCAGGTCGACGGTGTCGGTGCCATCGGAGGTCAGCAACGCGAAGTTGTTCCCCGCGCCCCGGCTCCAGCACTGCTGGCGGTCGGTGTCGTTGCGCACCTCCACCATCAGTTCCAGCACGGCGGTGCCGTCCTCGGTACCTTGATCGATGTCCCAGCGCAGGTCGGCCTCCTGAACGGTCACCGTCAACTGGCCGCCCACGTCGAAGGCCTCCCCGACCAGGCCGGGCTGTTGCACCGGGATGCGGGTGATCAACTCACCCTGGCTGCCCAGCGGAGCCTGAGCCCGGCTTCGCTCGGGGGACCCCACCAGCACGATGGCCCGGTCCTGATCGAAGGTCTCCAACTGGTCGGGGGCGAGCGGGATCTCCACTTCGAGCGGCCCGGTGCCCCCGCTCGGCACCGTATCGCCCATGTTCCGTCCCGATGACTCGAAGGAGTGCCCCGTCTCGGCGTCCTCCCACTCCAGGACGAACCCGGCATTGGCCGGCGCGCTGCTGCCCCCAGGGTTGGTCACGCTCCCCGTCAGGATCACGCGTGCCCCCTGGGTGCGGTTGCTCTGGTTGTGCTCGGCGTCCACATCGATGACGTCCAGGCACTCGATGGTGTACTCCATACCCCCGATGTGCACGGTGGCACCGACCTGCTGGGGCTGCACCGGCAAGGGTTCCAGGTCCCCGCCGGCCTCCTCGGTCTCCTCGGCCTCCTCCGCAGCCGGCTGGGCCGGTTCGGCGGCGGCGACGGCGTCGTCGCTCTCCTCCTCCTGACCGGTTCCTCCGAGGCCGTCGGGCAACATGCCGCACCCGGACAGCATCAGCATCACACCGACGGCCGCCGCCAGCAGCGTGACTCTCATGTTCGGTCTCATCGTTGATCCTTCCCTCATCCCCCGGTGCCTCCTCGGCAGAGACTTCCTGACCGGCGTCAGCGGCGACGCTAGGAGACCGCTGTTAAGAACCTGTTAAGGGCCTCGCCGACTAGCAGTGCCCTTCCTCGGGCGCCGTGGGTCGAAGTGCGAGAACATCAGCGCGAACCGAACCACGTGGAGGTAGCGATGGCCCGACACAATGGGCAGACCAGGATCAGCGATGTCTACGCCCACCCGGTGGGCCGGGATGCCATCGACAAAGTCCTGCTCCAACTCGGACGCTCCCGGCGGTGGGTGACCAACCCGGTGGTGGCGAACCTGCCCCTGGCCGCCGTGGCGCGCCTGGCCCGCCGCAGCGTCGGACCGGGCTTCGCCGACGCCTTCCTCGCGGTGCTCGCCGACCATCCCGAACGATCCGCCGTCCCGGACGGGCCGCACGACGCCGCAGAACCCCCGGGCGCGGCGCAGCCGTCTTCCCCCTGGTGGCGCTCCGCCGTCTTCTATCAGGTGTATCCCCGGTCCTTCGCCGACTCCGACGGTGACGGCATCGGGGACCTGCGCGGGGTGATCTCCCACTTGGACTACCTGGCGGACCTGGGGGTGGACTGCGTGTGGCTGTCCCCGATCTTCGACTCCCCCAACATGGACATGGGTTACGACGTGCGTGACTACCGCGCGGTGATGGAGGAGATGGGGACGCTGGAGGACCTGGATGCGTTGATCGCCGGCTGTCACCAACGGGGGATGCGGATCATCCTGGACCTGGTGGTCAACCACACCTCCGATCAGCACGAATGGTTCCACGCCGCGGTACGGGACCCGGATGGACCCTACGGCGAGTACTACCATCTGCGTCCTGGGGTCGCGGGTGAGGACGGGTCCGGGCCGCCGCCGAACAACTGGAAGGCGTTCTTCGGGGGCCAGGCCTGGCGGTGGATCCCCGAGGCCGAGCGCTGGGCGTTGCACCTGTTCGCGCCCGGGCAGATGGACCTGAACTGGGACAACCCAGCGGTGCGTCGCGAAGTCGCCGAGATCGTGCGCTGGTGGCGCGAACGGGGTATCGACGGCTTCCGCCTCGACGTCATCAACTTGATCTCCAAACGGCCCGGCCTGCCCGACGGCGACGACGGAATCGGGGACCTGATCGGGTTCCCCGGGATCGAGAACTACTTCTACGGGCCCAACCTGCACACCTACCTGCGTGAACTGCGCGCCCAGGGTTTCACCCGCGCCCCCGACGAACCCGAACCGGTCTCGACCGCCCGGGCCCGCGACCGCGACGGCCTGATCGGCGACCGGCTGCCCCCTGATCCGGTGGGAGTGATGGTTGGGGAGACCCCGGGAGTGGGGGTGGAGATGGGAAGGCTGCTCAGTGCTGCCGGACGCGGTGAACTGGACCTGGTGTTCAACTTCGACGTGCTGGAGAACCCCGGCCGCATCCGCTGGGACGACTACCGCTACGACCTGCGATACCTGAAGGCCTACTACCAGGACTACCTGGCCCGGCTCGGTCCCGATGACCACCTGGCCCTGTTCATCGAGAACCACGACAACCCGCGGATGGTCTCCAAAGTACTCGGAGACCAGGACCACATCCCCCATCAGCGCACCGCGGTGGCCAAGGTGCTGGCCACGATCCAGTTGACGCTGCCCGGCACCCCGTTCATCTTCCAGGGCCAGGAGATCGGCGCGATCAACCAGGACTTCACCTCCGTGATCGACCTGCGGGACGTGGAATCACGCGACCGGTTCGCGCAGTTGCGCCAGGACGGGCGCACCGAGGCCCAGGCCCTGGCCGAGGTACTGCCCGGGGCGCGGGACCACTCCCGGGTGCCGATGCGCTGGCAACCGGGAGAGACCACCGGGTTCAGCACCGGCGATCCGTGGCAACCCGGGATGGAGGACTCCCGCGGGTTCACCGTGCTGGAGCAGGACGGTGAACCCGCCTCGGTGCTGAACTTCTACCGGAACCTGATCCGGTTGCGCCGGGCTCATCCGGCCCTGACCGAGGGCGACGTGCACTTCTGCGCCCCCCGGTCCCGCCACTACTTCGGCTGGTTGCGCACCGGCCCCGACGGTGAGGTGTGGTTGGTGGAGGTGAACCTGACCGGGCGGCCCATCCGGCGCCCCCGCCAGGTGCTCGGAAACCGGCTCGATGCCATGCTGCGCCGGGCGGGCGCGGGCGGCGCGGATGAGTTGGCGGTGGTGCTCGGCACCACCGGCACCCGGGGGAAGGTGATGGCCCCCTACCAGGTGGTCGTCGCCGGGGTGGGCGCCACCCCCGGCGTGCCCCACTGAGCGCTCAGGTCCGGCGCTCGCCTCGCAGTATCCGGCGCCACCAGGAGGTACGGCGCGGCTGTGGCACCTCGGCAGGTTCGTCCCCGCCGGGCGCCGCGCCCTGCCCACCCGAGGCTGCGTCGTCGTCGGGCGTTGCCGGGGCCGGCCGGCTACGGACGGTGCGCCACCCGGTCACGACCTCCTCGACGTCGGCGCGTCCGACCGGCAGCACCGGTCCGCTGGGGGCGCGGATCCATTCCGCTACCCGCCGATTGAGTTCGTGAACCGCCGCGCGGACCGACTCCTCGTCCGGGAGGTCCGCCACCACCTCGGGCAACTCCGCGATCTCCTTGCGCAACTGCAGCGCCGGGGGCAGGAGGACGTGGGCCGGGACCTCTTCCTCGCGCACCTTCTGGTGCACCCACCAGTCCTCATGCACCGGTTTGTCCAGGCCGGGTAGGGGCTTGCCGGCACCGGGCAGGTTGTCGAACTCGCCCCGCTCCTGGGCCTCGTGGATGAGCCGGTCCACCCACGTGTGGATCGGCACGCCGCCTGGAATGCGCTGGGTCATCGCCTGCCAGTGTGCCTGCCGGCGGGCGCGTCGGTCCAGCAAGTTTGGCTGCTGGTCCGTCTGCCAGCGCGGTGGTACTTCCCGGTCCTAGGCCACCGGTGCACCCGCCGACGTACCGCTGGGCCTGACGGCGGCGTAGAGCACCATGTCCCGGCGCCGGCCCGCGATCTCCTGATGGCTGCGGAGCAGACCCTCGCGCAGGTAGCCGGCGGCCTCCGCGGTGCGGATCGAGGCGTGATTGGCGGGTTCGATATACAACGCGATCCGGAACAGCCCCGGCACGGTCCAGGCGAAGTGCGTCAGCGCGGTGAGCGCGTCCACAGCCAGGCCCTTGCCGCGGGCGGAGGGGGCGAGGGCGTACCCGGCACTGGCGCGCCCTGCTCCGAACTCCCTCAGCCACAGGCCGCAGTGACCGACTGCGCGACCAGTTGCGGCGACGGCGATCGTGAAGGAGAAGCCGCTCCCCTCCGCGTGGCGGCGTTGCTGGCGACGTACCCAGGCACGTGCCTGGGACGGGGTGGCGCGGGCGGGCAGGGAGCCGGTGGCGGGAACATAGGGATCGGTCGAGAGGTCCCGGGCCATCGGCACGTCCTGCTCGGTCACTGCGCGTAGCAGCACTCGCCCGTGCCTGGGCGGGGTGTCCGGCCACGGGGGCAGTGGCGGGGAGTTGGTGCTCACCGTCCGGAGGTTACCGGCATAGGCCAGCGTGCCCGGGGGCCGCGTTCAGGTGGCCGACTCGGCCAAAGTGCATGACGCTTCTGCCATGAGCACGAAAAAGTCAGCGCGCGCCGGGGACCGCAACCCCAAAGGTCCCACGGATCTGGAGGCGCCTACCTGGAAGTACACCCTGAAGCGGGCCGCAGCGGAATTCACCCGCGATCAGCTCGTCGACCGTGCCGCCGCCCTGACCTACTTCGCGGTGCTGTCGATGTTCCCGGCGCTGGTGGTGCTGGTCTCCCTGCTCGGCGTGCTCGGCCAGGGGGAGGCCACCACGAATGCGATCTTGAACATGCTGACCGAGTACCTGCCCGAGGACACCGCCGCGCAACTGCGCGGCCCGATCAGTTCGATCACGGAGAGCCAGGGCGCCGGGCTGGGCCTGGTGTTCGGTATCCTCACCGCGCTCTGGACCGCGTCGAACTACGTCAACGCCTTCAGCCGGGCGATGAATGCGGTCTATGAGGTCGCCGAAGGTCGTCCGATCTGGAAGTTGCGCCCGCTGATGTACCTGCTGACCGCGGTGCTGATCATCCTGGTCGCGATCGCGGCGCTGATCCTGGTGGTCAGCGGCCCGGTTGCCCGCTGGGTCGGGAATCTGGTGGGCCTGGGAGAGACGGCGGTGCTGGTGTGGGACATCGCGAAATGGCCGGTGCTGGTCCTGATCGTGATGCTCGTGCTCGCGCTGCTGTACTACATGACCCCGAACGTGAAGATGAAGAGACTGCGCTGGGTCAGCCCCGGGGCGCTCCTGGCGATCGTGGCGGCCGCCGTGGCTACCGCGGGCCTGGGGTTCTACGTGGCCAACTTCGGCTCCTACAACGCCACCTACGGCGCGCTGGCCGGAGTGATCATCTTCCTGCTGTGGCTGTGGATCATGAATCTGGCCATCCTCTTCGGCGCGGAGTTCGACGCCGAACTCGAACGCGGCCGCGAGCTGCAGAGCGACATGCCGGCCGAGGAGCACATCCAACTGCCGCCCCGCGACGACACCCAGATCGTGAAGAAGAGGGGCAAGCGTGCGGACCTGGTCGAGGAGGCGAGCACGATCCGCCGTAGCGCGGGCAGAAAGGGCGAGGGCCGTGGTGAGGGTCGCACCAGCCGCCGGGGTGGCAGCAGCCGCCGGGGTGGCAGCAGCCGCTGACTGCCCGGCCCCACGGGTTCACGTCAGGAGATGGTCACCGTTGCCACCCCAACAGACCGACGAAGGTCCCCGGCGTACGTGCCGGGGACCCTCGTCTGTGGGAGAGGCGGCCTGGGTTCAGTTGCTCTCGCGCACGTTCTGGGCCGAGTCCTCGGCCTGTGAACGAACGTCCTGAGCGGCGTCCGTGCCTTCCTCGCGCACATGCTGCGCGCCTTCGGTGGCAGTGTCCCTGACCTCCTGCACCGCCTGCTCGGCGGGCTCGCGGAGGTGCTCGGCACTCTCGCTTGCCATCGACTTGACCTCCTCAGTCGCGTGGCTGACCGCGTCACTGGACTTGGCCTGATCTACGAGTTCACGCTCCTTGCGGGAGGAGGGGATCAGCCCGGCGACCAACAATCCGGCGCCGAAGGCGACCAGGCCGGCAGCCAAGGGGTTGCCCTCAGCCCTCTCCTTCACCCGATGCGGGGCTTCGCGTGCCATGTCGCCGGCTCGGGAGGTCTGGGCGCCGATCGAGGTCGAGGCGTCCTCGGCAGCCCCGAAGACCTTGTCCTTGGCCCCGGCGACCGCGTCACGGACCTTCTCCCCCTGACGGTGGGCGATGTTCCGGGGGCTGGTCTTGTCGGTGAGCGCGTCGACATCCCGGCTGAGGTCAGCCCGGGTGCGTTCGACGTCTCGACGGATCTCATCTGGGTCTCTGGTACTCATCGGTGTTCCTGTCCTTTCACAGCGTCCGGGATCTTCTTGACGGTCCGGGTGGTCTGGGGAATGCCCTCGATCTCCTTGATCTCCTTGCGGCCGGTGACGGCCAAGATGGCGGCGACGATCGCCCAGAGGACGGCGACGATCAGGCCGGACCAGCCCAGTGCGGGCCAGTCCGCTCCTTCCGCGCTGAGCAGCACGCCCAGGGCCCACCACAGGGCGAGCGAAGCGAACAGCAGCACGAAGTGCCCGGCCACGCCCGCGCCGCCGAACAGTCCGGCTCCTTTACCGGCCTTGCTGACGCTCTCGGTGATCTCGGCCTTGGCCAACTCCACCTCCTGGCGCACCAGGGTGGAGAAGTCAGCGGTGAGGTTGCCGAGCAACTCTCCGACCGTGGCGTCCTCGGGGCGGGACGTCGAGGAGGCCTCGGGCTGCCCGGCTGCGACGCCGTGGGGCGTGCCGGCGTCCCCCGCTGGCCCTGCCTGCGACATGGGCCCGACCGCGGGCTCGGGTCTGTGCTCTGGCGTGGTGGTCATCAGGTGGCCCTTCCTTCGTCATGCCGCCCGCTGGGCCGGCCACCGGAAGGACCCGGTGCCGCCGGCGGAATGGTGGGGGGCGGGACCCTGTCTGCAGTACGCGGTCGGGGCGGCACCGGGGGTGGGGTCGCTGCCGGTACTGGAGGCGGAGCCGCTGCCGGCACCGGCACTGCCGCGCCGGACGTGCTCCCTCCCGTCACCGCGGCCGGTGCGGACGCCGGTGAAGCGCCACTGCCCGCCGCGTGAGCACCGCCGTCGTCCTGCCCGGCATCCTTGAGACTGCGCGCGATCCTTCCGGCCGCCAGGCCCAACCCGGCGGCGACGAGCACGAACATGCCCGGACGACGACGGGCGTAACGCTTGACCTCCTCCAGTACGGCCGAAGGGTCGCGGCCCTCCAACCAGCGCCCGGCGTCGCCGGCGGTCTCCGAGGCCCACCGCACGAGGGTCGCGGCGCTACCGTCCTGCTCGGCTCCATCGGCCATCTGGCGTGCTTGGGAGGAGAACCCTCGAAGCCCGTTCGTGAACCGCTCCAACTGGGTCCCGGCCTGTTCGTTCAGTTCGGTCGACGTCTGCCGCAGCAGATCCATCGCCTGGCGCTTGGCCTCCCCAACGGTTTGTTTGGCCTCGTCCGCGGCGGTCTCGGCGACGTGCGCGGCCTGTGCTTGAGCGTTCTGTGCGGTCTTGGACGCCTCTTGCTTGGCTGTATCAGCCCTGCTGTCAGAGGGTGGGCCGCCAGAGTCGTGGGGCCCGGTCGCCGCAATCGGCTCGGACGTCTGGGGCATGGGGTCACCGACTGGGTCGGTGACGCCCCCGCCTGAGACTGTGGGGCCCTGGGGAGGGCGGTTGATGTCCTCAGTCATCGATTCGGTCCTTCCGGTTCTGATCCGTCTCGACGCCCGGATGGGTCGAGGGAGGAGATCAGTGTGCGCGGACCTGGGCGATTGCGCGCGCTCAACCTCGAGAAAGGCTCCTCGACGCGGGATGCGGGGTGTTGACCACCCTCATCCGCTACCTTGCTGGCCATGGACCATCAGGAGTACTCGGATCTCACGCAGCAAGCCAACGCGGCCTTCGAGGGGGGCCGGGCGCAGGAGGCGGTCCAGATATTCCATCGTCTGATCAACAGCGCCACCCTGCCGCAGGTCGATCGGTCGGTGATGGCGGTCAACCTGGCCACCGTGCTGCAGAAATCGGGCGCCGATGCCCGGCAGGTCGAAGCGGCCTATGACCAAGGCATCGCGTTGGAGCAGCGGGTCTATCGCAGTTTCGTCCGTGAGCACAAGGCCTCCTGGCTGAACGAGAACGGGCGTCAGGGGGATGCCGCGATGATCTACCGCCAACTCCTGGCCGAGCACTGGCCCAGCAGCAGCGAGCGCCTGCGCTTCCAGCACAACCTGAACGCCGTGACCAGTCCCTGAGCGAACACGGTCGGTCCGGCTGCCTGGGTGCAGGCCGGCGCGTCGTAGGAGGCCGGAGGCCGAAGCACGTCGGGGTACTCCCTTCGTTCGGGCAGGGTATCGCTCCGGGACGGTGGCCTGCCCGGTAGGAGGTGGCGCAGCGGCGGGCTTCAGCGGCGCTCCGGGGAGTCGGCAAGCAACGCGGTGATCCGCTCGGCGACGGGCGCCGGTAGCGGCCCCAGCCCGAGAGTGGCCGCGTTCTCCTGGGCCTGCTCGGGAGTGCGGATGCCGGGCAGCGGGATGATCGCCTCGTCCAGGGCCCACAGGTAGCCGAGCGCGCCCTGGACCAGGCTGCGCCCCTCGGCGGTGAGGAGTTCGCGGACGCGGTCCAGGCGTTCCAGCCAGGCCTGCATCTCATCCTCATCGAAGTACGTCCACCAGGGGGTATCGAGCCGGACGTCGCCCGGGCCGGGACGGCGGTCGGGCGCGTAGCGGCCACTGAGCAGACCCATCGCGAGCGGTGATCGGGCAAGGATGGCGAGCCCGTGGACGCGGGCGACGTCGAAGACAGCGCAGGACCACCCGAACACGTTGACCTGCGTCTGCACGGCTACGCAATGCCGCGACGACGCGAAGGCCTCGACGATCTCCGGCGCGTCCTGGCTGGTGCCGAACCACCGGATCTTCCCGGCATCGACGAGCTCCTCGCAGGTGGCGACGACCTCTTCAGCCTCGGCGACGCTCCGGGCGCCGCCATGAAGTTGATAGAGGCCGATGGCCTCGATGCCCAGCCGTCGCAGGCTCGCCTCGCACTGGGTGCGGATGCTGGCCGCGGACACGTCGTGTCCGCGGTCGGTGCGGGTGGACTCCTCGAAGAGGTGGCCGAACTTGGTCGCGACGACGACGCGATCCCGGCCGCCGGGGTCCAGTTCCGCCAGGGCACGGCCCAGGACGCGTTCGCTGTGCCCGGTCCCGTAGATCGCCGCGGTGTCGATCAGGGTGACGCCGCGGTCGAAGGCGGTGCGTAGGGCGCGCAGGCTCACCTCGTCATCGGCCGGTCCCCATCCCGCGTCACGACCGTCGACGGTGAAGGGGCCACCCATGGCCCAGGTCCCGGCGCCGAGCGCGGAGACCTCGGGACCGTCACGGCCGAGTCTGCGTGGGGGCGTGCGGGTGATGTTCGTGGTCATGCGATGACTCCTTCCGGGCTTCGTGTCATCACTGTGCTCCCTGGAGTGCACTCCAGGTCAAGAGCCAGAACTGGTTGCGTCTGGACGCGCCCATCGAGCCCGCGATGCCACAGCCGGCAGCCCCGGGTTGCGACCGGTGCGCAGATCACCGTCGAGGCCGTCACCGCCCTCGGGGAAACCCGTGGAGGGGTTCTTCCCGTCCGACCACTTCGCGGTGATGTGCGACCTGACGTGGGTGTCCCCGACCTGACCCACGCCCGCACAGCAACGGACTTCGACTAGTTGTAACCGTTGAATACTCTCAGTAAGGTTACATTCGTGGTCGTACACGCAAATGTGAGAGGAGTCCGCGATGAGGACCACAGCCAAGACGAGGTATCGGAGCCGGGTGGTCGGCGGCATGCTGGTGCACTACCGCGAGGCCGGTCTTCCGTCGTCAACGGCCGTCGTGCTGCTGCACGGGGCACCCAGTTCGTCCCTGTTGGGGTCTCATGCCGCCGAGGTCGCCGATCTGCTCGTCAGATTCACCCGCGACGTCTTCGACCGAGCACGGGTGGTCGCATGACGGCATCACCCCTAACGGTCAAGCCTCTCGGACCGGCCACCTGGGGCGACTTCGAGACGGTGATGGGCAGCCGCGGCGGCGCCCGGGGCTGCTGGTGCATGCATTGGCGGCTGAGCATCGACGAATGGATGGAGAACAAGGGCGAGGGCAACAGGACGGCCATGCGTGCATTGGCAGAGAGCGAGCGGCCGCCGGGAGTGGTGGGCTATCTCGACGAGGACCCGGTTGCATGGTGCGGCTTCGGCGACCGCACCGACTTTCCCCGCATGCAACGCTCGGCGCTACTCAAACCGGTCGATGACCAACCGGTCATCGCGTTGACCTGCCTGCTGCTGAGGAAGAGCCACCGCGGCGAAGGGCTGTTGTCTGCGTGGATCACCGCCGTGTGTGACCACCTCGCCAGGACTTCGATGACCCGGACCGTCGAGGCCTACCCCGTCGATCCTTCCCAGGGTCGCAGAGCCGGACCCGACACTGCGATGACCGGCCTCGCCAGCGCGTTCCGCGCCACCGGGTTCACCGAGGTCGCCCGGCCCAAGCACGATCGACCCGTCATGAGGTATCGACTGCCGTGAGCGCCCCCACCGCCTGGCTCGATGAGCACTTCATAGCCGGGAATCTCGCACTCGACTTCGCCAACACCGTCTACCGCCGCCGGCCCGAACCAGGCCTGGACCTGTTCACCGGCACCGACGCATTCGCCACCTGGCTCACCCGCACCCGCCTGCTTCCGGGCGGCGAGCCCGCCGTGACCGAGTCGGCTCTTGAACATGCTCGCGCACTACGAGCGTTGATATGGACCGTCTTCGATGCTCACAGGGACGGGCAGACCATACCCGCAACAGCCTTCGCAGGTCTGCTGGACACCGCCCGCTGCTCCACCGCCGACCTGGCCATCGGTTCCGATGGGTCCCTCGCGTCGCGCAATGCCTACGGTGGGTTGGCGGCGGTGGCCCTGAACGCCATCACGCTCGCGCTCGATCCACCACCGCAGGGCGTGCGCGCCTGCGACCGGTGCGGCTGGTTCTTCATCGACTCCTCCCGCGGCCGCCGACGCCGTTGGTGCAGCATGAAGACATGCGGCAACCAGGCCAAGGTTGCCCGCTACCGATCCGCCACTCGGGCTTAGTTCGGCCTGGTCACGACGAATACGCTGCGCCGGGCGACGCCCTGGTGCGGGACGACGCGGCAGAGCGGCGCGGCCTCACATCACGCCGTCATCCGCCCCATCGGCCTCACCTGTCGGATGCGGCGCCCGCTCCCTGCGCCAACGCGTCGAACCACGCCACCGCATGGCGACCCATGGTGATCCCGTAGTCCAGCGTGGCGCGCTGGTAGGCGAACACATCGCTGAACTCCGCAGGCACCTGCATGGTCTCCAGGCGCTCCTGCAATGCGGTGAACTCGGCGAGGTCTGCGGTGGCTCGCTCCTGCATTCTGCGCAACACGGGCACGCGGTCCTCCGGTTCCAACAGACCCAGGAAGAACAGCCGGGGCAGCGCCGCCAGTTCCAACTGAGGCCCGGTGATCTCCCCCGTCATCCATTCGTGGAACTCCTGGCGGCCCGCCTTGGTTGTGCGGTAAGTCTTCTTGCCCCGACCGCCCGGATCCACTCTGACGATCTCGATCAAGCCCTTGCTCAGGAGGCTGTCCAGCGCCCGTTTGATGCTGCCCGAACTCGCGCTATAGACGAGGGAGACGCCCACCTCGACGTTCTTGATCAACTCGTACAGGCTCTGCGGGCGCAGGAGCAGGAGGCCAAGGATCACGTGTGCCATCAGAGGAGTCTATTCCGTTGACCCTCATAGACATGTCTAGTAGACATGTCTAGTAGACATGTCTAGTAGACAGGTCACGATGAAAGGACATCGATGAGAGCATCACGGCGCACCTTCCTCGCACCCGACAATCACGTCAGCGCTGACGTCGATGCCGGATTGAGAGCCCTGGTGCGCACCCTCAGTGCCAGGTCCGGGCTACACCATGTCAACCTGGCCATCACCGATGACGATGGGCGCTCCTGGTCCGGCGCTGCCGGACCGGCCGACGACGAACCTCAGGTTCGCCCCTCCACGCCGTTCTTCATCGCCTCGATCACCAAGCGGTTCATCATCACGCTGCTGTTGCAGGCCTACGAACGCGATGAGGTTGACCTGGACGCCCCCATCACCGCCTACCTGCCCGATTCGGTCACCACCGGGCTGCACGTGCGCGGCGGAGTGGACCGCTCGGGCGAGATCACCGTGCGCCACCTCGCCAGCCACACCTCCGGCCTGCCGGACTTCTTCGAACGCCGGCGCGGCGCACCAAGCCTGTTCAAGCAACTGCGGGCAGGCCAGGACACCTCCTGGGATTTCGACGACGTCCTCGACATCACCCGCGACCAGCAACGCCCGCACTTCGATCCGCAGGATCTGAGTGCGCCCCGACAACGGGCCCGGTACTCCGACACCGGATTCCAGTTCCTGATCCGCATCCTGGAGTCGGTGACCGCCCGCTCCTTCCAGAGCTTCTCACCGAGCGCATCACCGTCCCGCTCGGCCTGGACCGGACCTGGCATCCCGCCGGTCGGCCCGCGGCAGTGGACCTGCCGGCGCAGTTGCCGCTGCATGCCCGGCGCCGCCGGGTGGCCGTCGACGGCGTCCTGGCCTCCAGCAACGACCTGATCAGCACCACCGGTGACCTGCTCGTCTTCGAACGGGCGCTGGTGGCCGGCCATCCGTTCCGGGATCCCGGCAGCCGGCACCTGCTCACCGAGCGCGCGAACCGGCTGCGCAACGCACCAGGGCTTCGCTACGGGGTGGGCACGATGATTTTCACGGTGAACCGGCTCGTGTCGCCCTCGCGCGCGCCGGTCACCCTCGTGGGACACTCCGGCTCGACCGGCACCTGGCTGTTCACCTGCCCCGAACTCGGGGTGCACCTGGCCGGCACGGTGGACCAGACGCAGGCGCATGCGCTCCCGTTCCGCATCATGGCCCGGTGCCTACGGATCTGGGCGCGCGCCTGAGTGGTGGCAGCGGGCGGCCTCGATCCACGCGGCGCTACGGCGACGGGGGTGGTCCAACTGTCTCCCGGAGGGCGAGCCGGGTCTGTGTCTGGGCAGCTCCGCCGTCCTTCTTCAGCAGTCTGAGCAGACGGTCGAGCGCGGCGGTGTCTCTGGCACGCACGCGTAGCAGGTAATCGTAGGGGCCGGTGACGTGCACCGCGTCGATGATCTGGCGGACTCCGATCGCCCATGCGAGAAACTCTTCGGAACCGCGCTCCGGATGCAGGCGCACATCGATGAACGCCTCCAGCCCAGTTGCGCTCTCGGGGACGTCAGAGCCCAGCACCGCTTGATACCCCACGATGACACCGCTGTGCTCTAACCGTCGGACCCTGACCGCAACAGCATTGGTACTCAACCCGACCTGTCGCCCGATCGCGCTGAATGAAGCGCGGCCATTCGCGCGAAGAATGCTGATGATCTGCTCGTTAATGCGGTCCACATGGTGAATTGTCTCACGGTTAGGGCATCTTCATGCAGCCACCTCTCCTTGTGCCGTGACACTCGTCGGCATGGAGTTCGTCGCCGCGTTCGGGGCCGGCCTGGTCGTGGGGCTGGCTCTGGCGGTCCCTCTCGGAGCCATCGGAGTGCTACTGATCCACGAGGGAACTCTCCGGGGGTGGCCCAGCGGTGCACCCGCGGCTCTCGCCGTCGCAACCGTGGACCTGCTGTACTGCATTACTGCTGTGGTGGCTGGTGCCGCATTCGCGCCGGTGATCGCGGCCTGGGCTCCGTGGCCGAGCGTCACCGGTGGCACGGCCCTGGTCACGCTCGCCACCTGGAATCTGCTCCGGACGAGACGCTCGATCGTCGAGTCCAAACCTAGCGATGACGCCAGCCACACGCGGTCCAGCCACCGCTACGTGCTGTTCTTCGGCCTGACGGCGATCAACCCTGCGACCTTGGTCTACTTCGCGGCGATCGTGACCGGCTTCTCGACAACCTCGAACTCCACTGTCACTGCCGTATTGTTCGTCGCGGGAGTCGCTCTGGCATCGCTGAGTTGGCAACTCCTGTTGGTGCTCGCTGGAGCCATTCTACGCTGGAAGACCGGTGCACGGTTTCGACACCTGACAACGCTGATCGGAAACGGCATCGTGGGCATACTCGGCATACTCATGGTCACGGGCGTGATCTTCTGAGCTGGCCGAGACGCACGTCGTGCTGGGGTTCTCAGTTCTTGGGAAGGTCGGCGAAGGTGTTCTGCACATCGCGATACCAATCGAGTGACTTCCTCGGATGGCGCCAGCGACCTTTCATGGCGTCACGGGCTGGCTGGTGGGATGCATCGCCGGCCTTCGCCGCTTCCCTGAGGTGGCGGTCCTGCGCTTTGATCACGAGGTCGGCAGTTTCTCCAGTGTGTTCAAGGTCGCAGGGTCCTCCCAGCTGACGGCAGGTCATAGTCTTCATGATCGTTTCCTTAGGTGGTAGTGGTGATCGTTTTCATGGGTCCTACATCTGGATGACGAGCAGGAAGCAGCGGGTGTGACCGCAGAGATCAGGAGCGTCGTTCTGGGCCCTCGCGGCGCGACACCCGGGCCAGCACCTCGGGCTCTGCGCGGAAGGTGATACTGCTGACCACCCCGTTGCGCAGGGTGAAATCGAAGACGACCTTCGCCTCTCCTCGGTGGAACCAGGCCGCAGCAGGCCGGTCATCGATGTAGACCGGCAGCGCAGCGTGCGCGCTGCCGTTGAAGAACGTCGCCACCTCGTGACGCCCCTCGATCCGCTCCGGCGTGCCAATGAGGACCGCGGCGGCATCGGCGCTCACCACAGCCTCTGGGGCAAGGAGCCGTAGCAGCCGGTCGAACTCGCCATTACGCGCTGCAGCCATGAACGCGTCCACGACCTCCCAGTTGGACACCTGGGCCTCGGATGTGGGCTGGCGCACCTTCGCGCGGGCCCGCGAGGCCAGTTTGCGGGCCGCCACCGGTGTGGTCTCGAGCATGGCGGCAACAGTGGAGAACTCGAAACCGAAACTGTCATGCAGCACGAACGCCACGCGCTCCGGCGGCGAGAGCCGATCCAGCACTACCTGCAGGGCGACGCCGACCGTATCAGCCAGAGCGACGTCCTCCGCGACATCGGGCGCGAGGCTGCTTGGTTCTATCTCCTCCACCGGCACCGGCGTTCGGGACCGAAGCCGGTCCAGGCACAGGCGTGTGGTCACCGTCGTCAGCCACGCCGGAAGGCAGTCGATGTGTGTGTCGGAACGTTCCAACCGCAGCCACGCCTGCTGCACCACATCCTCGGCCTCAGCGTGATCATGCAGCACACCAGTTGCCAGGCGCGCTAAGCGAGGCCGCTCCCGCTCGAAGACCTCCGTCTGATTCACACCGATCGCCCTTCCTTCCATACCTTTATCGGAGTGACGCAGGAGCCGTCACAAGTGTGACCGCTCCGCCACAAATCACCAGGAGCGCGGGCGCGTCGGATCCGGCCGGACCAGCCACACGTTAGATCGTCAGGTGGCGTCTCCTGGCTGGATAAGTCCGGTCTCGTAGGCGGGGACGATGGCTTGCGCTCGGTCGCGGAGGTCGAGTTTGGTGAGGAGATGACCGATGTGGGTCTTGATGGTGGCCCGGACCGAGTGGCATCCGGTCAGCCAGTTGCCGACAGCAGGGGGCTAACGACCACGACGGGGCTGCTCGGTAGCGGATCCGCTATCGGATGAGCCGTACGCGCACGGGGAGGTCGAGGTCGGCCCACGCCCGATCGGCGGTCAAGACTTCAGCCGGGGTACTGCGGACCGTCAACGCGAGACAACACCGATCCCCAAGCGAGACGCTCTTGCCTCCCTCCAGTGACCGCATGACTCCTGCCAGCTCAGCGTCCTCCTCCAGTACCGGCTCGATGACGACGCCGGCTGCGGTTAGCAGTCCACGAACTCGGCTTGACTCGACTCCAACGTCGACCAGTTTCCCGATCACCTCAGCGAGGTTGGCCGCGCCCAGGGATGCGGAACCAAGCTCAGCGGCAACCAGCTCAGCACCTGGCTCATCGTGCAAGAGGGCGAGGACGGCAGAAGCGTCGAGAACCGTCACTCGGACCTCGATGCCGCCAGGCGACGCTCGGCCAGCAGTTCATCGACCAGCGAGCGTTGCTTCGGAACCTCAGACGCCAGCCCTCGAAGTTCGGCCACAGCGTCCTCCTGCAGTTCGAGTACGACTCGTCGCCCTTCGACGCGCAGGTGCAACTGATCGCCAGGTGCAAGTCCGAGTGTTGAGCGGATCTCAGCCGGAATGACGATTCGACCCTGCTGACCGAGAACGAGCGTGGCATCCATGTGTCTATTGTGCCACTGGACACATCCTCGTGCCAGAATCTGACCTGCTCCGTCGTCCACACCAAGTGGTTCGGCCAGCGCGACTGCGCTCGCAGTTCGTCGATCCACCGCCGAGCAGCCTTGCCGATCTTGTCCCCGCCCGGAACACCGAAGGCCGCTGACCTGCACTAATGCAGGACCAGCGGCCTTCCGGACGTGGAGCTAGGGGGATTCGAACCCCCGACCTTCTCATTGCGAACGAGACGCGCTACCAACTGCGCCATAGCCCCAGGGCAGGTTCAAGATTATCACCCGGTGCCCCGTGATTCCCACCCCTGGTGGCACGGACCACATCACTCCGGGCGCACCCGCCGTCAGACACTCAGCGGCGGCAACCGGCGGCGTCGGGGTCCACTGCCGGACGCGGACCATTCAACGCGGACTACTGCCCGACGGCGCGGCGCCGCTCCAGCACCGACTGCAGATCCATCGTGGGCCGCTTGGCCTCATCGGTGCCGGTGGCCGCCACCGGAGCCGACGACGATGTAGCCCCGGCCGCGGAGACAGCCTCGCCCTGGGTGTCGAGGCGGGCGGACTCCTGCTCGGCGAGAACCTGCTCGGGTGTGGCCGGGGGCGCCTGGGCGTCGGTGCGCGCGCGCACCGTCTGCTCCACCTCGGCCAGCGTCAGCTCCCGCTCCACCTCGGCATCGGCCGGCGTCGGCGCGGGCTCCCACTGCGGGGACTCATAGGCGGCCACCTCCCGGCGCGGCGCGGGCGCCTTGAGGGTGTAGGTGGGCCGTGGCACCGGGACCGGCGTCCAACCATCGGCTGTGTCAAGAGCAACCGGATTATCGATCGTGGCCGGATCCACCGAGATCCGCAGGCTTCCGGTGCGTTCACTGACCGGGGTGCGCTTGGGCGGGGCGACCGGTGCGCCCTCGCCGGTTCCGCCGTCGGCCGCCCCGGCCTTCGTGGCCTCGCCGCGCTCCTGCGTCTCGGCGGGAACGGGTGCGGCCTCGCCCTGGGAACTACGGCGGGCGTGCCGCACCGCGACCGGACCGGTCGCCGTCGTCGGGCTCTCCTGCTCGGCACGCTCGGCACTGGCGGCGGGGGACGCGGCTCCGCTGCGCCGACTCGGGTTGCGGCCGGTGCGGGCCGTGCGGTCGGTATGGGTGGTGCGGTCGGTGCGTTCGGCCTCGCGGGTCTCGGCGATCGCGGCCCGGACCGCGGCGCGACGCCCGGCCACCCCGGCGGCCACCAACAGCACTGAGGCCGCGATCGGGGCGGCGATAGGCAGCGTGATGGTGGCGAACAGGGTCCACAACGCGGCGGTGAGGAACACCAGGCCGAGCAGCAAGACCCGACGACGGCGTGCGGCCGCGGCACGTCGGCTCGCCGCTGCAGCGCGGGCGGCGCGCATCGCCGCGACCCGGCGGGCTTCGGCGGCGCTACGCGAGGCGGGTGGGGCGGGCTGGCGGTCCATCGGGGCCTCCGGTTCACGGGCGCTGGGCGTGTGCAGGTACACCCGAGCGGTGCTGGAGTATTGGGGTGGGGTTCCACCGGCGCGGGCCAGCACCCGCAGGTTGGTGGAGAAACGGTCATCGACCCGCGCATCGCTGACTACTTGCCGGGAGCGGATCAGCGCGGGAAGTAGGTAGCCCAGAGACATCAGCACGATGGCCAACAGGACGAACCCTGCCACGCTCTCGACCTGTCCCGTGCTCACTCTCCTGACGGTAGAACCGCCGGGCGGGTGAATCGATCAGCCGGTGCGGCGTGTCGGTGCCGACATGGCCAAGACCGGTGTGGCATTGCCAGCAGGGCCGGGTTCGACCGGCTCGCGCCGTCACTCCGGGGCCGGGAGCCGATCCAGCAAGGAGCCAGGGGCTTCCTCGGCGGTGATGGCGAAACTGCGGTGATCGCGCCATTGCCCCTGGATGTGCAGGTAGCGCCGGCGCAGCCCCTCCTCGCGCAGGCCCAGTTTCTGCGGCACCCGAAGGCTGGCGGCGTTCTCCGGGCGCACGTTGATCTCCACCCGGTGCAGCCCGAGGGCGCCGAAGGAGTGGTCGATCGCCAACGCGACCGCCCTGGTCATCAGCCCCCGGCCGGCCACGTGCTCGGAGATCCAGTAGCCGATGTGCGCCGAGTGCAGGGAACCGCGGGCCACCCCGGCGATCGTCAGCTGGCCCACCACCTGCCCGCGCCATTCCAGCACGTAGGCGTAGCCGATGTCCTGGCGGGCCTGGGCGCGCTGCTGGCGCACGTACTCCGCGAACGTCATCGAGGGCGCGGGCGGGCCCGGATTGGTGGCCTCCCACGGGGTGAGCCAGTCGATGTTGGACTCTCGCAGGCGCTGCCAGGCCGCCCGGTCACTGCGGTTCATCCGGCGCAGCACCAGGTCGCCGTGGCGCAGGCCGTGGCGCAGGTCCGCGTCCCGCAGGGAGCCGCGACCCACCCGGGGTGGTCGGGGCATCGCTGCCCCACCCGGCCCCTGGCGCGGTGCGCCGTGCCCCGCCCGACCCGGAGGCATGGTCAGCTCTCCAGCACCATCGCGGCGAGTCGGTCGCCGGTGGCCACGTGGCCCACGTCCTGGGGTACCACCACCAGCGCGTTGGCCCTGGACATCGACGTCAGGAGCAGCGGGTCCCCGGTCGGAGCGGCGCGGTAACCCTCATCGGGGGTTCCGGTCAGGTGCACCGGGACGAACTCACGCCGTTCCAGCGGGGAGGACCACCCCTGGGTGACCGCGGCAGTCACGGTCGGCCGGTACAGATCGGCGTGCCCGGCCATGGACAGCAACGCCGGGCGCACGAACACCTCGTACCCGATCTGCGCGGCCACCGGGTTGCCCGGCAGGCACACGATCGGGGTGCCCTCGCCCACCTCGCCCACTCCGAACTGACGGCCCGGCGCGATCGCGACGTTGTCGAACCGGACCGTGCCCAGCGGGGACAGCACCTCCTTGACCGTGTCGTTGGCCCCGGCCGAGAGGCCGCCAGTGGTGATGATCAGATCCGCCCGCACCAACTGGTCCTCGAGCACCTCGCGCAGGCTGGAGCGCTCATCGGGCACCGCCGCCACCCGGAAGGTGGACCCACCGGCGTCCTGCACGGCCGTGGCCAGGGCATGACCATTGGCGTCATAGACCTCACCGGCGCTGATCCGCCGGCCCGGTTCCACCAGTTCATCGCCCACCGACACCAGCACCACCCGCGGTCGCGGATGCACGCTCACCCGCGAACGGCCCAGCGCAGCCAGCAGCGCGATCTGCCGCGCCCCCACGCGTTCCCCGGCAGCCAGCGCGACCTGATCGGCCCGTAGATCCGCCCCCTGGGTGCGCACGTTCGTCCCGGGGCCTACTTCAGTGCGGACCTGGACGGTGGCCCTGCCCCGGTCGGTCCGTTCCAAGGGGACGACGGCGTCCGCCCCGACCGGAATAGGCGCACCGGAGGCGATCCGCACCGAGGAGAGCGCGACCAGGCGCTCGGTGTCCCGGGCGCCGGCGCGCACTTCATCGAGCACCCGCAGGCTCACCGTGCGGTCGGGGTTGGCTCCGGCCACGTCCACCGAGCGCACGGCGTAACCATCCTGGGTGGCCACGTCGCGGGTGGGTAGGTCCGCAGGGGCGAGGACGTCCTCGGCGAGCACGCAACCCACGGCGTCGTGCAGCACCACGGCCAGCGCGGGCAGCGGTTGCAGCAGATCGAGGATGGCCCGCAGATGGGCGGAGACCGATTTCATCGGCGCTGCTTCTCTTCGGTCCGCATCCAAGCACATGACATGGGTGCAGGTTATCGGTGCACAACGTCATCGGACTAATGAGAGAGTTAGCGTATGTGGTCAGTGTCGAGCACCCTCCCTCCCGGGACAGACCTGGAGGTCGAGGACGCCAAGATCCTGCTCCGTGAAGCCATCCGGGCACACCGCAGGGAACGGTCCGCGCGCGAGTGTGCGAAGGCCGCCCAGCAGATCGCCGAACACGCCGAAGCCCTCCTGGAGGGGGTCGGGTGTTCGGCGATCTACGCCTCGCGCCGGTTCGAGCCGGGGACCGAGGCGCTCATCGCACGCATGCACGAGCGCGATATCCGGATCCTGATGCCGATGCTGGGGGCCGGGCTGAGCCGTGATTGGGCGCAGTACCGGCCCGGGGAGCCGCTGGAGGTTCGTGCGCCCGGGCGTCCTCCGGAGCCGGCCGGACCGGGCCTGGGCGAGGATGCGATCCGCGAGGCGGACCTGATCATCGTGCCCGCACTCAGCGTGGACACCAGTGGTTTCCGGATCGGGCAGGGCGGTGGCTGGTATGACCGCGTGCTGCGCCACGCCACCCCGGGCGCGCCGATCTACGCCCTGACGTATGACGATGAGATCAGTGACGAACCCCTGCCCCGGGCCGAGCACGACCATGTCGTGCACGGCGTCATCACCCCGAACGGCGTGCGCACCCTGGCCTGAGCCGCCCGCTCCCGCCCCCCAGCACGCGCACCCCCTCGCGCACCCGCTCGCGCGCCCGCGCGCCCGCCCGCCCGCGCACCCGCCCGAACCGCCCAATTGGACGGTTACAGCGACCCCGCCACCCCCAGCCCCGCCACACGCGCACAATTGGACGGTTACGGCGGTGGGCGGCGAGTGGCTCCTGGATCCGGGGGGGGGCCGGACGGGGCCGGCGGGGTCAGTGGGCCGGGATCAGCGTGAGGGTGTCGGCCTCGTGCTCGTCCACCGCGGCACGGGAGTAGTGCCAGGTGAAGGTCTCCCCCGCAGCCCAGGCGCCGAACTGGTCGTCATAGGCATCGGCTGCTGGGTGCCCGGAGTTGCCGGTGAAGGACACCCAGGTGGAGGCGTCGAAGTCGGCCAGGTCTACCACCGCGCGCATCGAGGGGACGGTGGTGACGGAGAAGTCGGGGTGGCCGCCCTCCCATGCCGAGGCGTCCCACCCGGTGGCGTTGACGATCGACGACCCGCCGCCCACCTCTTGCGGGTCGGGGTTGACGAAGGAGCGGATCGGGCCCGGCGCCTGTTCACCGAGGACGGGGTGCTGCGGCGCGGCCTGGTGCAGCCGGCCCCACTGCCAGGACTGCGGGTCCTTGCCCAGGCTCACCGTCAACTGTTCGCGCGCGTCTCGCAGGGCCTGGGACAGGATCTCATCGCGCTGTTCCACCACCGTCAGGGTGGCCCGGTTGTCCCACCACTCGTTGTCCTCGTCCTCCAGCAGGTGAGTCACCACCTCCAGCCAGCGGCTTCCCCCGGTGGGCCGGTCCGTCACCGGCATCTGGTCCCAGAAGGTCTGGTTCAACATGTTCACCCATACCGAGGCGAAGTAGGCCGCTGCCGCCGAATCCGGGGCGTTGCGGTAGTCCCACTCCTCGAACAGTTCCACCGCCTCGGCCACGAAGGCGTCTTCCACCTGCACCTCCAGCAGCACCGGCACCAGCACTTCGGCGTAGGGGTTGTGATCGTCCAGGTGGATCGCGTTCATATCCGTCGCCGTGAACGGTGCACCGGCCTCGATCTGGGCGGTGATCAGATCCCGGATTCGTTGCGAGCGGTAGCCGTAGTCGAAGTCCATGCCCAGGAAGGGATCGGTACCCGGGCCGGTCACCGGCTGGTTGGCGGCCACGATGAACCCTTCGTCGGGGTTGGTCCGGGCGGGCATGTCCTCCGGTTCGACGAATCCTTGCCAGTCGAAGCGGGAATCCCAGCCCGGGCGCGGCCAGGTGCCGTCGGAGGGCACCGGCGAGTCGGCCACATCGGCGCGGATCGGGATACGCCCGGGCGCCTGGTAGCCGATGTCGCCGTCGGTGGTGGCGAACACGATGTTCTGGCTGGGCACCTCGAACAGCGCGGCCGCGGCGGCGATGTCGTCGGCATCGGTGGCGGTATTGATCGCGAAGATCGCCTCGGCGGTGCGGCCGGGTTCCAGCGCCGTCCAGGACAGCGCCACCCCGAACCCGGCCAGGCCCATCGGCGGAGCGTCCTCCGGCAGGGGGGTATCGGCGGCTTCCCGGGTCTGATGGATCGCGTCGGAGATGATCGGACCGTGCGGGGTGCTGCGCACGTTGATCGCCACGTCCTCGCCACCGTTGACCGCGATCACCTCACGCCGCTCCACGAGGGGGAGCCGCTCGTCGTCGTGCAGGTAGGTGCCGTCGGGGTAGAGGCGCTCGAGGAAGAAGTCCGAGACGTCGGCGCCCAGGTTCGTGAGCCCCCAGGCCAGTTGGTCGTTGTGTCCGATCACCACACCGGGTAGACCGGCGAAGGAGAATCCCGAGACCGAGAACGGGCACGCCTCGCTCACCTCCACGCAGTGCAGACCCACCTGGTACCAGATGCCCGGCGCAGATACTCCCAGGTGCGGGTCGTTGGCCAGCAGGGGCATCCCCGAAGCGGTGTGCTCTCCACCGATCACCCAGGAGTTCGAGCCCACGCCATCGCCCTCCCCCAGCGCGTGCGGCACCGCTGTCAGCGCCGATAGGGCGAACTCGACCGCCTCCTGGGCATCGAGTTGGGCCAACGCACCGGCGCCGCCGTCCGCACCCGCATCAGCGTCCTCGACCTCGGCGTCCTCGCCGTCGTCGGCCGCTTGGTCCGGGTTGGTCTCTCGTGCCGCGGCATGGGCCTCGTACTCGGCGTCGGTGGGCAGGATCGGCAGGTTCCGGTCGGTCGGGTGGGGCGGGAACAGCGCCTCGACCATCTCCAGATCATCGGTCTGGCCGAAGACCGCGGCGCGCTGGAGTTCGTCGGAGTAGTTGCCCAACAGGTCCCACGCCATCGCCTTCAACCAGGCCAGGGAGTCCACCGGGTGCCACGGTTCGATGTCCTCGACCTCGACGCTGAAGCCCAGCACGGTGTACTCCACCGCGAGTTGGCTGGGTTGGCGACCCTGCAGGTAGGCGTTGACGCCCTCGGTGTAGGACTCCAGGTACTCCTTGACGGTGGGATCGAGCATCTCCCACTCCTCCTCGGCCACCGCACGCCAGCCCATGGTGCGGATCACCGTGTCCGGCGCCACCGCGGCCTCACCGACCAGTTCCGACAGCCGCCCGGCAGTCAGGTGCCGGCGGTAGTCCATCTCGAAGAAGCGATCCTGGGCGTGCACGTAGCCCTGGGCGAGGAACAGGTCGTCGGTGTTGTGGGCGTAGATGCGCGGGATGCCGTTCTCATCGCGGATTACGTCCACCTGCTCGGCCAGCCCGTCAACACGGAACTCCCCATTGAGGGAGGGCAGCGGGCGGCGCACCAGCGCCACGGTGGTGATCAACCCGGCAACCAGCACCACCACCAGGGCCGCAGCCAGCCCCAGGGAGACGCGACGCATGACCGAGAGAGGACTCACACTGGGCAGGGTAACGCGGCGCGATGGCCCGGCGCGCACTGACACTCCCCTGCGGGCGGTGCCTGACACTGCCCGCGGGCGGTGCCGCGCGAGGCCGGTCACACCACTGCTGCACGTCGGGGTGGGCCACGTCACGGCAACTTCGCTCCGAAACGTTTACAATCCCTCTGGCGGCTGCTGTACCCGGGCCGCGCTTATCCCAGCGGAGGGCACGTGCCGAACTATTCCTATGCCTGCACCGAGTGCGGGCACGCCTTCGACATCTACCAGGCTTTCAGCGATGACGCCCTGACCGAGTGCCCGCAGTGCCAGGGGGTGCTGCGCAAGAAGTTCTCCGCGGTCGGCGTGGTGTTCAAGGGTTCGGGGTTCTACCGAAACGACGCTCGCGGCTCCAGTTCCACCACCGAGTCCGGTGCGGCCAAGGGCACCGGCAAGGACGGCGACAGCAAGCCTGCTGCGGCCAAGGAGTCCACGAGCAACGGCAAGGCGGCCGACGGCGGTTCCTCCTCGAGTTCGGGCGGCGACTCGAGTACGTCGACGACGGCGAAGAAGACCCCCGCCAAGGCCGGCGCCTCGACCTGAGCGAACCCGAGCCGGGCCGGCGCGCCGGCCTATCCCGTCCTCGCCCCTCCACAGTCGCAGCACCCGGGACCGGCCATCCACATCTGCGGGGCTGAACCCGAACCGGCTGCCCGTGCCGTGCCTACCGTGGCGCCATCACCGGCACGTTCGAACGGGGTGGAGGACGATGAGGGTACGGACCAGGGCCACCTTGTGGCGGATGCGCTGGCTGATCGCGGCAGCGTGCGTGGGCACGGCGATCGCGGTGGTGCTGCTCCAGGTGCGCCCGCCCGGCCCGGCCACCACACCGGTGGTGGTGGCCGCTCATGATCTCAGCGCCGGCGTCGTGCTCGGCGCCGACGACCTGCACGTGCGCCACGACCCCGACCCGCCGTCCCACCAGCCTGCTGCCGAGGATCTGATCGGCCTGCGGATGTCGGTGGGATTGCCGGCCGGGATGCCGCTGGCCACCACGATGCTGGTGGGCCCGGGGCTGGCGGACGGGGCTCCCCCGGGAACCGTGGTGGCTCCGGTGCGATTGGCCGACCCCGCGGTGCTGAGCCTGGCCCGGCCCGGGGATCTGGTGGACCTCTACCTCGCCCCGGCGGATACCGGTGGGCAACGCGAGGAAGCCGATCTGATCACCCAGGGCGCGGTGATCCTGAGTCTGCCCGAGGCGGCTGTGGACGATGCGGGGCCGTTCGGGACGCTTGCCCCGCCGAGCAGTGGTGACGTGGTGATCCTCGCGGTCCGGGCCGGTGACGCGATTGCGTTGACCGGCGCCAGCGGGTTCGCCCCGTTCCGGGCTGTGCTCCGGGACGGGACGCCCGAGTAACACCGCCTCGCCAGGGCGCACCCAGCCCCAGCGGTACCGGGACCGTCGTGCTACCCGGCCTGGTCGTCTTCCTCAGGACCACGCGGCACGCCGTAGCGAATGAGCACGCCACCGGTGTCGACGGCGCGCGACTCGATGAGCGTCAGCCCACGCGGGCCGGACGCCCCCTTGAACAGTGGGGTCCCGGCGCCCAGGAGCACCGGAGCGATGCCGAGCAGGAGCTCGTCCACCAGGCCGGCTTCGAGGAGGGAATGGGTGAGCGTGGCGCTGCCGAACACATAGCTCGGCCGGTCGTCGGCGCGCTTGCGGCGCCGCAGTTCATCGATGATGTTCGCGGTCACCTCGGTGTTCTGCCAGGACGCCTCGGTGAGCGTGCGGCTAGCCACGAGTTTGGCGATGCCGTTCATGTAATCGGCGATCTCGGGCTCAGCGGTGTCGGTGGGCCAATGTGCGGCCATGCCCTCGTAGGTGTTCCGGCCGAACACCAGAAGGCCGGCCTCCCGCCCGATGTCCAGGCTGAGCCGGCGCAGGTCCTCACCCCAGATGTACTCGTGGTGACTCAGGTCCCACGGCTCGACCCCTTCGAAGAATCCATCCGCGGACACCACGTTCCAGGCGATGAGAGCGCCCATCGCACCTCCCTCTGATTGCATACGACAACTGGTTGTGATTGGAGAGTATTCATTCTGGTGGCGCCCCACAAGATCATTGCGGCCTACCCGGATCGGCCGGCGCGCTATTGTGCTGGCAGGTGCGAGCGGCTTCGACGCGTTCTGCACCCTCTCCTCGAGTAGTCGGGCCCGGGGAGGTTCGGGAGAGGACCAGAGATTTTCCAGGGATTCAAAGACTTCGTCGCCCGCGGTAACGCCATCGATCTTGCCGTCGGCGTGGTCATCGGCGCCGCATTCACCCTCGTGGTGACCAACGTCGTGGACAACGTGCTCAACCCCCTGATCGCCGGGCTGGTCGGGGAGCCGAATTTCGACACCGTCCTGTCCTTCCAGATCGGTGACGCGCTGGTGATGCCCGGCACCGTGATCACCGCGCTGATCAACTTCCTACTGGTGGCACTGGCGCTGTACTTCGTCGTGGTGACACCGATGAACAAGTTCAACGAGCGTCGCCAGGCGGGCGCGGAGGAAGAGGTCGAGGAGCAAATTCTGCTGCTGCGTGAGATCCGCGACTCCCTCGCCGCCCAGAACGCGCCCGGCACCCCGGGCACCGGCGCACCCGGACCGGCCAACCTCGCCGGTCCGACCGTCTGAAGTCGGCCCAGGTCTCACTGCCAGTGCGGTGGGCGTTCTGTCAGGATGCGCTCGTCGTCGTCCTCGCCGCGCTCGCCCCACGCCCGTGGATCGTCCTCGCGGGCCCGGTCCGGCATCACCGGTGACCACACGGGTCGGTCGGGACGCTTGCCCTGCTCGGAGCGAGTGTTCCCGGTCACCTCAGCGCCTGCGCTGGACCCGGCCTGCGGCTCACTGGAACCGTTGCGCCGCGTTGAGCGCCTACGCCGACCCGGAGCGTGCCGCAGGTCGGCCCGGCGGGTGGGTTGCGGGCCCAGGTCGAGGGTTCCCTGCGCGGAGTCCTCGCCGGCTCCAGTACCGGAGTTGGTGCCGGCCGCAGTGGCGGAGTCACTGCCACTGAGCGGCATCTGGTCGGTAGGCACGGGTGCGCCGGCATCGACGGGACCGGCAGCCGCCGCCGCTGTTTCCGGAGCCGCGTCCTGCTCCTGGGTCGGCTGCGCCTGCTGGTGCGCAGCATCGGGCTCGGTCCCGGCGTCGCTCGCGGACTCAGCCTCGGTGTCGGCAGCGGTCCCTGCGTCGGCCTCGGTTCCTGCGGCGGTCCCAGCGTCGGTCCCCGCCGCCGACTCCGGCTCGAACTCCCCCTCGGCCAGCGCCAGCCCGGAGCGTGCCACCACGTGACCCAGCACCGCGGTCGCGTGCTTGCCGCGGCGGCGCAGCCCCAGCGCCTGCGCCAGTTCGGTGCGCAACTGCGCCGCAGTGCGGGGGCGGTTGTCCGAGCCGATCCAGGCCAGCAGTGCGTCGAGTTCATTGTCACCGTAATCGCCCAGGGGGCGGCCGGGCTCGATGTCGGGGCGGGCGCTGCGCTCACCGGCGATCGGGGCCACCGCGTCCATCAGCGGCGCTTCACGGGCGCCGGCGATCTGCTCACCGCGCAGCGCCGAGAGGGTGGCGTTGGTGGTCACCAGCGGGTCGTCGTCATCCACCACCGTGCGGGGCGGCACCGCCGGGGTGGTGGGCGCTCTTCCGCCGCGACGCTCGGTGACGATGTCGCTGACCTGTGCGGCGATCTGGTCGGCGACCGTCTGCGGATCCATGAACACTGCCGGTGAGTAGACCATCCGCACGTGCCAGCCGCGGTTCTGCAGCCGTTGCACCCAGTGCCGTTCCCGCAACCGCAGGCTCGGTTCGGCCACGTAGGCGTCGTCGTCGGTCAGCACCGCCAGCACCAGTTCACCCGGCAACGCCGGGTGTCCCACGGCCAGCGGGATCCGCACCCCACCGGCCCGGCCGTACCGGGGCACCACTCGCAGCCCCCGGCGGCGCAACCGGTCGGTCAGGTCACTGAGCAGTGGATCGGCCACGTGCTCGCCGTCCTCCTCCCCGGCAGGTGCCGCACCGTCCTCGGCGAACTGCAGGACCTCCCGTAGCATCTGACTGCCGGGGTTGCGCAGCCGTTCGGGGTCCAGCTCGCCGGCCCGGAAGCAACTGATCACGCTGAGCCGGTGCCGGGCCGCGTCCAGGGCGTCGATCAGGTAGGCGGCTCCGTCCGAGCCGGAGACGGCGCCGAACCGGTGCAGCACCCGCCCGTGCGGGGTCTTGCCGAAACCGAGGCTCAGGATGACCGCGTCCCGACGCAGTCCGGCAGCGGCCTCGATCTCCACCACGGTGAACGCCTCGGCGGCGGCGGCGTCGAAGAAGCGTTCCAGCGTGCGGGAGCCCTGCGCGGCGTTCAGTACCGCCTCGCGCACCCGGTCGGCGTGCCGGGTGTTCATGGCGATCACCGCGAGGGATTCCTCCGGACGCGTCAGCGCATGGTCGATCACCTGGTCCACAGCCCGGTCAACCTCGGCCTGCACGCTCTCGACCACTTGGGAGTCCGGGGTCGGCATCCCGGAGCCGTCCACCACCTCCAGACGGATCGGGGCCTGCCGCGGCGGAGCCGGGATCGGGCGCACCAGCCCCTCGTAACCGTGCCCGGCCAGGAACGCGGCGATCTCCGGCTCCTGGTCCACCAGGTCACCGGACAGGGTGAGCCTGGGCAGCCAGGAAACCTGCTGCACCAGCCCGGTGCCGGCGCGCCTGGTATCCCCGACCACCACCACCTGTTTGGCCCGGGCGATCGCGGGGATGGCGTGCTCGGCGGGCAGGTGCTGCACGGCGTCGAGCACCAGCAGGTCCACCTGGTCGGCCGGGCCCAGCACCGTGGGTACCACCATCGGCGGGACCAGCCATACCGGGCGCGGCTCCCAGGCCACATCCCCGAACCGGGCGAGCATCTCCTTCAGGTCGGCCAGACCGCTGTGCGCGGCCCGGTAGAACTCCTGGGCCCGGGGCCGGTCGGCCTCGATCGCGGCCCGCACCCGCCGGCGCAGTGCGGACAGCACCGGGGCGGTCAGGGAGTCGATGTGCGCCGAATCCAGCCGGCGCAGCTCCTCGGTCATCTGCGCGAGGGTGTCGGCATCCATGTCTGACAACGCCGGGTCAGCGGCCAGCATTTCCTCCAGCACGCTGGACCACCAGGCCAGTTCGAACTCGGCGCCCACCATCGCGGTCGGGATGCGTCGGGTCGTCAGATCCTGCACCAGCGGGGCCAAGCCCATCGCGTTCAGCACCGACAGCGCCGCGGCCCGCTCGGGCATCTGGCGCACCGAGTCATCGTCGGCGCCCAGGCGCTCCATCCGCGTGGCAAGGTCGGCCAGCGGGATCTCGGACAGGTCCTGCCCACCCACGGTGGGGGCGAGTACGCCGCCGAGGTCCTCCAGCAGGCCCTGGACCCGGCGGTGGGTCTCGGTGATCTCCCGCAGCCCCTGGGGCAGGTGCGGCCAGGCACCCCCGGAACAGTGCTTGCGCCACTGATCCCGACGGCGCTCCACCTGCACCAGTTCCTCGTGCAGGTTCGGCACGGACACCCCGGGTCGAACCAGGTCCTTGGCCTGGCGACGCAGCCGGCGCCGCTCCGCCCAGCCCAGGTCCACGTCCCGCTCGGCGCGCCATGCCCGGGTGGCGGTGGCGGCGGCCATGTCCTTGGCGGAGCGTTCGAACACGTGGGAGTTGAAGATGTCCAGGGAGGCCCGGATGCCCTCCAGGAGGCGCAACTGGTCACCCCACTGGGTGAATGTGGTGGCCTGGTCCAGGCCGGTCTGTGCCGAGGTGGCCTCGACCTGCTCCAGCAGGGTGGGCATCAGTTCCGAGAGCGAGCGCACCTGCTCCAGCGTGGACAGGGCGTGTTCGGCGCTGGTGAGTTCGGCACCGAACCAGGGAGTGTCGGCGGCCCGGAGCCGGAAGGCACCCAGGGCCGCGGCGCGGGCCAGCGCCTCGCGGGCCCGTACCCGCCCGTCCTCATCGAGGGTCACCACCGGTCCGTCCAGGCGCACCTGGGTACGCGGACCCGGGCGTTGGGAGGTCAGCGCCGCCAGGGACTGCAACGCCTCGTGCACCGAAGCCTTCCACGGCTCCCGACGCTGGTGCAGGGCCTCGACGAACCGGTCGAGCGTGCGGCGTACCCGCACCAGTTCGGCACGGTCTGTGGCGAGTCGCTCCGCATCGACCTCGGGTTCGGCCGGGTTGAGCCCGTCAACCACCCGCAGCACCGAACTGCGCCGCCAGGTGGGGTCCCCGCACAGGTCCAGGGCCAGGTCCGCCAGTCCGAGGCTGCGCAGCCGGTCCATCAGCCCGTGCGCGGCGCGGCGGGACCCGGGCACGTAGGCGACCTTCTGCCCGGCGGTCACCGCCTGGGCGAGCATCGCGGCCACCGTGCCGGGCACGTCCACTCCCGGCGGGGCATCGATCAGCAGGTGCGCACCGGTGGCGACTGCGTCGAGCACGTGGTGCTGGCTGCGGTCCAGATCCCCCACGCCCGGTTCCTGCGCGGGTGGGCGGTCCGGACCCACCGGCTCGGGCAGCGACTGTGAGGCAAGTTTCTCCCGAGCCCCCGGCTCACCAGCCAGGGCCGCGATCAGGTCGTGCCGGGGCACCCGATCCTGCAGGGCCTCGAGGTCCTCCGCGAGCGACTGGCCGGGGTGCACGAACGCACCCAGCACGATCCGTCGCTCCAACTGGAACTCCTCCAGCGCCCCGCCCAGCGCCGCTACCTCATCCAATGCAGTCTGCGGGCTGAACCCGTGCGGGGTCATGGTGGCGGCGGCGATCGCGCCCGGATCCAGCGCCACCCCGTGCTCCTGCAGGTCCCGCACGAGCACCGGGTTCAGTTCCACGGCCGGGTCGAGTTCCAGGTCGATCTCGGACTCGCTGCCGTGCACACCCAGGCGCACCGGGCGCAGCAGCACCGGGGCGCGCACCACCCGGGTCGCGACCTTCTCGGTGGGGAAGGCACGGGTCACGTCGTGGGGGCCGGAGCGCTGCATCGGCGCGTTCGGGTCCGCCTCCTGGGCCGGCGCGGACGACGACGCACCCGCCGTAGCGGCGGCAGTACCTGCCGGAGCACTCCCCGAGGCCGGGGAGGGCGCCGACGGCGCCACGGCGGTGTCGGCCGCGGTGCCCATCCTGGTGCGCCAGGTGGCCACGCCCACCGCCACGTAGGTGGGGGCTACGCCGTAGCGCTGCGCCAGTTCGTCGGTACGCGCCGAGACCACCCGGATCCGGCGGCGGGCCTGCGCCAACGCCGAGCCCTCCCGGATCAAGTTGCTCAACCGGGTGGGGCGCCCGGCGAAGAGCTGGGCGATCCCGGAGGGGTGAGCCGAACTCAGGTCCACCAGCGCATCACCCAGGGAGCGCACATCCCACAGCCCGCTGCCACCACTGAGTTCGGACAGGCCGGTGTGCCAGCGCTCCACCGCCTCAGCCACGATCCGCTCCCGCGGGGTGATCGGCTCGGCGCGCGGCGGCGCCTCCGGCTCGCTGCGCGAGCGCGAGCGCCCACCGGCGATTCGGGAACGACGTACGGGGATCACGTTTTCCACGCTAGACGCTGTGAGCGGTAAGTCGGGGTTAACCCGCCGGATGTCGGGTATTCGCGCCGAAGATCACTGCCGATGGGACGCCAAGGGGCATCTTCGGGGGTGATCATGTGAGCAGGCCCGCGATCACCAGCAGGGCTACCGGGCACAGCACCGTGGACAGGAAGATCGAGTCCCGGGCCAGCACCACCCCGCGGTTGTAGCGCACGGCGTGCACGAACACGTTCTGAGCCGCCGGTAGCGCGGCCAGCACCACCACCGCGAACAAGGAGGCCTCGTCCAGGCCCACTGCCCACCCGATCAGGAAGGCACTGACCGGCTGCACGATCAGTTTGAGGATCACCGTGGTGCCCACTTCGATCATCCCCACCCCGCGCCCGGCCCGCGGGCCCACCCGCAGGGAGACCCCGTAGGCCAGCAGCATCGAGGGCACCGCCATCCCGGCGATCAGGTTCACCGGCTCGGCCACCACCATCGGCATCTCCCAGCCGGTCAGGGCCAGGGCCAGCCCCACCAGGGCGCCCAATAGCAACGGATTGGTCACGGTGCGCACGGTCAGCGCCCGGCGGGAGGTGCCGGCGGCTGCGGTGGAGCGGTCCAGCACCGCCAGGGCCAGCGGTTGCAGCACGATCAGTTGCAGCAGCAGGACCGGGGCCACCAGAGAGGCATCGCCCAGCACGTAGGCCGCAATCGGCAGGCCCAGGTTCCCGGCGTTGACGTACATCGAACTCAGCGTCCCGATCACGGTCTCGGGCACGGCTCGTTTGAACCACAACCGGGAGATGAGCAGGAAGGCGCTACCGGAGACCACCACTGCCGCGGACGTGACGGCGAGGTTCAGGGAGAACAGGGTGGCGACGTCGGCGTCGGCCATGACCGTGATCATCAGCGCCGGGCTGGCCACGAAGAACGCGAGTTTGGCCAGCATCTGCTGGCTCTCCTCGCCCAGCAGCCGTACGTGGGCAAGCAGTGCACCCAGGGCGATGATGGCGCCCAGGACGGCGAAGCCCTGCAGGACGGCGGTCATGGCACCTCACCGCGGTGCCGTGGAGTGACGCACCACCAGTTCGCATGAGAGTCGTTGATGTTCCACAGGGTAGTCCGAATCCGCCATGCGTCGTAGCAGCATCTCGGTGGCGGTGGCGCCCATCGAGGCCCCGCCGGAGCGCACCGTGGTCAGTTCCGGATTGAGCATCCCCTCGGCGATCGCGTCGTCGAAACCCACCACGGAGACGTCCCCGGGCACGTCCACGCCGAGTTGGTGCAGCCGCGTGATCACGCCCCAGGCGATCAGGTCGTCATAGGCCAGCACCGCGCTGACACCGGCATCGCGGACCACGTCGGCTGCTTCCCGCCCGCCCAGGTAACTGGGTGGGTGCGGCCCGTCGAGGATCAGTTCCACACCGCTGGCCCGTGCGCCCTCACGAACACCGGCGAGTTTGGCCGCACCGGACCAGGACGCGGCCGGGCCGTCCAGGTACAACACCCTGCGGTGGCCCAGCCCGGCCAGGTGCTCAACCGCCGCGCGCATCCCCTCGGCGGCATCGACGACGACGGCGTCGACCCCATCCACCAGGCGGTTCACCAGCACGGTGTCGCGCTGCGCCGCCACCGCCGAGATCTTAGCCGAGGGCATCCGCGTGGAGACCAGCACCAGCCCGTCGACCTGCTCCACCAGCCGCCGGCACAGGCGTTCCTCGGCTCGCGGGTCCTCGCGGGAGTCGGCGAGGAAGACTCCCAGGTCCCGGTCCTGGGCGATGTCGGCGATCGCGACCAGGATGGGGCCGTAGAAGGGGTTGGCCACATCGGGCAGCAGCACCCCGATGTTGCCCAATCGTCCTGTCACCAGTCCACGGGCGGTGCGGTTGGGCCGGAAGTCCAGGGACTCGGCGATTGCCAGGACGCGCTCCCGGGTCTGGCTGGAAACCCGGCCGTGCCCGTTCAGGGACCGGGAGACGGTCGCGATGGAGACACCAGCGCGCTTCGCGACGTCGTGGATGGTGGCCATCGCGCCTCTCTGCTCGGGTGCGCCAGGGCACCTGTGGTCGCGCTGCCGCGGCCGGATGGACCGGCTGCGGCAGCGCGTGGTCGTAGGTCGCCTCCCGCTTGTTGCGGTGGCGGCACGGAACCCCACCGCCGCAGGCGAGTACTGTGCCTGCGGCGGTGGGCCGGGCGGATCAGTCGCCGGTGATCTCGCTGGCTTCGGCGATGAACTCCTCAGCGGCGTCCATCGGATCCTTCTGTCCGAAGAGCACCTCCTCGTTCAGCCGTGCCATCACCGCCGCCACCTCACCGGCGCCGCGGGGCGGCGAGGGGTAGGCGTCGACGATCTCGGGTGTCACTTCTTCGATGAACTCGGCCGCCTGCTGCTCCGAGTCGCTCAACTGATCCATGATCTGCGCCCGTACCTCATTGTTGGCAGGCAGGCCGCGGTCGCTCAGCAGGATGTCACCAGCGGTCTCGCTGTTGAGCATGTAGTCGATGAAGAGCGCAGCCTCTTCCGGGTGGTCGGTGTCGGCCGCCATGGATAGCGCCATCGCCGGCTTCAGGAACACGCCCGTGCGCTCGAACTCTGTCTCACCCGGGTAGCGCATAAGGGTCAGGGGCCGGCCGGATGCACTCGAGAGCGTCTCGAGGTTGTTGGTCCAGTACGTGCTGACGCCCGCCTCGTGGTTGGCGATGAACGTCCCCTCGACACCTGCCGCCGAGCGTTCGACCGACTCGGTGGCCGGCGGAGCCGCCCCGGACTCGATCAGGTCGAGTGACATCTGCCAGCGCTCGGCCATCAACTCCGCATCGAAGCCGATGTCTCCGTTCTCGTCCCAGAGTTCCTGCCCGTGCTGGCGCAGCCAGATCTGCAGGTCGGATTCGATGAACCCGAACTCCTGGGTCCCGTACACCCCCGCCTCGCTGTTCGCCGAGACGGCCTCGACCGCTTCGGCGTAGGCGTCCCACGTCCACGTGGTGTCGTCGGGGAAGTCCACTCCTGCGTCGGCGAAGACCTGCTCGTCAGCGATCATCACCCGGACGTTGACTCCGGTCGCGATGCCCCACAACGAACCGTCGAACTCGCCGCTCTCCACGAGCGAGTCGTCGATCTGGGAGAGGTCGATGTCGTAATCGTGCAGGTTGGCCAACACCCCACGGGAGGCATACTCGCGCAGGTAACGCTCTTCCTGCATGAGCACGTCGGGAGCGTCGCCGCCGGCGGTCTGGGTGGCGAGTTTGTCCCAGTACCCACCCCAGTCTGTGTAGTCCGGCTGGACCTGGATGTGGGGGTACTCCTCCTGGAAGGCGTCGATGAGATCCTGGTTCATCTGGTGCCGGATGTCCGAGCCCCACCAGGAGAACCTGATGGTGACCTCCTCGGCGTCGCCCTCGTCACCGACCTCGTCGGCGTCGTCGGCCGGCTCGGCATCGATGGCCGAATCATCATCGGCAGCCGGCTCGTCGTCCAGGTTATCGGCCTGTCCGCAGGCGCTGAGCACCAATGCCCCGGCGGCTGCGAGTGCGGCGACCTTGAGAAGGCGCGGTTGCGCTGTTCGTGTCCTCTTCATTGTTCTTCCTCCTGGGACTTTTCACTTCGTTGTGCGTCATGGTCATGAAGCGGTGACGCCGTTCCGCCGGTCTCGGTTGGTGCACGGTTACCCGTCAGGGCATGACTGTGCATTCGGGGTATTCGTGAAATATCCTGTCTCGGTGTGTGCGGTGCGTTATTTCTGGCTTTCTTCCAGTCAGCGCGAATGTTCTCTCTGCATCGAGTTCACTTTCATTTATCCGGTTCGTCGTGACTCATTCAACGTGCTTCCTATTTGATTCCGGTGGTGGCGATGCCTCGGACGAGATATCGCTGGCCCAGGAGGAAGACGATGAAGAGGGGGATGAGGGAGACGATGGACATGGCGAACATTGCACCCCATGAGGATTGTCCGGTCGAGTCCAGGAAGGTCCGCAGGGCGATGGGCACCGTGTAGCGGTCCGGGCTGGTCAGGAAGATCAACTGGGAGAAGAAGTCGTTCCAGGTCCAGATGAAGGTGAAGATCGCGGTGGTGGCCAGCGCCGGGGTGGACAGCGGCAGCATGATCTGGAAGAAGATGCGGGGGTGCCCGGCGCCGTCGATGCGGGCGGCTTCGTCGAGTTCCTTGGGGATGCCGCGGAAGAACTGGACCATGAGGAAGACGAAGAAGGCGTCGGTGGCCAGGAGTTTGGGCACGATCAGGGGCAGGAAGGTGTTGATCCAGCCCAACTCGGAGAACAACACGTACTGGGGCACGATGATGACGTGGATCGGCAGCATGATCGACATCAGCATGATCGCGAACCACAGGCCGCGGAACTTGAAGTTCAACCGGGCGAAGGCGTAGGCGGCCAGCGCGCAGGAGGCCAGGTTCCCCAGCACCGCCCCGGCCACCACGATGGTGGAGTTGAGCAGATAGTGGGAGAAGGGGTGCAACAGCGCGTTCCACCCGTGGACGTAGTTGTCGGTGGTGAACTCCCCCGGGATCAGGCCCGGCTCGCGGAAGATCAACGCATCAGGCTTGAAGGAGGAGGAGATCATCCACAACAGCGGGTAGATCATCAACGCCCCGAAGGCGATCAGCAGCAGGTGCTTGCCGACCTTGCGGATCCGCACCACCGGGGGAATGCTGCGCACGTTCGGCCTCGGCCGCTCGGTGGGCTCGGCGGGGCCGATCACGGCCTGAGCGGCCCCGGCGCCGGGTTGGCGGGTGGTGGAGTCAGTCATTGTAGAAAACCCAATACTTCGAGGCGAAGAAGTTGATCGCCGTCATCGCCGCGACGATGATCAACAGCAACCACGCCATCGCGCTGGCATAACCCATGTTCAAGTTCGCAAAGCCCTGCTGGTACAGGTACAGGGTGTAGAACAACGTGGAGTCCACCGGGCCGCCGGTGCCGTTGGAGACGATGTAGGCCTGGGTGAAGGTCTGGAAGGCGTTGATCACCTGCAACACCAGGTTGAAGAAGATGATCGGGGTCAGCATCGGGATCGTGATCGAGGCGAACTGGCGGATCTTGCTCGCCCCGTCGATGCTGGCCGCCTCGTAATACATCTCCGGAATCTGACGCAGCCCGGCCAGGAAGATGATCATCGGGGACCCGAACGTCCACACGTTCAAGATCATCAACGTCCCCAACGCGTAATCGGGATGGGACACCCAACCCTGGGTGCCGATCTGGATCAACGGCTGCACACCGTTGAACCACTCCAGCACCTGGTTCACCAACCCGTTGGTGCCGAAGATCTGACGCCACAAGATCGCGATCGCCACCGAGGAACCCAGCAACGAAGGCAGGTAGTACACCGACCGGTACAACGACAGCCCGCGCAACCCCTTGTCCAGGATCAACGCCAACCCCAGCGCCGCACCCAACTGCAACGGCACCGAGATGAACACATACGAGAACGTCACGAACAACGCCTGAATCAGCCGCGGATCGTTGAACATCCGCACGTAGTTGTCCAGCCCGATCACATTCGGATCGGACAACAAGTCGTAATCGGTGAACGACAAATACAACGACGCCACCAACGGCCCCGCAACAATCAACGCCAGGCCCACGAACCACGGGCCCAGGAAGAACACCGCCGCCTTACCGTCATTACGTTCCGACGGAGAGCGCGTAGGCCGCCCCGCCTTCGACCGCAATTTCGACAACTCACCTAAAGCAGCCATTACCCACCCCCCGAAACACTCCGGCACCAACGGGCGCCGACCGGGACCATTACCATCATGCGGCTTCCTTGTCGCTCTGGGTGGTGGAGCCCGCTCACGCGGCCATCCACTCCGATGATCTAACTCTTCGTTGACTCTGTGCGTAAACGCTTTCGCAGAGAGTAGCACGAGGCTTCCCAACGCAACAGCCCCACGTGGCTGCCATGGCGATTGATGCAGAACCGAGACATTAACCCGCGCGGGACCGGGTGGTCAGGTCGCGTCGTGCAACCGCAGGTCGGCGATCTGCACCGGGGCGCCGGTACGTAGGGACTCGTTACCGGCGATGCCCACCGAAACCGCGTGGATGCCGTCGGTGTAGCCCGCCGGGCGGCCGAGCGGATCGTCCCCCGGGCCGCGGAAGACGTCGGAGAGCAGGATCGCGTCCCCGCCACCGTGGGAGCCCTGCCCCATCGGGATCGGGTGCTCGGTGGCACGCTGCCAGTGCTCCTGCACCACCAGGCGCTCTCCCTTGGGTCGCAGCGCGTCGCTGTCCTGTGCCTCGCGTGCACTGGGGTCCAGCACTCCCTCGGCGGTCATCGCCACCGAACCGCGCTCGACCACCTCCAGTTCTGCCCGGCCCCTGGTGCCGTTGACGGTGACGCGGTAGCCCTCCCAGGGCGCGTGGGCGTTCAGGGAGTAGGTCATCACCGCGCCGCCGGCATAATCCACCAGCACCGCCACGTTGTCCTCGATGGTGATCCCGGCGTCGAACACGTCCCGGTCGCGCAGGTACCCGTCGTGGTGCTCGGCGTCCAGGTAGAGCCGGCGCAGCCGTTCGTCATCGCGCAGATCCAGCGTCCACGGGTCATTGCCCGGCGCCGGGGTGCCGCGCTCGGGCCGCGGGCTCGGTGCCTGAGCGATGCCGGCGCCCTGGTCGCCGTAGAACTTCAGGCCACCGCGCGCGTACACACGCACCGGTACGTCGGCCAGCCACCAGTTGACCAGATCGAAGTGGTGGGAGGACTTGTGCACCAGCAGGCCACCGGAGGAGTCCTTATACCGGTGCCAGCGGCGGAAATAGTCCGCGCCGTGCATCGTGTCCAGGGCCCACTCGAAGTGCACCGAGGTGACCTGGCCGATGCGGCCGGAGGCGATGACCTCCTTCAGGCTGGAGTTGCGCGGGGAGTAGCGATAGTTGAACGTCATCACCACCGACTTACCGCTGTCGGCCACGGCGGTGGTGATGCTGCGGCAGCCTTCGGCGTCGATGGTCAGGGGCTTCTCCACCACGACGTCGGCGCCCGCGCGCAGCGAGCGGGAGACCAGGTCGGCATGGGTGTGATCCGGGGAGGTCACGATCGCCACGTCCACCGCTTGCTCGGTGATCATCTGCTCCAACTGGGCCGGTGCGTAACGCGGCAGCGCCTGGCCACCGGCGGCCTGGACCACCTCGTCGTAGTAGTCGATCCGGCCGGGGTTCACGTCGCACCAGGCCACCAACTCCGAGACCGGCGCGTGCTCGCCGAGGATCGCGTTGATGTACATCTGTGATCGGTGTCCGGTGCCGACGACGGCGTAACGGCGGGTAGTGGGCTGGTCGGCCATCGAGTTCCTCCTGGAGGCCGGCAGTGAGCACCGGCATTGGTGTCTGCGTAAACGCTTCCGCACATCATGCCAGGTCGATCGTGGCGCTGGCAACGCCCTGCCCGGATCGTGTCGATACGCCTACCGGCACCGCGGCCCGACGGCACTGCGTGCGACGGCATCGTGGGCCCACGGGCCCCGTGTGCGCGCGGTGAGTATCGTGTGGCCGTGACCATCACTACCAACGAAGCCCCCCTGCCCACCGGCGCCGCCTTCGAACTGCAGCGCGGCGACCAGTACGCCGTGATCACCGAGGTGGGCGCGCACCTGCGCGCCTTCCGGACCGGCGGACGCGACGTCGTCGTCCCCTTCGCCGAGGACGAGTTGCCACCGGCCTACCACGGCGCGGTGCTGGTGCCATGGCCCAACCGCATCCGCGACGGCGCCTACACCTGGGACGGGGTGGACTACCAGCTCGACATCAGCGAACCCGGCCGCAACACCGCCCTGCACGGCCTGGTGAACTGGAAACGCTGGCGCACCATCGACCACAGCGCGGCCTCGGTCACCCTGATGATCGAACCCCCGGCCACGCCCGGCTACCCCTTCCAGCTGGCCACGACCATCCGCTACGCCCTGGGGCCGGGCGGGTTGGAGATCGAGGTGCGCACCCGCAACATCGGCACCGCGGCCGCGCCCTACGGGATCGGGTTCCACCCGTGGCTCTCCCCTGGCGAGGGCGGGCTGGATGAGGCCACCTTGCAGTTGGACGCCACCAGGTGGGTCGCCACCGACGACCGGTTGCTGCCCACCGGCACCCAGGACCTGCCGGAGGAGTTCGACTTCCGCGATCCCCGGAAACTGGGCGGCACCGTGCTCGATGATGCCTTCGTCGGCGCCACCTACGACGCCCGGGACCTGTCCTGGTTGCGGCTTCGCGGGGCCGACGGGCACACCGCGGCGGTGTGGATGGACCGGACCATGGGTTGCTGGCAGATGTGCACCGGGGATGAACTGCCCGGCGCCGCGCGCCGCACCGGGCTGGCGGCCGAGCCGATGAGCTGTGTCGCCGACGCCTTCCGAACCGGGGATGACCTGGTGCGCCTGGCGCCCGGCGACGACCACTACGTGCGCTGGGGCCTGACGCTGCAGTAACCGGACCGGGCGGGGGCGCCCCGTCCGCTCGCGCATGGCACCGTCCCGCGCCGCCGGCCGCTACCCGGCGGCTGCTACCCCAGCGCCCGGGTGAAGAACGCCGCGGCGTCGTCCTGCATCTGCGGGGTCATCCGGTGCGGCTCGTCGAACCAGGCGCTGGAGTACTCGACGGCGGCTGGGTCGGCGGCCCGCAGCATCGCATCGGCTGCGCGCATGCCCGCCAGGGAGAACAACGCGTCCTGGGAGGCGAACTGCACGTGCATCGACTGCCGGGTGGGGGCGTGCGTGGGGATCAGCGGCCACTCCGAGTAACGCAGGATGCCCGGGGAGTACATCAACCAGGAGTGCGCGTCGATGTGCGCGGGCAGCAGCGAGTCGAACGTGAACATCATCCCGGCCACCAGGTGCGCCCGGATCCGTGGGCTGAGCGAGGCGAGCAGCATCGCCCGGCCCCCGCCGCCGGACAGCCCCATGGTGCCGATCCGATCGGCGTCGACCATCGGCAGGGAGGCCAGCACGGTCAGGGCGGCCAGGTCGTCGTGGGCCACCATCCCGGCGAAGGTGGTGCCCAGCATCAGCGCGACTTTGGCCACGGTGTGCTCGTGGTCGGCCGCGAGGGTGTTGTAGATCCGCTCCCCGGTGGCCCCCTCGCCCCGCTCGCGCCACAGCGCCATCTGTCCCTGCAGGTGGAAGTCGGCCCGGGCCGGGCGCGGGTCGAGGGGGAAGGCGCGGCTGCCCCACACGAACGCGTCGTGGGCCAGCACGGCGAAGCCCTGCCCGGCCAGGTGGTTCGCCACCGCCTGCCCGCCGTACATCTGTGCCCGCAGCGCCAGGGACTCCGGGGTGTCCTGCTCCCCCAGGTCCACCAGCCGTTCGGCGCCAACCCACTTGTTGCCCGAGTGGCAGTGCATCAGCAGGATCGCCGGTAGCGGGCCGCCGGCACCCTCGGGTGTGCACAGGTAGGCCGCGGTGGCCGGCCCGTACCCCAGTTGCCAGGACAGGCGCTGGGTACGTACCCCGTCGGCGCTGGTCGCCGCGCCGTGGGTGACCTGGACCTGCGTGGGTGGCGCCGGTGGCGCGAGCACCTCGGCGAGCCCGCCGGTGGGTGCCTCGCCTCCCGCGGCGCCGCCGGCGAGCACATAGTCCGCCCAGTCCTCATACCCCGCGATCGCGTTCGGGCGTTGCCGGCTCATCCCTTGCTCCACTTCGACGTCGACCCCGCTCCACCGAGGATTGCTACGGACGCCACGATCCTACGGAGTGGGCAGGCAACAACCGACGACGACGAAGGTCGCCATGGGCGCTCCCGCTCACCCGGGACGGTGGTCCGGCGGGCGCCGGCCAATACGGCGACACGGATGACTGTGCTGTGGAGATCAGGATCGACGCCGGGGCTGGTCCACGTCACCGAGACGTATGAGTGGGACGTCGACGAGCGGGTTCGGCGCCGGTGGCGGCGGTGGCGGAAGAGGCGGCGGGTGCTGATCCTGCTGGGCGCCGGGGTGCTGCGTGCCGGTCGGCGGGCGCTCTCAGCGCCCGAGCGCGGCCAGGAGATCGGTGGCCGTATCGAACGCGCAGGCGCGCACCACGAACCGGTTGATCCCCCAACGCTTCCGGGTGGTCTCGAGTTGTTCGAGGATCTGATCCTGGGTGCCCACCAGGACGTAGGGCACGTCCTCGAACCGACCAACCGGGGTCTCCAGGTCGGCTGCGATACCGGCGATGACGTCCTGGCGTTCCTCGGTGATCGCCAGCACCTGCACCAGCGCCTCCAGGGTCGGCACCGGGCGCCCGGCCTGTTCGGCACCCTCGCGCACCCACGCCACGTGCCGGTCCACCTGCTCCGGTGACCAGACCACCTCGTGCCGGTGTCCGTCGGCACGGGTGGCTCCGAGCCCGGTAAGCCCGACCGCGTCGGCGTTCCCACCGGCCCAGCGCAGCATCGTGGCGCTGGTCCCGCCGAGCAGTAGCGGCACATGGTGCTGCACCGGCCGGGGCTCGTCCAGGCGCAGATCACTGAGCGCGCCGACCTCCGTTGCCGGTACCGGCTGCCCGTCCAACAACCGCCGTACCGCCGAGGCTGCTGTGAGCAGGTGGCGCACCCGTCCGGGGGCGGTGGGCCGCGAGCGCCCGATCATTTCCCACTCCGCCGGTGTGTGCCCGGCACCGAGTCCCACCTCGGCGCGTCCGCCCGAGACCACGTCCAGGGTGGCCACGTCGGCCGCTATGTGGACGGGCTCGCGTATCCCGGCGTTGACGACGTAACTGCCCAACCGCAACGTGCTGGTCACCGCGGCGGCAGCGGCCAGCGCCACGAACGGCGAGGCACCAGCGCCGGGATGGTCGGCGACCAAAAGCGCCCGCATACCCGCGTCCTCACTGCGCCGGGCCAACTCGGCCCAACCGGCGGCGTCGCGCGGTTCGGCCTGGACGGAGAATTCCACGTCCTGCTCAGCCATACCCGAAACGCTACAGCCCGACCGCGAGCCCGCAGGGGCGTTCGCACCGATCTGATCGAGGCTGCTGTTGACACCGACCAGGACCTTCGCACCTGTCCGGGCGGCGGTCACGGTGCCACGATGGTGGGTGAGGTGATGTTCATGTCCACCCGACGCGCCATCCTGGGGTTGGCGGCCGCCCCGTTCGTCTCGGTCGCAGTGACGGCCGCCGTCGTGATGATCGCCGGCGCGCACCGCCGCCTCGGCCTGACACCGCAGGAGGCGGCAGCGCCACTGCCGGGGGATGACCTGCTGCCGGAGGCCACCGTGCAGAACGACCGGGCCATCCTGATCAACGCCACCTCAGAACGCATCTGGCCCTGGCTCGCCCAGATCGGGCAGGACAAGGCAGGGTTCTATTCCTTCGAGACGCTGGAGAACCTGGCGGGTTGCCAGATTGCCGGCGCCACCCGGATCCACCGTGAATGGCAGGACGTTCGGGCCGGCGACACCCTGGCGCTGCACCCTCGGATCCAGTTGCGTATCGCAGCGGTCGATCCCGGAGTGCTGCTGGCTGCCACCAACGCCGGCACCCCGATGCTCGCGGACACCGGCATGGGCTACACCTGGACGTTCCACCTGGTGCCGCTGAACGATCCGGATTCGGACCGCCCGCTCACCCGCCTGCATGTGCGGGAACGCTACGCCCCCCGCACCCGGCTCCAACGGGCACCGGTGGAGGCGACCAGCCTGATCTCCGCCTTGATGACCTGGCGGATGCTGACCCGGATCGCCGGCCTGGTGGAAGGGAGCGCCGGCCGCTGAACCGGCCCGGCCCAACCCGTTCGACGCCGGTTCGGACGCCCCGGCGGTCAGGGGCACCAGCGGTCAGCGTGCCGGGCGGCCACCACTCTTGCGACCGGCGCTGCGGCGCAGTGCGGCGATGATCACCGTTCCGAGGAACAGCACGATCCCGATCAGGCCAAGCCAGATCAAGCCCTCCAGCGCGAACCCCACGATCGAGACCAGCACCCATAGGACGAGCAGGACCACAACGAGAACCTTCATCTCTCCACCCTAGGGTGTCTGCTCTGCGCCCGCTAGGCTGCCCTGCACCCGCCGACGTGGACGTCGACCTCCACGTCGGCCCCGGAGACCTCGGCAGCCAAGACTGTCAAATTGGCGGCTAGATGGGGGCTACTTCGTTCGTGCGGCCTTGGCTCAAGGTGTGGCTACCGGGTCCTCCCGCAACCGGCGCCCCCGGCGCGATTCGAACGCGCGACCTACCGCTTAGGAGGCGGTTGCTCTATCCCCTGAGCTACGGGGGCGGGGGCGAGCAGCACCGGGCCGGAGCGAACCCGGCCCACGCTTCTCGCGCACCGATCGTAGGGCACACACCAGCCCCGCCGGTAATCCAGACACCCCACCCAACGCGCGCGGGATTCTGTGACAATCACATGTGTGGCCCACCACCCATTGGCCGCACCCGCGATCCGGCACCGGCCCACCAGGCCAGTGCTTGGACCACGAACCGAAGGAGCATCGATGCCCGCCCACTACCTGATGTGCCCACCCACGCACTTCACGGTCTCCTACGAGATCAACCCCTGGATGAACGCCAAGGTCTCCACCGACGTCGACCGCGCGATGAGCCAGTGGGACACGCTGCGTCGCACCTACGCGGACCTGGGGCACACCGTCGACGTGATCGACCCGCTGCCGCAGTACCCGGACATGGTCTACGCCGCCAACGGCGCCACCGTGATCGGCGGCATCGCCTACTCCTCCAGGTTCCGGCACAACGAGCGCGCCGGCGAGGCCCCGGCGTACCTGGACTGGTTGGCCCGTGCCGGTTTCACCCCGGTGGAGGCCGCCGAGACCAACGAGGGCGAGGGGGACCTGCTGTGCACCAACGGGTACATCCTGGCCGGGACCGGTTTTCGCACCTCCGCCGCCGCGCACTCCGAGGCCCAGGAGGTCTTCGGCCGCCCGGTGATCTCCCTGCAACTGGTGGACCCGCGCTTCTACCACCTCGACACCGCACTGACCATCCTGCGCGATGACCTGATCGCGTACTACCCGCCCGCGTTCTCCCCCGGCTCCCAGCGGGTGCTGCAGCGCATGTTCCCCGAGGCGATCGTGGCCGGGCACGCCGACGCCGAGGCCCTGGGCCTGAACGCCGTCAGCGACGGTACCCACGTGGTGCACGCACCGGGAGCGACCGGCCTGGCCGCGCAGGCCCGCGAGCGCGGATTGGAACCGATCGCGGTGGACACCTCCGAACTGCTCAAGGGCGGCGGCGGCGCCAAGTGCTGCACCCTGATCCTGCGTAGTCCCACCAAGGCCGACGACGCAGCCGCGAGCGCACTACCTGCCCTGGGCGCACCGCGCCCGGGTGAGGCCGACGACGGCGCAACCCACTGATTCCCGCGAGTCACCGACGAGGAGGTCGCACGATGACGAACAACCCCCGCACCACGAACGCACCCGGACCGCTGGCGCCGAACTATCACCCGTTGGAGGTGGAGCTGGCCACCGCCGAGGGCGCTATGGTCACCGACACCAGCGGACGGGAGTACCTGGACTGCCTGGCCGGGTATTCGGCGCTGAACTTCGGTCATCGCCACCCGTACCTGGTCCGGGCCGCCAAGGACCAGTTGGACCGTCTCACCCTGACCTCCAGGGCGGTGGGCCATGAGCACCTGGAGCGGTTCGCCGGCGCGGTCACGGAGTTGACCGGCACCGAGATGCTGCTCCCGATGAACACCGGCGCCGAGGCGGTGGAGACCGCGATCAAGACGGCCCGCAAGTGGGGGTATGAGGTCAAGGGCGTGCCGGCCGACCGGGCCGAGATCATCGTGGCCGATGGCGCCTTCCACGGCCGCACCACCACGATCATCTCCGCCTCCACCGACCCGGCTGCCCGGGAAGGATTCGGCCCCTACACCCCGGGCTTCGTCGTCGTGCCCTACGGTGACGCCGCCTCGGTGCGGGCGGCGATCACGCCGGACACCGTGGCCGTGCTGCTGGAGCCGGTCCAGGGCGAGAACGGGGTGATCATCCCGCCGGAGGGCTACCTGGAGCAGGTCCGTGCGGCGTGCGATGAGACGAACACGCTGCTGGTGCTCGATGAGATCCAGTCCGGCCTCGGCCGCACCGGGGCCACCCTCACCCAGGAGTTGTTCGGCGTGCGCGCGGACCTGACCACGCTGGGCAAGGCGCTCGGTGGTGGAATCGTGCCGGTCTCTGCGGTGGTGGGCCGGGCCGATGTGCTCGGTGTGATGACCGCCGGTACGCACGGGTCCACCTTCGGCGGCAACCCGTTGGCATGTGCGGTGGGGATCGCGGTGACGGAACTGCTGGCCACGGGTGGGTTCCAGGCCCGGGCGCGCGACCTCTCCCCCGTGCTGGAGGGCCCGGCCAAGGATCTGGTCGCCGAGGGGCTGGCTACCGACGCCCGGGTGATCGGCTTGTGGATGGGCCTGGACGTGGTGTCTCTGTCCGGGCGTCAGGTCAGTGAGCGGCTGGCCGCCGAGGGCATCCTGGCCAAGGAGACCCACGAGAACACCATCCGCTTCGCCCCGCCGCTGACGTTGACCGAGTCGGACCTGGACCGCCTCATGGACACCCTGGGCCGGGTGCTGCGCAGCGCCCGGTAGCCGCCGCCGCCACCCGCCGCCACCGCCGTCGCCGCCCCGCCACCGCCGTCGCCCGCCGCCGAGGGCGAGCGTCCCAGCCGAGGGCGAGCGTCCCGAGGCTCGCCCTCGAGGCTCACGCTCGCCCTCGACGCCGGCGGGTACGGCCGGGGGCCGGGTAGGCGCCGGGGGTGGCGGGTTGGTGGCTTAGTGCCGGCGCCGCTTCCAGTTGAAGGCGTGGTCCTCGGGATCGTCGGTGCTGCTGGTGGGCACCACCATGACCGGGCAACGGGAGTGATGCAGCACCGTCTGGGACGTGGAGCCCAGCAGCATCCCGGTGAAGCCGCCGCGTCCGCGCGAGCCGACCACCACCAGGTCCACCGCGGTGGAGAACTCCGACAGCAGCGCCGCCCCGGTGCCATCCAGGGCGTGCCGGCGTACCTGCACCGCACGACCCTGACTGGCCCGGTCCACCGTGACGTCCAGGCCGGTCTTGACGTCGGCCAGCAGGGTCTCCCGGTCCACCCCGGAGGGAAGCCAGCCCAGCAGACCGGCGCCGGCGCCCATCGGCACACCGACCACGGCGGTCAGTTCCGCCTCCCACCGTTCGGCCTCGTCGATGGCCACGTTCAGGGCGAGTTTGGCCGAGTCCGAGCCGTCCACGCCCACCACGATCCGGCGCACCGGCAACGGCAGACCGGTGTCGTCGTCGTCCTCGCCCTCCCGGTGCGGCACCACCACGGTGGGGCAGTGGGAGTGGGCCGGTAGCGCCGAAGAGACGGTGCCCAGGATCCGTTCGGCGAATCCGGACCGGCCCCGGGTACCGACGACGGCGAGGCGCACCTGGGCGGACAGGTCCACCAACACTCCGGCCGCGTCACCGGTCTCCAGGGCGCTGGTCACCTGCACACCCACGCCCTCACAGCGGGTGAGGGCCTCGTCCAGGACCGCTTGGGCCCCGTCACGGATGGCGGTGTCGTCCAGCGTGGCATACCCGCCGTCGATGGTGCCGGCGGCGAAGGTGGGCAGCGCGTAGGCACACACCAGGTGCAGGTTCCAACCCGACTTTCCTGCGTGGGCCAACGCCCAGTCCAGTGCGTTCAGGCTGGCGGCCGATCCGTCGACTCCGACGAGGATCGTGGGTTCGCGTTCCATACCGGTCTACCCCCCTTTTTTTGGGCTGATCTTGACCATTGTGCTACAAACCTGACGGTTGCGGGGCATGTCGCCGGAAAATCTCATATGGGTGCTCATCGGAGCTGTTCATCGTGCCTGTGCCAGCACCGCTCCGCACGGACACGCCGGTATACGGCGCACCGGTGCGCACAGCACAACGGCCCGCCCCGATGCGGGACGAGCCGTTGTGCGTGGTGCGTGTGCCGGTCAGCCCATCACACGGATGAACGTGGGGCTCGAGTTCCAGATCGGGCCCTCGTGCAGCGGTGAACTGGGGTTGCGGGCCGCGATGTGCTGGCCGTTGCCGGTGTAGATGCCCACGTGCCCGGGCCACCAGACCAGGTCACCGGGCTGCGCCTCAGAAGCCGAGACGATACGTCCGGCGTTGCGCTGGGCCGAGGACGACCGTGGCAGGGAGACGCCGAACTGGGCGTACACGTAGGCGGTGAAGCCCGAGCAGTCGAACCCGGCCGGAGTGCTACCGCCGTACACGTACGGGGTGCCCGTGTACCGGCGGGCCAGGTTCACCACGGCGGAGCCGGAACCGGACGCGGGAGCGGCGCTCTGAGTGGACTCGCTCGCCGCCTCCTCGGCCGGCTGCTCCTCCGCCTGCGTCTCCTCCTGAGCCGGAGCGGCGGTGCGGTTACCGGTGCGGGCCGCCGGGGCGGTGGCCGCGGTGGGCCGCTGCGTGGTCGCCGCCGGCGGTGGCGGTGGGGGCGGAGGTGGTGGCGGGGCCTCGGAACTCACCACGGCCGCGGTGAAGGACCAGTCGGCGTCGGCGTCGACCGAGATGGTCGGCGAGGTGCTGACCGAGTCGCGGTCACCATCGAGCACCACGTTGGCCAGCGAACCGAGGCCGGAAGCGGAGTTGGACACCTGGGGGGCAGCGGCCGCGGTGGAGGCGCCCATGGTCAGCGCCAGTCCGGAGGAAGCAACCACGGCCAGTGCACGACGACCGGTGGTGCCGGCCACTGTGGCGCCAAAGGCGGTCAGGGGGGTGGAGGGCCGGCACGCTGCACGGTGGCGGGCTCCGGTTGTGCGTTGAGTCAAAATCTTCTCCACGCGCCTACGGGGTGAGCTGTCGGGTTCGGGTTGGAGATTCACCCGGTCTTACCTGGCGAACCAGGTGGGACTTCACCCCTAGGTGCTCGCGCACCAAAGGTTGGGTCCCCCGTCCCTGTCAATTGCGTCTGTCGGGACCTGCTGGCGGTGACAGGGTTCGGCGCCGCCTGCGGGTACTCATCGATGGAGGGGACGACGAGCACGGCTGACGTTACCCGACGACCCCGGCAAAAGTCACATTCCGGTCACAATTGGTTCTGTGAAATGGTTCACAGGATCCGCCCCAGGCGCCTAGGTCCTCAGAAAATAGCGGAATTCCGCGGCAACGGCGCGATCGACGAGACGCTGTGTCATCGCCACAATGTGGACTGCGCCACATGCTGGACGCCGCTCTCCTGACCCGCCCAGCGAGCGCGCGGGCTGCGGCTGTGCTAGATCCACGGCACCGAGCACCTGCCGGCAGGCCCTCCTGCACCCCGTCCCGAACGCACGCGGGCGGCACCCGGACACCCGCTGCGGGCACCGGATCACCCCGGCTCGGCGGCGCTGACGAACAGGTGCCCCACGGTGTCCTCGGTGAGTTCCAGGCTCTGCCCGTTCACGGTCAGGTCTACCGCCGCGCCGTCGGTCCGGGCGCGGAAAGCCACCCCGGGCACCATCCCGACGCGCTCGAACTCGGTCAGCAGTTCCACATCCACCTGCAGCGGCTCCCCGATCCGCACCAGGGTGTAGTAGGCCGGATCGGCGGTGATCGCGGCGCCCAGGGACGTACCGGGCAGTTCGGCGACACCGGCGACGGGTTGCCCGATCCCGGCGGGGCCGGGGATGGCGTTGCCGTAAGGATCCTCCCGCGGGCGCTCGAGCAGTTCGAGCAACTGCTGCTCCACCCGCTCGCTCATCACGTGCTCCCACCGGCAGGCCTCTTCGTGCACGTAGGGCCAGTCGAGTTTGATCACGTCGGTCAGCAGCCGTTCGGCCAGGCGGTGCTTGCGCATCACCTGGGTGGCCCGCCGCAGGCCCTCATCGGTCAGTTCCAGGTGCCGGTCACCGGAGACCACCATCAGGCCGTCCCGTTCCATGCGCGCCACCGTCTGGGACACTGTGGGCCCGGAGTGACCCAGGCGCTCCGCGATCCGGGCGCGCAGGGGCACCACGCCGTCCTCGATCAGTTCGAACACGGTCTTGAGATACATCTCCGTGGTGTCGATCAGGTCGCTCACGTGCCTGCCCCTTGGTGGTCGCCGCATTCCTCCTGTCAGCCTAGTGCCCGGCGTCCGGCTCCGGGCCGGGTGCGCTGCACGTCCTGCGCGCCCTGCCACGACTCTCCCGGCCCCGGGCCGGCCGGCCGCGCGGCGCAGCGCTCCTGGCGGGGCCGGCGGACCTGCGATGATCGTGCCCATGAACGATCCCGCGATCGCCATCCCGGCCTCCATCCGTCCCGCGGACGGCCGGTTCGGCTCCGGTCCCGCGCGCATCAGGCCGGAGCAGAGCCAGGCGCTGGCCGCCCTGGGCACCACCCTGCTGGGTACCTCCCACCGCCAGCCCCCGGTGCGCTCCCTGGTCGGCCGCGTCCGGGAAGGTCTCGCTGACCTGTTCAGCCTCCCCGAGGGATACGAGGTGGCCCTGGGCAACGGGGGCGCCTCGATGTTCTGGGACGCGGCCACCTTCGGACTGATCCGCACCCGCTCCCAGCACGTCCGCGCCGGGGAGTTCGGCGCCAAGTTCGCCGCCGCCGCGAGCGGCGCTCCGTTCCTGGCCGACCCGCAGATCCTCACCGCCGAACCCGGCAGCACCCGCTCACCCGAGGTCGCCGCGGGGATCGATGCCTACTGCTGGGTCCACAACGAGACCTCCACCGGCACACTCACCCCGGTCAGAAGGGTCGACGACGACGGTGCCCTGATGCTCGTCGACGGCACCTCGGCCGCGGGTGGGGTGGGCGTGGACGTGCGCCAGACCGACGCCTACTACTTCGCCCCGCAGAAGGCCCTGGGTTCCGACGGCGGGTTGTGGCTGGCCCTGTTCTCCCCCGCTGCGATCGAGCGGATCGAGGAACTGGGTCAGCGGTGGGCGCCGGCGTCGTTGTCCCTTCCCGCGGCGCTGGCCAACTCCCGGCAGGACCAGACCGTGAATACCCCGGCGATCGCCACCCTTGTGCTGTTGGCCGAGCAGGTCGACTGGTTGAACGACCAGGGCGGCCTGGACTTCGCTGCGGCGCGCACCGCGCAGTCCTCGCAGTTGCTGTACCAGTGGGCCACCGAGCGTGAGTTCGCCACCCCCTTCGTGGCCGACCCGGCACACCGCTCGCCGGTGGTGGTCACGATCGACTTCGACGAAAGCATCGATGCCGCGGTGCTGGCGAGGGTGCTCCGCAACAACGGAATCGTCGACACCGAGCCCTACCGCAAACTCGGGCGCAACCAGCTGCGGATCGGCACCTACCCCTCGGTGACCCCCGCCGATGCCGCAGCGCTGACTGCCTGCCTGGATCACGTCGTCGAGCGTCTTTAGGTGCTCCGCTCCGGTGCGCCCCTTGGCCGGGCAGGCGGAACTGGTCAGGCGGCGCTGCCGGCGTTCACGCCCTCCTGGGTCCTGAGTTCCTCGCGGGCACGCGCAGCGTCGAGTTGCTCGTGGCGGTTCTGCACCAGCAGGTGCGGACGCTGGCGGAGGCGGTAACGCACCCGCACGTCCTCCCGCTTGACGGTCCACAGAGCGGCGATCCCCGCCACTGCGATGGCGGCGATCGCGCCGATGCCGATGGCCCACCGCGCGCCCCAGTTCTCCGCGATCCAACCCACCACCGGCCCGCCGATCGGGTTCCCGGCGAAGAAGACCACCAGGTACAGGCTCATCACCCGGCCGCGTACGTTGGGGTCGGTGGTGATCTGGATGGCAGCGTTGGCCGAGGTGAGCATGGTCAGGGAGAAGTAGCCCACCGGGATCGCGCTGAGGGCGAAGAGTTCGTAGGTGGGCATCATGGCCATCGCGCCGGAACTGATCCCGAACCCGAAGGCCGCGCCGAGCACCAGGCGCAGCCGGGGTCGTTGCCGCCGGGCGGCCATCAGGGCGCCGGCCAGGGATCCGATCGCCAGGATCGACCCGAGCACCCCGTACTCCCCGGCGCCCATGCCGAACTCGTCGTGGGCCATCACCGCCGAGGTCATCTGGAACTTCAGGCCCAGACCGCCGATCACGAACACCACGATCATGATCGTGATGATGTCGCTGCGCCCGCGCACGTACCGAAGGCCCTCGCGCAGTTGCCCCTTGGCTCGTACGGGGCGGTCGCGGCGCTGCAGCAACTCGGACTTCATCGCCAGCATCGCCCCGATGGTGGCGGCGAAGGTGAGCGCGTTGAGCATGAACACCCAGCCGGTGCCCACCACCGCGATCAGCAGGCCGGCGACGCCCGGGCCCACCAGGCGGGCGGCGTTGAAGGAGGCGGAGTTCAGCGCCACCGCGTTCGCCAGGGAGGACGTGGGCACGATGTCGGAGACGAACACCTGCCGGGCCGGGGCGTCGAAGGCGCTGAGCACACCCAGGGCCAGGGCGAAGAAGTACACGTGCCACACCTGGGCGGTACCCAGCAGCACCAGGGCGCCCAGGGCCAGGGCGAGCACGCCCATCGCGGCCTGGGTCATCATCAGCATCCTGCGCCGGTCCACCCGGTCGGCGATCAGCCCGGCGAAGGGGCTGATGAAAACAATCGGGAGGAACTGCAGGCCGGTGACGATTCCTACGTGGATCGCCGAGCCTTCGGGCAGCACGGCAAGGACCAGCCAGTCCTGGGCCACCCGCTGCATCCAGGTGCCCACGTTGGCGACCAGGGCGCCGATGAACCAGATTCGGTAGTTGTACAGACGGAGTGAGGCGAATATCGAGCTCACTGGTTGTAGAGCCTCCTGAGGATCTTCTCTGCCTCGGTGAGCGTTGCGCGCTCGGCGGGGGTCAGGGTTGCGAGTCGTTTGGACAGCCACTGATCGCGGCGGCGCCTGGTCTCTTTGACCAATTCGGTACCGGCGTCGGTGGGCGTGATGAGCACTTGGCGGCGGTCCTCGGGGTGCGTGGTGCGCTCCACCAGGCCGGCATCGACCAGACACTGCACGGTGCGCGTCATCGAGGGTGGTCGCACGTGCTCACGTTCAGCGAGCTCTCCCGGGGTCATCGCCCCCAGCGCCACCACCGTGGCCAGCACGGCGTGCTGACCCTCGGGGATCGACATGGACCGCTGGGCCCGCAGACTGCGGGTGAGTTTCAGCAGCGTCATGCGCAGCCGCGTCGGGAACCCGACGTCGGCGACCCTCGGGCCGGGGTGCTTGGGGGCAGGAGAAATGCTCACTGCAGGGATACTACATCGTTAGTTTTGCTAAGTAAAGGTCTTGACCTTAGTTTTGCGAAGTAAACACGCCCTTTAGGTGCCAGTACGGAAACCATGAAAGGCGCCTGGGTTTGCGGTGGTGCCGGACGCCTGCGGGCCTCATCCGGTCGGCAGCCGGAGAGCAGGCACGACGACGCAGCCCGTCATGGGCGACAGGCGCCGGGCACGGTACCCGGTGAGCGCGCCGCGGCTCCGACCGGTCAGGCGCGCGGCAGCCGGTCGACGATCTCGGCCAACTCCCGGCGCGGGCCGGTGAAGAAGGGCACTTCCTCGCGCACGTGCCGGCGGGCCTCGGTGGCCCGCAACTCACGCATCAGGTCCACGATCCGGCCCAGGTCGTCGGCCTCGAACCCGAGCAACCACTCATAGTCCCCCAGGGCGAAGGCGGAGATGGTGTTGGCCCGCACGTCGCCGTAATCGCGGGCGGCTATGCCGTGGTCACGCAGCATGGTGCTGCGCTCGTCCTCGGGCAGCAGGTACCAGTCGTAACTGCGCACGAACGGGTACACGCACAGGTACCCGCGCGGCGCCTCCCCGGAGAGGAACGCCGGCACGTGGGCGCGGTTGAACTCCGCCGGCCGGTGCGTGCCGATCTGGGACCACACCGGCTCCAGCATGGCTCCGAGCGCGCTTGCACGGAGCCGTTGGTAGGCCTCCTGGACGATCTCGACGTCCTCGGCCCACCACCACACCATCAGGTCGGCGTCGGCCCGGTACCCGGCCACGTCGTACCAGCCCCGCACCTGCAGGCCATCGATGAGGTCCAGCGCGGCCAGGGCGTTGCGCACCACCAGGGCGCGCGCCTCGTCGTCGGCCGGGACGGCTTCGGTGACGCGGAAGACCGAGTACATCGCGTAGGAGGTGGCGGCGTTGATCGCCTCTGGGTTGGTGCTCATGATGCTCCTTCAGTACGAGATCGGGATACAGGACCACTCAGTCGGCGGTGCCCGCCACTACCGGGATACCGGTGACCTCGCCGTGGCGCATCCGGCAACTGCCGGGTGGTGCCTCGTCGGGGAAGGCGGCCAGCTCGCCGCGCACCACCACATCGGGGTCCTCCCCGCGCTCGCGTCCGGCGCGCTCCAGGACCAGGTCCACCAGCCCGGACACGAACGCCGGGTGGGTGCCCGCGGTGGTGGCGCAGGCAGCCTGCAGGCCCAGTTCCGCAGCGGTCTCCAGCGCCTCGGTCTGCAGGTCCCAGGCCACCTCCATGTGGTCGGAGATGAACCCGATCGGGGCGATCACCACCCGCTGCGTGCCCGCGCCGGCCAACTCGGCCAGGTGGTCGTTGATGTCCGGTTCCAGCCACGGCGTGTGCGGGCTGCCAGACCGCGAGCAGTACGACAGCGACGACGACACCTCCACCCCCGCTGCGCGCAGGTCCGCATCGATCACCGCTCGCACGTCCTCATGCTGCTGGCGGTAACCCGGGCCGGTGACCTCCGAGGCCTGCTGCATGGTGGTGGGGATCGAGTGGGTGACGTAGGCGATGTGCACGCCGGCATCGGCCTCGGGCACTTGGCCCACGGCGTCGGTGATCGTGTGGACGTTGGCGGCGATGAAGCCGGGATCGTTGAAGAAGGGCCGCAGCACGTCGATGACCAACCCTTCCCCCTCGGCGCCAAGGTCCGCCACCGCCGCGGCCAGGTGCTCGCGGTACTGGCGCGACCCGGAGTAGGAGGCGTACGCGCTGGTCACCAGCACCAGGATCCGCCTCGCACCGAAGGCCACCGCATCGCGCAGGGTGTCGGTGGTGTAGGGGTGCCAGTTCCGGTTGCCCCACAGCACCGGCAGCTCCACGCCGCGGGCCCGCAACTCGGCCGCCAGCGCCGCCCGCAGGGCAAGGTTCTGCTCGTTGATCGGGCTCTTGCCCCCGAAGGCGAAGTAGTGCTCCCCCACCTCGGCCAACCGCGCCTCCGGCACCCCCTTGCCACGCACCACGTTGCGCAGGAACGGCAGCACATCCTCCTCGGCGTTGGGTCCCCCGAAGGAGCACAGCAGCAGGGCGTCATAGGGAACGGCGGCGTGGGTCATGGGTGTCGCGGTCCTTGTCGAGGTTCGTCGGTGGCGGGGCGGGAGCCGGTGATCGACTCCGAAGCCGGTGTGGCGAGGCCCACCGTAACATCAGATGAACTAGTTGATCTGATGAAGTGGATGTGTCAGGTTGGACCCTCGATGACCGATCTCGCCAGCCCGCCACGGCCGACGACGACGCAGCCCCCCGCACACGTCGCCGCACCTGCGCCCAGGGTCACCCGCCGGGCGTTGTGGTTGGCCGTGGGCGCCACCCTCGCCCTGGTCCTTGCCGCGGGGATCAGCGTGAGCCTGGGCACCCTGCGCCTGGACCCGGTGGCCGCCGTTCGTGCGGTGGTCAGCCCCGATGACTCCCAGGTGGCCACCGTGGTGTGGGCGATCCGGCTGCCCCGGATCGTGGTGGCGATGCTGGTGGGCGCGGCCCTGGCCGGGGTGGGCGTGGTGATGCAGGCGGTGTTCCGGAACCCGTTGGCCGACCCGGGCGTCACCGGCGTCTCGGCCGGCGCCGCCGTGGGTGCCGTGGCCGGGATCACAGCCGGGCTGGCCGGGTCGCTGCAATGGGGTGTACCGATCGCGGCGTTCACCGGGGCCCTGGTGGTGGCCCTGCTGCTGCAGGCGGTGCTGCACACCAATCGCGGCGCCTCCACCTACACCCTGATCCTGGTGGGGGTCTCCATCAACGCCTTCGCCGGGGCGCTGATCTCGATCCTGGTGGCCAACGCCCACGACGACGCCCTGGCCCGCGGCGCCGTGTTCTGGCTGGCCGGCGATCTGGAACTACGCACCTGGAACCACGCCGCGATCGCGGTGATCCCGATCGCGCTCGGCCTCGGCCTGCTGCTCACCCGCACCCGGGCCCTGGACGCGTTGCTGCTCGGTGACGACGTCACCTCCACCTCCGGGTACAACGTGCACCGCACCCGCCTGGCGCTGCTGCTGATCGCCTCCCTGGTGACCGGCGCGGCGGTGGCGGTCTCCGGGGTGATCAGTTTCGTCGGGCTCGTGGTCCCGCATGCGGTACGGCTGGTGATCGGGGCCAAGCATGCCCAGTTGCTGCCGATCTCGATCGTGGGTGGGGCGCTGTTCCTGGTGCTGGCCGACACCGCCGCCCGGGCCGCCTCGGTGACCATGGTGATCCAGACCGGAGCGGTGGCCGCCCTCATCGGCGCGCCGGTGTTCCTGGCGCTGTTGCTGTCCAGGCGGCACACATGAGCGCCGGGCACTCCGCGAGCGGGCGCACCACCCACGCGAGCGCCTCCGAGGCCCGCGGCACGCACACCGGCGCGACCGAGGCCGGCGCCACGCACGCCCCGGCCGTCTCGCATGATCCGGCCGCCGCCCACGATCTGGTCCTGACCGGCCTGGTCGCCCACCGCGACCGACCCCTGTTCGATCCCGTCGATGCCACGGTGACCCCGGGCACCCTGCTCGGGCTCGTCGGGCCCAACGGGGCGGGCAAGTCCAGCCTGCTCTCCGCCGTCGTCGGGCACGGGGTGACCACCTCCGGAGGGGTGCGCTACGGCGAGGCGGACCTGCACTCACTGCGCCCGCGGCGCCTGGCCGAGGTGCTCAGTTACATGACGCAGGACTCCTACGCCCCGAACGAACTGCGGGTGCGCGATGTGGTCGGCGTCGGAGCCCGGGCCACCCAGCGGTCTGGCGGCACCGAGCAGCGCATCATGGCCGCGCTGGACCGTGTGGGCGTGGCCGAGCTGGCCCCGCGCCGCTACGCCCGCCTGTCCGGCGGGGAGCGCCAACTGGTGCAGGTGGCTCGGATCCTGGCCCAGGACGCGCCGGTGATGCTGCTCGATGAGCCGACGGCGGCCCTGGACCTGGGCCACCAGCTCACCGTGATGCATGCCCTGGGTGAGCGCGCCGGCGCCGGGCACATCGTGATCGTCACGATGCACGACCTCACCCAGGCGCTGCGCTGGGCGGACCGGGTGGCGGTCATCGCCGATGGCCGCGCCACCTTCGGCGCCCCCGGTGAGGTCATCACCCCCGGGCTGATCCGGGACGTGTACGGGGTGACCGCGGAGGTGTTCGACTCCCCCAGCGGCGCCCCGACGCTCAGCCTGGTGCGCCCTACCTTTCCCTCTGCCAGTACCTTGACCCGCCGCCACCCCGAGGTGGCCCGACCCTGAAAGAGGTGCCGATGCGTCCGACGTTTCCTGGTGCCGCCCCGCCGCCCACCCGATCTGCTGGTGCCGCCCTTCGGCCCACCCGATCCGGTCGAGGGCTCCTGCGCGTGCTGTTCCTCCCACTGGCGGCGCTGCTGCTGATATTGGGCGCGTGCTCCTCGGGAGTGCCCGCGGACGAGCCCGACGGGGCAGCCGAGGACGCCAATGAGCAGTCCGGCGTCGAACAGTCCGGGGAGACCGGAACCGCCGACGACGACGACGCAGCCTCCGCTCAGGACGAGGGCACCCAGGAGCAGGGCTTCCCCCGCACCCTGGACGTGCCGGCCGGCGACGACCGGCCCGCCACCGAGGTGAGGATCCCCGCCGAACCGCAACGGGTGACCGCGCTGACCTATGAGAGCGCCGCCCTGGTGGCCGAACTCGGTGCGAGTGAGAAGTTGGTGATGGCACCGGCCGAAGCGGCCAACCCGGTGCTGTCCAACCAACCGGATGTGATGGCGGACGTGGAGCACCACATCGCCTCCGAGTCCGCCGTGGACGCCGAGGCCGTGATCGCCTCGGACCCGGATCTGGTGGTCTTCAACGACCGGCACGGCATGGAAGAAGGAGTGGGCCGGGTACTCACCGAGGCCGGTATCCCGGTGCTGGTGCTGCCGAACACCTTCTCCTCGGTGAGCGAGATGCTCACCAACATCGACCTGGTGGGCACCGCGCTGGGGATGGAGCAGGAGGCGGCGGACCTGGCGACCACCCTGTCGGACGGGCTGGTGGATGCCTCCGACGAGGACGGACCGAGTGTGCTGGTGCTGAGCAACCAGGCCGGTCGCCCGTTCGTGACCGCCGGGGGTGCCTTCCCGTTGGAGGTGGTGCGCCTGGCCGGGGGCCGGGACGCCAGCGCCGACCTGGGCATGGTGCGCAGCGGGCCGATCTCGGCCGAACAGGTGCTGGCGGCCGATCCGGACCGGATCCTGCTGGTGGACATGAACGGCTCCGGTGAGACGATCTTCGCCGACTTGCTGAACAACCCGGCGGTGGCCGCGCTGCCGGCAGTGGCCGAGCATGAGCCCTTCCTCGTGGAGGGCAAGTACGTCCAAGCCCTCGGCTTCACCAGCACGGTGGAAGGCCGCGATCAGATCGCGACCTGGCTGGAGCAGTAGCCGCCCGGTTGGCGCTGAGACGTCATGAGTCAGCGGAACTGGCCTCGGCCGTGACCGCACCAGACCACCGCCTTGCAAACAGCCGGAATACGGCGAAGGACGCCACTGGTGCTCGGCGGAGCGGGCCACGCCTGCACCGGCAGGCTTCCTATACTCGTGTGATGGCCACCACAAGCGGCACCGAGCGGGCCCGCACCACGCTCGCCTATCTGCGCCGTCAGATCACCACCGGTGCCTGGGCGGTGGGCGAGCGCATCCCGATCGAACCCGAACTCACCGAGATCCTGGGCGTGGGGCGCTCCACCGTGCGTGAGGCGGTGCGATCCCTGGCCAGCATCGGGATGCTGGAGACCCTGCCCGGGCGTGGCACGTTCGTGCGCTCGGCCACCCCCACCTCCAGCGTGCTCTCGGAGTTCCTCACCGCCTACACGTTGGAGGAGTTGCTCTCCTACCGCCGCGCGCTGGAGGTCGAGGCCGCCCAGCAGGCAGCGTTGCATCGCAGTGACGAGGATGTGGAGGCCCTGGAAGCCGCGGCAGCCGCCACCCTGCGGCCGGGGCAGTGCCCGGTGATGACCCCGCAGCCCGACGCGGATCTGGCCGCCCGGTTCCATTACCTGCTGTTCGACGCCGCCAAGAACCGGCTGCTTGCCTCCCTGTATGCCGGGATCACCGAGAAGCTCGCCGAACCGGCCAACGCCGAGCGGCTCACCCACGCCAGCGACGTGCTGTCCATGCACACCGAGCACGAACGCATCGTGGATGCCGTGCGCCGCGGCGACTTCATCGACGCCGTGCACGCGATGGCCGATCACATGGACAACGACCTGGTGATCCTCACCCCCGACGATGAGATCATCCCGCCGCTGCGCCGCTCACCCGATGATCAGGTGCGGGTGGAGGCCGCCCGCGCCGAGTCGGCCGGGCGCAGCGCAGGCTGAGAGGTTCGCCCCGGGCCCGTCCGCGACCTCGCCGGCACTGCGCCGGTTAGATCACGCGCTGCGGGGTCTGAGCGGCTTCAGGTCTGGCTATCCCGTGGCCCCTGGGTGGACTGCGGGTCGCTGTCCTCGCGGTGCCGTTGCCGCAAGACCTTGCGCGCGATCAATGCGACGGCGGCAATGGTGGCGGTGATCAGAAGGATCACGATCACCGTGGTCACCAAGTCATAGGTGGCAAAACCGGACTCGATAGTTCAGAACTCCGCATCGGTCGGGTGAACCCGGAGTGACGCGTTCACGCTGGCTGCGACGTACACCTCGAGCATGCCATCGCGCATCCGGGATGACTACCCCCGCCCCGACCGTGGCTTTCGCGGGGTTTGCGGATGGGGAGGCGGTGGCGGTGCGATGATGTAGCCGGCCGCGGCGTCGCCGTAGACCTGCAGGGTGCCGGGGCGGTGGTGCCACAGCCAGGCCAGGTGGGCGCACAGGATCGCATCGACCTCGTCCTCGATGCGATTCAGGTCGACCTGGCGCTTCGCCCGGTCGGCTGCGAGGCGGATCTGCTGCCACCGCTGGTTGCCGAGCAGGGCCAACTCGGCCAGGGTCTCCATCCTCTCCAGCACCGCCAGCATGCCGGTGCGCCGTGATGACACCGGGCCCTTCTTGTACTTCAGCGTGCGCCCCAGCTCGAATAGCCCCACCATCGCCGCGTGCGGGTAGACCTCGATCGCCACCGGCGCCGCAACGTCGCCCCGGTGCGCGGGATCGGTGTGCCAGCCGTGGCGGCCCGCCAGCACCGCGGCCCGTGGCGGGTTGAAGTGCGGATTGCCGAGGTTGCTGGTGTGGCAACTGGCCTCATACGCCCCGTAGGACCGTCCGATGAGGCGTTCGCACTGGCGCATCCCGGTGGGGTTGGTGACGATCAGCGGCGCGTCGATCGCCACGCTCACCACACCGGCCCCGAGCCCGGGCAGCCAGTCGTCGATCTGGCCGTCGGTGACCACGCTGGTCGAGGCCACTAGTGCTCCGCCCCCGTCCACCGCGGCAAGCCCGGTGCGGGCGCGGGTGGACCAGGCCAGGTCGATCCCGATGTGCATGCTCATGCCCGGCCACACTATCCACCCGGTTGGCACGGACCGGGGCTTGTCCCGCACCGGGGCCTCGATGGCATGCCCGAGCATCGGCGCCGAGGGCGGCGTATCGTCGAAACATGACCACCACCGCCCCACCGAGCAACCTGCTGCACGGCACCTTCGCCCGTGAGTTGCCGGAATTGGCCGTGCCGTGGCAGGCCGAGAAGGCCCCCGAGCCCCGGCTGGTCGCGTTGAACGACACCCTCGCCGGTGAACTGGGCCTGGACCCGGAGTACTTGCGCAGCCCTGCCGGCCTACGGTTCCTGCTCGGCAACGAGGTACCCGAGGGCGCCACCCCGGTAGCCCAGGCCTACGCCGGCCACCAGTTCGGCAGTTACGTGCCGCGGCTGGGGGATGGCCGGGCCCTGCTCCTGGGCGAGCTCACCGACAGCCACGGCAACCTGCGTGACCTGCACCTGAAGGGCTCGGGGCCCACCCCGTTCGCCCGCGGCGGGGACGGGCTGGCCGGGATCGGCCCGATGCTGCGGGAGTTCCTCATCAGCGAGGCGCTGCACGCCCTGGGAGTGCCGACCACCCGGTCGCTGTCCGTGGTGGCCACCGGCAAGGCGGTGATGCGTGAGCGCCCCCTGCCCGGTGCGGTCCTGGCCCGGGTGGCGGACAGTCATCTGCGGGTGGGCACGTTCGCCTACGCCCGCTCCACCGGTGATGAGGATCTGCTGCGCCGCCTGGCCGATCACGCCATCACCCGGCACCACCCGCAGGCGCGCGATGCTGAGAACCCCTACTTGGCGCTGTTCGAGGCGGTGTTGGCCGCGCAGGCCGAGTTGGTCGCGAAGTGGATGCTGATCGGGTTCGTGCACGGGGTGATGAACACCGACAACACCACCATCTCCGGGCAGAGCATCGACTACGGACCGTGCGCGTTCATGGAGGCCTTCGACCCGGGCACCGTGTTCAGCTCCATCGACGCCCTGGGCCGCTACGCCTACGGCCGCCAACCGCAGATCGCGCAGTGGAACCTGGCCCGGTTCGCCGAAACGCTGCTGCCGCTGGTCAGTGCGGACCAGGAGCAGGCCGTCGAGTCGGCCACCGCGGCGCTGAACACCTTCCCGGAGGTCTACTCCGCCGCCTGGACGCGCGGCATGCGCGCCAAACTCGGACTGGAGTCCTTCACGCCCGACGACGACGCAACCGCCCTGATCCGCGACCTCACCACACTCCTGGGTGCTCGGGGTGTGGACTACACCTCCTTCTTCCGCCACCTGACCACGGCCGCCGGCGGGGATGCGCGCCCGGTGCGGGCGCTGTTCGACGGCGCCGGTGGCGATGAGGCTCCGCTGCCGGCACTGTCCGGCGGCGCCGGTGGCGATGAGGTTCCGGGCCCGGCGTCGCTCGACGGCGCCCGTGGTGATGAGGTTCCGGCCCCGGCATCGCTCGACGGGGCCGGAGGCGAGGCTGCGTCATCGACCGAGCGGCCGGCCTTCGAGCCGTGGCTGCAACGCTGGCTCTCCTATCGCCCGGATGCGAGCGTGATGGCCCAGGTGAACCCCATCTACATCCCACGCAACCACCTGGTCGAGGAAGCTCTCGCCGCTGCCGGCACCGCAGACCTGGGCCCCTTCGATGAATTGCTGGACGTGATCACCCAGCCGTTCACCGAGCGCCCGGGACTGGAGCGCTTCACCGAGCCGGCCCCGGCCGAGGCCGCCCCGTTCGTGACGTACTGCGGAACCTGACAACTTCCGAGGCCGCCCCGTTCGTGACGTACTGCGGAACCTGACAACTTCCGAGGCCGCCCCGTTTCCGCGGAACCTGACCTCCCAGGGCCAGTGCCCACCCGGTCCCGTTGCTATGGTCGGAACATGTTTGATGCGGTCGCAGGGGGCCTCGTGGTCGTCGTCTTCGGGCTGGCGTGGCTGGCGCTCATCGTCGCCGCACTCATGTCTATCGCGCAGTCGCGGAACTATACCTCCGGACTCAAGGCGCTGTGGATGCTGGCCGTGTTCGCCCTGCCGTTCCTGGGCACTCTGGCCTGGTTCCTCATCGGCCGCCACTCCCACAGCTGACAACTCACCAGCCACCCCCACCCGGCCCCCAGCCCGGCCCCAGCCCGGCCCCGGCCCCAGCCCCCGCCGAAGTCAGCATTAGTCGGCTGAACGCGCCGCAAAGTCGACCAATGCTGGCTTCGGCGGGGGATGGGCGGGTATGCACACTGGGAAACTGTGTCCACAGGTGCTGGTGGGCAGCCGCTATGGGCGCGGTGGATTGGTGCTTACTGGCGTCATGCGCACGGTACCGATCCCGGAGGGCCTGCTGCGGTACACCCACTGGCAGTGCGGCCTCATTTCCACCGCGCAATGCCGGGCTCTGGGCATCAGTGGCGACCGGTGCGCCACCCTGGTCGCTCGCGGCATGTGGAAGCGGGTCGTGCGCGGCGTCTACGACACCGAGCCGGACCGTCCGACGGACTTCGACGCGTCCCGGCGCAAGGCCGCCTGGACCGGCCTGCTGGCGATCGGCAAGGACGCCATTGCCGTGGGGTGCTGCGCCCTGGCCCTCCATGGCGTCGCAGGGCTGCCCCAGCAGTTGACGCCGGAAGTAGCGCTCACAGGTGGGCGCTGGCTGCGGGGACCGGTCGGCGTCGTTGTGCGCCGGTATCGTGACGTGCCGGTGCGGGTGCGGTACGCCGGCTGGCAGGTGAGCGACGTCCCCACCGCACTCGTCCACGCTCTGCCACTCCTGCGACGCGATCACGGGGTCGCCGTGCTCGATTCGGCCCTCAACCAAGGCCTCATCAACACCAGCGACCTCACCGACGTCCGCCGGTGGCTGCAGGGGCGACGCGGTGCCGCGCGAACCAGCAGGTGGTGGCCGCTCGTGGATGGTCGCGCCGAATCACCATTGGAGACGTGGGCCCGGCTCGACTGTCATGACCACGATCTGCCACCGGACCAACTCCAGGTGGTGTTGCGCGACGCCACCGGTACGCTCATCGGGCGCGGTGACATGGGATGGCGGCGCCGCGACGGCGGTTGGGTCATCGTCGAGATGGACGGACGCCAGGTCCACAGCGAACCCGAGGCGCTCTTCCGGGACCGGCAGCGCCAGAACCGGTTGCTGGCCGAGGCGGATGCCACCGTCCTGCGATTCACCAGCCGCGACCTGCGCCCACCCGGCACCATCGCCCACCACGTCCGCCAGGTCCTCACCACCACCCGCCGAAGTCAGCATTGATCGGCTGAATCTGCGGGCAAAGTCGATTAATGCTGGCTTCGGCGGGTGGACAGCGCCGGTCCGCCACGGTTAGCGTCGAACCTACCCCCCGGGGAGCGCGCGGAGCGCTGAGAGTGCGGAGAGTCCGCAGACCCGTCCACCTGATCCGGTTCGTACCGGCGTAGGGAGTTGGGCACCCGCCGATGAGCGTCGGCGGCTCGTGAGGTACCCCGGGACCGGAGGCACCGATGATCACCACCGGCCACGGCAGCACGGAGGCAATCACCACGACCGGCACCAGCGAGGCCACGCCACGCGAGTTGGGCGTCGGGATGCGATTCAGCCTCCACCCGCACACCGACGACTTCGTGCGCGTGATCCTGGACTCCCTCGCCGAGGTGGAGGCGAGCGGCGCGGGCGAGGGGCTGGTGATCGAGACCGACGAGGTCAGCACATACGTCGGTGCTCGGGCGGTGCCGGCCGAACAGGACCTGGCCGGCTACCTGGTGGCTGCCATCGCCGCTGCCTCCCGGCACTCCGGTGGCGGGCACGTCGCCGCCCACGTGCTGTTCTCCCGCGGTTGCCCGGGCGAACGTACCTGCGACCTGACCTCCACGATCCTGCCCGAGGTGGCCCCGGTGCGCCTGGAACCCACCGGCATCGAGGCGGTGGCGCAGTGGTCGCTGTACCCGCTACTCGATGGTGGGGATGATGCCGGCGAACACATGTCCATCATCGAGGCGGCTATCACCCGCGCACAGGCGCGCGGGGTTGCCGCCCCTGCGGCCCACTACGCCACCAAATTCACCGGCGACCTCGCGGAGGTGGTGGCCACCGCCGTCGACGCGTGGGCGCGGGTGGGCACCACCGTCCCGCACGTGGCGACCCACCTGACCATCTCGGTGGGCTCACCCACGCCGGCCCGCGGGACGTAACCGCGCCAGCCCAGTTCACGAGCGCCCGTCCGCCTCGCGCACTGGCGGTGTGGGGTACGCGCTCAGGGAGCCCCGTCGCGCACCGTGGTGACCAAGTCGGTGAGGCTGGGCTTCGCCGGGGTGGAGGCGAACCCGAACCGCACCGGCGGGTCGATCGGAACCATCGCGCCCAAGTCCGTTCCATCCCACGAGGTACGAGCACCGGCGAGGCGATGAAGGTCGCTCGCACCGTAGTACTCCCTGCGCCCACCCCCGGCCGAACCGCGGGTGCGCACCCCTGGCAGGGCCACCCGCGCGACCGGATCGGTCAGGAGGGTGAACCAGGGCGCACCGGTCACCGCAGCGGGCAGCGCGCGCAACAGCCAACCCACCGCTGCCCGCTTGCCGATCTGCACGGTTGCGGACAGTGGGCCGGCTTCGATCTGCCACCGCTCCCCCGCCGTGGTGGGCGCAGTCCGCGGCAGCGCCTCAGCCGGTACGGGCGGCTGGGAGGAGCCGGGATCTGCCATTCCCCGCACAACGGCGTCACGCGCACGAGCCCCTGCCGGGGATCTGGGCGCATACCGGTGCACGGTCACGTTCGCGGGCTCGACGGCATCGAACTGGTAGGTGGCCGAGACGAACTCGGCGACCTCCGTCGATGGCGCCAGTAGCACTCGATGCCCGTGCGGATGCTGCACCATCACCCCCGCGAATGGCCCCAGCGGAGTGGTGTGCCAGTTACCCACGACGAACCGGGTCCCACCGGCGGTCCCCCAACCGGCGATCCGACCGGAGAACCTCCAGGTGCGGGGCGGAGTGGAGCGGGTCATCCCCCATGGTCCATCGGCAGGCGCCGGCGCACCAACCGCGGCGCAATCACTCGGAGCACCGGGCCACCCGGAGCAACTGCCCACCCGGCCCGCTCCCCGACCCAAGACCACCGGCGGACACAGTACCCGCGCCGCCCCGCACCCCGACTGCCGGCCCCGCTAACCCCCGAGCAGCGTTCCGATCGGACCGCGCACGAAGTAGAAGACGAACATCAGCGAGGTCACCCACATCAGCGGGTGCACCTTGCGGATCCGTCCGGCACCTACCTGGATGATCACGTAGGCGATGAACCCGGCGCCCATCCCCGCGGCGATGGAGAAGGTCAGCGGCATCATCAGGATGGTCAGGAACGCCGGGATCGCCACCTCGGTGCGCTTCCAGTCGATCCCGGTCACCTGGGCCATCATCAGGAAGCCCACCAGCACCAACACCGGCGTAGCCGCTTCGAAGGGCACCAGCGCCACGATCGGGGAGAACAGCGTGGCCAGCAGGAACGCGATGCCGACCACCACGCTGCTCAGCCCGGTCCGGGCCCCCTCACCGACGCCGGCTGCGGATTCGATGTACGCGGTCGCCGTCGATGCCGATCCCGCCCCGCCGGCGATGGCCCCGAAGGAGTCCACCACCAGGATCTCTCGGGTCCGCGGCGGGTTGCCCTGCTCATCCAGCAACTTGGCCTCGGCACCCACGGCCACCATCGTGCCCATGGTGTCGAAGAAGTCGGCCAGCATCAGGGTGAACACCAGCAGCAGGACGACGACGATGCCGACCTTCTCGATCGAACCGAGCAGGGAGAAGTGGCCCAGCAGGGCGAAGTCGGGCAGCGAGATGATCTCCCCGCTGATCTCGGGCGGGTTGAGCTGCCAACCCCAGGGGTTGTCCTCCGAGGCCCGCCCCACGTTCAGGAACGCCTCGGCAAGCATCGCCAGCCCGGTGCCGACCACGATCGCGATCAGCAGTGCCCCGCGAACCTTGCGCACCCACAGGATGCCGGCGGTGAACAGCCCGATCACGAAGATCAGCGAGGGCCACCCACCCAGCGACCCATTCAGCCCCAGTTCCACCGGCGTGGCCATCGAGGCCGGGATCCGGATGATGCCGGCGTTGACGAGGCCGACGAAGGCGATGAACAGCCCGATGCCCACACTGATGGCCATCTTCAACTCGAACGGAACCGCGCGGAACACCGCCTGCCGGAACCCGGTGAGGACCAGGACGAGCATGATGATGCCCTCCAGCACCACGATGCCCATCGCATCGGCCCAGGTCAGCCCGGCGTCGGGCAGCGCGGCGATCGAGTAGGCCACCACGGCGTTCAGGCCCATGCCGGCGGCGATGGCCAGTGGGAAGCGCGCCACCAGACCCATCGCGATGCACAGCACCCCAGCGACCAGGGCGGTGGTCGCCGCCACCCGGGGGACGGCCAACTCCTCGATCCCGCCGATGAAGTTGCCCGTGCCGTCGGGCACGGTGCCCAGGATCAACGGGTTGATGACGATGATGTAACTCATCGCGAAGAACGTGACCAGGCCACCGCGGATCTCACGCCCGATGGTGGAGCCACGCGCAGAGATCTCGAAGTAACGGTCCAGGAAGCCGGCGAATCCGGAGGTGCGCTCATCCTCGCGCGTGGATTGTCCCATGGGGCACTATCTTGGCCAGCCGAACTCGGTTCCGTCCAATCCCGACCATCAGGTGGGGAAGTGCCCGACGACGGCGCCTCGCCCGGCCGCAGCGACTCACCACCGCAGCACCGCCGTCACACGGGCTCACGCCGTCGCCGTCGCCGCCGCCGTCGTTGTCCGCGTCGCCGTCGCGCGAGGCTCTACCATCAAGACGTGCGCAGCCTCGACCCCGAACGAACACCACAGGAATTGCAGCCGGCCAGGGTGCCCTCCGTGCTGGTGTTCAGCGTGGGCATCCTGATCTGGTTGGCGGTCCTGCTGGTGCTCGGCGCCCGCCACCTGCTCGGCTACGGCGCCGACGGCCGACTCGCCTCGATCGCCGTGGCCGGCGTCGTGCTGGGCGCGGCCGGCCTGATCTGGGCCTGGCTACGCCCACGGCCCAAATTCGCCGCACCCACCACCGAACCCGCCCCCAACCCCCAGGACCCTTCGTGAAACTGCTCCTGCCCGACTCCATCAACCTTGACCTGAACCTGCCCGACCAGGTGCAGCCCGTCACCTACGCGGTGACCGAGCCGATCCCGCAGGAGCACCGCGACGCCGAAGCGATCGTGCTGTGGGCCATTCCCGGGCACCGCATGGTCGAACTCCCGGCGGAACTGCCGAACCTGAAGTGGGTGCAGGGCCTGATGGCCGGCATGGACGCCGCGGTGAACGCCGGGTTCAGCGAGGACATCACGATGACCTCCGGGTTGGGTCTGCACGCCGGTCCGGTGGCCGAGCACACCCTCGCGATGGTGCTGGCCGCGGCCCGCCGACTGGACCTGTGCGTGCTCTATCAGGCCAACAACGAATGGGATGAGACCCGCCTGGGCGGCAACCAGGCCCTGCGCACCGGCAACTTCTCCACCCTGTCCGGGGCTCGGGTGCTGATCTGGGGCTTCGGCTCCATCGGGCAGGAACTGGCCCCCTGGATGGCCGCGATGGGCGCCACCGTGACCGGGGTTGCCTCCTCCGCCGGGGAGCGCGCCGGGTTCCCGGTGATCACCGCGGCGGACCTGCCGGACGAACTCCCCCGCACCGATGTGCTGATCAACATCCTGCCCGCCAACCCCCACACCGAGGCGATCGTGGACGGCGCGGTGTTCGAGGCGCTGCCGCGCCACGCCTGGTTCGTGAACGTGGGCCGCGGGGCCACCGTGGATGATGCGGCGCTGCTGGAGGCGTTGCAGCAGGGCAGCATCGGCGGGGCCGCACTCGATGTGTTCCGTACCGAACCGCTGCCCTCCGACGACCCGTACTGGAGCGCCCCGAACGTGATCATCACCCCGCATTCGGCCGGTGGGCGTCCGCGCAACTCCGAGCCACTGATCGAGCAGAATGTCCGCGCCTACCTGGCCGGGGAGGAACTGGCCGGGCTCGTCACCCGCTGACCGGTGCGCATCGGCCCCTCGAGGACGTCGTGACCGCCCGTACGGTGCACGTGCCGATCGAGCGGATCGGCACGTGGATCACCGGCTTCGCCGACCGTCACGACGGGGCCGTGGTGCTGCCCGAAGACACGGCCGACGACGGCGACCCCGGGGTCGTGCGGATCCGCGGCGGTGACGGGGAACTCGCCGAGTTCTCCCGGTGGCCCCTCGGCTCCGGTGCTTCCGGCGGCGCGGGCCATGGCACCGGCCTCGACCTGCGGACCGGGGAGGACCGCGGCACGACGGGCGCCACCAACCCGGAGGCCACCGACCCCGACGCCAACGACGCGACCAGCGCGGCGGCGCTGGCCGCGATCAGCGCCTGGTGCGCCCCGCCGGCCCACCTGGGACTGGTGCTGATCCGCCGCGGAGGTTACGCCGTCGGCCGGGCCGAAGGTCCCCACCTGCGCTCCCACAAGAGCGGCACCAAGTACGTGCAGTCACGCACCGCGGCGGGCGGGTGGTCCCAGCAGCGGTTCGCCCGCCGGCGCGGCAACCAGGCCGATGCGCTGGTGGGTGCGGTGGTGGAACTGGCCGCGTCGCACCTGCTGCCCGCACCGGTGGGGTCTGCGCCGGGCTTGCCGCTGGGGTTGGTGGTCGGCGGGGACCGGGCGCTGGGTGAGCAGGTGCTGGCCGATCCAGTGCTGGCGCAGGTGGCCGCGCTGCCCCGGCGTACGTTCGCCGATCTGCCCGAGCCCCGCTTCGTCGTACTGGAACGGGCCCTGCGACGCGGGCGCAGCGTCCCCGTCCGGCTCACCCCGGCCCAGTAGGGTGGAGCGCGTGATCGTTCCTACCCCCAGCCCGGCATGATGCGCCGCCGCCTGGTCAGCGCCGCGGTGGCCCTGGTAGCCGCACTGGCACTCAGTTCCTGCACCGACCCCTCCCCGGAGCGTCCCGAGCCCACCGAGACCGAGGAGACCACCGCCGCCGAAGAGGAGGCGCCGGAGGACGAGGAGGAGGCCGATCCGCAGTTCAGCGACGACGACGTCACCCACGCCCAGGAACTCATCGCGCTGCACCTCACCAGCCTGGAGTTGCACCAGGTGATCCGGTCCAAGGCCGATGTGGTGGAGGAGGTGGACACGCTCTCGCTGAGCCTGTTCACCTCCCACTACGACGAGGTGGAGGCCCTGGAGGGCATGCTCACCGACTGGGGTGAGGAGGTTCCGGAGGGGCCGGACACCGAGGTGGTCACCGATGCCGAGATCCGTGAACTCGGTCCGGCGTCGGGCGATGCGGCCAACGCGCTGTATCTGGAGCAGATGATCGCGCTGCACCAGGCCCGCTCGAACATCTGCGAGGACGTGATCCTGGACGGGGAGAACCCGGAGTTGGTGGACCTGGCCCAGTCGATGCTGAACAGCCAGCAGCACGAGGTCACGCACATGCGGGAGATCCTCGCCGGCCTGGACGTGGAGGACGACGAAGGCGACGACGACGGCGACGCGCCCGACGACGACTGAGGCCCCGCCGCCGTTCGCAGGCCCGACCCACGCTCCCCGCCCGCCGAGGGCGATAGTTACCGTCCAGGGCGATACCTGCCGGGCTCGATCTCGGCGGCGAGGCTCGCCCTCGGCGCACGGTTGGGGTCGGTCGGCGGGGCTCGCCCTCGGCGCACGGGCACCGGCCGGCTCAATCCAGGGTGAGCACGGTGGTGGCGGTGGTGCCGTCGCGGTAGGTGACCTCGACCTCGAGGCCGTCGCGGGCGGCGCCGGTGAACTCCTCGCCCGGCAGCCACAGCGCGAAGCGCCCGCGCGAGACGGTGGCGGCGACCTCCCCGTGGTCATTGCTCCGGTACGCCACGCCCGTCACCTCCACACCCGCGTGACCGGCAGCCATGGACAGGCGTTGACCGCTCATGTGACCCACGCCCAGGTCCGTGGCGAACAGTTCACGCTCCCCCACGTCGGTATAGCCGGTGGGGAAGCCGATCGAGCCGATCATCCCGTCGCGGAAGATCCCGGCGGAGTCGTCGGTGATGCACAATGCGGAGAACCCGTCCGGGCCGGCCAGCATCACGGTGGTCCACACCCCGCGACTCTCGGCGATCGCGACGTGCGCGTCCGCCAGTGGGTCGGCGTAGTCGTCGCCCGCCCCGTCGGCCAGGTTCCTGCGGCACTCCTGGGCCGCCGCCGGGCGCTGTTCAGCCGCCACCTCGGCCGGGACCGGGGTCCAGGTGGCGAAGGCCTCATCGCCTCCGGTCATCGGGGGCATGGTCACCAGGGCGGTGGCGAGGGCCGCGGCGGCGCCACCAGCCAGCAGGACCCGGCGGGTGGAGCGTGACCATCGGGCAGGTTCAGGCCGCCCCGCCACCGTGGGGTCGCTGGCCACGATCGCCCGCAGGTCCGCGAGCGCACGTGGGCCAGTGGCGTCCACGCGCGCGTCCGCGGCGTCCAAGGACCGGAGCGTCCTGGTCAGAGTGTCGGTTCGATCCATCAGGGGGTCCTTTCAGCAATGGCGCGGGCCTGGGTGGCGGATGTGTTCCGAGGGTGTCGGGGTGGATCGCCGAGGTGCAGGCGCAGCGCCCGGCGGGCCCGGCTGACCCGCAGCCGGAACGCCACCGGCGAGATCCCGAGCACGGCTGCGGCCTCGGGCGCGTTCAAGTCATCGAAGACCGCGAGCGCGAGGGCTTCCTGATGGGTCTCCGAGAGGCGCTGCCACGCCCGGGCGACGTCCACCCGGCGGGTCACCTGCTCCGCGGGCTCCAGTACCGAGGATGTCGCCAACGCATCGGCCAACCGCACCCCGAGCGCATGGCGGCGTTGGTCGCCGCGACGCTCGTTGAGCAGGAGGTTGCGGGCGATCCCGAAGATCCAGGGGCGCGCGTCTCCTGCCGCTGGTACGTCATCGAAGCGGCGCCACACCACCAGGAAGACCTCCGCGGCCAGGTCCTCGGCGCGGTCGGGATCAGCCCGGCGCTGCACGAAGCGGACCAGATCCGGGTACACACGCTCAAACAACGACCGGAACGCGTCCTCGCGGTCGCGATCATCCGAAGTCTCGCTCATACCCGGTACCTGTCCGACACCTGCTCCAGTGTGTCGCACGGCGCGGGATGCCGGGGGCGTCGACGGCGCCGATCAGGAGCTGCGCCCGATCAGGAACTGCGCCCGATCAGGAACTGCGCCCGATCAGGAGTGGCGACCGATCAGTACTCCAGGCGGCAGTGCAGCGGGGCGCGCGACTCACCCAGCACGCACACACCCAACTGGCCCAGATGCACCGACGCTGCCACCGAGGGAGCGGTGCTGATCGCCTGCCACGCGGCCCGCATCCCCTCGGACCAGTCGATGTCGTCGAGGACCACCACCCCGCGAGGCATCACCGCTTCCACCTGGGCGAAGTAATCGGTGGTGGCCTGCCCGTCGTGGTGGCCGTCGATGAACACGTAGTCCGGTGCCGCCTCGGCCAGGACCGCGGGCAGTGTGTCGGCGAACCGGCCCGGGACCACCCGGGCGATACCGCCCAGGTGCAGGGACGCCAGCGTCGCCTCGGCGACCTCGGCCAGAGCCTGCCCGCCCTCGAGGGTGACCAGGTGGCCCTGCCCGTTCAACCGCAGGGCGCCGGCCTGGTAGGCGGCGGAGATGCCCACCGCTGCCCCCATCTCCACGCACGAGCGCGGGCGGGCCTGCCGCACCAGCCGCATCAGCAGCGCCGCCCACATCCGGTCCTTGCTGGCCACCGTGGTCAGTCGCCCCAACGACTGGCTGCCCAGGCGTCCGGCCGCGGCCTCGTCGTCGGTCGGCCTTGCCGTGGTGGGTGCGCCGGCGCCGTAGTCGCGGTACTGCACCATCCGGTCCGAGGCCCTGAGTTCCTCCCGGCGGACCTCGATGCGCTCGGCGACCTTCTGTTCGGCCGGGCTGAGTTCGCGGCGGGTGACGGCAACCAGGACCGCCTCGATGAGCGGGTCCAATTCGCGCGGGGCGCCACCCGAGCCCAAGCCCGCGATGTCCGGGATTCGCGCGCCGGCAGAGGTACGTAACCGGCGGACCAGCCGTGAGGACGCCAGCCGGCTCCGCGTCGAACGTGCTCGCACCCGCCATCTCCTCCCGCGCTGGCTCTGCCCGAGCAGTCTACTGACGCTGCGAACCAACGCATGCGGGGCCGCGAGGGTGCGCGAGCGCGGTCAGCGGGTCACGCCGGGAGCTGGCGCTGGCCGAACCAGAGCATCTGCAGGCGGCGGGCGTTGGCGCCCAGTCGTGGGTGCAGTCGGCCGGCGGTCTTGGCTACCGCGAGCACCGCACGGGCCAGGGGGCGAGGGATGCGCCGCGGGCGTTTGCCGTCGCCGAGGTGCTGCAGGAACGACGACGTGGTCCACCCTTCCCAGGGATGGATCACCGGGCCGGTGGGAACCTCGGTCGCCGAGGCCAGGTGCAGCGCGTGCGACGCGACCTGCTCGACCATGACCTGTGGGGTGGGATGATCCCCCGGTGCCGCCACGCAGGACAGCGGGGAGCGGGCGAGCCGGCGGACCTGGTCGGTCACGCCGCGGCCGGGGCCGTGCACGGAGGTGGGGCGGTAGGTCACCACGGTGGGGCCGGGCGCACCGTGGTCAGCCCGCCGCGCGCCGCGATCGGACTGTTTCGCGCCGTGATCGGGCTGCGCCACGCCCGGATCGGAGTGTCCCGCGCCGGGCGTGGGTGGCTGGTGAAGGCCCGCAGCAGACGCCACCTGCTCGCCCCACAGTTTGGACCACCCGTACGGTGACGTCGGTCGGGGATCGGCGCCGGGGTCCAGCACCTTGGCCTCGCCGTGCACCGCGGCCGAGGAGACGTGCACCACCCGCTCCACCCCGGCCCGCGCAGCGGCGCGTTTGACGACGCCGGGCAGCAAGGCGTTGGCGCCCACCAAGTCATCGGTCATCCCGGCACCGGGCGTGGCCAGGCCGGCGGCGTTGATCACCACCTCCGCCTCGGTGAGGTCGGCGGCCAGGGTGGTTGCGTCGTCGTCGGCCCTCACCGCCTGGGCGAGTACCGCATCGGTGCCGCGGGCGGCGGTGGTGAGCCGGGGGGCCGGGACCTCGAGGACGTGGTGGCCGGCGTGGCGGGCGGCGGCGCACACTGCCGAGCCGACGAAGCCGGAGGCACCCAGCACAGCGATGCGCACCTCGGCTCCCTTCGGGTGTGCCGGGCCGGGTGGCTCGGCAGCGGTTGCGGCTACTCCACGAGGTCGCCGAGTTGGACCAGGTCCTCGTTCTCGGCGACGAACTCCGCGGCGCGGTCCTCGATGAAGGCCTGGGACACCTGCTCCAGGGCCTCGAAGTCCAGGTGCACGATGGACTGGGCCCCGTCCGGGGAACGGCCCAGCCCGGTGACCGGGGCGGAGATGAAGTTCACGTCACCGGGACGGATGTTGCGCATCGACAGGGCCAGGTTGCGCATGTGGGAGATCTGGAAGTACTCATCCACCGCCACGTTCTCGGCGACCACGATGAGCAGGTCGTTCAGGCGCCCGGGGTTGGTGAGCACGTCCCGGTTGAACGCCGAGACCATCATCGCGCGCATCCAGTTCTGCTGACGTTGCATCCGGGAGAGGTCCCCGCCGGAGAGGCCGTGCCGCTGGCGGGTGTAGTCCAGGGCCTGGGACCCGTTCAGCCGGTGGGTGCCTGCGGGCAGGTCGGTGCCGCCGGTGCGCAGGGGTTCGGTCAGGGTGATCTCCACCCCGCCGAGTTCGTCGGTGATGGCCTGGAAGGACTCGAAGTCGGTGACCATGATGTGGTCCAGGGTGATGCCGGTGAGATCTTCCACCGTCTCGATCATCAGGGAGGGCCCGCCCCAGGAGAACGCGGCGTTGATCTTGGCGTCGGGGTGGCCCGGGATCGGCACCCAGGAGTCGCGCGGGATGGACATGAACGTCATCGACTCCCGGTCCCCGGAGACCTGGGCGATCATGATCGCATCGGTGCGCTGCCCGCCGGCCTCCCACTGGCTGGGGTCCCCGGCGGAGATCCGCGAGTCCGATCCGAGCACCAGGATGTTCACCGGGTCATCGCCGTCGGACTCCTCCTCGGCGTCATCGTCGTTGTCCTCGCCGGAGTCGCGGTCCTCGCGCCCGGCGAAGGGGTCCTCGAAGCGTTCGATGCGGTCATCGATGCGGTTCTGCATCACGAGGAACGCCACGACCGGCACCGCGATCAGCAGCGCCACCAGCGACAGGGCGATGATGAGCGCCAGTTTGGTGCGCGAGCGGGGGGGTTCGTTGGCCATGCTGCTCAGGATATGGGGGCGCGCCCAGCCCACAGCCGAAATCGTGTGCAGGTGTGGTGGAGTTATCCGGAACCGCTCGTTGCGCCAGGGCCGGCTCGGCGAAACGAGTGGAGGCGGACGAGAGTGACCTCAGCGGCTCTCGCGCACGACTTCCAGGACCGCCGCCGGCCTCGACCGCAGCGAGTGGGGGATCTCGACCAGCCCGCCCTCGCTCACCGCCACGAGCGCGGATTCATCCCCGTCCGTGGTGAGCCATGCTGCCCGGCTTCCGGGACGGATCTCCTCCGGTAGACGAACGGCCGCTTGCTGCGGCTGCAGTGCGTGCAGGTAAAGGGTGCCTTCGCCTTGTGTGTACGCCACCGGACTCGTCCCACCTTCGCCGGCATCGCCCGCACGGAGCCACGGCCGCGTTCGGTGAATCGCGCGTGCGTTGACGCCCATCCAGTCGCCCAACTCGGCAAGTGTTCGGCGCTGGAGTTCGGGGATCGTGCCATCGGCCCGAGGGCCCACGTTGATCAGCAGATTGCCGTTCTTGCTGACGACGTCGATGAGTTGATGAATCAGTTCGACCCCGGTGAGCGTGAGGTCGGCAGACTCCGCAGAGTTATAACCGAATGAGAGCCCCAAACCCCTTGTCGACTCCCAGGGGGTTTCCAGGACGTCGTCAACATTCGTGTATTCCCGGGTGAGGAAACCGTGATACGGAATCCCCCATCGGTCATTGATGACTCCCTCGGGAACCCTGTCGAAATATCGCCTCAGGAGTGCCGCCAACCCGTAGGAGTCACGCCCCTTACCGGCGTCCGGCCATTCGATGTCGTTCCACAGGATGTCGGGCTCGAACCGCTCGACCAGTTCGTCCAGTTGCGCGGCGGAGAATTGCGCAAATCCGGGATCGTTCCGCCGGAACCGGAACAGATCCACATCCGACTCGATGGCGGGAAAGTTGCTCGCGTGCCAATCCAGTGCGCCGGAGAAGTACGTGCCGAACTTCAGTCCGAGTGCGCGAGTGGCGTCGTGCACTTCTCGCACGACGTCGCGTCGGGGACCCCGGGCCGCAGAGTTGAAACGGGTCGTTGGAGTGTCCCAGAGGCAGAAGCCGTCATGATGCTTGGTGGTCAGCACGACGTATTTCGCCCCGGTGTCCCCGAGGCTGCGCACGAACTCGGCAGTATCGAAGTCACCCAGGTTCCACACATCGGCGAAGTCTTCGTAACTGTGGCCGACCCCGTACTTTTGCTCGTGGCGGGTATGCGTGGGGCTGCCGGCGATGCGCACGGTGTTTCCGTACCATTCCGCGTACTTGTGGTGCGCATACGCATCTTCGACCGGCACTTGCGTACCATCGCCGACCGTGGCCCAGGCTGGAACCGAGTAGAGCCCCCAGTGGATGAATATTCCCAGTTTTGCATCGCGATACCACGTCGGCACCTCGGCGCGCGGATATTCCGGGGCCTCATCCGCAGCGAAAACCGGACCCTGGCGCTTTTCGAAATTCAACATCGCACAACTCCTTTTTCAAATTCTTCATTAGCGGCGGCCGCTGCACCCACAGCCGCGGCCCACGGACCCATGCTTGATAGCGTGATGCATAAGTCCTGCTTGGATACTGGTGGATTTTCCGATATCTCGGTGTGTACACCCGGTTCGATCAGATCCCACGCGTGCAGAACACCGCCGCCCAAGATGAAGTTCACATTGTCGAGCAGCGTCGCCACGGTGACCATCGCCTGACCGAGGGCTTGACCGGCGTCGCGGAAGACCTCCCGGGCTCTGCTGTCCCCGCGGCGGGCATACGTCGCCACCTCGGACGCCGAAAGATCCGACGGCTCGCCGATCTTTCTGGCGTAACGCGTGGCGATGCTCCGACCGGAGGCTTTGGACTCGAGGTGACCGAAACCGCCACACGTGCACGCTTCGGAGCCGTAGCCCGAGGTGTGTCCGATCTCGCCGGCCGCGCCATTCGCCCCCCGATAGATGCTGCCGTCGAGGACCAGTGCCCCACCGATCCCGGTTCCGATCGTCAGGCCCATGAAGGTATCCATCCCCTTCGATCGAACCACGGTCAATTGGCCCAGACAGAACGCGTCAACGTCATTGACCACTAGCGCAGGTACGAGCAGGCTTTCGGACAGGCGGGGACCAAGGGGGAATGCGGTCCAATCCCGGAAGGAGTCCGAACTTGCCAGAATGGTTCCGGACTCGATGTCCACGACGCCGGCGGCTCCCGCCCCGACGGCGACCAACCGCGACCGCGGCACATCGGCGAGAAGGCCGGACAGCAGCGAAGTCGCCGTACGCAACATCGCCTCCCCGCCTTCCCGCGCCGGCGTCGGTGCGGTCCCGGTAGCGAGTTGCTTGCCGTCCTGCTGGATCAGCACCGCATTGGTCGTCGTGCCTCCGATATCAAGACCACCTACGATTCCCATCGACTAATTTCCCTCGCCCGGATCGATCGCCGGGCTGTGGACGTATCCGGAACTGTCGAGGGACAACCCCGTGGCGCTGGTGAAGTCGCGGAGCAGCGATTGCGCAACGTCGAACCGCTCCTCCCAGCGATTCGCCGACTCGGCTGGGTCGCTTTCCAGGTTGAAATACTGCCCGTCGGTCGCATTGGGTGCCCCCACGGGGTCACTGAAGCCTCCGGAACCTGCACCGAAGATCGCTTTCTCAAGGCCCCGACGTAAACTGAGCATGCCGTTGAACGCCTGTTGGCCGATGACTCGCTCCGCGAGATCTGCACGTTCATTCTGCTCGACCCACTCACTCTCGGCACGTGGCAGTTCATCGAAAGGAATGCTCGTGCCATCGAGCGGCCCTAGGTCAACGAACCCGATGAGATTGGCGAGGGTCGGCAGAATATCGACAAGCGAGACCAGGGTGTCCGAGTGGGTGGACTGCGGCACCGAGGGCCCCTTCACAACGAGGGGAACCCGATGTCCACCTTCCCAGGCGTCGCCCTTCTGACCGCGCCACGGACCGTTCGGCGCGTGCTCCACCACGTCACCATCCTCGGGGAAGATCAGCGGTGCACCATTGTCACTGGTGAAGAAGACATAGGTATTCTCCCACTGTCCGACCTCTTGCAGCGCCGAGATGATCTGTCCCATCATCCAGTCCACGAGCATGACGCTGTCGCCTCGGGGCCCAGCGTCTGACTTACCGCGCAGAAACTCCGGAGGAACACAGGGACGGTGTGGTGCCGCTGAGGCGACATACGCAAAGAGCGGGCGGTCGTCCACCTGCTTCACCCAGTCGACCGTGCGCCGGCAGACTTCAATATCGACCTGATCGTCTTGCCACCCCGGGACTTGTAGCCCGGGGCGCTGAGACGTGATCAACGGTTCCTTCTCCACCGACGGCACGCCGAGAGTGCGGTCTTGCTCGATGAAGCAGTACGGCGGCATATCGAGCGAGCCGGCGATGCCGAAGAAGGTGTCGAAACCGTGGTCGATCGGACCATTGCGCGCCGGGAGCGAGTAGTCGATGTCACGCCCGTCGGCTTGCATCTGTGGCGTGAAGGTGTCGGAGGCAAAGGCGGATCTTCGCCGCCCATCCTTATCAGTCCAGTCCATTCCGAGGTGCCATTTACCGAAAGCTCCGGTCCGATAGCCGGCTTCCTTCAAGGCACGGGCAAGGGTGAGTTGCCTGTTCCGGATGATCGATGGATCAGTTCCTCCCAGCACGCCTCGCTCCAGCGGGCTCCGCCAGGGGTACTCCCCGGTCATGAGGCTGTACCGGCTGGGTGTGCATACCGCTGAGGAGGCGTGCGCGTCGGTGAAGATCTTCCCTTCTGCCGCTAACGCATCAATGTTCGGCGTGGGAATTTTTCTTGCACCGTAGGAGCCCAGGTCACCCCACCCCAGATCGTCGGCCACGAAGACGATGATGTTCGGCTGATTCGTCGAAACCACCTCAACGCCCTCCCAGGCCCGCCATAGCGATACCCTTGACGAGGTGGCGCTGGAGCAGGATCACCAGCAGGAGCGTTGGTGCGATCGACACGACCGAGGCCGCGAGGATCAGGTTCCATGAGGCGCCGTGCTCGCCCACGAAGGTCTGCAACCCGAGCGGGACGGTTCCGATGCGCTCGATGTCGTTCACGACAATGAGGGGCCATAGGAAACTGTTCCAGAACGTGATGAACGTCCAGACAGCAAGGACACCCAGTGCCGGCTTCGCCAACGGCAGCACAATCTGCAGGAACGTGCGGAACTGACTACACCCGTCAACCCGGGACGCCTCGACCAACTCATAGGGCAGATTCATGAAGAACTGTCTGAGCAGGAAGGTCCCGAAGGCCCCGAAGGCGAAGGGCAGGATGAGTGCCTGCCAGGTATTGATCCAGCCGAGTCTCTGCATAAGCAGAAACATCGGGATAACGAGCACCTCTTGCGGGATCATGATGGTCGCCAGGTAAACCAGCATCCCGTGATCGCGACCACGCCAACGCAAAATGCCGAAGGCATACGCGGCCAGCGCGGAGACCACGAGCACGATCAGTGTGCCAAGGAAAGCCACAATCATGCCGTTGAGGATGTACCGCATGAACGGCGCATCGCGCAGCACCGCGACGTAGTTGTCCAACGTGATCGACTCGCCGAACAACGACGGCGGCATAGCGAAAATCTCCGCTCGCGTTTTCGTGGACGAGGTGATCGTGAAGACGATCGGGAAGAGGAACACCACAACGAACGCCATGAGCGCGGCTTCGCTACCGAATTTCCCGATCGAACGCCACCGGAACGTGGGTTTCTGGCGCTCTGTCACATTGGTCTGCTCAGCCATAGTGGACCCACTTTCGCTGTCCGGCCCACTGGGCCAACGTGAAGATAATAATCAGGGCGAAGAGGACCATTGCCGGCGCAGCCGCTAAGCCGAGTTGACCACCTCTGAAGGCCGTTTGGTAGATGTCCATGACCACGGTCACCGTCGCATCTCCCGGTCCACCAGCCGTCATCATGAAGGGCTCGGTGAAAATCTGGAAGGACTGGATCATCGTGATGGTGGTCGCGAAGAACACCGCTGGTGTGACCAGGGGGATTTTGATCTGGAAGAGCGTTCTCAACACTCCTGCACCGTCAATCTTTGCTGCGTTGATCACGTCCTCCGGGAGTTGGTCGATCGCGGCTGAGAAGATCAACACGTTGTATCCCAGTCCCTGCCACAGCACCACGAAGGCGACCGCGACCAGAGCAGTTGATTGGCTCGCCAGGATGTTCGGGATGTTCAGTCCTACCGCCCCGGCCAAGTAATCCACGATGCCGTTGGGCTGGTAGAGCATCATCCAGATCACGGCTGTCGCGACTGTCGGCGTGACAACGGGAAGGAACAACAGCACCCGGTAGATCCGACTGAACCTACTGCCAGCGATCCAGAACGCCAGCGAGAGTGTCACCACCAAGTTCACCGGTACCACGAGGGCGGTGAACAGAACCGTGTTCCGCAGCGCGGCGGGGAACGTCGCCCCCTCTCCCGTCAGCTGGCGGTAGTTGTCCAGCCCGGCGAATTCGATATTTCCGAACGTGGGCCAGTGAAAGAAACTGGTCACTACCGCCAGCACTGACGGGAACAGAAGGAAGAGTGTGAGTCCAGCAACGCTGGGAGTCAGGAACCCAAAGGCGGCTCGACCTTCATTGCGCAGCGGCTTTCGCCGTCGTTCCTCCTTGGGCGTGACCGCGGCTTCCGGGTGTGCGAGTTGCGTCATTTATCAATTGCCGGCTGCTTGTTGTGTGGCCTCCAGGGCGTCCGCTGCAGGCTGATCACCGGTGTAGGCAAGGATGAACTGACGGCTGATCTCGCTGACGACAGCTTCCCAGTTGTCCGTGCTGACAAAAGGTTGTGCGACGGCACTGGAGGCTTCGGCCGTTTCTTGTGCCTGCTCCTTGTATTCCTCGCTGACGGATTCGCCGAGCCCTTCGTAGTAGGTCTCCTGACCGGAAAGACGCGCGGTTTCGTTTCCGGCTTCAGCCGAGGCCACCGCGCTCTCCTCGTTGGTAAGCACCGTGATCGCCTGAACGGCTTCTTGAGGATGTTCACAGGTTGTCGTGACACCGAAGCCGGAGTTCGCCGAGAAGGTGTTCACACCCTGCTCGCCTGCGGGAAGCGTGACGACGCCGACCTCGAAGTCCGTATCGGTCGCGTTGGAAGCGGTGTTCCAGGTTCCGTCAACCGCCATGGCAACGTTGCCGGCCAGCCACTGCTGCTCGCCCCACGGCACTTCAGCGGAACTGGCGGGGGTGCTTGCGACTCCGAGTTCAGTGGAAAGGGAGGCGTACCAAGCAAATGCTTCATGCATCTCGTCGCTGGTGAGGTCAAGTTCGCCCTCCGAGGTCACTGGAGTGGCACCGTTGTAGGCGTAGAGCATGGAGAACATGTGCATGTCGGAGAAGGACTGACCGAAGGCGGGTACACCGGTCTCCTCAGTGATCTGAACAGCCGCGCTCTCGAAGTCCTCGATCGTCCAACCGTCTGTGGGTTCGTCCACACCCGCTTCTGCGAAGAGATCCTTGTTGTAGAACATCTGCATGGTGGAAAAACCAATCGGGATCGCGTACTGGCTTCCCTCGCGTTGTAGAGCGGTCAGAGCGCCTTCGTTCCACTCGGACTCATCGAAGCCTTCTTGCTCCAAGTACTCATCGAGCGGCTCCATCGTCTCTGCGAACGCCGGCAGGCGCAGGGACTGCATCCCCACGATGCACGCCGCCTCGCCGGCCGCGAGTTGCGATTGGTACCTGGTGAAGTAGTCGCCGAACGGCACCTGGTTCAACTCGACCGAGATGTTCGGGTAGTGCTCGGTCACCTCATCCGCCAGCGCTTCCCACGCGGCGTCTGCCGCCTCACCCTGAACCCAGAAGTTCCAGCCCAATGTGACGTCCTCGTCCCCATTGCCTGTCGAGGTGCCAGATTCCTGGCTCCCTGGGGAGCAGGCAGCCAAACCAAGCGCTACTAGCGACACGGTCGCGACTGTCATTGCGTACTTCCTGCGCATGTGAACTCCTTTGTTGGTCACTGGGGATACCAGTCGACGATCTTTGTTCGATGGTAGCGTATCTTTCATCACTGTATGAACCAAGATTGACGTTCGCAACGAAAGGCGCATACAGACCCTGCGTGACGCCGTAGATTGACGGCCGGGCCACTTGGGATCCGGCGAGGTAGAGCGACCAGGCAGCGTTGCGACTGGGCCCGCACCCTCAAGCACGAATACCTACACTGGGAGAAGCAATGTCGACTAGCGTGCCGCGTGTACTGGAGTTGGTGCGCTCCGGGCAGGCGCTCAGCCGCACTGCGCTGGCGGACCACCTCAACCTCGCACCCTCGACCGTCTCTCAGTTGGTCGCGAAACTGATTCGGTTAGGCCTCCTTGAGGAGGGCGGAAGCCAGCGGTCCACAGGTGGTCGCAAGCCACGCATCCTGACCGTTCGTGGCTCGGCGGGCCATGTCCTCGCAGGTGAACTCGGAAGCACCCATGCCCGCGTCGGACTTGTGGACCTGGCCGGCTCGCTGGTCACATACCAGGAGCAACCGCTGTCGATCGCAGAGGGGCCGGAACCCTCGCTCCATGCGGTCCAGCAGATGTTCGCAGAACTCTCGACGAAGGCCCCGCGAGGCTCCGTGTTGCAGGGGGTGAGCCTCGGTCTTCCAGGTCCCGTCGACGAAGCGGCCGGGGCCACGATTTCGCCCTCACGGATGCCTGGTTGGCACGGCTACGCGGTAAGAGAATGGCTTGAGCACCGAAACCAATCACCTGTTGTCGTCGAGAACGACGCCAATCTCATGGCGTTCGGGGAATACTCGAGTTCCCCTGACCTCGGTGCCAACCTGGTCTGCGTCAAGGTCGGGACGGGGATCGGCGCAGGCGTCATTGCTGGGGGTCGACTGTACCGGGGAACGACTGCGATGGCTGGAGACATCTCCCATGCCCGTGTCCAAGCGGCCGGCGATAGACCATGCGCATGCGGCAACCGCGGCTGCCTGGAAACAGTTGCCTCCGGTGCCGCGATCGTCAGCGAACTTCGTTCCCAAGGTGTCGACATCATCGACGTAGCCGGCGTCATTGACCTCGTCCACGAGGGGGATCCACGGGCTACGCCCCTCGTCAGGACTGCGGGACATCACCTAGGCAGCGTCCTGGCTGTCGTCGTGAACTTCTTCAATCCAAGTGCGGTGCTTCTCGGCGGAGCGCTCTCGACGTGTGAACCGTTCATCGCTTCAGTGCGCAGCCAGTTGTACGAAAGTTGCCACCCTCTCGCCACGAGATCCTTGACCATCTCCTCGCTGGCGACAGGGGAAAACGCCGTGATCCTCGGAGGCGCTCGATCGATCCTCGAACAGAAGATCAGCACCCCTGATGACGCTTTCCGATCGACAGAAGATCTCGTGCCACTCGGCGAAACCGTTTGATCACCGCTCACAGCTGCCTACGTACGAAGGGATGGCATGACCTCCTCGCCCACCACCCGCCCCCGGATCGCCATCGTCGGGATCGCGATCGAGTCCTCCACGTTCTCGCCCCACCGCGCCGGCCTGGAGGACTTCGTCCAACGCCGCGGCGATGACCTCCTGGAGTACTACCCGTTCCTGCAGAGCGAGCAACCCCTCCGCGCCGCCGCCGAGTGGGTGCCCCTGATGCAGGCGCGGGCGATCCCCGGCGGCGCGGTCCTGGCCGGGGCCTACCAGCAGATGGAGCGCGAGATTCTCGATCTGCTTACCGAGCACGGCCCGTTCGACGGCGTCTTCTTGGACATCCATGGGGCAATGTCGGTGGAGGGGATGGCCGACGCCGAGGGCCACTTCGCGCAGCGGGTGCGCGAGGCCGTGCGGCCGGGCACCGTCATCTCCACTTCGATGGATCTGCACGGCAACGTCACCCAGCCGTTGTTGGAGGCCGTGGACCTGATCACCTGCTACCGGATGGCCCCGCACGAGGACGCCATGGAATCCCGGGAACGCACGGTGGCCAATCTGCTCGAGGTACTCGCCAGTGGCAAGCGGCCCCACAAGGCGTGGGTGCGCGTTCCGGTGCTGCTGCCCGGGGAGAAGACCTCCACCCGGATCGACCCGGCGAAGCGGATCTACGCCGAGGTTCCGGTGGTTGAGGCCCTGGACGACGTGCTCGATGCCGCGATCTGGGTGGGGTATGCCTGGGCTGATGAGCCCCGGTGCAACGCCACGGTGGTCGTCACCGGGTATGACACCGGCGTGGTGACGCGCGAGGCCGAACGGCTCGCGCAGTTGTACTGGCAGGCACGGGCGGACTTCGAGTTCGTCGCCCCGACCGGTACGTTCGCCGAGTGCCTCGAGGAGGCGATCGCGAGCCCGGCCCGGCCGTTCATGATCTCCGACTCCGGTGACAATCCCACCGCCGGGGGCTCGGGCGATATGACCTGGGCTGTGGCCCGGCTCCTGGAGGACTCCCGGGTCACCGGTGGCGGGGTCAAGGTGCTCTACACCGCGCTCCCTGATGCCCCGGCTGCCCGCGAGGCGGCGGAGGCGGGCGTGGGTGCGCCGGTTCGGCTGCAGGCCGGTGCCCGCATCGACGCCATCCATGAGCCCCAGGTGACCTTGGACGGCGTGGTCGAGCACGTCAGCGACACCGATCCGGTGGCCGGGGTCGTCGCCGTCATCCGGGTGGGCGGTCTGCACGTGGTGGTGACCGAGCGGCGCAAGCCCTACCACCTGGCCGAGGACTTCGGCCACGCCGGAGTGGATCCGGCCGAGTTCGACATCGTGATCTCCAAGGTGGGCTACCTCGAGCCGTACCTGTACGGGTTGGCTGCGGACTGGCGGATGGCGCTCACCCCAGGAGGGGTGGACCAGGACCTGTTGCGGCTGGGTCATGAACGGATCGAGCGGCCGATGTACCCCTTCGACCCGGGCATGGCTGAACCGTCCCTGAGTGCCACGGTGCTGTCGCCGCGCCATTAAGTCCCGAAGAACTCAGGCGAGCGCGTCGACCGCCGCCCGCACGGCGACCACACCGCCGGCGTCAGTGGTGGAGAAGGTGTCCTGGCCTCCCCCGGGTCCGGAGGGGCCGGCGGCCACCTCACGGCTCGCGCTCAGGTGCACCGCGTCGGCTCCCGCAGCCACCAGCGCGGACACGTCCTCGGGGCGCACTCCCCCGCCGGCAACGATCTCCAGGTCACCGCCACCGGCCGCAGCCAGGGCACCGATCACGGCCCGCCCTTGCCCGGCGCGGGGCGCCCCGCCGGAGGTGAGGACCCCGGTGGCCCCGGTGGCCAGGATCTGCTCGACCAGCGCCGCGGGGTCGTGCTGCCCATCGGCCAGGAGGACGTCGATGCACCGGTGGATGATCACCGGCCGGCCGTGCGCGGCATCGGCGAGCGCGCGCAAGGTGGCGTGGTCCAGTCCGTTATCGGTGAGCGCACCGATCACCACACCCTCGGCCCCGCACTCCAGCGCGGTGCGCACGTCGGCGACCATAACGGCGACCTCCGCCGGTGTGTAGCGATAGCCTCCGGCACGGGGGCGAATCAGCGGGCGGAACGGCACCCCGGTGGCTGCGACCGACGCCATCAGGCCCAGGCTGGGTGTGAGGCCCCCCACTGCCAGGGCCTGGCACAACTCCACCCGGTCCGCGCCGTGGGCGGCGGCCACGTGGGCACCCTCGATGTCCTGGATCGCGATCTCCAGGCGGGCCGGCGGGGTCGGCGTGGGCATCAGGTCTTCCTCCGGGTTGTTCAGGAATCGGCCAACCGGTACACCCGGCGCGCGGTCTCGCGCAGGATGCGCGTGCGTTCCGGTGCCGAGAGTTCGGACACAAGTTCCATGAGCACCTCGTGGGTGGGCCCGTAACCGCCGTGCGGCACGCTCATCGGCCAGTCGCTGCCGTACAGCAACCGGTCCGGACCGAACGCCTCCAGCGCCACCTCCCAGGCCGGGCGCAGCGCAGCGGCGGTGTAGGGCTGCCCGGGCATGTGCAGCCCGGAGAGTTTGGCCACGGTGTTCTCGTGCGCCGCCACCTGTCGTAGGGTGCGGGCCCAGTCGGGGAAATCGGCTTGGGCGCGCGGTGGCTTGGCCAGATGGTCGACGACGATCCTCAGGTCGGGCACGGCGGCGGCCAGGCGCTCCACCTGCTGCAGGTGACGCGGCCACGCATCGGGGATGTCGATCGGGTAGCAGTGCTCGGCTACCGCGGCCAGGGTGCGGCGGGCCTCAGGAGAGTCGAGAAGGTCTGGCCTGGGGTCCTCGTGGATCAGGTGCCGCAGCCCCACGAGCAGCGGGTTGCGGTCGTAGCGCTCCAGCAGCGCCCCAGCGGCCGCCGGGTCATCCAGCGGCAGCCAGCCCACCACCCCCCGGATCCACGAGTGCTCTTCGGCCACGCCGAGCAGATAGTCGGTCTCGGCCACCGAGTCCTCGGCCTGCACCAGGATGGCTTCGGTGATTCCGGCGGCCCGGGCCTCGGTGCGCGCCTGCTCGATCGAGTAGTTCGCATACAGCGGGCCCAGTTCGGGTGTGAGCCAGGGATAGGTATTGGCCTGAAGGTCCCACACGTGCAGGTGCGCATCCAGGATCTGCGAATTCTGCGTCATGAGGGCAACCGGTCCTGATCGGGCAGCAGGGCCTCCAGTTCGTCCCACAACCCGTCGGGGATGGAGACGGCCAGCTGGGCGAAGGTGTCCCGCACGGTGGCCACGCGGCCCGGACCGATGACGATCGCCTCCACCGCCGGGTGGCGGGTGGGGAACTGGAGCGCTGCCGCGGGCAACGCGATGTCATAACGGGCACAAGCCTGGCCCATCTGCTGGGCTACCTCGATGAGCCACTGCGGTGCGGGCTCGTAGTTGAACGGGGCACCCGGGCCGGGTTCGGCCAGCAGCCCGGAGTTGAGCACCCCAGCCACCTGCACGCGCACCTGCCGCTGGGCGCACAACGCCAGCAACGTGGCATCAGCGCGCCGGTCGAGCAGGGAGTAGCGCCCGGCCACCATGATCCGGTCGGCGCTGGTCTCGGCGACGAACCGGGACGCGATCTGCGCGTAGTTGGTGCCCACGCCGTAACTGCTGATCACCCCGTGGTCGCGCAACTGCGCCAGCGCCGGCACCGCCTGGTCCAGCGCAGCGTCCATGTGGTCTTCGGGGTCGTGCACGAAGAGGGTGTCCACCCGATCCAGGCCCAGTCGCTGAAGGGAGTCCTCCAGGGACCGGAGCACGCCATCGCGGGAGTAGTCCCGGATGCGGGAACGCTTGGGCGCCCCGAAGAACCCGTCGGTGCCGTCCTGGGCGCCGGGGTCGTCGTACAGCAGCCGTCCTACCTTCGTGGACAAGGTGTAGGACTCCCGTGGTTTGTCCTGCAGGAACTCACCGAGCAACGTCTCCGATAGGCCCACCCCGTAGTGCGGGGCGGTATCGAAGGCCCGGATGCCCTGGTTCCACGCCTCCTCGAGGGTTGCCAGCGCGTCGTCGCGGCTGACGGGGCGGTACAACCCGGCGATGGACGCGGCACCGAACACCACGCTCACGGGACGTCCTTGATGTTCCACACCATCGGCAGGCCGTCATCGACGCCGGCAGCGGAGTAGTCGTGGGTGACCTCCTGCATCTGCCCCATGCGCTCCTGCCAGGCAACGTTGACCGGCAGGTCCCGCAGCGCCGCCAACAGTGCAGCGTAGTCCTCGCACTCGATCACTTGGAACACGTCGAGTCCGCTGCGCCAGATGCGCCAGTCGTGCACCCCGTTGGCCCGCATCGCTGCGACCAACTCGGCCGGCACCTCCCGGTGCGCCTCGTCATAGGCCTGCTCGGCGCCTGCTGTGAGTTTCGTGTGAACGGCGACTCTCATGCCTGTGCTGCCTTCCGATCGGCGTTGCTGTGCTCGTCCTCCCACACCGCACCGCCGGGGTACAGGTGGGCCTGCACCGAGGAGTCTTTCATCCGGGCGCTCATGCCCGGGGCGCTGGGCGCCCGGTACCGGCCGTCGCGGATGATGACCGGATCCTCGAAGTGCTCATGCAGGTGATCGACGTACTCGATCGCACGGTCCTCCTTAGCCCCGGAGATCGCCACGTAATCGGCCATCGCCAGGTGCTGGACGAGTTCGCACAGGCCCACACCGCCGGCATGGGGGAAGACCCGCACGCCGAACTTCTGCGCGAGCAGCAGGATCGCCAGGTTCTCGTTCACCCCGCCCACCCGGGCGGCGTCGATCTGGATCAGATCCACCGCTTCTGCCTGCATCAGTTGCTTGAAGATGATCCCGTTCTGGGCGTGCTCTCCGGTGGAGACCGGGACCGGGATCTGCCGGCGGATCGCGGCGTGGGCGAGCACGTCGTCGGGGCTGGTTGGCTCCTCGATCCAGGCGAGGTCATAGGGCGCCAGCGCGCTCATCCACCGCACCGCTTCGTCCACGCCCCACCGTTGGTTGGCGTCCACGGCCAGGTGCACGTCCGGGCCGAGCGCCTCCCGGGCCAGGGACAGCCGGCGGATGTCCTCATCGAGGGATTGGCCGACCTTGAGTTTCACCGTCCGGTAGCCGTCGGAAACCGCTTCGCGGCACAATCGCGTCAACTTCTCATCGGAGTAGCCGAGCCACCCGGGTGTGGTGGTGTAGGCGGGGTAGCCCTCGGTGAGCAGTTCAGCGGTGCGGGCAGCGCGTCCGCCCATCTTCTTCTGCAGCATCTCCAGGGCCTCACCGGGGGTAAGTGCATCCTCCAGGTAGCGCCAATCGATGCACGCCACCAGTTGCTGGGGGGACAGTTCGGCGATGAAGCGCCAGAGCGGCTTCCCGGCGCGGCGGGCGGCCAGGTCCCACACGGCATTCACCACGGCGCCGACTGCCATGTGGATGACACCCTTCTCCGGGCCCAGCCACCGCAGTTGGGAGTCTTCGGTGAGCAGGCGGGGCACCAGGCTGAGGTCCTCGCACACCGCGTCGATATCCAGGCCCTGGACGTGATCGGCCAGGGCTGCGAGCGCCGCGGCCTGGACATCGTTGCCGCGGCCGATGGTGAAGACGAAACCGTGGCCGGCCAGTGGTTCACCACCGGGCAGGGTCTCATCGGTGCGCAGAATCAGGTAGGCGGCGGAGTAGTCCGGATCCGGGTTCATCGCATCGGAGCCATGCAGTTGACGGGAAGTGGGGAATCGAACGTCCCGCGACTCAAGGGCGGTGATGGTGCCCATGGCAGCGATGTCCTTTCGGAGATGGGTGGCACGCGTGCAGAGAGAGTAGACGTAGGAGGTATAGCACAGATCCGGCAGGGCCGACGGTGGCAATCTTAGGCAGTCTTCGCTGATGCCTCCCTAAATGATCGGACGTCTAGCCCGCTTCCGAGCCCAGATTCGCCCTCAGTAGGTGATGTCCAGGCCCTGTGCCAGCCCACCCCCGAGGTCAGCATTAGTCGGCTGAAGCCTCCTCTTCAGCCGACTAATGCTGACTTCGTCGCTGCGGCCGGCTGATCATGGGCGAGCAGCCCGGGGCCGCCACGCACGTCGGCCCGCCCCGAAGTTCGGGGCGGGCCGACGTGTCGCACGCGGCAGGTGAGTCCGTGAGCCGGTCAGGCCACCCGGATGAAGGTGGGGTTGGCCCGCCAAATCTTGCTCTCGTGCAGCGCGGTGCCGGGGTTGCGGGCGGCAATGTGGTTGCCGTTGCCGGTGTAGATACCGATGTGCCCCGGCCACCACACCAAGTCCCCGGGCTGGGCCTGGCTGGCGGAGACCACGTGACCGGCACTGCGCTGAGCCCCGGAGTTACGCGGCAAGTCGATGCCGGCCTGGGCGTACACGTAGGAGGTGAACCCGGAGCAGTCGAACCCAGCCGGGGTGGATCCACCCCACACGTACGGGGTGCCCACGAACTGGCGGGCGATGTTGACGATCGCACTGCCAGAGGCGCTGGCCTGCGGGGAGGGCGCAGCGGAACGCTGGCCATCACGGGAGGCCGTGTCGGTCCCCCGCTGCACGGAAGCCGATCCGGAGCCCGACGTTGACGCCGAGCCCGACCCGGAGACTGAAGCCGACCCCGACCCCGACGACGAGGCCGACCCCGACGAGGATCCGGACCCACCGGGGATGGTGAGCTCGTCACCGGGGAAGATGAGCGCGTCTGCGCCCAGGCCGTTGGCGTCGATGATCGCCTGGACGCCGGCGCCATACCGCGCCGCGATCGCGGCGACGGTGTCACCGGCGCTCACGGTGTGGGTGGCTCCACCAGCACTTGAGGTGACCGAGCTGGTGGGGATGGTGAGTTCGTCACCGGGGAAGATCAGCGCATCGGAGCGAAGGCCGTTGGCCGAGATGATCTCCTGGATGTTCGCGCCGTATTGGGCGGCGATATTGCCCACGGTGTCACCGGCGTTCACGGTGTAGGTCTCGTCCGGGTCGGCGCTGGCTGCGGGCATCGCGAGGCCGAAGGCCAGGCCCGCGGTGGCCACACCGGCCGTGCCGCGACGGGCCACCTTTCCCACCGGCAGGTCGGAGAGGAAGGTGGTGGGACGCACGTCGGCTCGGTGCCGCGCGCGTGCGGTGCTGTGTAGTGTCATGGTGTTTTCTCCGGTTGCCTACGGGGTTAGCTGTCGGGTTCGGGTCGGATAAACACCCGGCCTGGCCGTCGCCAGACTTCACCCCAGAGACCGGCACGCCGGTCCCGTTTTTCGTGGGTCCCCCGCCCCTGCCAGGGCGAACTATGGGCCGCAGGCGGTGGCAGAGTTCGGCGTCCGCCTACGGACTTCCAGGGTCGGAAGTGCGGCGACCGTAACCCGCCCATGGCCGGATGTCACGATTCGGTAACATAGATCACAATTTGGTCACGGCGACCGCGTCGCGGCTCGGGACCGCGACCACGTTCGCTGCCGGCAACTGGGGCCGGCGACTCCACGGCGTTAGTGGCGGTGACGCACCGATTCACCGCTCCACCCCCGCCTCCCGCCGGGTCCGCGCATTGGCGTGCACCGACCATCGCGGCACCCAACGCCCCAGCGCCCCGATCACACCCGCCGAGAGCACTCCCATCGCGACGATCCCCGCAGCCAGGGAGCCCAGCGCCGCCCCGGCCGAGACCACCAGCGGCCCGGCCGCTCCCCCGGTGTCGGCGAATAGCCGCCAGATCCCCAGGAACTGGGCCCGCTGCCCCGGTGGAGCGGTATCGGCGCCCAGCGTCATCAGGATGCCCGACCCGATGCCGTTGCCGAGCCCCAGCACCATCGCCACCACCGAGACCCCCACCAGGGTGGACGTCAGCGGTAGCACCAGCATCGCCACCCCCATCACCGCCATCGAGGGGATCGCCACCCACAACCGCCCGAACCGGTCCATCACCTTGCCCGCCGGGTAGAACAACAACATGTCGATCGCCCCGGACAACCCGAACACCAGCGACGTGGTGGAGGGGTCGAAGCCGAGGGACTCGGTCCACACCGGCAGCACCGTGTTGCGGGCCCCGCGCACCGCGCTGACGCCCAGCACCGCGACCCCCAAGGTGAGGAACACCCGGCGGTGCTCGCGCAGCACGGCCAGCACGGCCGGGCGGGCACCGGCGGATGGACCGGCATGCGCCAGGTTCTTGGCCGGGTCGCGAACCCCGACGACGACGGCGGCCGCGGCCAGGGAGGTGACCACGCCTACCCAGTAGGATCGGGAGGGCTCCTCGGACCCGGCCATCACCAGGGCACCGACGAACGGGCCCAGGAACAGCCCGATCCGGGCAACCCCGCCCAGGGTGGACAGTGCCCGGGCCCGGCGCAGCGGGTGGATGACGGCGGTCAGGTAGGACTGGCGGGCAAGCCCGTACACCGCTTCGCACGCGCCTACGAGCAGTACGCCGACCGCCAGGGTGGCCAGGTTCGGCGCCAGCGCCAGCCCGGCCAGCGCGAGCACCGCCAGCCCCGAGGCCGCCACCATCGCCGGCCGGTCACCCACCTTCGCCGCCAGCGCCCCGGCGGGCACGTCGGCCAGGATTTTTCCCACCGCCAGCAGCGAGACCATCAGCGCCGCGGTGGACAGGCTCCCGCCCAGGCTGGTGGTGGAGACCGCGATCATGGGCATCATCGCGCCCACGCCGATCTCGAACAGCAGCGTGGGCAGGTAGACACCGGGAAGCAGGGCACGCAGGGAGATCGAGGGGCTCGGGGCAGGTTCGTGTGCGCTCATCTCTGGGCATTGTCGCGCATACGGCGAGGGACCCACGTCAGCCGCAGGCACGCAGCCCAGCGCCAGTTCAAAGCCCACCTCATCGCCCGGCCTCCAAGTACGCTAACGACCGAGAACGCCCGGGCCACGAAGAAGAGGAAACGCATGGCAACCCCTCGCACCGTCGTCCGTGCCGTGCTCCTGATATTGGCCTCCACGCTGGCCCTCGCCGGCTGCAGTGGCGATGCATCCCCGCGTGCCAATCCACCGGCCACAGTGCCGCTCAGCGCCTCCCCGGAGCCCCCGGAGGAGCCCCGGCCCACGCCATCACCGGACCCAGCCCCAGACCCCGAACCCGAGGACCCCTTCCCCCACCGCCCCCTCAACGTCCTCCTCCTCGGCCTCGACGACCGCGACCCCGACGCCCTGGCCGGGCGACCGGACACGATCATCCTCGCCCACCTGCCCCAGGACCGGCAGAACGCCTACCTGATCTCCTTCACCCGTGACTCCTGGGTCCACATCCCCGGCTACGGGCACGGCAAACTGAACTCCGCTCTCCCCCGAGGCGGCCTGGACACCATGCACGCCACCCTTGACGAACTGCTCGGTGGACTGGACCTCGACGCCACTATCCAGACGAACATGCACGGCTTCACCGACCTCGTCCGGTGGGTGGGCCCCTTCGAGGTGGACAACCAGTACGCCAGTTCCGTGGGTGACACCGATTTCCCCGAGGGCCGCATCACCCTCGATGAGACCACCGCGCTGGACTACGTGCGCCAGCGCCAAGGCATGCCCCTGGGCGACCTGGATCGCACCGAACGCGGCCGGGCCGCCCTGGTCGGCATGCTGGAGCAGATTCAGGAACGACTCACCGAGGAGCCCGAGGCGTTCCCGGAACTGATCGACATGCTCTCCCAGCACGTCGACATCACCGGCGACGTCGATTTGACGGACGCCATCGCGCTCGGCACGGCGTTGCAGGACTTCGACGCCGACTCGGTGGTCTCCCTGATGGCCCCGGTCACCGGTTTCGGCACTGAGCAGGGCCAGTCGGTCAACGTGGTGGATCAGGAGCAAACCGCAGCGCTCGGCGAGGCTTTGCGCACCGACTCGATGGATGAGTACGTCGACACCTACGGCGCGCAATACGCACCCTGGTAGCCGGTGTCCGCTGATACGTGATGGCCGACGGCGACACGCACCCTGATTACGGAAGTCGTCCTGCTACCGGCGCAGAAGAGCACACCCGCAGCACCGTCAGCGCCCCGTCGCCTCCACGACTTCGGGTGCCATTCGCGCCCCTTCACCGCGCACCACGCGTGTGATGGTCTCCACCGCCTCGTCGATGAGCGTGAACGCTACGGCGTAAGCCTCTGGGCTTCGTCGGTAGGGGTCGCTCACGTCGTCGAGGTTGCGGTCAACCTCGAACCGGTGTGTGGCCGCCAGGGGTACGAGGGCCGCGAACCGCTGCACGGGGTCAGGGGAGCCACCGGCGGCTTCGTCCAGGTCCCGCGGCTCCAGATTCGCTGCGATCCGCGCGAGTTCCCGAACGGTGAACGTGCGCCGCACCGCTGCGGGTGAGATCTCTACCACTGCAGAGCGTTGCCGCCGGCTGGCGGTGAGCACCAGGTCCGCTGAGTTCACCATCTCCTGGGTCACCTGTTGCGCTGCGAAACCATCGGCGTCTACGCCTCGGCGCCGAAGCAAGTCCGCCATCGGCGGATGCACCGGCTCCCCCACCAGCGCGCCCAAGCCGCCACTCACCACCGAGATGCGGTCACTATCGGCGAACTCCGCTCGAAGCAGCCGCTCCAGCGCCGGGGAACGACAGATATTCCCGGTACACACGGCAAGCACGGTGAAGTTCTCACCCGATCGGTACTTCACGAGGTTGCTGCTCCCATCAGTTCAGCGACACAAGCCTCCACCTTAAGCGCTACACAGGCAGGCTCCCGCATGCGACCCCAGACCCGCCCGTAGGATCGTGCCTGTGGATTCCTCCAAACGTCGGACGTTGGCCTTCATCGCCATCGCAGTCCTGGTCGTGCTCAACCTGGTCCTCATCCTGGCCCTGGTGCTGCGCCCGACGACGCCCGACCCCTCTGAATCGCCCCCACCAGTGACTCTCGCGCCCAGCCCCACGGGCACAGAGCCCACCGAGATCTCGACACCCACCGAGGACGAACCCGACGAACCGCACAGCGACGACGACGCTGACTCCGAGGACCCGCTGGCGACACCAGGACCGACATCCCTGCCCCCCGCCGAGCGCTTCCTCGCGAACTTCGACGACAGCATTGCCTGGCGCGGAACTGTCGGCTCCTGCGACGCCCCAGGTGAATTGGAACGCACCGTCGATGGCGGTGAATCCTGGGAGCCCGTCGAAATCGACCTTGCCCCGCTGTCACGCCTGCGCCCGCTTGGCCCAGAGGGCGCCTTCGCGATCGGCGGCGACAACTGTGAGCCGACGTACATCAACACCACCGACGGCGGAATCTCGTGGGTGCAGAACAACGATCTGCTCGATGGTTCCTGGTACCTGCATCCGGCGGACCCCGATTACGTCGGCTCCCCGTCGGGCCTCGTTGAGGCTCCCTGCGAGATCGCACGGTTGGTCGGCCTCGACACGGTCGGAGGTGGCGTGTTGTGCGCTGATGGCACCCTCATGATCACCGACGACGCCGCAATCACCTGGGATGTTGCGTCCCCCGACGCAGCGGTGCTCGCGATGGGCCCTGCTGATGAGGGTTATGTCACCATCAACCAAGCGGACGCCTGTGACGAGGGCTTCGCCGTGGCGTCGCTCGACCGTATGGGTGCTACCGATGCCGAAACCTGCGTGAACATCCCCGACCCGGATGATCTCGCGATCAGCGCGGCGGGAAGTGGTGTGTGGATCTGGGACGGCGAGGAGGCGGTCTTCACCCCTGAGGTTGGCCTCAGTTGACCCTGGCTTGCCTTTATCAGCGAACTGAACCAGCCTTGGCCCGCTGTGGCCTGGCTCGACGACGGTTGCGTGCCCGCTGCGGGTTGTGGCTCGGTCGCTTACCACTTCGACCCCCGGGCTTCGAGCCACTGTCTTCGCCATAGTAGTCCTCGTAATAACTGGCGCGTGCAGTGCGCTCAATCTTGTTGAGCACGATCCCGAAGAGGTGCGCATCGACGGCCTCAAGACTTTCCAGCGATTGCTGCAACTGACCCTTATGGAGCGTGTCCGCGCCAGCCACCACAACCACACCACCAACCACACGGCTAAGTACTGCAGCGTCAGTAACCGGAAGCAGCGGCGGGCTGTCGATCACGATCATGTCGTAGCGCGCTTCAAGGATCTTCAACAGCCTAGCCATGTTAGACGACCCGAGCAGTTCACTCGGGTTGGGCGGGATCTGCCCGGATGCGAGCACGTGCAGCCCGCTGTTGCGCCAAGGCTGCTGTACATCCTCGACGTTCGCCTGGCCGCTGAGAACCGTGGTCAGCCCCACCTTTCCCTCCAGCCCGAGGTACCTCGCCACCGAGGGGCGCCGCAGGTCTGCGTCGATCAAGACCACCCGCGACCCGGCGTCAGCCATTGCTACCGCTAGGTTAATCGCTGTTGTGCTCTTCCCCTCGTTCTTGATCGACGATGTCACAACTAAGGAACGCGAACGTTCGGAGAAGTCCACGAACTGCAAGTTCGTCCGCAGCCGCCGAATCGCCTCAGCCCGGGGACCGCGCGCTTCCTGATGGACAAAAACCCGATGACTTGATGCCGCTTCGTCTTGCGGAACCTTCGCCAAAATTCCAGTACTAGAGACTCCCGCGACGTCGCGCTCGTTGCGGACTTTCGTGTCCAACACCTCCCGCAGGATGGCCAAGCCGCCACCGAGGAGGGCTCCTAGAACGACACCGAGCGCGAGGTTTCGCATCACGTTGGGTGATGAAGGCGAACTGGGCAACGTCCCCTCGCTAAGCACTGTTGCCCGGACGGACTCAGTTCCGTCGGGACGATCCGGAGACAGCCCGCCGATAACATCGCTGACACTGGCCCCTACCGCATTCGCGACATCACGTGCTAGTGCAGGATCCGCGTCCGTTGCTGCGATCTCCAAGACCACGGTGTCTGCAGGCACGGTCACCGTCAATGACTCGGCTAGTTGCTCTGGAGTCTTATCCAAATCTAACGCTTCTATAACTGACTCAAGTACGAGGGGAGAGACGACGACCTCTCTATACGAACTCATCTGGCGCTCGGCAAAGTTGGACCCTTGAGCGAGGTCCGATACCGACTCACCCGCATCGACGGCGATAAAGATCCGCGTTTGCGATGTGTACTGAGGCGTCATCAATAACGTCGTTGCCGCGATGACTAACAGGACCGCAAGCCCGGTCACCACGATCGAAATCCACCGCTGCTGTGAGATCCTAAGCAGATCTCCGATTTCCATAGCTACCCTTCGCTACTCGGCTCAGTCAGGAGCATCCTGTCATACCTCAGAGACACAGGTTTTCCTTCTTTGGTCGCGGAGCGCAGGGCGACTGCTGCACGGTAGAGGACATCTTGCCCGTGAGGCTTTGGTGGCTCTTCGACTTTGAGCGTGGTGTGCCGCTGAGGTGAGAGCTCGTGGCCGATGTCCTCGCGGGTGCACTCCCGGCCCGTGCAGCAGGTCAACTGGCCATCGACATGTCCGCAGAGTTCAAATCGGCCATCACAAGTGTGCTGCCGAAGGTCAAGATCAGTGCCGATCACTGGCACGTGATCCGCCTGGCTAACGAGATGCTCGGTCAAGTCCCCGGGAGTGGTGTAGCGACTGATTCCTTCGGTCGGGTTTTCAGGCGCTGAGTTCGAGTCTGGGGTCGAGGTCGGTGGTCACCTCGTTTCGGGTGTTCTCGATGGCGGTGAGTCGGCAGCGGGCTAGGTGTACTTCCCCGTTAGGTTGTGAACGCGGTCTGCTGGGGTGAGGCCTCCGATAGCGGTGTGGGCTCGATGATGATTGTAGTCGTGGAGGAATGAACCGCACTGGGTTCGATGGAGACTCGGATTATTGGATTCCGACCAGGGGTTTGGTCGGTCCGTTGAGCAGCATAATAGGCCTGCTCGTGCTCGGCTGGCGGTAGGTCGCCGAGGTAGCCGTGCAACCGGTCGTTGTTGTGCCAGTGCACCCAGCCCAGGGTGGCCAGTTCGACGTCCTCGACGGCCTTCCAAGGGCCGCGCTCGGCACGGATCGGACCGCGGATGAGTTCGGCCTTGTAGTAGCCGTTGGTCGTCTCGGCTAGGGCGTTGACGATCAACGGCCTGTACAAGACCGAACTGATCAAGCCCCAGGGCCCCTGGCGCACCGTCGACGCGGTCGAATACGCCACCGCAGAGTACGTCGACTGGTTCAACCACCGACGGCTGTACGAGTACTGCGGAGACATCCCGCCAGCCGAGCGCGAAGCCCTCTACTACGCTCACCACCGAGCCCAGCCCACCGCTGAGCTCTCACACCGACAAGTCTCCGGACATGCCGGGGCGGTTCACTTTCACCAACAGGGATGTCTTGACAACACCCATGCTGGTACAGGGCCACGAGCCCTCACCTCAGCGGCACACCGCGCTCAAAGTCGAAGAGCCTGATTGGGGTGGAACTACTGCGATACCCCCCGTCAACCACCACACCGGCGGGTGAACTCAGCCTGGATACGCCGAACCAGTTTCTGGGAGTCGATGAGAGTCAGTTCGTGAGGGTTTTCGAAGTCACCGGCGCGTAAGGGCAGCAGTGGTCTGCCGGTCTGCCCGGCTTTTCCACTTTCAGGTCCCTGGGTCGGTGGGACGGGTGGGGGGTTCAGGCTGGTGCTGGAGATGGTCCACCGGCGGTGTCGAAGCGCGCCTGCCAGGCCTGCTGCCAGGGCCAGATGCGTGGCAGATGCAGCATCCAGGTGCGGGCCCGGTTGGCGATGCGGGCAGGGACGGCGATCAACTGAGATCGGATCGTGGCGGTGCGGGCGCGGGCGTGGAACGCCGAGGCGAGCACTCCGGCGGCGCGGGTGAGGTTGAAGGCGATCGCAGCCAGGATGGTCGAGGCACTGTTGGCTGAGAATGACCCTGAGGGGCAGTGGGCCAGCGGACCTGCCTTCAGATCGGCGATGATCTGCTCGATGATTGCGTGGTCACGGTGAGCCGCCTCAGCCTGCAGCATCGACAACGGTGAGTCGGTGAAGACCGCGTGGTGGCGGTAGGCGCTGAATACCTCCACCGGGGCGTCCTTGCCGTCGCCGTGGGAAGGGTTCAGGCGTTTGACTCGGTGCACGATCAACCGGGCGGTGAGATGCTCGGCCTTCTTGCGGGAAGTGAAGGCGGTGTATTCGATCTCGGCGACTTCGGCATCGCAAGACCCACCGGCCCTCGTCTTCGTCCCATATCGCTTTCGGGTACTTGATACCGACCCAAGCGTGTTCGGGGATGCGGCTGATCGCGGCAACAACGCCGGCATCATGGCGGGCGGTGATGGAGAAGTGCGCCCCGCCCCGGCGGGCGGCGGCCACCACCGGGTACTGGTAGAAGGCACTATCAGCCCGCACCGTGATCGCCCCGCTCGCCCCCTGCCCGGCGGGCAGTACCCAGCGTCTCGGCGATCATCTTCGGGGCCCCCTGGGCAGAGGGGGCTGAGCCTCTGCGTAGTCGGATGCCGCCGATCACCGGCGCGGCCACCGGGGTCGAAACCGTGGCCACCAGAGCGTTCAGGCCCTTCACCCCGCAGTAGCCATACCCGGTGCCCTGCTTGGCATACCCATGGGTTTGGCGGATGGTGTCATCGATATCCACATACGCCATCTGCTCAGCCCCAGCCATCAGCCCAGGGACCCGGGAGGCCAGCCCGGTCAGCATCCGGGAGCCCACCGCATCCACCTGCCGGGTGTGGCCATGGGTATAGGCCCGCAGATGCGTGCCCAACGTGGTCGGGGCCCGACCTTCGGTGAAAGCCCTCCTCATCCCGCCATGACGCAGCAGGTCCATGTCGCTGATGGCCAGGCCCGCCAACCCCGATGATTCGGCCAATGTCATCACTGGCATCAACCCAGCGGTGCCGATCAGATTGTCATCATCGAACTGCGCCGAAAAGGTATTCGAAACTTGCACTACGAGTGCTCCTGTTCTCAGCTTCTTGGAACCCATATCAAGTCTCATTTTCGCTGATCACGGGAGCATTCGGCTCTGACGACCCATCCGGTCGCTTGGCCGCCCCGCAGATCGAGGCTCAGTTAGAAGCCCAGTCGCCCCTAGGAGGTGAAAGGCGGATCTAGGAGTTAGTCCTCCCGTGAGCGGTAGCAAGGCCACAACCGCTGCATCCGCAGCCAGACGTCGTAATATAGAGGCGATGGGCAACACGTTCATCCTCGAACTCGCCGCCTGCGCCGCACAAAACTATCGGCCCAGTCCACCACATACTGGACTAGAAGCGTTGTGCCGCGCTCACGTGCGGGATCCGACCACAGGCGCACCACCGGACGATTACCTTGACGCCTAGATTTGGTCTTTGGGTGCACCTATAGGCACATGTTGCATACCGAGGATACTTAGGATACCGACCTAAAACCCGTAGGGTACACCCGACTCGTGCCGGTTTAGTGTGTCGGCCATTCGGTGTCGGTGGCGGTGAGGATCTGGCTGGCGGTGTCGGTGAGCGGGTCGGCGGCGGTGTGCTCGTGGCCGGCGATATTGACGGTGATCTGCTGCAGTGGGCGTAGCGTGCGAACGATCTTCTTCAGGCTCAGCCCGGTGCTGTCCTGCAGGTGCCGGGCGACCGCGAGGGCAGCCATGACGACGGTGAGGTGGGCCTCGATCGCCTCGCGTTGGTGATGAAAGACGGGGCGGGCGGCCAGGTCGCTCTTGGTCATCCGGAACGAGGCTTCGACCTGCCACAGCGAGTGGTAGGAGGCGATGACCTCGGCTGCTGGCATCACGCTGGCGGGCAGGTTGGTGACGTACCCCTTCAGCCCGATGAGGCGCTTGGCGCGGGCCAGCGCGGCCTCGTCCAGGCTGGTCGCACCGTTCTTCGTCTTCACGAACCGGGGCGTGCGGGTGGCCTTCTCACCGGCGATGACGGCCTTGGCCCGGTTCTCCTGCAGGGTCAGGGTCTTGGTGTCTCGGGCGGCGCGCTTGGCCGAGTAGGCCCACACCGCCCGCCACGACAGCTCGTGCTCCTTGGGGTCCCACACCGGCTCAGTTCGCTTCTTCACATCGTTGGCGGCCTTCGCGGCGGGGGTGCAGACCCGCGGGGTGATGGTGTCGATGAGCTGACCGTCGGTGAACGCATCCCCGTGCCAGCGGAAGTGGGAGGCCAGGTCACCGGGTGCCTTGGCCGATCGGGACCCGACGATGAACCGCAGGTTCGCCGCGTCCAACTCCTTGAGGTTGCCTGCGGACAACATCCCCGCGTCGGCGACGATGACGATGTCGGCCAGGCTGTGACGCTCGGTGAACGCGTTCACGATTGGCAGGAGCGTGGACGTCTCTGCCTGATTCCCCTCGAAGCAACCAACCTCCAGCGGGAAGCCTGCGCGGTCCACCAGCAGCCCGACGACAATCTGAGGATCGACCCGCCGTTCCTTGGAATACCCGATCTTGCGCAGGTCATCCTCGTTCTCGGCTTCGAAGTACAAAGTGGTCACGTCGTATAGGCACAACGTCAGGTCCCCGTGCCGCTCGACGTGTGCGAAGCAGGCGGCGGAGAGTTGGGCGCGGTAGTCCCGTTCCTGGCAGCGGGCCAGGGAGCGAAAGATCGTGCGCAACGAGGCGTGCTGCACGCCGAGTTCGTCCAGGACGCGGATCGAGTCGGCCTTGCTGGTGGGCTCAACGAGCCGGGCCAGGACCAGGTCCTTGAAGGTCTTGTCGCCGAGCACGTCGAATCCCAGCCGTGTGTAGGCGCTGGACAGCACGTGCCACAGCAGCATGCTGGACTTGCCCGTGATCACCGCATGCCCGGCGGGCACCGAACCCGCGCTCAGGTCCAACTCGCCCTGGCCGGGGTAGATCTTGGCGCGGGCCACCTCAAGCAGGGCGGTAAGCTCGGCGTCGGTGCGGGCGGAGCCGAGGTGCTCCAGAACCTTGTCACGGCCACCCTCACGCTCGGCAATCTGTACCGCCGTCGCCCCGGACTTCGTCCGGACCTTGCGCACGAACACCACGAAACAGACCCTATCGACCCTAATTAGTGTGTCGACCACCCCGAGCACGCCCCCCTGACCAGCACCAACACCAGCCAGACAGTCGAATCAGCCGAAAGTGGCACGAGTCAGGCCTAGATTTGGTCTTTGGGTGCACCTATAGGCACATGTTGCATACCGAGGATACTTAGGATACCGACCTAAAACCCGTAGGGTACACTGAAGACACGCTCATACAATCCAATACGCTTAGGAAGGGTGTGGTGCTTACCCATTCATGTTCAAGCGCATCCTAACGCCACGTCGTACCACTTAGGGCGCATCGCCAGCAGCCCTAAAGCGCCCAAGCAATTTACTAACCCAAAGAGATTTGCGCCAACGAATAGTTAGGGGTACACAGGTAGTTGCAGTTTAATGCTGGACTGACATCATCGTGTGTAAGCAGGACATAAGCCGTCAGGTGCGACCGAGTGTTGGACTCCAACAAGAAAAATCATATGGACTTTCTATACACCAATTCCAACAGTGAATCACGCAGCATGACCGACTCCTTAGCAAGCGCGCTTCGCCAGAGACCTTCAGTGTTTCATGAACTCGCAGGAGATTGGGGCAGCCTAGCGATCTCGGTTGAGGCGACAAAATGCAATACGCTAAGTACGCGCAACCATCTGGTCATATTGATTGGGACGCCAGTCAGCTATCGAACGAATGGGACTGAGGGGTTAGTAACCAAAACAGATATAGCGGCGATAGCACAGGGAGTCCTGAGTGGCGCAAGCCGATGGATGAGTACCTTAAGCGGTCCTTTCGCGATCCTGATTATTGATCCGAGGAAGATGACCTTGACCATCGCTACAGACCCATTAGCGTTTATACCTGTCTACGTATCGAACTACTCGGACCAACTCGTAGTCTCAACACATGTCGATGCGGCCGCGAATGCTAAATCTTCTGTATCCCGCGATCGCACTTCTATTGCAGACTTTATATTGCATGGAATAGTAACCTATCCATACACCCTCTATGAGGACATACAGCAAGTGCCGCCCGGGAGCATTACCACTATCGATTTGAATAATGTACGGCGCATATCGAGTAAACACTATTGGCTTCCTATGGCTCGCAATCCATACTCAGACGTTGCTGAGGCGGCGCAATCTCTGCGGGAAGGGACTCTCCGTTTTCTTCGGGCAGCGGTGCAAACAGAAACAAATACAGCACAGTTCCTAAGCGGTGGGGAAGATTCAAGGGTGCTTGCCGGGTTGCTGACATCATTCGGAGATAAGAACCCGGTTGCATTGACCTACGTCGACACGCCGAACCGCGAGAGCCAAATCGCAACTAAAGTGGCTCAAGCTTACGGCTTAGAGCACCAGGTGATCAAACGACATCCCCAGCATTACATACAGCACTTAAGTGGTGCCACTGCGAACGTAGGAAGCGTTTCGCAGTTTATACAGGCGCATTCGTATGGAATACAAACAGACCCGAAATTGGAGTCGTATGGGGCGATATTCGGTGGTTGGTCGGCCGATGCGTTCCTGAAGGCGATGTACGCTAGACAGACGACGGGCCCATACGGATTCCCCGTCTATCCTCACCGTTTGCTGGCGGGCGAAACGCGGACTAGCCCGATCATCCACGAACTTTTCAGCCAGGAACGCCTCGCGGAGGTACGCCAACGTCGAGTGGATCACATGAACCGTGTACTCGAATTTCGAACCGATTCCTGCCACGAATGGTTTATGCTTTGGCCAGCTTCGATGCGGGCTACGAGCGGACAGTTCCACAGTAACCGACGCCTATTTAGATCCATTGAACCCTTCATATCCCATGAGGTACTGCGTCTAAGCGCGAGCGTGCCTACGAGCTGGAAGATGGGTAGACGGCTATTTCACGAAGCATTCCGTGAGTTTTTGGAGCCTAGTAAGTGGATTCCTCACGCTTCGGGCTACTATCCCTACCGCTTGTCTCCATTCAACGCCATCGTATCGCTACCAAGATGGATGTGCGATGGAGCAATGCGGGCGGCATTGCGATATGGGCTGCGAAATTCGGCCGTCGCATCCTGGTCGAACTGGCATGGTGTAATGCGTAGCGAGAGATGGAAAGCGGCTGTACTGCAGGCGTCTAAAGGATACAAGTTCCTACCAATTGTGAGTTCTGAAGACGAAGGGGGTGACCTTCTGAATGATCGATCGCTTTCAGTGCACCAGAAGTTGAACGCGTTACAGGTCGCTACCTTCTTTGCGGAGGGGTGAGGCTGCGGACGTCTGCTTGAACTGTCGATCTGGATCCGAGCGAAGGGATGGTGGGCGCAAATGGATGAGCGGAGCGGTGCTGTGCAGCGGAGCGTTCAGCACTGTCGGTAGATTGTTAATACCTAACGCTGAAACTACTTTCGGTTCAAGGTAGGGGCGTCAGGGATTCGTATCACCAGACCGCGCGCCTCCTAGTCAGCACTGACGACGCTAGCCGTTTCATGATTCAGCGACGCATTCATCATGTCCGCAGTAAACCTTGTGAACTATCGTGTCAAACTTAGATGCGTGGGACTCCGCTGTGTACCGTTCCAGCGCCAGTTCATAACCTTGTTGGCCTAGTTTAGCCCGAAGATTGCTATCATGTGCGAGTACTTCAATTGAGTCGGCGAGGCCATTGGTGCTAGAGATATCATAAGTGAGGCCAGTATGTCCATGAACAAGCGCTTCGGACTCTGGGCCAGAGTTACGGTCATTGTGTGGACCGATAACTGGAAGCCCGAATGAAAGTCCCTGAACAACATTTAATCCGTGTGCGCCAGGAGATACCGCTATATCTGCCTGGGCATACAGGGCACGTAGGACGTTCCGATCATATTCTTGGCCTACGAACTCGACTGGAAGATCGTGGTTTCGAACAGTTTGGATAAGATCCTTTCGCTCAGAACCATCACCTACAATAGTAGTATGCAACTTTAGGCCGCGCCCAGCAAGGGTCATCAGGGCGTCGATCAGAGCGGCAACATTATGTCGTTCGGTAAGCCGGCATGAAGCGATTAGCGAGACCGGCCTATCACAGAAAGCGACAGGTGTTGTAAGGGCCGGGTTAAGGGTAGTCAACCACGACTTCTCGTAGAGACTATTGTATACGGCGTGTAGACGCGCTAAAGGCATTCCATGTGCCACAGCGACATGTCTTCCACGATCGCTGTAAAGTGCTAACGCGTCGGCTAGTTTGAAGAAGGTCCGCCTGATGGTGCGTTTTAGGCCATATTCTGGGACTCGCCATCCGTGGCTCCACAAGATTAGTTTGCGGCTTCGCATTCGGATAAGAAGGCTGGCGATCCAAGTGCTAACTGAGTAAACACGGCCTTCGAGAATGAATACGTCTGCTTCCGAGCGGTTTATCTGGGAAAGCAGTCCTGCCTCCCATGTAAGTCTACCCAAACGGCGCTGCCTCAGTATTACGGTCCTCTCTTGAAGTGCTGGACTCGCAGGGTGGATACTGTCGTCGCCCTCGCCGGTATCGGGCAATATTGCTAAGGGCACATACTCGACGTCTTTCGACTCGAGCAGGGTGCGGAGCAGGGGCTCTCTGTAGTGAGTGAGAGCCGGTTGGACTACGAACAAAGCTTTGATACTATGGTGCATTAGAGGCTCCATTGATGGGCCGGCGTATTGCTACACCGATACGGGTTTCAGGTTTCGTTATGACTTGAATGTCTGCATGCGATCTCTGGTATCTGCGCCTATTCTATCAACTTACGCACAAAGAGCTTTCAGCGCAGTTCTGTGCCAACTGGGCCCATGAATTTTCGCCATATTCATAGCTCCAGTTGTTCTACGCCGGGGGGTTGGTGACATCGGGGACGGGGCAGCGGCTGATGGGTGGTCGGCCTCCGAGTGAGCTGTGCGGTCGATAATACTTCTAGTGCTCCAGCCAGCGGTGTAGCGCCTGCCGGCGGGGCTTGTTTTTGGAGCGCGCCCTGACGTAGAGTTATTCGGCGGCCACGGTGGGGGTGGGGGATGTCTGTCTAGGCAGGTTCTTGTAGATCTCGCGGGCGATGTAGCGTTTGAGGCAGCGGATGATTTCGCGTTTGCTCAGTCCTTCGGCGGTGCGACGCTCGACGTAGTCGCGGGTTGGTTGGTGGTGCCTCATCCGCACGATGGTGACGATGTAGAGCGCGCTGTTGGCGGCTCGGTCACCGCCGCGGCTGAGTTCGGTGGCGGCCTGTGGTGCGACCGCTGCTGGCTGGTTGCGGTGCAACGCCGCAGAGTTTGACGAAGGCGGACTCGTTGCGGATGCGTTCGGCCTTGTCGCCTGCGGTGCCGAGGAATTGGCCGGCGATCTCGACACCGACGCCGTGAAGTACGACGAGGTCTTGTGCGGTAGTGCTGACGACAGTTTCGAGCTGCTGGTTTAGGCCCTTGATCTCTTCATCGAGCGCTTTCCAGCGTCGCGCGAGGTCGCGTAGTGAGGTCTTCACCGCGGCGCGGAGGAAGCGGTCGGAGTTGCTGGCCAGGGTCATCAGATTGTTGGTAAATGCGATCACTGCTGCAGACAGTGATCAACGCTTTGCTGTCGGCCGACGCCGATGCGGTGGTCGGTGCCGAGTAGCGCCGGCCGAGCCCCGAGCGCACGGCCCAGCGCAACGGCTACCGGCATCGGCCCCTCGATACCCGGGTGGGGACCATCGACATGGCCATCCCCAAGTTCAGATCGGACACCTACTTTCCCGAGTGGCCGTGCCGAATCCGCGCTGATCACCGTGGTCGCTGACTCCTACCGCAGAGCGAGACATCACCACTGGTCACCGCGTGGTCGAAGCACAACGCGGCAACCTTGTCTCGGTACGCGCCGGGCCCCTCGCCGACCGCGGCCCGGGTCAGGGTGCGGCGCATCGTCTTCCAACTCGCCGGCCTGGCGCCGAGGTCGCTCAACACCCGGGCGGTGTCCAGGATCGAGGTCGGCTCCACGATCCGGGCGATCACCAGATCCCGGAACACCGCGTCACCCAGGGCGTCGAACCCCAGATCGGTGAACACCGCGGTCAGCGCGTCGTAGAGCATCCACGAGGAAGTCCCCACCACCCGGGGCGGTGCGACCAGCCCCCGCTCACCTACCTGGGAGCCCGGCTCGTCGAAGAGCATCGGCACCCCCAGCTGGCCGATCAACGTCGTCCTGTGGGCCGCGGGCTCCACACCGAGGTCGAACCCGCCCTGCCCCGGGTCCTCCAGCAACTCCCGCGCCCGCTCGAAGAGCAGCCCAAGCTCAGCCTCGATATGCGCCGACCCGAGGTGGGCGATGATCCGCCGACGGTCCTTGACGGACTCTGCAATCTGCACCGCCGTCGCCCCGAGGCCGTCCGAACCCGCCAAATCCACGCCACGCACCCCACCGTAGAGCGCCAATTGTGCCTCAGAGCGCCACCCGAGCACCTATCAGTCCAGGTCAGCGAGCCGCCACTCCCCGGAACGCGATGCGGTGACCAAACTCAGGAGGGAAGAGAATGACTAACACCGCAAGGTCTTACGAACCACTACGGCGCGATTTCACATCGTCTACGATTCGCCACCGGGTGCGAATTCGGTGTGGCATTCGCTGATACCTTGAGCATGAAGAATGGAGCGAACAGTGATCCCGAAGCGAGTCTCCCGGTACCCCAAACCGACTCCCGACAAGACGACGACCGACTCATGGGTCTCCTTCCTCGGATCAACGGCTTCCGACTGTCGCTTCGAAACGCGCGAATCAGTAACCGTTAGGCTTCTCCGTTGAGCGTGGACCTCTGGATTCTGCCAGTAGCCTTAGCGATCGGCTTCTCGCTGCGAACACACCAGCTCGCCCTGCTTGTCGGTATCCTCCTGCCAATCGACTACATCGCCCTCGCCTCGACACTTAGCCTGGACTTCGTCACGTACAGCCTCACTACCGTTCTGGTGCTACGGACACTCAAGAGTCAGCGACCACATTGGCTAGTAACCACTGTCACCGCCTTGCTCATGGCGGTCGGCGTCGTCACCATGGTGTCTGGCGCAACTAGTGGACACAACGAACTCTTCACGACAGGAGCGGTAGGCTTCGCCTCCGTGCTCATAGCGCTACTTGTAGCCAAGCGGCGCCACCTACACACGCCCCTGCTGATTGGGATTACCCTCGGCATTACCTGGAGTGGGCTAGACATCATTCTCCAGTGGGCCGGATTACCATATCTAGGAGTCCCAAGCACCTGGGGGAACGACTTCTCCGGCTTCAATATTCGACGCACGTTGGCCTCACCCTTGCTAGCGATCGGTACGCTCTTATACATATTGCCGCAATTATGGATACGAAACTCTGGAGCCACTAGCCTTGTCCTACGAGCGATCGGGACAGTCGTGTGCTTGACCGGCCTAATTCTAAGCGCCGGTCGCGGGGGGTTCCTTGCGATCGTCTTAGTTTTCCTTGTCTGGACAGTTCGTACCTTCCACAGGAAACCGACTCTGGTCGGGGCGATTCTTACATTAGCGGGAACAGTTCTATATACGCAGCGTGAAAGTTACCTCACCACACGAATCATGGCTATGGGTTCAGGGTCTTCAGGACGCTCGGAACGCAATATGGCCGCCTTAGAGGCTTTCCTAACAGCACCCCTTTTCGGCCCGGATCCCAACACAGCCATTGCGCGGGCTGGTGCTAATGCACACACACCGCTTTTAACGTTCGCAGTAAACGCCGGTATCGTTGGCGTTATTGGAGCGTTGGTTGCCTCGTTCACGCTAATAGTGGCAGCGATTATAGGCATCATCCAATGGCACCCTCATGCCCAGCACGCTGCTCTCACATGCATGGTGATGACCGTGACTGTTTTCCTTGAACCGACCGGATTCTTCGTTGGCCTTGGTCGCACAGTTCCTCTATTAATCGTATTGCAATACGTCTTAGACGCACACCACCATACGGCAAGCAAGGCGAAGAGTTCCCGTCCTCAGCATTGGCCCACTACATAGACCGAGGAGACTCGTTGTATAGGCGCATAACCGCATACTTCTCCGCTCGCGTAGTGGCTGCAGGGTTGCAAGCGATAGTGCTAATAGTACTTGCACGCGCTCTAGGACCGAGCGCTTTCGGTACATTCGCAGTCATGACCGCCATAGGCGGTGTGCTTATCACTCTGCTCGGCTTCGGCACACGCGCTCGTGCGCTAAGGCTACTAGCCTCAGATTCGACACCCGGGATCGCAAACACGTTACTGGTTATTCGATCCCTCACCGCGATTGTTATAGCCACCCTATTAGCGATCATAAGTACTACGGTGGTAGGCATCACTCAATCAATGGCATTAGCAGGAGCTGCTTACGTCGCGGCAGAAGGAATTAGATCATTTATCCAGAATATTCTCCTTGGCATTCAGCAGCGACGTCGAGCAAATCAACTCGAGATTCTACGCCCCGTGCTTTCCGGTTCGGGACTAGGACTGGCAATATGGCTGGATATCAACCCGGCAGGCGGCTACGCTGTCGGTCTAGTTGGGATTGCACTCCTGTCGTATATTTCAGTACGCGGATCATTACGGGGCTTCTGGCCAATTCTAGCAACGATGCGATCCTCTTATGGTTACTGGGCGTCGACTAGCCTCATATCTTTGCAGCAACTGGATATACCGATAGTAGGCCTCGTTTCGAGCGCAACCATGTCGGGCCTGTTCGCTGGCGCCAGCCGGTTAAGCAACCCGCTGAATATTGCTGCCGCTTCGATTCTAGCAATAATTACACCCGAACTATCCGCCGCAAAGGACTCGCAGCATCAGCGCTTGGTATTCTTGCAGGGGCGGCGGATTGTTTTTTGGTTGGTTTTAACTTTCCTATTTCTATCGCCCCTTTCTGGCTTAATCGGCCCGTTCTTACTCGGACCGGAGTATGCTAGATCCGGGCCTCTTTTCGTCGGTCTCATTGTGGCCGTTGGTTTCGACGCAGCCTCCCAACTATATGCCGCCTCATACTATGCAAACGACAAGGCTCGAGACCTGTCGATAATAAGATTAGGGACTGCGCCCATGCGCCTAGCCTTGGTCGCAGTCTGCGCACTCACCCAGGAGATCTGGCTCCTCAGCTTCGGAATAATTGCGGGGAAAGTTATTGAGCTTGTCGTGCTCCTTCTGGCGCACCGCCGTCAAATCGGCTGGTAGTATCAAGTCATAGAGTTTTGCAAGAAATGGTCATTAAAGTTCGCCGCAACTGGGCGCTGGGAGGTGCGCTAGCGATCTAGAACGATTCCGCGCGCTCACTGGAGGACGCACACCATGCCCAACACGATCACGCGGTCTGCACGACTGGAGTTGCTAGTTGAGTTGGCGGGTCATAGGGTGCAACCGACGCTTCATGACAATGCGCATTCCGCGCTGTGGTCGCGGACAGGCGACTTGTCTCTCTTTCGCTCTACAACCATGGTTTCGAATGAACAACGCAAAGCAAGATGTGTCATGGCCTATGACCACCTAAGCGGACGAACTGCTCTCGGTCGGCCAGCAAGATGCCCCTACCCCGGTAGTTTCAAGTGATGAGCACCCCCATATTCCTTTCCCCTCCGGACGTAGGTAGAGCGGAGGAAGATGCGGCCCTTCGCGCACTTCGAAGCGGCTGGGTGGCACCACTCGGTCCAGAGGTCGATGCCTTCGAACGGGAGATCGCCGAATACACCGGTCGCGACAACGCCGTGGCGTTGTCGTCCGGTACAGCCGCACTGCACATGGCGCTGCTCAATCACGGCGTGAAGGCAGGGCAGGTTGTGCTCACATCCACAATGACCTTCGCGGCAACCGCTAACGCGATCACGTACACTGGGGCGGAGCCCGTGTTCGTCGACAGCGGCGCAGACGGGAACATCAACGTAGAGTTGCTTCAGCAAGCGATGGAGGACCTGCGTCGGCGTGGTGCGACCATCGGTGCGATATTGCCCGTGGACCTACTCGGTAAAGTTGCTGACTACGAGAACATCGAGCCGATCGCCGCGGAGGCCGGTGTGCCAGTCATTTCCGATGTCGCAGAGTCCCTGGGTGCGCGACGGAACGGTACGCCGGCCGGGGGTTTCGGTAATGCAGCGATCCTGTCATTCAATGGCAACAAGGTAATGACGACATCTGGTGGCGGCATGCTGGTCACCGACGACGCCAGTATCGCGGAACGCACGCGCTATCTGGCCACACAGGCCCGACAGCCGGTTCGGCATTACGAACACACAGACGTCGGGTACAACTACCGACTATCCAATGTCCTGGCCGCGATCGGCCGGGCACAACTAGTGCGACTTGATGGGATGATCGAGCGTCGCCGCCAGCATCGCCTAGCGTACCGTGAGGTCTTCGACGCAATTCCGGGAGTGACGGTGTTTGGTGCGCCAGACGGAGCCGAAGGAACGGACAGCACCCGCGACAACTACTGGCTCACGTCGATTCTCGTGCAGGATCAAGTCGCAGGCTGGTCATCGCGGAGTCTCATGGACCACCTGGCCGCAAGCAGGATAGAAGCGCGACCACTGTGGAAGCCAATGCACCTTCAACCGGTGTTTTCTGGCGCTAAGCATTACACAGATGGCACCAGTGAGCAGTTTTTTGAGACCGGAGTATCCTTGCCCAGCGGGTCTGCCCTCTCCGAACAGCAGTTTGATCGCATTCTCAACGTCTTACACGATCATCTGCATACTTACAGATGAGTTGGGGGTATTTGAGCGAATGGAGCAATCTCGCGGCCAGCGATGCCACTATGACCCGGTCAAGCGGGCAGCCGACGTTGTTGGTGCGGCTCTCTTGCTCATCATGACCGCACCGATTCAACTCGTCATCGCAATACTAGTTGCGCGGCATCTTGGCCGACCTGTGTTATTCCGCCAGAAACGTCCAGGCCGGCACGGCGTTCCCTTCGTGATGCTAAAGTTTCGATCGATGCGACCTGTTGACGAGGCGAGGGGGTGGCTGACCGACGCAGAGCGGCTCACGCCGCTCGGCCGTCGACTGCGTACCCTGAGCCTGGATGAACTTCCCACGCTATGGAACGTTCTTTGTGGTCACATGAGTCTTGTAGGTCCCCGACCGCTGTTGATGGAGTATCTTGACCGCTACACCCCCCAACAAGCCAGGCGTCATGAAGTTCGCCCAGGTATCACGGGACTCGCCCAGGTGAGCGGGCGGAATGCCCTCACCTGGGAGGAAAAGTTCGGCTACGACTTGCAGTACATTGACCATCGGAACCTTCGACTAGATGCGCGCATCCTATTGTCAACTGTGCGTGCGGTAATCGGTCGCGACGGCATTACCCATCAGGGTCATGCGACAATGGCTCCGTTCGGGGAGCAGTCGAACGAAGCCTGAGAACTTTACGGTATCCAGCGATGCCGGCACACACTAATCGCCGGCGCTGATACCCTCACTAACCCGTCGCAGCAAATCTGCGAGCCTTCGCGACATAGCCCGCCGCGATTGGTTCCTCAAAATCCACTCACGACCATTGCTGCCGTACTCTTCTAATTCATTAGAAGCGATCGCCTGCCGTATGCCGTTGGCAATATTTTGGGGAGATGTCGTCAAACCTCCACCGCTCTCCATCACGAGTTCTGACACTAAACCGGGGCAATTTGTCAGGACAGGTAGACCTGCCGCCATATAGTCGAATAGTTTGTTAGGGCTGACTGAGGTCCGAAACAGTTCCACGTCGGCCAACACGTGGAGCCCGAGATCAGCAGCGGCAAGGAGGTCGGGAACCTCTTCCTTAGGAACCGGGTTTCTGAACGTCACATTGGTTAACGCAAGTTCAGCAGCCTGGACCTGCAGGGCGCTCTTTGCGACGCCCCCGCCAATCAGAACAATTTCTAACGGGAGGTCTTGAACCTTTGCCGCGGCCCTTAGCAGAAGGTCTAACCCGTTTGCGGGCCCGTGAGCTCCTGCGTACACGGCCGTGAACCGATCGAAGTTGTATCTCGCACGCAGGTTCTCACGTGTATCCGACGGTACGAAGTCAGCAGGGTCAGCACCGTTCGGAATATACGATATTTTGGACCAAGGTACGCCTCTCGCGAGCAGCTCGGTGCGGGAACCATCCGCCATCACCACGATCGCTTTCGCCCGCCGGTAGAGGAACTCTTCCAGAGCCGTGAGTGCTATATAGAGAGGGGAACCCACCGAGAGTTGTTGCATGTCGGCGAGCACTTTCGGCCAGAGGTCCCGTACCTCCAGCACTAACGGTTTCCGTCTGACAAAGGCGATAGCCCACCCCGCAAAGGCAGCAAAGAGGTGGGGGGACGATGCGTAGACGACATCGATGCGCCGTTGCCGCACTCCCACCCAGAACGCCGACCAAGCGTAACTGATCCAGTTTAAGACGCGGCGCCAGCCGTTCGAGCTGTACGCGGCGACCTTGACCGGTCGAAACCCTGGTTTCGCCTCTTGTCGCTCACCAGTGAGGTGGTTGAGTTCACTCGCAATAATCATGTATCGCCAGCCCCCGAGTCGCTCGAACAACTCAACGTGGCGAGTACCGCCGGGCCTCCCTCGCGGGACAGCAAAGTGGTTCACTACTAAGACGGACTTTGTCACGATGAGTACATCCTCGCATTCATCAGGTGCTCTACTCCGCCCACGAGGATAGACAATTCGACCCCCTTGCTACGAAAATCTACCGAGAACCTTACTGAGCCTACAGTCCATGCACCTCTCTCACAGACTGGTAGCGCTGAGCCATGCTCATAGAATCCCCAAGCTGTCGTCTGCTTCGCGGTGTTACGGACTGTGAGCCACTGTGCGGGCTCCCACCTGCCATATGTAGGGCTATACCATCCTCTGAATGGGCATGTAGAACCAGCATTTACCTCGGCAGCGCTCAGACCAAATGCCACTATCTCGGTGGCATCCGACAGCCGAACTGTCGTCCCTTCGAGCGTTATCTGAGGAGCCAAGGCAACCGTGAGTGTGGAATCTGCTGAGCGTTCCAGCCAGTCGATACAGACAATTCCGGAGCGGGAAACCACAACTGCCCGTGCTACGCGGGTGTCGTGCTCAGTTACGAACGCATCGTGTGCCGCGAACAATACTGTCAAACCTTCAGCGGTAAAGGTCGCAGTATCGGCGGATCTGGGTTGACCGAGCCAACGGAATGCTCTGTGAGGTGTGAGGATATGAGCATCCCCCACGCGGAGGCCGTTGTGGGCTCCTGACGTCCGGAAACTGTTGCGGATTTCCAGAGGACCATTGTATGTACCGGTTCCGGGATCGACAGCCAGCCAGTCGTCCCGGTATCGGATGGAAACGTGTGTCAGGTCAGCATGCTGATGAGATTCGCTCAACCGCGACTTGAACCAGAGACGCCATGAACCTTTCGCTACCGTGGCAATCCCGCCGCTCGGGCGAGTCCAGCCCGTAAGGTGACCTGGTTCGTTATCGGATAGATTATTGCCTCGCGCATACCATGCGACCTCGTCATAGTTCTCCCTCATACCAGGCGTCGTTCCGGCTTCGGTAAGTGCGAGCGCAAGTGCAACACTGCCGCATATATCAAGGGCGTTGCCAGAAGATGCGAGGACCCGACCCTCATCCCAGTCACCCCATTGAGGTAGTTCGCCATCAAACGCACCAAGCCGCACAAGGTGCTGCGCTGAAGTACCCAAGGCAGTCACTGACTGCGAAGTGCTGTCCCCGAGCAGTACTTTGACCGCAAGCATTTCCATGACAAATCGGTGGTAGGAAAGCGAGTCCTCGATCATAGATCCGTCGGAGTGCATGTGCCGACGCAACTGATTGGCGAAAAACGATTCAGCGAGCCTGACTGCGCGGTTAGTGCCATCGCCACCAGTGAAGCGATCGATAGCGATGATCCCAAGAGCATCTCCAAGTAGATGGTTATTCCGCATACTGCTGGCCGTGTACGGGAAGTCAAAGAGTAGGTGGCGTTGCGCTTGGGCGACTTGGTTAGTCATCATGGTTTTTAGCGCGCGCGTCAAGTGCGGGTGGATAAGCGCATATATCTGAATCCATGCGATTACGCGTAGCGCGATCTCAAGATTCGAATACCAATGGATTCCTACTTCAGATGGTGAGGCTCGGAACCACCATTGGAGCCGCAATTCCAGCGCGTTAAGCCACGGGCCAGTTGGGTCGAGGTGCCCCGCCCGAGCTAGAATAACAAGGTCCCGGTGGCGACCAAGTTCCCAGGTCCACTTAACGTCGCCGAGGCGTTCGTCAGTGCGGATATCGATCTTCCACCAGAAATCACCGGGTGGCCAGCGGCTCCCGTCGGGAAGTTGATTCCAATCGTCTGGTCCTGTGACCGGGAGCCGCTCGCCGAATGCTCTGTGCCCCCGCTCAAGGATTAGTTCAGCATCTTCCAGGCAACGAGCGATGGCTTCTCGCGGCAACTCAACTGGCGCAGCGAAGGCTGGGACCACCGTCAATGGCCGCGGGCGCGCGCGAGCCACAAATCTTCGTAGCACCGCGCCGTGAACACCGGTGCGCTTGACGACCTCGTACGTCGCCCGCACCGGAGCCATCGGCCCAAGCGCAACGAGATCCCGGCGTACCTTATTCAACCGCAGCCCCCAAGGACCGGTCACGCGAACTCCTGAACCTGGACCTCAATAGCCCTGCCTGTCCGTAGGGATTGGACCGCTGCAAGCGCGCAACGTGTGGAGAGGATCGACGCTTCAAGGTCCCGGCCACGGTGGCCGCTCGTGATGGCCCTCCGGAACGCCTGCAAGTTCTGAACGTGCCCCTTGCCCGGCGCAGACAGTTTAATGTTCTTCCCATCAAGATTGAGCCGCTGGAAATCATCAATCATAACGGAGTGTCCACGTCCGAGAATTTCGAGTCTCTCCTTGGAGGCCGAATCATGACCATTCTCCGCGTAGGTCACCGTCGAAATCGACCCATCCGCATACTGAACTGTGACCGAGAGGTCCTCCTGCAGGGTCGTCTCCCCCGTTCCCGACCCCGCAGCAAATACCCGAACTGGGCGGGCATCAATTATCCAATTAGCGAGGTCAATAAAATGGCAAACTTCACCCAAGAGGCGCCCGCCCTGTCGGCGATCCTTGTACCAGTGATTCTCAGTTAATCGGCCGGCGCTTACTCGATAGGTCGCGACCAACGGTCCTCCCTCGACTCCGACGAGTGCCTTCGTCTTGACTACGCACTCACTATGTCGACGGTTGAAGCCCGTCCAAAGGTGGCGATCTGATCGATCGAGCGCTCCAATGACCGTCTCAAGTTCGACTGCACTGAGTGCAAGCGGCTTCTCAACGAAGACATGCTTACCTGCCTCTAGGGATTTGACCGCGAGTTCAGCATGAGAATCATGCCGGCTGAGCACAAAGACTGTATCAACTGCATCCAATTGAATGAGAGAATCGGCATTGGCAGTCACTATGTCAATCTCATGGCGCTCTGCCAGGTGCCTAGCCGTCAGTCCATGACTCGAGGTGACGGCAGTGAGGTCGCTGAAGCCGGCTTCCTTCATCGCGGGAAGGAACGTCATTTTGGCGTAGTTTCCGGCACCAATGACACCTGCGGCGCGGCTCCCGCGTGCTGGAGTACGCAACTCGATCGTGGAAGTTGACAAGGCACCGGTTTCGTAAGTGAATTGGACCGCCAGTGCCCGCATATCAACATCTATGGTTCGGTACGCTTTCTCCGCCTCATCAATGCCGAAGGTGTGCGTGACGAGGTCGTCGACCCTCATTTTGCCGCGAGCAACGAGGTCCAAATATGCTTCGATATTGCGCGCCTCAGTCCACCGCACGTGACCGATCGGGTAGTCAACAGCGTACTCCTCATAGGTGCGCTCATAACGGCCAGGACCATAGGATCGGGCGAACCGCAGGTTGATCTCCTTCATGTAGAACGGGGTGCGGGCGAGTTCGAGACCAACATCCCCGACGACTACGACGGTCCCGCGATCGCGTACCCGCTCGCACGCAAGCATCACAGGGTCCGACGACTTCGTAGAGGCAGTAATCACAACTGCGTCCACTCCTCGGCCTCGCGTCCTAGCAACGACGGCTTCGGTCGTCTCAGTCCCACGTTCCAAGAGCCCGATACCTCCGGCGGTGGCAACCATCTCTGCCGTCCAGTCTCGAAGATCTATACCGATTACTTCCAAGCCCGAGGCGAGCGCGAGCCTAGCCGTCAATTGGCCCACCAGACCAAGGCCGACAACGGCGACAGTGCCACCTGCGTCAACATCAGATTGTCTTAACCCTTGTAAGGCAATCGCTGCCACAGCCCCGAAAGCGGCGCTCTCATCCGATACACCGTCCGGCACGGGGATAGCCAGCAGGCCCGGCACTGCCTGCATCTCGGCATGTCCAGCTGATGCCGTCGCGACACGGATGCCGGGGCGTAACCCGGGAACTGCCTCACCAACTTCCCGGACAGTCCCTACCGCGCTGTATCCGAGGGGCATGTCTTCGTCAAGTCTTGTCCGGACGGCCTGCGCTGTCTGCCGGAGCCCCTCGGAACGGGCCTTCTTGATCACCTGCCGAACTAAGTCGGGCCGTGCACGTGCCTTATCCATCAAACTCGAACTCGCGAGTTCACGCACAGCGTTCTCGGTACCCGTTGACAGCAGGGACCGCGTGGTCGCTACTAGAACCTCCGTCGGCCCGATCGTCGGTGCCGGAAGGTCAAGTACCCGAAGACTACCGTCACCGATGGATTGAACTACTTGCTTCATTCTAGAACCTCCGAAGTCTTCTTACCGTCGCCGAACGCTGTACCGGCTCATTTCTTGGCTACGTAGTGAATTGAGCCGCAAGGGGTGTAGATGCTGTCGATAACTCACTGGCACTCACCAAGACCCGTCCCTCGCCTCAATGGATCATCGTGCAGGGACACCCTTCACCAATCCGTTGGAAGGTACATCGCGCGTTACGCACGAGGCAGCACCAATAAATGCATGGCCTCCAACTCTTAGTTGGGGGAGAACAGTAGATGTCGTTCCTATCCTCGCGCCTTGCTCGAGTCGGCACCCGCCGGAGATCGTGGCGGCAGGATGGATCGTGACGAAGTCCTCGATCACGCAGTCGTGACCGACTTGTACACCACGGTCGATATGGACATGCCTCCCCACTGAGATATTCGTAGTGAGGTGCGCACCTGCGCCCACGACCGTGCCGGCAGATATCCTCACGTCCCGACCGAGCGACGCTCGTGGATCAATAAGAGTTGCGGCTCGATCATCCGTCATCAACCGCTGCTCGACCAAGCGTCGGACGGAGGGGTCGCCCATTGCGATTATAAAATAATCATGGGGACTAAACTTTGGCCGTGAATCTTCAATGCGACCGAGATGGGGCAAGCCAAGTCGTTCGATCGCAGCCTGGTTGGATTGAGAAGGTTCGTCGTCAAGAAAGCCCATGATGTTCCATACAGGCTGACCTGCCGACCTATTAATCGCATCGACGATATTTACGACTTCGCGGCCGAAGCCACCGCAGCCGACAATAACTAGGTTTCGCATTACTGGCTCCAAAATCTGACCGAACTCGACGCTTCCCGCAGGAGCCCAAGTCTTGCGCACCCTAGGCCGGTCGCGGTCTTAACGGCGGTGTAGAGCGAGGACAAGTCGGTGGCTAGGTATCTCGACCTCAGGGAGGTGAACGGCTCAGTCACGGATTAGTTTTTTCGTCGAAGAACTGATGCAATGGCTCTCAACTGAGGTGCTGATGCTCGACTTGGATGGTCCGATAGTCGCCTCAGGGGCACGGGATTCGAGCGCATCCGGATCGAGAGGCTCCGCCTCAACATGAGAGATGAGTGGGTGATGGCGATGGACGCCTTGCTCGCTGTTACTGAAGAGATCTTCGTTTAGTTTCTCGTTCGGGCGAAGGCCCGTAAACACGATCTCGATGTCCTGACCCGAGTGCGTGATGAGGCGCCGTGCAATGTCGAGGATTCGCACTGGCTCTCCCATATCGAGGACGAGCACCTCTCCGCTTTCGCCGATCGCGGCTGCTTGGATTACTAGTTCGCTCGCTTCAGGGATCGTCATGAAGTACCGGGTCACCTCAGGGTGGGTGACCGTTACCGGACCACCTTGCACGATCTGCTCTTGGAAGGTGAGGAGCATCGAGCCACGGGAACCAAGCACATTCCCGAACCGGACTGATAGGTAGGTTCCGATGCTGCGTTCGCCATACCAGGCGGTGAGTTGCTCCGCCTGCAGTTTGGTCTTACCCAGAACGCTGGTGGGGTTCGCTGCCTTGTCCGTGGAGATATTGACGAATCTTTCCACACCGAACTCCGCGGACAGTTCGAGCAGGTTCTTCGTTCCGAGAACGTTGGTTTTCCACGCCTCATCTGGATACTGCTCGAGCATAGGTAAGTGCTTCAGCGCCGCGGCGTGGAACACCACCTGGGGGTGGTGCTCCTCGAAGGCTCGCCGCAGCGCGTCCTGATCGCGAATACTGGCCAGCACAAGGTCCGGGGAGTCGAGCAGGGCCCGGCCGTAGATCGCCAACTGCACACCGTGGAGCGCAGACTCATCGCGATCGAGCAGGATCAGTTCCTCCGGGCCGAACTTGTGCACCTGCTCGGCCAGCTCGGAACCGATCGAACCGCCGGCACCGGTCACGAGCACGCGCTTGCCGGTGAGATACCCAGCGATCGATTCGATGCTGGTCTCGATCTGGCGTCTGCCAAGGATGTCAGCGATATCCACTTCTTTGACGTCGCTGAGGCGTACGTGCCCACCAAGCATTTGACCAACCGGGGGCAGCAGGAGAAAGTTCATTCCGGCAGCCTCAACGGCGTCGGCGGTCTTGCGGATCATCTCCCGGTCAGCAGCCGAAATTGCCAGGATGACCGCCGAGGCATCAAGCTTCTGGCCTTGCTGCGAGATGCTCTCCCACCCGCCAACGACTGGAACGCCCAGGAGGCTGAGATTTCGCTTGCTACGGTCATCGTCAATGAAACCAACCACGCGGTACGGTGAATTGGTGTCGCCCTGGATTAGCCGCAGCAACTGATATCCAGCGTCTCCGGCGCCATAGATCAGCACCTTCTCGGCGTCGTTGGCACGAGTACGCCTGGAAGTGGACCACGTGCGGTACACCAGCCGCCCGGCGGCGGCAACGAGCAGTGCTAACGGTGGCGCGAGGAAGGCCACCCCTCGCGGGAACGGGTCCAATTGCGGGATCCCCAGGAACGCCACCGCCAACAGCAGGGCGACGAACGCAATGGACAGCACCAAGCCGAAACTCTCTTCGACGGTGCCCACCCGGTACTTACCCCGGTACAACTTCAGTAGGGCACCCACGATGGTCTGCAGCACGCAGGCCAGCACCGTGTAGATGAAGATCGAGGTCCACTGTGCTTCGTTAAGGTAGAACTCATACCGGGTCAGGACCACGAAGGCGATGGCAAAGACCCACGCCAAGCCGTCCCAAAGCACCAACAGGCTTCGCTTGACGGCGACACTTCCGTTGTCGCCCATCACTTCCGAGTGCCTCCCACGTGACCGCCCCCAGTCATGCGCTCGGGGTCCTGACAAGTCCACCCATGAGGTTACCTTGTTGCCCTGACATACGGCAGGAAGCGCTGATGCGGTTAATCTCCTCCCGGGTTGGGGTGTCTGAACCACCGGTGGTGAGCACCTCGCCAGGATGCACGGCGCCCGGCGGTGAGTTCTGCACCCACCGCCGGGCGTCGTCGTCGTTCGCTTTACCGCTTGTTGGAACCCGCGGTGGTGTGCGCATCGGCGACATGCAGCACCTCATCGAGGATGTCCAGGCCCTGCGTCAACTCCGCCTCGGTCACGGTGCACGGGGGCACCACGTGGATGCGGTGGTAGTTGCTGAACACCAGCAGGCCGGCCTTCTTCACCGCGCCGATGAGTTCACCCATCGCCTCGCTGGTGCCGCCGTAGGGGGCCAGCGGCTCGCGGGTGTCGCGGTCGACCACCAGGTCCAGGGCCCAGAACATCCCCAGGCCGCGCACCTCACCGATCACCGGGTGGTTCTCGGCCATCTTCGCCAGGCGCGGCCCGATCACCTGCTCACCCAGGGTGGCGGCGTTGTCGATCACGCCCTCGTCGGTCATGGCGGTGATCGCCCCGACTGCCGCGGCGCAGGCGAGCGGGTGGCCGGAGTAGGTCAGCCCGCCGGGGTAGGCACGCTCATCGAAGGTGGCGGCGATCTCGTTGTTGATCACCACACCGCCCAGGGGCACGTAACCGGAGTTGACGCCCTTGGCGAAGGTGATCAGATCCGGCACCACGTCGTAGTGCTCGAAGGCGAACCACGCACCCGTGCGGCCGAACCCGCTCATCACCTCATCGGCGATGTAGACGATGCCGTGCCGGTCGCACAACTCGCGCACCCCGGCCAGGTAGCCCGGGGGTGGGGGCATGATGCCGGCGGTGCCGGGCACGGTCTCCAGGATGATCGCGGCGATGGTGCCCGGGCCCTCGAACGCGATGGTCTGCTCCAGGTGCGCCAGGGCTCGCTCGGTCTCCTGCTCTTGCGTTTCGGAGTGGAACGGGGAGCGGTACAGGAACGGGCCGAAGAAGTGCACGTACCCGGCGTTGCCGAACTCGTTCGCCCAGCGGCGTGGGTCACCGGTGAGGTTGATCGCCGCCGTCGTGGCGCCGTGGTAGCTGCGGTAGGTGGACAACACCTTGTTCCGCCCGGTGTGCAGGCGGGCCATCCGCACCGCGTTCTCCACCGCCTCGGCCCCGCCGGAGGTGAAGAACACCTTCTCCAGCCCCTCCGGGGCGCGCTCGGCGATGAGGCGGGCGGCCTCGGAGCGGGCGTCGTTGGCGTGGGCGGGGGAGATGGTGCAGATCTTGTCCGCCTGGTCCTTGATCGCCTGCACCACGGCCGGGTGCTGGTGGCCGATGTTGGTGTTGACCAGTTGGGAGGAGAAGTCCAGGTACTTCTTCCCCGCCTCATCCCACACGTAGGAGCCCTGCGCCCGGGTGATCACCATCGGGTCCAGGGCGCCCTGTGCGGACCAGGAGTGGAACACGTGCGCCCGGTCCAGGTCATAGGTGCGCTGGGCCTCAGCGTTGGTGTCTGCGCTGGTTGCGGTCTCAGTGGTGGTCATGGGTGCCCTCGTCTCAGTCGTTCTGGGGGAAGCCCAGGTTGATCCCGCCGTGGCTGGGGTCCAGCCAGCGTTCGGTGACCACCTTGGTGCGGGTGTAGAAACTGACCCCATGATGCCCGTAGGCGTGGGCGTCACCGAAGAGGGAGGCCTTCCAGCCGCCGAAGGAGTAGTAAGCCACCGGCACCGGGATCGGCACGTTCACCCCGACCATGCCGACCTGCACCTCGTTGCGGAACCGCCGCGCCGCGCCGCCGTCGTTGGTGAAGATGGCGGTGCCGTTGCCGTAGGGGTTGGAGTTGATCAACTCCAGGCCCTCCTCGTAGGTGTCGGCACGCAGCACCGAGAGCACCGGGCCGAAGATCTCATCGGTGTACACGCTCATGCCCGGGGTGACCTGGTCCAGCAAGGTGGGGCCGAGCCAGAAGCCGGCCTCATCGCCGTCGGGGTTCACGGTGCGCCCATCGGCCACCACCACCGCCCCGTCACGCTCGCCGGCGTCGATGTAGGAAGCGACCTTGTCGCGGTGGTCCTTGGTGACCAGGGGGCCCATGTCGCAGTTGCGCCGCCCATCGCCCACGGTGAGGTTGTTCATCCGTTCGGTGATCTTGGCGACCAGTTCATCGGCTACCGGGCCGACGGCGACCAGGGCGGAGATGGCCATGCAGCGCTCCCCGGCGGAACCGAAGCCGGCGTTGACCGCGGCGTCCGCGGCCAGGTCCAGGTCGGCGTCGGGCAGCACCAGCATGTGGTTCTTCGCCCCGCCCAGGGCCTGCACGCGCTTGCCTGCCGCGGTGGCGGTTTCGTAGACGTGCCGGGCGATCGGGGTGGAGCCGACGAAGGAGACGGCCTTGATGTCGGTGTGGGTGAGCAGGGAGTCCACGGCGACCTTGTCGCCCTGGACCACGTTGAAGACCCCCTCGGGCAGGCCCGCTTCGGCGAGCAGCTCGGCCAGCCACAACGAGGCGCTGGGGTCCTTCTCGCTGGGCTTGAGCACCACGGTGTTGCCGGTGGCCAGGGCGAGGGGGAAGAACCACATCGGCACCATGGCGGGGAAGTTGAACGGGGAGATGATCGCCACCGGGCCCAGGGGCTGGTTGACCGAGTACACGTCCACGTTGGTGGAGGCGTTCTCGGTCATCTGGCCCTTGACCAGATCGGCGATGCCGCAAGCGAACTCCACCACCTCCTGGCCACGGGTGATCTCCCCCAACGCATCGGAGAGCACCTTGCCGTGCTCGGCGGTGACGATCTCGGCCAGTTCGTGCTTGCGGGCGTTCAACAGTTCCCGGAAGGTAAACAGGATGGCGGTGCGCTTGGCCAGGGAGGTGTGGCGCCAGGCAGGGAAGGCGGCCCTGGCGGCGGCAACGGCCTGGTCGACGTCCTCTGCGGCGGCCAGGGACACGCGGGAGGAGACCTGACCGGTGGCGGGGTTGAACACCTCGGCGCTGCGCTCGGTGTTGCCGGCGTAGGGCCGACCGTTCACCCAGTGGGAGACGGGTGTGTTGGCGGTCCTGGAGGCGGCAGTGGCGGTGTCAGTGGTGGTCATGGTGCCAGTCTCCGCCAGAACCCACGCCGGCGGTAGGTACACACTGTTCGTTCAGTAGGCGAGTTTCATACACTGTGTCAATGTCGATCACGGTGCGTCAGGTGCTGGACTCCCCCGCCGTGCAGACCGGGATCCCCCGGCTGCTCACCGGTGCGGACCAGTTGGACCGGCCGGTGCGGTGGGTGCACGTGTTCGAAGGCGATGACCCGGCGGCGTTGCTCACCGGCGGGGAGTTGCTGCTCACCACCCTGGTGGCCCTGCCCGATGACCCGGCGCGCCAGCGCGAGTACATCCGCGGGCTGGTCACGGCCGGGGCGGCCGCGCTGGTGGTGGAACTGGGACGGCGCTTCGCCTCGGTACCTCAGGTGATGGTCGATGAGGCCGGTGCGGCGGCGCTGCCGGTGGTGGCGCTGCACCGCACGGTCAAGTTCGTCACCATCACCGAGGCGGTGCATGCCCGGATCGTGGACGATCAGCACGAACTGCTCACCTTCACCCGGCAGGTGCACGAGGTCTTCACCCAGGTGGCCGTCGCCGGTGCCGATGCCCAGGAGATCATCGAGCGCACCGCGCAGATGGCCGGCACTGCGGTGGTGCTGGAGAACCTGGCCCATGAGGTGATCGCCTACACCCGGGCCGACGCGCAGGTGCTGACCGACTGGTCGGCCCGCTCCCGGCTGGTGGACCAGGTGCCGGGCACCCACGAGGTGCCCGAGCACGGCTGGTTGATGACCGGGGTGGGTGGCACCCAGGGCGACTGGGGGCGGCTGGTGCTGGTGGGCACGCCGGTGGTGCCCCCGTCGGCGGCGCGGATGCTGGTGGAGCGGGCCGCGCAGGCGTTGGCGGTGGCGCGGTTGATGGAACGCGATGCGGCCTCGCTGCGCTCCCGGGCGTTGGCGCGCTTCCTGGCCGGGTTCGCCGACACCGGTGCCCGCGCGCCCGATGAGGACGTGCGTGCGGCCGCCGAGGCGTTCGGCCTGGTGCGGGCGCAGCGTTACCTGGCGCTGTGCGTGGCGCGGGGACGGGACGACGACGGCGGTGCTGGTGCCGGGGCGGGGGCGGCCGGGGCAGGAGCGGCCTCAGGCAGTCGCGCCGGCGCGGACTCACCGGGTGCGGACGCGCTCAGCGATCACGGCGGCGTCCCACTGAGCGACCACCGCACCGACCCGCTCGCCGGCCCGCGGTCGGAGCAGGCCCTGGCCGAGGCGGTCTCGCGCGCTACCGCCCAGGCGCAGTTATCCGCCTTGGTCAGCCCCCTGGACGAAGACCTCGTCGGGGTGTTGGTAGCGCTACCGGGAAGGGCGACCCCGGAGGCGGCGCTGGAGACGTTCGCGGCAGCGCTGGGGCGTACCGCGGCCAGCCCGGGCGGCGTCCGGCAGGGCGCGGTGATAGGCGTCACGCCGGAGCGGCACAGCATCTCCCAGGCCGGGGCGGACCTGACCGAAGCCGGCTACATCGCCCGCGCCGCCGCGCTGATCCCGGCCGAGCACCGCAAGACCTATCACCGCATCACCGATATCGGAATCCGCGGGCTGCTGATGTCCCTCGGTGGCGACGAACGCCTCACCGCCTTCGCCGAGCGCCAACTCGCCCCACTGCTCATCCACGACGACCAGCACGGCACCGGCCTGGTCACCGTGCTGCACCGCTACCTGGAAGCCGGCGGGGCCATCGCTCCCCTGGCCCGCGTCCTGCACCTGAGCCGTCAGGCCCTGTACGCCCGGCTGCGCAGGATCGAGCGCATCCTCGGGGTGGACCTGGCCGATGCCGAGACCCGCACCGCCCTGCATGTGGCGCTGCTGGCCAAGGAGGTGCGGTCGGCGACCTGAACGGCCGAGCGCCCACTGCATGTCCACAACTCTTCGGGGCGTCCCTAGCCGGCCCGCTGACCCCGGACCGGCTGATGCGAAGGCCCTCGATCACGCGACCGATCGGGCGGGCGAACCGCTGTCCTTCGCACGACCGCGTCGGCGCAACCATTGCTGCGCGCAGCACCGCCGTCGTCGTCGGGCCTGGCTTCGACCGGTCCGGAACACAACGAACGAGCATGGCTTCATCGAATCTGACCATGCATCGGATCGAACGTGTGCAATGTGAAAGAGTTTGGTTCGAACCATTGACTCGAACGTCTGTTCTAGGTAGTGTGGGTTTATGGCAGTCCACCCGCTACCGCACATCTCCCCCACCCAGGAGGTCTATGCCGCGCTGGATGGGTTGGTGGGGTTGGACCCACGTGGGTTGAACGCTGCAGGGCAAGGACAGTTGCTGGTGGATCTGAAGCGGATCGAGTCGCGGGTGCGGGCCTACAAGCTCAAAGTCCTCGCCGCCGCCGATCAGGCCAGGACCGCCCAGAGATCCGGTCATGCCGATACCGCCTCGTGGGCGGCCAAGCACACCAACGACGACGGACGCGAGACCAGCCGAGAGACCAAACTCGCCACCCGGCTCACCGATCGTCTCCCCACCCAGCGGGCCCTGGATGGAGGCGATATCTCTGCCGAGCATGCCGAGATCATCGTGGGCGCCGAAGAGAAACTCCCCGAAGGCCTCACCGCCGCGGAGCGGAACCGGGTCGAAGCGGACCTGGTCGACAAGGCCAAGCAGATACCCCCCTCAGCGCTGCGCCAACGCGCCCGGCGGCAACTGGAGGCGCTGAAGAGGGACCGCGAAACCGTCGACGCTCACGAAGAGGGCCAAATCGCCGATGAAGAAGCCCGCGCCCGGGCACAGACGCGCCTGACCCTGCGGGACAACCACGACGGCACCGTCACCGGACACTTCACCCTCCCGGTCTTCCACGGCCACCTGCTGCGCAAAATCATCCACACCATGACCGCACCCCGCCGCACCAACGGTCCCGCAGGCAACAGCAGCGACGACAGCACCGGCAACGCAGGCAGAGGTGGCGGGGCCTTCGGTAACGCCGGCGCGGGCCGTCAGGCCTTCGACAACACCGGTGCGGATGAGGACGCGCTCTTTGGTGCCGATGACGCCACCAGCAAAGGCCCCGGTCCCACCGCAGCAGGCACCCGCGCGGGTCCGGCCTCGCAGCCGGTCCCCGGACCGGGCACAGGACTGGGTGCAGAGGCACGCCGCGGCACGGGTGCGACCGACAGTTCGATAGAGGACCTGTCCGGGCTGCCCAACCCCGCCCGAGTAGCCCAAGGGCGGCGCACCGACTGGGCCAACACGCACGGCCTGGCCCTGGCCGAACTCATCGAACACCTACCCACCGACCACCTCAGCCCCAAAACCGCAGCCACGATCGTGGTCACCCTCGATGAGGACGTACTCCGCGGACGACTCGCAGCAGCCGGGTTGGACACCGGAGAAAAGATCTCCGCCGCCCAGGCCCGCCAGCTCGCCTGCAACTCCGGCCTCATCCCAACAGTCCTGAACGGAAAGTCGATCCCACTCGACCTGGGGCGCAGCAAACGACTCTTCACCGAAGCCCAACGCGCCGCCCTGACGGTTCGACACACCACCTGCGCGGCCGATGGATGCGCCCGGCCCTACTCCTGGTGCGAGTTGCACCACGGGACTCCCTGGGAAGACGGCGGACCCACCGACCTCGACAACGCGGTACCCCTATGCCACCGCCACCACCGAATGGCGCACGACCATCAGTACCATCAGCGCCGAACATCCACCGGGGCATACAGTTTCACCATGCGCCAATAGCGGCAGCGGGGGCAGTAGCGGCAGTGGGTCGCGCCCACGCGCCTACACCCACGCACGGGCACGTACGCGCACGCACGCACTACCGGTTGCCGCGTCATGCCTGCTTAGAGCCAGCGGCGTCCGGCCTACGGGAGCGTTCCCGCAAGCCGGTCGACGTCAGGCTTCGTCCTCGCGGCTCTGCGCGCCATCTGCATCGGTGTCGCCACTGCTGTCCGCAGCAACACCTTCGTCGTCGGCCTTGACCTCGACCGCCTCGACCGGCTCGGCCGGCTCGACGGGCTCAGCACCAGCAGCGCCGTCGTCGTCGGTCTTGGCCTCGGCCGGCCCGGCACTCCCGGCACTCCCGGCACCTTCGTCGTCGGTCTTGGCCTCGGCCGGCCCGGCACTCCCGGCACTCCCGGCACCTTCGTCGCCGGTCTTGGCCTCGACCGGCTCGGCCGGCTCGACGGGCTCAGCACCGGCAGAGCCGTCGTCGCCGGTCTTGGCCTCGACCGGCTCGGCCGGCTCGACGGGCTCAGCACCGGCAGCGCCGTCGTCGGCCGGCTTCTGCGCTGCGTCCGGCGCGCTGTCAGCGCTCTCCGCGGAGTCAGCGGGACTATCGGCCTGGCCATCAGACCCCTCCGGCTCATCGGCCTCGCGCTCGAGGGATACGACCACTTCCAGTTCCAGGTCGTTCAGGTGCGGATCGGACTGGGTCCACTCCCCACCCTGGCGGCGCACGTCGGTCTCCGAGTGCGCTCCGCAACCGTGGTCCAGGGAGACCACCTTGCCGTCATCGGGGGACCACTCATTCGCGCACACCCCGAACAGGGTGCCCAGCGACCCGGCCAGCGGAACCAGGAACCCGCAGGAGGCGCAGTCCGCCCCGGCTTTCCGGGACCCGCTGGTGTCCGGGCCGGCGGGGCCGTTGTACCAGCGGGTGGCGGCGGCATCCAGGGCCTTGCGGTTCATCACCCGGTCCCGGCCCAGACCCAACTCGCGGATCGCGACCCGGTCGGCCTCGGGATCCCCGGTGGCCACATACCCCCGCTCCAGACGCTCATCGTCGGGGTCGTAGGGCAATCGGTCGGTCGCGCTCAGGTCCCCCGGCGCCAGCCGGTCGGCCCACGGCACCCACTCCGGGGCCACCAGGGACCCCTCCCCTGGCAGCAACCCCACCTCGGCCACCGCGGGCGTACGCGAACGCGGGGCGCGGGTCAGGGTGACGAACCAGCGCCAGCCCACATACCCGGGGGCGGTGGTGGTGAAGTAATGGGTGCCCAGCCGCTCGCCCTCGAGTTCGAACCCGAGGTACTCGCCCAGGTCGGTCCCGGCTTCGCTGGCCACGGCCATCCGCGCCAGGTCCACGGCGCCGGCCAGCACGGCGTCCTTGTTCGGCTTGCGCACCGAACCGGTGCGGGCCGGGGCGGCGAAGGTCTCACGCGTCGAACTCATCGGCCACCACCCTCAAGAGTCTGGCCAGGTTCGCCGCTTCGGCCTTCTCCGGGTAGCGCCCACCGCGCAGGCGCCCGCCGGCCCGGTCCAGGGACCGGATCAGGTCCTCCACGATCACGGCCATGTCCTCCGCGGGGCGGCGCTTGGCGCGCACCACCGAGGGCCCGGAGTCCAGCACCTGCACCGACAGGGCCTGCAGGCCGCGCCGCCCGTCAGCCACCCCGAACTCCACCCGGGTGCCCGGGCGTGGCGTCTCGGCGTCGGCCGGTAGGGCCGAGGCGTGCAGGAAGACCTCTTGGCCGTCGTCGGAGGCGATGAAGCCGAACCCGCGATCAGCATCGAAAAACTTGACCTTGCCGGTGGGCACCTGGATCCCTGACTTTCTGTGCTGTGGTAACTGGGCAGGATCGAACCCGCCGGTATTCAATGGTCCCAGGGTAACGCCGCGCGTAGGCGGTTGACGAACTCAATGGGGCGCGAGGGCGGTGCGGGGCGGTCGAGGCGGCGCGGGCCGGCCGAGGCGGCGCGGTCGGTGGCGTCAGCGCGGCGCGGGGCGGCCGGTGCGGCCCTGACACTGCCCCCACGAACCGGAGCCGCACACTTACTAAGATGGTGCGGATGACCTCCCGCCCTGCCACGCCCGAGACGGTGCCTTCCGGTGCCGACCTTGCCGGCACCCTGCGAGGCTGGGACGACGCCGCCCTGGCGCACCTGCTGCGCACCCGCCCGGATCTGGCCACCCCACCGCCGTCGTCGATCACCGCGATGGCCACCCGCGCCGGCTCGCGCGCCTCCGTCACCCACGCGCTGGGGCAACTGGACCGCCCCACCCTGACCGTGGCCGAGGCGCTGGCCGTGATGAGCACGCCCTCCTCCCCCACCTCGGTGCGCGCACTCACCGGGGCGCTGGGGTTCGAGGCCGACGACGGCGTCGCGCACCTGCTCGACCGCGCCCTGGCGCTGGGGTCCCCGGAGGCGATCTGGCTGGTGGAGGGGGCCCGGGAGGTGCTGGCGTCGGCTCCGCTGGGTCTGGGCCCGCCGCTGCGCGCGCTCGGGCTGCGGGCCGCCGATGGATGGCCGACGACGAAGCCCGCCGTGACGGCGGCCCTCACCGGGGCGCCGGAGCCGGCGAAGCGGATCCTGACGGCACTGATGTGGGGGCCGGCGGTGGGATCCTTCGAGCAGGTGCCGCAGCCGGTGCACTGGTTGCTCGGCGCCAAACTCCTGCACCGGCTCTCCGACACCCAGGTGGTGCTGCCCCGGGAGGTGGCCCTGGCACTGCGCGGGGGCCGGTTGGTGCGCGAGGTGGCCACGGCCGCCCCGCTCGCGGAGGCCCCGGTGCGGGACGCATCGACGGTGGCGGCCGAGGCGGCCCGGGCCGGGGACTCGGTGCTGCAGCACCTGGACCGGTTGACCCGGGCTTGGGCGCAGGACCCGCCGCCGGTCTTGCGCACCGGTGGCGTGGGAGTGCGGGACGTGCGGGCCCTGGCCGGGGTGCTCGGCGCGGAGGTGGAACACGCGGCGCTGATCGCCGAACTGGCCGGGATGCTCGGCCTGGTGGGTCACCACCATGGTGGGGACGGCTCGTCCTGGGCACCGACGGCGGCGGGACTGGATCCCGAGCCCGACCCGGTGCAGGACCGGTGGGCACAGATGGTGTGGACGTGGCTGGAGTCGGCGCGCACCCCGTGGCTGGTGGGCACCCGGACCGACAAGGGCGTGCTGCGTGCGGCACTGGCCCCTGACCTGCAGCGCTCCTGGGCGCCGCAGTTACGTCGCCGGGTGCTCGAGGCGTTGGACCGGTGGCCGGCCGGGTCCGCCCCGGACGCCGCGGCCGTGCAGGAGCACCTGGCCTGGCACACCCCGCGTACGGCTCCGCCGGAAACCACGGTGGCCGCGGTGCTTGCCGAGGCGGCGGCCCTGGGACTGACCGGCGCCGGGGCATTGAGCGAACCCGGTCGGGTGTTACTGGCGGCGGAGGCAACGCCCGCCACGGTGGCCGAGGCCTTCGCCGCCGGCCTGCCCCCGCTGGTGGAGGAGATGTTCATCCAGGGCGACCTCACCGGGATCGTGCCCGGCCGGCCGGACCCGGCGCTGGCGCGGCTGCTGGAGGCCACCGCGCAGGTCGAATCGCGCGGCTCGGCGATGACGGTGCGGTTCACCCCGGGCTCGGTGCGCGCGGCCCTGGATGGTGGGTGGCTGCCCGAGCAGATCCTGACCGAGTTGGGTCGGTTCTCCCGCACCGGAGTGCCCCAGCCGTTGGAGTACCTGGTGCATGACACCGCCCGCACCCACGGGCAATTGCGGGTGGGCCGGGCCGCCTCGTTCCTGCGCGCCGGGCAGGACGGCGTGCTCACTGCGCTGGTGGGCGAGAAGGGCCTGGCTGACCTGGGGTTGCGGCTGCTGGCGCCCACGGTGGCGGTGGCCGAGGTGGGGCCGCAGGATTTGATCGAGGCGCTGCGCGCGGCCGGGCACTCGGCGCTGGCCGAGGGCCCCGACGGGCAGGTGGTGGCCCTGGGCAGCCGTCAGGTGCGGGCCAGCCGGGGGCTGCGGGGCGGCACCGGGTCTGCTGCGGGCAGCGGAGCGCGGGGCGGCAGTGGGTTGCGTGCCGGCAGCCGTGCGCGGGGCGGCAGTGGGTTGCGTGCCGGCAGCGGAGCGCGCGCCGGCAGCGGGGTTACCGCGGACGGCTCAGCCGGTGGCGGGATGCACGCCGGAGTTCCCGCGGGCACGGTGACGCACAGCGCTGCCGATGATCCCGATGCACTGGCTGAACTGATCGGTCAAATGCGCACCGGGGAAGAGCAGGCGCACCGCAGTGCCGGCAACGGTCACAGCCAGGACCCCGTCTACGCCTTGGAACTCCTGCGCCAGGCCGCCGCCGGGGGCACGCAGGTGGAACTGGTAATCGCCGGATCGGCCGGAGCGCCCGAGCACCGCCGGGTGCGCCCCTTGAGCGTGGCCGGCGGGCGGGTGCGGGTGCTCGATATGGTGAAACAGGCCGAGCTGACCGTGGCGGCCCACCGCATCGTCAGCGTCGCTACCCAGCCCGGCTGACGCCGTCGCCCACCACCTGCCGCCGCTACCCCTCCCCCTTTGCGCCGCCCTCCATCTGCCTGCGCCACCTCTCCATCTCCCTGAGATCGCGGCTTCTGCCTCGAGATCGCACCACCTGTTCGGTGCACTCGGTCCAGGTGCCGCGACCTCAGCAGCGGCGGGCCAGGTGCCGCGACCTCGGGGTAGCGATCAGCAGGCGGCGTGGGTCAGTGGCGGGGGCGGATGAAATGGGAGCGGGTGGCCTCGTCGAGGTTGCTGGTGGCCAGCCGCAGGCTCGGGCGGGTCATCTCCTGATGGTGGTCGTTCAGGAAGTCCACCAGAGCCTGCTCATCGACCGTGCCCACCTGGCGCAGCGCGGTGCCGACCGGCTTGGTCACCCATGGCGAGAGGTCGGCGACCAGCATCCGGGCCAGGGCCAGCGGGTCCTCCAGGTCACCGGAGCCGATCAGCCAGAACGCCGCGGTGATCGCGGTGCGGCGTTCCAGCGCCACCTCCGAGCGGGCCAGGTCGAACAGTGGCTGCCTGGACTTGTCCGACACGTAGGCCCCGACCACCCGCGGTGCGGCCCGGTCGATGAAGTCCCAGGCGGTGAGCAGATGGTGATTGTCCAGGTACACCTCGTACAGGGCGCGCCGGTCCTGCTCGCTCAGGCCCCGCCGTCGAGCCTTGAAATCCAGGATGGACACGCCCACCATCCGCACCTCGTACCACCGGGACGCCAGTAGATCCGGCACGGCGAACACCGGGAGGTCGGTGGCGGACTTGGCCAGGTCGAACACGTCCCGCATCCGCACCCCGACGGCTGCCAGCCCGCTATCGGGCGGCAGGCGCCGGGCGACCTTGTCCCGCTCGGCCGGTGAACTCGCCTCACGCAGGGCGGTGAAGATCTGCTCAACCGTGGCGGCGGTGCGCATCGGCTCGGAGCGGGCCGTGGCGGCGGAGCGGATCGACCCGGAGCGGGCCGTGCCGGTGCGCATCGGCTCGGAGCTGATCGGCTCGGCGCGAGCCCTGCCTGTGCCGGTGCTCCCAGTGGCGCTCATGCCGCGGCCAGCACCGCGCGCTCCAGCCGGGCGTAACTCATCTCCATGCCGTCGGTCATGCCGGTGGCCAGGATGGTGTCGCGCAGTTCGGCATTGTCGTAGGTGATGAGCAAGGTGATCAGGGTCCCACCGGTGACGGGGATGAGGGTCTGCTCGTTCAACGTGGGCGGGCCCTCCATGCCCTCCATCGCCTCGGTCTGCACCGCGCGGTGCGGTTCCTCGGCCTCCAGGAGTTCACCGGTGAGGGCGAAGCCAGGACTGCTGCCATCATCGGGGGCCCAGGCGTACCGGTAGGTCTGCCCGACCTCGGTAGCGACCTCACACGAGGTCATCGACCATCCGTCCGGTCCGAGCATCCAGCGCTTGAGCAACTCCGGGTCCTGATGGGCGTCCCAGACCTGCTGGGGTGTTCCGCGGATGATCCGGGAGAAGCGCACCTGGGTGTCGGAGAGGATCTGGGCCTGGACCGGTAGGTCCGCGGCGAAGGAGGCCAGATCAGCCACCACATCGTCGATCTGGCTCATCGCCGAACGCATACCCTCCTCCATGCCCATGGTGAGCATCCGCTCAAGGTCGTCGGCGGAGTTGAAGTAGGTGGTGGTGGTGCACCGGGACCCGGTGTCGGTCTCGGTGAACTCGTACACCATGCGCACGGCGGGCATATCCCGATCGGGGTTGCCATCCGAGCCGGTGAAGCCGTCCAGCACCTCGAAGGAGCGTCCTGGATCGACGGCAAGGAACTCCCAGTAGCCGCCGGACTGTTCGCCGTCCGGTCCGGTCATGTAGTAGCGGGAGAACCCACCCGGGGCCATGTCGTGGCGGGTGAAGGTGGCCGGCCAGGTGACCGGTCCCCAGAACTTCTCGATCTGACGGGCATCGGCGTAAGCGTCCCAGAGCCGCTGCACCGGCACCGTGAAGTCGGCGACGATCGTCATCTGCAGGGCTTCGATGTCCTTGTGGACGGTGGTGATAGGCATCGTTGGTGACCTTCCTCGGTCTGTCCTCGATAGGTGTTCCTCAGTTCTGCTCCAACAGCGCGTCGAGGCGATCGATGCGGCTGCGCCAGATCTGCTCGTAGTGGTCCAGGAGGGCCTGGGCCCGGCGGATCGTGGCGGGATTGCCGCGGACAAGTCGCTCGCGGCCCCTGGAGTGTTTGGTGACCAGTCCTGCCCGTTGCAGGACGGTGACGTGTTTCTGTACCGCTGCGAAGGACATCTCGTACTCAGCGGCCAGACGGGAGATGGAGAACTCCTCGACCAAGGTGCGCCGGACGATGTCACGCCGGGTGGTGTCGGCGAGGGCCTGGAAGATCCGGTCCACCTCGTCGTCGCTGAGTTCCAGTCGCTGCTGGTGATGTGCAACCATTTGGTTGTACGTTAGACCCGCGGAACGGTCTCGTCAAGGCCTAATTTCGGAACGAGGGTGCCGGGAATCGGCGACTGTCAGAACGGGCCGGTGCTGGCTTCGGATACCGGAACGAGCGGCTTCCAGAGAGCGGCCCGGTGCTGGCTTCGGATACCGGGAACGAGCGGCTTCCAGAGAGCGGCCCGGTGCTGGCTTCGGATACCGGGAACGAGCGGCTTCCAGAGCGGCCCGGTGCTGGCGTCGGGGATGCGGCAAATGACGCCCTCAGTATGGCCCGTGGGTACCGAACGGACCTGGCCGGGCGATGAGCACAAGCCGGCCGCTGCGCCCGTGGAAATGCGTTTGTGCACGTCAGGGCATTGCTTCACGGCAGGTTGGAGACGTACAGTGGAGAGTCCCTGACATCGTTGGGCTCTCCCACGCGTCGGTGAGCCTGCCAAGGAGACACCGTGCGTAAGTCATCTCGCCCCGCCGCCGTGCTCGCCGCTCTGGCGCTGGCGGCTACCGGTGCCGTGACGACCGCCGCTACCGCATCGGCCGATCTGGTTACCCGTTGCGTGGGCACCGCCGGCGAGGTCACCGTGCCAGGCGACCTGGTAGTCCCCTCGGGGCGCACCTGCATCCTGGAGGGCACCACCGTGACCGGGCAGGTGCGGGTGCAGTCCGGCGCGAACCTGGTGGTCACCGACGGCACCCTCCCCGACCGGGTGGTGGTGGCCTCCGACGCCTACTTCGACGCCACGGACACCGCCATCGGGGCGAATCTGACCAGCAACGGTGCCTACGGAGTGTTCCTGGAGGGCGCCCAGGTGGGCGGGCATGTGGTGGGCCGCGCCGGCGACGGCGATCCGGGCTTCCTGTACTCGATGAACACCGACGTGGAAGGCCGGATCGACGCCGTCGACGGAGCCGTCTACCTCGACTCCACCAGGGTGGGCCGATTCGTCAGCACCGAGGGCACCGTCTCGACCGACATCATCGACTCCACGATCGCCCGGGAACTGACCGTGGCCGACAACGCGGCGGGGGCACTGATCTGCGCCAGCGAGGTGGATGGCAACGCGAGCTATCTCGGCAACACCGCCGTGCAGGTGGGGGCCGGGGACGCGCTGGCCGAGTGCGACGAGGTGAACTACTTCGGCGCGGACCTGACCGTCTCGGGCAACACCGGAGGGGTGGCCGTGGCGGACAACATCATCCGCGGGGACCTGACGGGTGCGGACAACACCCCGGCCCCGGTGGGATCCGACAACCGGGTGCGCGGAGAACTGGGTGGCCAGTTCACCGATCTGCGCGCCGCCGGACCGAGCATCTCCGCCCAGGAGGACGCCCGCGCCGAGGTGGAGGGCTACCGAACCGGTGAGGAGATCCTGACCGAGCGCTCGGACAGGCGCGAGGCGGCCGTCAGCGAGGGCGAGCGCATCGGACCGGCCGGGTTCTGACGCGGACGACCGGCTGCCTGACGGGCACGTCAGGCGCGGACGGGTCCCGGGCGCGGGGGGCGCGGACTCGGACGGGCGCGGACTCGGACGGGCCGCGGCTTCGGCGTCGTATCCGCGCCATTAGGCTGGCCGGGACCTGACTCCGGTGATTGCTGAGGCCCTGATGAATCCGTTGGTCATCCATGTGACCGGTGCCCGCCCGAACTTCCCCAAAGCCGCACCTGTGCTGGCAGCCCTTGAAGCCCGGGGCGTGGAGCAACTCCTGGTGCACACCGGCCAGCACTACGACGAGCGGATGTCGGAGGTGTTCTTCCGGCAGTTGGGCATCCCCACCCCGGACGTGAACCTGGGCGTTGGGTCGGGCACGCACGCCAAGCAGACCGCGGCGATCATGGTGGCGATGGAGGACCTGCTCACCGAGCGCCAGCCCGCGATGGTGGTGGTCTACGGGGACGTGAACTCCACCGTGGGGGCGGCGCTGGTCGCGGCCAAACTCGGCATCCCGATCGCGCACGTGGAGGCCGGGCTGCGCAGTTTCGACCTGACCATGCCCGAGGAGATCAACCGGATCGTGACCGACCGGTTGGCGGACCTGCTGCTGGCCACCAGCCCCGACGCGATCGCCCACCTGGGCAACGAAGGGGTACACCCGGACAAGATCCACCTGGTGGGCAACCCGATGATCGACACGTTGCTGGCCAACCTGGACCGCTTCGACGCCGACGCCGCCCGGGCCTCCTTCGGGTTGGAGGGGCCCTACCTGGTGGGCACGCTGCACCGGCCGGGGAACGTGGACAACGACGACGACGTACGCCGGTTGGTCACGGCGCTGCACCAGGCAGCCGGGCTCGCCCCGATCGTGGTGCCGTTGCACCCGCGCGGGCGTCCGCGACTGGAGGCGGCCGGCATCCTGGACCACCCGGGGATCCGACTGGAGGAGCCGCTGGGGTACCTGGAGTTCATGGGCCTGGTGCGCGGCGCCGCCGCGGTGGTCACCGACTCCGGGGGCGTGCAGGAGGAGACCACCATCCTGGGCGTGCCGTGCCTGACGCTGCGCCCGAACACCGAACGCCCGGTCACCATCACCCATGGCACCAACGAACTGGTCACCACCGACACCCTCGCGGGGAAGGTGGAGCAGATCCTGGCCACCGGACCGCTGACCGAATGGCCTACCCCGCCGCTGTGGGACGGCAAGGCCGGTCAGCGCATCGCCGACGTCATCGCCGGGGTGCTGCCCGGCTGAGCACCGCGCGGCCGGGCGTGGTCACCGACCGGACCGGGCTACGCCGTCGTCGGCTCAGAGCCGGTATGCGCCGGGAGCGGTGACTTTTCCCTTGGTGTCGAAGAACCGTTTGGAGGCCTTGGCGAGGGCCTCGACGTCATACTCGGCGTGGTCCTGCACCAGAATCACCAGATCCGCCTGCGCCACCGCGACGTCCAGGTCCCCCACCCGCTGCAAGGCCTGACTGTTGGCGTTCCAGGTGACCACGTTCGGGTCGTGGAAGGACACCACCGCACCCTGGGCCTGCAGCGCCTTCGCCAGCGGTACGGCCGGGGATTCGCGTTGGTCGGCGATGTTGGGTTTGTAGGTCACCCCGAGCAGCAGCACGCTGGCCCCGCGCATGGCCAGGGCGTCCTCGTTCAAGATGTCCTGGGCCCGCCGGGCCACGTACCCCGGCATCGTGGCATTGATCTCCTGGGCCAACTCCACGAACCGGAACGGATACCCCAGCCGGGTCCGCACGTTATAGGACAGATAGTTCGGATCGATCGGGATGCAATGCCCACCCACCCCGGTGCCGGGATAGAAGGCCTGGAACCCGAACGGCTTGGTCTTGGCCATATCGATCACATTCCACAGATCGATATCGAGTTCGTGGGCGAACCGGGCCATCTCATTGACCAACGCGATATTGATGTGGCGGTAGGTGTTCTCCAACAACTTGGCCATCTCCGCCTCCCGCGGGCCCTTGGCCGGCACCACGGTGTCCACGAACCGCTCATAGAACCCCACCGCCGCCGCCGTACTCTCCGGGGTCAGGCCCCCCACCACCTTGGGAGTGTTCCGCATCCCGAAGCGCGCGTTGCCCGGGTCGATGCGCTCGGGGGAGAACGCCACATGGAAATCCACCCCGGCCCTCAAACCCGAACCCTCCTCCAACAACGGCACCAACACCTCATCGGTGGTGCCCGGGTAAGTGGTGGACTGCAAAATCACCGTCATCCCCGCCCGGAGCTGGCGCCCCACCGCCGCACCCGCCGCAACCACCGGCCCCAGATCCGGGCCACCATCAACCGACAACGGCGTCGGCACACAAATCACCGCGGTCTGAGCCCGCCCGATCACCGACTCATCGGTATCGGCCCGAAAACCCGCCTCCACCATCTGCGCCACATCGGCATCGGAGAGATCATCCACATGCGAACGCCCCGCGTTCAGACCCTGGACCACCTCCGCGCTGACATCAAAACCCAGCACGCTCAACCCCGAACGCACCGCCTCCTGCGCCAACGGCAAACCCACATAACCCAGGCCCAACACCACTGCGTCTGCGCTCACCGCGCCTCCTCATCCGCTCTGTCCCAGGCGGGTGCCCCACCTCGATTCCGCCCCACGGTAACGCGCCAATGCTGCTATTGGCACGCTCCGCGGCAGAGTGTGGCGGACCCGACGCCGGCGGGCCCGGGGATCAGTCCTGGAACTCCCACTCCCAGTAGTTCCAGAAGATGGTCGGCGCCAGCGGGATCGGGTCGATGTTCTGCAGGCGGGAGTCATACCCGGCGATCAACTCGTGCTGGAAGAGCACCGTGCCGAAGGCCTCCTCGACCAGGATCTGCTCAACCTCGGCGAGGATGTTGGCCTGCTCGGCCGCGTCGGTCTCCGAACTGAGCTCGTCGAAGAGTTCGTCGACGCGCTCGCTGGAGAACTCGCCGATGTTGTTGAACCCACCGGTGATGTAGTTCGCCGAGGAGGCCCCCACGGCGGTGGAGGTGGACTGCCAGCCGAACAGGGAGGCGTCGAACAGGCTGCTGTCGGTGAGCAGGGAACCCCAGTTGACGTCGCCGACGTCGACCAGTTCGAACAGGCCCTCGCGCTCCACCGATTCGCGCATCAGTTCGTAGATGTTGGAGCGGCGGGCGTTGTTCGGGTCGTACATCACCCGGACCGGCACCGGGGTCTGCACCCCGGCGTTCTCCAGCAACTCGGTCGCCGCGTCCAGGTCGGTCTCCACCGGCCAGGTCTGCGGCATCTGGTTGGTCTCGACCATCTGGTCGTAGTCCGGTGAGCCCGGCACCTGGGTGTAGGAGTGGCGCACCTCGGCCTCGGGGTACAGCGGCTGCACCTGGGTCTCCACGATCTCCTGGCGGGGGATCAGGTTCAGGAATGCGTTGCGCACATCCCGGGCGGTGTCGGCGTCGCCCCCGTAGGTCTCCGGGTCGAACGGGCCACCGTTGTCCACGGCCAGGGTGACGTGCTCATACGTGGGTCCATCACCGGTGTAGACCCCGACCAGGTCCCCCAGGTTCTCCAGAGCGGCCAGCGTGTCCGGGGTGGCCTGCGGCTGGACCAGGTGCACCTCCTGGTTCTGCAGGGCCTGGATGTGGCTCATCGGGTCACCGGAGATGGTGACGGTGATCTCCTGGATCGCAGCCGGCCGATCACCGGTGTAGTCCTGGTTCGCGGTCAGCGTCAGGTACTGGTCCCGCTGGAACTCGGTCATCAGGTACGCCCCGGAGGACAGGTACACCAGTTCGTCATCGGGCAGGGTGTCACCGAACTGGAAGCCGGTGTTCCAGAACGCGGCGATGGAGGACAGCGCCTCCACGTCGTTGTCCTGGATGGCGGCGATCACCGCGTCCTTGGCTTCCTGGGGGTCCTCGATGTCCAGGGCGCGCATGCCGACCACGTGCGCCGGCACGCCGACGTCGAAGTCGTACTCCCAGTCCACGTACGGCACCGAGTAGTCGAATGTGACGCCCTTGCCGTCGGCGATGATCTCGGGCACATCCTGGATCAGGCCGATGGTGCTGGCGCGGGTGCCGTTGAAGAACACCTCGTTCTCGGCGTCGAGGCGTTGGGCGGCCTCGTCCTGGACGGCCTGGTCGTAGTCGTCCTGGATCTCCTCGGGGATCTCCGGTTCGCCGTCGTCGCCCTCCTGCGCGTACTCATCGAACAGTTCGGCCTCAACCTGGGCGATCACCTCGTCGTCGTCCGCCAGGGTGTTGCGGTGGCCGGAGTGCGCCGCCCAGTAGAGCATCAGGTCGGCCGCGTCGACCTCCACCGGCTCGGGACCGCCGTACCAGTACGCCTCATCGGAGAGGATGAACTCCATCGTCATCCCCTCCTCGGTCTCGCTGACCATGTCGAAGGTGCCGAAGCCCTCGTTGCGCTGCAGTTCCAGGTCCTGGTCGAAGTACCGGAACGACTCGTTCATCAGGTACAGGATGTTGGCGTTGGCGGTGGCGTTCCCGGTGCGGGAGTCGTTGTTGTACTCATAGAAGGACTGGTTCCAGCCGATGGTCACCGAACTGTCCTGGGCCTCGCCGGTGGAGTCGGCGTCGTCGGTGTCCACCGGGTCTGCATCGGGGTCGTCCGCGGTTGCGCCGTTGCACGCGGCCAGCACAAGGGCGGTCGCAGCGGTTGCGGCAACTCCGGTCATCAGGCGCCTGGTCTTCACGATTCCTCCTCGGTGTCCACCATGGACACCGGGATCGTACACACCTTGGTGAGCCTCGCCGTCGTCCGTCCTACCAGGTAAGACGGCTACGGCGCCGGGGCGAACTCGCGGCGCAGCACCGGTCTCAGCAGCGCCACCGGTGGGGAGCCGTGCCGCAGCAACGCGTCGTGCAACCGGCCCTCTCCCCCGGGTACTCCGGCGGCGAAGGTGGCCCGGAGTTCGTGGAACATGTCCCGGCCCAGCACGTACGTGGAGGGGTAGGTGGGGTTGTCGTGGCGGGTGTAGCGGTCCACTTCCCCGGCGGCCATGTGGTGGTCCATCCCGGTGCGCTCGACGAGTAGCTGCACGGCGTCCTCGTGGGTGAGGCGGCCGGTGTGCAGGCCGGTGTCGATCACCAGGCGCAGGGAGCGCCACAACGTGTTCCGGCGGGCGAACAGGGCCTGGGTGCTCTGCCCGAACACCCGCTCCTGCAGGATGTCCTCCACATACAGCCCCCAGCCCTCCACGAACAGGGGCGTGCGGAAGAACCGCAGGAAGGAGTCCTCGGGCGTGCCGAGCACGTGGTGCACCGACTGCAGGTGGTGGCCCGGGTAGGTCTCATGGCCCACGATGGAGCGGATGAAGGTGGGGCAGTTGTCCCGCTCGTGCCCGGCCTGCCGTTCCGGGTTGGCATCCGGATCGGCCGGGGTGATGAGGAACTGGCTCACCATCGACGAGGCGTAGGGAGGAACGGTGCGCATCTCCCCCAGGGGCAGGCCCGCCCGGCGGAACTGTGGGAGCGGGGCAACCACGCACTCCTGGTCCGCCGGCACGCTGAGCAGGTCGTGCTCGAGGGTCTGCTGGATACTGGTCCGCACCTCGGCGCGGTAGGCGTTGACGAACTCGGGGCCGGGGGTGCGTTCGGCCTTGAGTTCCTCGATCTGCTCTTGCCAGGTTCGGCCCGGGTCCAGCACGGTGGCGAGTTCGGTCAGGCCCTGCTCGGCCTGGGTGACCTTGGCCCACCCGCGCTCCCAGATCTCATCCGGGCTCAGGTCCAGCAGGTGGTAATCGCGCAGCAGCCCGGTGAAGGACTCCTCCCCCACCGCCCAGGTACCGGCGCCGGCGGTGCTCAGCGCGTGGCAGTGTTCAGCGAAGGCGTCCATGGCGCGCAAGAGGGCCGTGCGCCGTCGATCCGCCTCCCCGGCCAGGTCGGTCGGCAGCGCCGCGGCCAGGTGCGCGAGTTCGTCCGCGATCAGGGTGCGCAGGCCGGCGACGGCGGGGATCGCCATGGTGGCCCAGCGGGACGGGACCAGTTCGGGCGTCAACGACTCGCGTCCGGCGTCCAGGAAGGCCGCGGCCTCCTCGAGCAGGTCGAGGTAGGCGGTGGCGTAGGCGTGATCGCCCAGGTGATCCGGATCCAGGGCCGTCAGCGCGTCACCGAGGACCTCGGCGTACCAGTAGGGCGCGCGCTGCCACGGGCGGGCCACCCGCAACTCGTGCAGCCGGTAGGCGACCTCGGCCTGCAGGCACCGCTCCTCGAGCCACTCCCGGGACCCTTCGGGGCTGAGCACCGGTTTCGCCCACGCGGCGATGGTCTGCTCCAGCCGTGTGTAGAAGGCGGGGTCGGTGGCGGGCAGCGCCAGCGTGGACCTGCCCGTCCGCGGGTCGAGCACGCCCACCTGGCGTGCGGTGGCCGGATCGGCCCGGACCAGGACGGTGGCGAACTCATGCACGGGCAAGCTCCTCCAAGGTCTGCTGCAGCGGTCCCAACCCCATCGGTCCCAGGGACAGGGCCTGCTGGTGGAAGCTGCGTTCGTCGAAACGGCCGGTGGCCATCGCGATACTGCGCGCGTCCTCCCACAACCTCGCGCCCATCGAGAACGCGAGCGCCTGGCCGGGCCAGCCGAGGTAGCGGACCACCTCGAACCGGGCGGTCTCGGTGTCACAGCCGGCGGCCTGGGTCAGGACCTGCACGCCCACGTCGGTGGTCCAGGTGCTGGCCTCGGTGAAGCCGTTCCCGGCGGGGATCTCATAGCCCAGGTGCAGGCCCATGTCGATCACGATCCGGGCCGCCCGCCACCGCTGGGCCAGCACCACGCCCAGTTGCTGGCCGGGATCGGCGATCAGGCCCCAGTCGCCGGCGCGCCCCTCGGTGTAGTGCGCCCACCCCTCGGCGTAGCCGTGGATGTGGCACAGGTAGCGCTGCCAGGGGTGCAGGGCCTGGGTGGACATGGTCATCACGTACTGCAGGTGGTGCCCCGGGACGCCCTCGTGGTGCACGGTGCTGACCTCTCGCCACACCGGCAGTTCGGTGGCACCGGTGGGGGTGGACCAGACCACCCGCCCGGGCCGGGTGCCGGCCGGGTCCGGAGGGGAGTAGTAGATCGAACCCGATCCGGGCGCGGCCAGCACCGCACCGCAGCGGGAGTCGGCGGGGATGTCGAAGATGGTGCCATCGAGGGTGTCGTGGGCGCGGGCGATGCGGTCCTCGACCCACTGCACCAGCGGCGGACCCACCTGCACGCGCCCGGAGGCGTCGGCGTCCAGCATCGCGGCCGCCTCGTCCATGCTGGAACAACCGAGCCGGGCGGCCAGTTGCTCGCCCTGGCGGGTGAGTTCGGCCAGCCGGTCCCACCCGAAGGCGTACGCCTCCTCCAGATCGATCTCCTTGCCGAGGAACGCCGTCGAGGTGGCGCGGTACAGGTGGGGGCCGGCGGCGTCGACCTCGCTGCCCCGGGCTGCGTGGACGTCCTCCAGCCAGGTGGCCAGTTCCACGCACGCCGCTCGCGCGGCGGCCAGTTCGGTCTCGGCGCGCGGCGCTGTCTCGGGGGTGAGCAACTGGCCCAACCGGTCATCCCGGGCCGGGTCGGCCCACCGGTGGAGCTGGTCGGCCAGGGTACGGGACTGCCGGGCCGCGACGACGTAACCACCGGCCGCGGCGTGGTCCAACCGCGCGGCGTAGGCCCGCAGTGCGTCCGGTACCCGGGCGAGGCCACCGATGAGCAGGTCGGCGTCGCCCGCAGCCGACTCCAGGCCCATCACCACCTCGTGCGCGGGTGAGGCGAGCGGGGCGACCAGGCCCGGGATGAAGCCACTGTCATGCAAGGCCATCTCACTGTGCAGCCGTTCACCCAGCGCGCGCCGCAGCACCCGGGCCGGCGCGGACTCCTCTGACTCCCCTGCCGGGCGCTGGTCCAACTGGCGCAGGCCATCGCGGGCCAGGGCTGCCCGTTGCTCGACCTCCTCCGGGCCGGGCGCCGCCCAGAGCTCATCGGTCTGCTGACCCATGGCCTGCGCGGCCCGCGGGTTGAGCGCGGTCAGACCGTCCACGTAGGAGTCCGCGACCTGGCCGGGGTGGCCCAGATCCGCCGTCACCGCATCCTGATGCACTGCTCACCACTCTCGTTGTCGATCACCGTGAAATTGTCGATCACCATGAAGCCCAGGTAGTTCACCCGCGGGCCAGTTCGCGGCGGACCATCGGCACCACCTCGCGACCGAGCAGGTCGATTCCGCCCGGGCCGGTGAGACCGTGCGGGGTGCCGAACTCCACCCGGGAGGCCCCGGCGTCAAGCAACTCCACGGTGCGGGCCGCCACCTGCTGCGGGGTGCCGCACAGGGCGAACTTCTCCAGCAGGTCATCCGGCAGCAGGGCGCCGGCCTCGTCGTGCTTGCCCGCCTGCAGCAGGTCGTGCAGTCGCTGCAGCAACACTGGGTCAACCTGCACCGTCCGGTCCAGGCCGGCCACCACGTCCACGTACATGGCCACCTCGCGACGGGCCAGGGCCCGGGCGGCCTCGCCGTCGTCGTCGACCACCGTGACGGCGCCGGCGACGATGCCCACCGCACCGGGGCCGCGACCGGCGGCGGTGGAGGCCTCATCGAGCCAGGTGCGCATCAGGGCGACCATGGCCGGGTTGACCGAGCCGCCGATCTTGACCTCCTGGGCCATCTCACCGGCGAGGGCGGCGCCGCGCGGGCCCCAGACTCCCAGCAGGACGTCCACGTCGGCGGCGACCGGTTCGTAGTGCAGTCGCTGGCCGGCCGGCAGGGAGTACACGGCGCCGCTGTAGCCGCTGTCATCACCGCAGAGCAGCCGGCGCACGATGGTGATGGTGTCCCGCAGCGCCGCCAGCGGGCGCGGCGTGGGCACGCCGGCCTCGCGCAGCCAGGCGCCCCGGACCAGGCCCAGGTAGGCGTTGCCGGCGGCGGCATCGAGCAGCGTGGCGCTCTGCCCGGCGATCTCCAGGGGGTGGGTCAGGTAGGGGTTCATGCAGGCTGCGCCCAGCCGCAGCCCGGGGGCGTGGGCCGCCGCGGTGAGCAGCGCGGGCAGCGGTGGCTGGAACCCCAGGTCGGCATAGACGGATAAGCCATCGAAGCCGAGGTCGCGCACCTGGGTGGCCAGGGCCCGGTAGTCGGCGATGGTCTTGTCCGTCTGCAGGGCCACGGTCAGGGCGGTCACGTCAGTTCCTCCGTGGGGATGCTGGAGTGGCCGATGCGCTCGATGCGCATGATCAGGCGTTCGTCGGGGTCGGGGCAGGCGACCAGGGAGTCCGAGGCGAGCCAGTCGCCGTCCTGCAGGGCCCGCTGCTTGGCCGGCAGCAGGGGCAGCACGGAGGCCAGGGCGTACATGCAGAAGTGCTGGCCCTCGGGGATGCGCAACTGGGAGGAGCGGGTGATCTCCACGTAGTCACCGGGGGTGAGCCCGCACACCGAGCGCCCCTCGATGCGGTCCACGATCACGCGCAGGTCGGCGGTTTCGGTTCGGGGGGTGTCCGGGCCGGGTGCGGGTTGGTCGGACGGGTCCTGGTCCGCAGCGTTCTGGCCAGGTGCGTTCTGATCAGTCATGGCGCAGTCCTGGTGGGTGCCGCGGTCCTGGTGAGGGGGCGCAGGAGGCCGCGGTCATCACGGACGGGCCGGCCGGCCTGGACGACGGCGTGCATGCCGCGCAGCGCCGAGACGCCCCGGGTGGGGTCCTCATCCAGGAGGATCAGGTCGGCCGCGGCGCCGGGGGCGATCTGTCCGATGGCTCCTTCGGCGTCGAGCCACTGTGCGGCCCAGGAGGTCGCCGAGCGCAGCACGTCCACGTCCGCCATACCGGCCTCGGCCATGAACTCCATCTCCCGCACGGTGGCGGTGGTGCCGTCGTAGTCGGCCTGGGGTGGCATGTCGGTGCCCATCGCGATGCGGACGCCGGCGGTCAGGGCGTGCTGCAGACTCTCCCAGTGCCGCGGGCCGGCGGCCAGGGCGCGTGCGCGCATCCACTCCGGCACGCCGTTGTCGATGAAGAACTGCTCGCAGCGGCTCACGGTGATGGTGGGCACGTACCAGCAGCCGTTCCGGGCCATCAGGTCGCACACCTCGGGCGTGAGCTCGTACCCGTGCTCCACGCAGTCCAGGCCGAGTTCGACCGCGCGGGTGATCACCGCGGCGGTGCCGGCGTGGGCGGTCACCTTGCGGCCCCAGTCGTGGGCGGTGCTGATGACGGCGGTCATCTCCTCTTCGGTCAGTTGCGGGGTGTCGATCGCTTCGTGCTCGCCGGCGATCCCGCCGGTGAGGCAGACCTTGATCAGGTCCGCACCGGCCCGCAGTTGCTCGCGGGTGGTGCGGCGGAACCCGTCGGCGCCGTCGGCCTCCAGCCCGTCGGCGTCGTGGCCGTGCCCGCCGGTGCAGCACAGCGCGTGCCCGGCGGTGTAGATGCGCGGGCCCGGCACGGTGCCGGTGGCGATGGCCTGGCGCAGGGAGAAGTCGAGGTAGTCCTTCTCACCGACCAGGCGCACCGTGGTGACACCTGCCTGCAAGGTGGCCGCGGCGTTGCCGGCCATCAGCAGTGCGCGGGCGGCGTCGTCGGAGGACTTCGCCAGTTCCTGCATCGGGCCCGGCAGCGCCAGGCCGAGGTGCACATGCATGTTGATCAGCCCGGGCAGCGCCACCGCACCGTCGGCGTCCACCACGGCCGCGCCGTCGGGACGGTCGATACTGCCGGCCGGTCCCACGGCATCGATGCGCCCGTGGGCTCCGAGATGGATCTCCTGGCCCGTGCGACTGGTCGCGTCCACGCCGTCCCAGAGCGTTACGTTGGTCAGGACCGCAGGAGTGCTCATCGCGTGCACCCGCCTCCCACACCCTCGGGGCATTCGCTCGGCACGTCGTCTCCTCTTCCCGGCCCCGGGGTTGCGCTGGACAGCGGCGGGCAGGGCCTGGCCGACATTCGACCACAACCTCACCCGGGTGTACATTTCCCGGCCGGTCCCTTCCAAGCGCCCCGGCCGGCGCGGGGTCACGAGGACGAGTAACTGCGCACCGGATCCACGAGACTGTGTCGGATCGACGAGCGGCTCACATCGAAGTCGGGCCCGTGGGCGATGTAACGCGGGGCGTACCACGATGGATCTCCCGCGGACGCCGGGGAGCGAGTGATCCGCCCCTGCGCCGAGGTCACCAGGAGGAAGCCTGCCGCCACGTCCCATGGCTTCGCGATGAGCTCGCTGGTGACGTCAGCGCGACCCGCGGCGACGTAGGCCAGACCCAGTGCTGCCGAGCCGAGCCGGCGCACGGTGCGAAAGGAAGCGAGCGCCAACTCATAGTCAGCCAATTCACTTCTATCGACAACACCGCCTTCATACGGCCAGGAACTGATCAGCAGGGCATCACGATCCCGAGCAGTCGAGGTGGCTCGCACCGGGTTCCCGTTCAACAGGCTGGAGGCGCCGGTCGCGGAGAAGGTCTCTTCCCGTTCTGGGTCATGCACCACCCCGGCCACGACCCGGTCAGAGATGGTGAGGGCCAGGCTCACGCAATAGAACGGGACTCCGGAAGCGAAGTTGCTGGTGCCATCGATCGGGTCGATATAGCACACAACCTCGCCGACTCCACCGCTGACCCCTTCCTCCTCCCCAACTATTCGCACTCCGGGCAGGGCCGCTTCGATGCGCCGCCGGATCTTCTTCTCCACGATCCGATCGTGCATCGTGACCAGGTCGCTACGGCCGCTCTTGACCTCTACATCCACGGGAGTCCCGAACACGCTTCGCAGATAGTCACCGGCCTCCCTTGCGATCTCGGTGAGAACCTCAACGAGGAGGGACGGGTCCGAAGTATTGCGAGGTTCGGATGGATCTGTCAGGTCCCGTGCCGAGTCGCTCACACCAGGAACTCCTCGTCCTTGCCCATGAATTTGAAGAGCAACACGATCGGTACCAAACTGACCACGATAAGCACCGTGCCTACCACGGAGGCGCTGGCGAAGTTGCCCTGCAGGACCTGCGCGAATACCTCCACCGGCATCGTGCGGGTGGCCCCGGAGTACAGGATCACCGTTGAGTTGAATTCCCGCACCACCGTGGCGAAGGTGAGCAGGGCTCCGGACATCACCGCCGGCGCGACCATCGGTACGGTGACCTTCCAGAACGTCTTCGCCGGAGCCACGCCCAGGTTGACCGAGGCCTCCTCGGTCTGCGTGCCGATCTGGCTCAGCATGCCCGAGATCGATCTGATCGAATAGGGCAACCGCCGAATGAAGTAGGCCAGGATCAAGATCGTCGCGGTGCCGGCCAGGAAGAAGGGGGAACCCCCAAAGGTCACGCTCAGCGCGATACCCAGCACCACCCCGGCGACGGCGTAGGGAACCATGGAGAAGAAGTCCAAGGCGCCGACCAACTTGTTCCGGCGCCTGGCCACGACGTAAGCGATCAGGCCTCCGGCGACCACGCAGAGCACCGTGGCGATGCTGGAGAAGACCAGGGTGTTGACCAGTGATCGTGGCAGCCGAACGGCACTGGCGTAGTTCTCGAAGGTGAGGGACGCCGTGAGCAAGGGGCCCCTGGTTTGGAGGAACGAGGAAACAACGATCGTCAGCAGGGGCAAGCACGCGGCGAGCACCACGGTGTACACGTAGGCCGTGGCCAGTGCGCGACGCCATCCGGTGAGCCGGCGCGGCTGCAGAGGGCGAACGGTCTCCTGGCCAAAGGAGCGTCGACGGGCGTACCAGCGCTGCAGCACCAGAGCCCCGATCGTCACCACCAGCATGATCAGCGACAGAGCGCTGGCCACGGCGGGATTCCCGCCGTGCTCGTTGATGAACTCGGTGTAGATGAGGGAGGCCAGGACCCGATAATTCTCTCCGACGATCATCGGTGTGCCGAAGTCAGAGAAGGAGGTCACGAAGACCAGGAGAGCACCCGTGGAGATCGCCGGGACGATGAGCGGCAATACTGCGCTGAACACCACGCGCAATGGCCGGTAGCCGAGGTTTGTGGCCGCATCTTCAATACTCTGATCGACGGTCTTCAAGCCCGCGCTGACCATGAGGAAGATGAACGGCATCGCTTGCAGGGTGAAAACCAGGATGATGCCGCGCATCCCGTAGATGGTTGGCATGTTGATCCCGAGGGATGCCAGCCCTCCGGTGATCACGCCGTTGCGGCCCAAGAGCAGGATCCAGGCATACGCGCCGATGAAGGGCGGAGAGACGAAGGTGAGCACGATCGCGGCGCGCACGAGGAGTTTGCCTGGAATATTGAAACGGGTGACCAGATAGGCCAGCGGTGTCCCGACAACGGTGGCCAGCACCGTCGCAACAGTACTGACGACGAGACTGTTGATCAGCGTCTGGTAGTAGTAGCCGTACCGGAAGAAGTCCAGATAGGTCTGCAGGACCGTGTCACCAGGAACGTCGGTCATCGAGGACAGGATCATCCGACCCAGAGGGATGATCAGCAGGCCAATGAACAGGATCAAGCCACCGATGGTGACGCTTGACCAGAAGGTCAGCCGCCCGCGAAGCGGGGACGCCACTGCGCTCATAGTTCGGCCTTCTCGTCGCTCCCGGGAAAGGTCAGCACACGGCTGGGGTCGATGTGAAACATGATTTCGTCGCCGACGCTGACCTTGCCGAGTCCGTGGGCGTAGCGCTGAATCATGACAGGTCGTTCGAGGCCGCAATCAACCATGAACTGCACCGAGGCACCAAGGTAGGAGCGGGAAACGATCGTGCCGCGCAAGCCGTTGGCTCCGTGCCGTGCCTCGACGATCTGCATGTCATGCGGGCGCATACCGACCCAGACCGGGCCCGTCAACGCCTCGTTGGCGACAGTGAGCGACGACCCGTTCGCTAGTTGCACCACGGTCTGACGATCCACCTGTTCGGCGATTCCCCGGAGGAACGTGCCCTCCCCGATGAACTCGGCGACCCCGCGCGAGGCAGGGGCGTCGTAGATTTCATCGGGCGTGCCAACCTGCATCACCTTGCCGGCACTCATCACCGCGATCCGGTCGGACAGGGTGAGCGCTTCCTCCTGGTCGTGAGTGACGTAGATCGTGGTGATGCCCAGGTCTTCCTGCAGGCGCCGCAGATCATTGCGTAGTCGCACCCGCAACTTGGCGTCCAGGTTCGCCAGCGGCTCGTCCATGAGCAAGACACTCGGGCGGATGGCAATCGCGCGGGCAATGACCACCCGCTGCTGTTGACCGCCGGAGAGTTGCTTGGGTTGGCGCTTCTCGTAACCGGTGAGGTCGACCATCGACAACGCCTCGCGAACCCGCTCATCGGCCTCCGACCCCACGATCTTGCGGGGCTTGAGGCCGTAGGCCACGTTGTCCCAGACATTCAGGTGTGGGAACACGGCGTAGTTCTGGAAGACCATCCCGGTGTCGCGTCGATGCGCCGGAATGGCGTCGACGATCTTTCCGGCCAGTTCGATGCTTCCCTGGGTTTGACGGTTGAAGCCTGCAATGGCGCGTAGCAGGGTTGTCTTCCCGCAACCTGATGGGCCCAGCAGCGTGAAGAACTCTCCGCTACGGATCCTCAGATCGACCTGGGACACGGCGACCACGTCGCCGAATTTGATGGTGACATCACTAAGTTCGACGCCAGCGGCGTCGGTGGTGCGTGCGGACACGGTGGGCTCCTGATGGACGGGGGCGGCCCTGCGCGCTGCCACAAGCACGCGCAGGGCCGATCCCACAAGGTGGGTCGTGGGAAGGTCAGCCGGCCTCGATCATGATGCGACGCCATTGCTCGAGGTTGTCGTCCTGGTTCTCCTCGGCATTGGCACTGGCGTAGTCGAGAACATTGAGTTCATCGGCAGCCGGCATCTCCTCGGGCAGGTCTACCTCGGTGTGGGTGGGCCGACGCCCCGGGAAATCGTCCACCAGGGCCTGCTGCTGCTCGGCCGAGAGGACGAAGTCGGCAAATGCTCTCGCGTTGTCCGGGTTCGGTCCGTCAGCGATCTGGAACAGGCCGCCGGGCAGGAGCACCACACCGTCCTCCGGGTAGACGATCTCGACGTTCCCGCTCTCCAACCATCGGTACGCGCCCTCTTCGTAGGCGACAGCGATCTCCGACTCGCCCTGCCCCACGGCCGTGAACGGGGCACTGGAACTGTCATCGATGACGAAGTTTCCTGCGAGGTCCTCGACGAAGTCCCAGTCATAGGCGATCAACCAGTTGACCAGGGCCGCGTAGGAGGAGCTGGACGAGGCCGGGTTCGCGAACCGCACCTTCCCCTGCCATTGGGGGTCGGTCAGGTCTGCCCAACTTGTCGGAGCATCAGCAGGATCCACCAGGTCGGTGTTATAGACGATCACCATCGCAAACGCATCCGAGGGAGCGTTGAAACCGGCCGGATCGATGTAGGCCTCGTCGATGGCGTCGAGGACCTCCGAGTCGTACGGCGTGAACAACTCGGGTGAGGATCCCCCGGTCGTAGAACTGCCGCCCCACATGATGTCGCCCTGGGGCCGCTCGGCCTCCGCCTGGATCCGCCCGAGCAGATCGCCGGTACCGCCGGTGATCAGGTCGATCTCGATTCCGGGGTTCTCATCTTGGAACGCGGCCACGAAGTGGTCGACCATCTCGGTGGGATGGGAAGCGTAGATGACCAGTTGGTCCGTGCCGCCGGCACCATCCTGCTCATCGGCACCACTGCTGCCGTCGGAGCCTCCATTGCAAGCAGCCAGGACGAGCGCTACGGCCGCCAGAACCGGCACCAGGGTGATCCTCTTCATGTCTCAAACTCTTCCGCGTCGAAGGATAAGTTAGCAGTTGTCAGTCAACTGATGACTGCACAGTACGATGGCGGTCGCGGCGATGTCAACGCGACGTCAGGGCCCCGGGTAAAGATGCATCGGACTCGCGGCCCGCACCCGCGAGGCGCTAGATACTGTGCTCAGCGCACGACACCGTCAGGATGGAGCCATGGCAGATACATCGCGATCACTCACCAATGACGAGCCGCTGCACGTGCGCATGATGCGCAGTCTGAAGGAGCGGCTGGAGAGCGGGGAGTGGGCCACGGCGGACCAGCTACCCACCGAGGGGGACCTGGGTGCCACCTACGGCGTATCCCGATCCACCGTCCGAATGGCGCTGAAACTTCTGGAGTCCCAGGGCTTGGTCCACACCCGACGCGGCTCGGGCACCTTCGTAACGGCGCTGGGCTCCCGCGTCAGTGCCGGCTTGCAGGAACTGCGTTCGACCACGGAGACGATCCGCCAGCAAGGGTTCGAGTCAGGAGCCACGTGCCGCACGGCGGAGAAGCGGGTCGTCACCGCCGAGGCGGCCGACAGCCTCGGGATCGAACCAGGCGGCGAGGTTTTGTACCTGGAGCGCTCATTCCAGGCCGATCACCGCACTGTCGCCTATTGCTACGAGGAGATCATTGACGGGATCTTCCCCGGCCCCTACCAGCCGACCCAGTTCGACGGGTCTCTGTTCGAGTTGTTGCGTTCTCGTGGCATCAACACGCCGGCCTATGCCTCCACGGCCATCCATGCCGTCCACGACGAGGGCATCGCGTGGGGTGAGGACCCTCCTGCACAACCCCTGTATCTGCTATTGCGGCAGGCACACTTCGACCGCGAGGGCGCTCCGGTGATCTACTCGCGCAACTACTTCGTGGAGGGGGCCTTCCACTTCTCGGTGCTCCGGGTGTCGTAACCGGCGCGTCCGGTTCCACCGTGGCTCCTGCTCGCTCGAGGCCTGCGCAACGTCATGAGTGCACCGAAGGAGGTTGGGCTCCTCGACGGGTTCCAGGAGTTGGGCGGAGCCGAACACGAGGTACCGCGATCACGCCGGCGGCGCCCCGAGAACCCCATCCCCCGCTGAGAGATCGCGCACACGTCCCCCGCCGTCGTCGACCCATGATTGCGAACTGCACCCATCGATGGGTGACAATGGTCCGATGACCGGCGGACCCCTCATCGTGCAATCGGACAAGTCTCTCCTGCTCGAGGTCGACCACGAACTCTCCGCCGAATGCCGGCGGGAGATCGCCCCGTTCGCCGAACTGGAGCGCGCACCCGAGCACATCCACACCTACCGGCTCACCCCGCTGGGCCTGTGGAACGCCCGCGCCGCCGGGCACGACGCCGAGCAGGTGGTGGACACGCTGCTGCGCTTCTCCCGCTACCCGGTGCCGCATCACCTGCTGGTGGACGTGGCCGAGACGATGTCGCGCTACGGGCGGCTACAACTGATGCAGCACCCAGAACACGGTCTGGTGCTGCACGCCCTGGACACCCCGGTGCTGGAGGAGGTGATGCGGGCCAAGCGGACCCAGGGTCTGCTCGGCACCCGCATCGATGACGAGACCGTGGTGGTCCACCCCTCCGAACGCGGGCACCTGAAGCAGGTGCTGGTGAAACTGGGCTGGCCGGCGGAGGACCTGGCCGGGTACGTGGACGGGGAGAAGCACGCCATCGAACTGGGCACCGGCGACTGGCAACTGCGCCCCTACCAGGCCGAGGCGGTGGATACCTTCTGGCACGGCGGCAGCGGCGTCGTCGTGCTCCCGTGCGGAGCGGGCAAGACGATCGTTGGGGCGGCCTCGATGGCCCGCTCGGGCACCACCACGCTGATCCTGGTGACCAACACCGTGGCGGCGCGGCAGTGGCGCGACGAACTGGTGGCGTGCACCTCCCTGACCGCCGAAGAGATCGGGGAGTACTCCGGGGCGCGCAAGGAGATCCGTCCGGTCACCATCGCCACCTACCAGGTGCTGACCACCAAACGGAAGGGTGCCTACCCGCACCTGGAGTTGCTGGACGCGCGCGACTGGGGCCTGATCGTCTATGACGAGGTGCACCTGCTGCCCGCCCCGATCTTCCGGATGACGGCGGACCTGCAGGCCCGGCGCCGGCTCGGGCTGACCGCCACCCTGGTGCGCGAGGACGGCCGGGAGGACGAGGTGTTCTCCCTGATCGGGCCCAAGCGTTACGACGCGCCGTGGAAGGACATCGAGGCCCAGGGCTATATCGCCCCGGCCGAGTGCACCGAGATCCGGCTGGACCTGTCCCAGCGCGACCGGATGGCCTACGCCACCGCCGAGCCGGAGGACCGCTACCGGCTGGCCGCCTCCGCGCCCGCCAAGACCGCGGTGGTGCGGGAGTTGCTGAAGAAGCACGACGGCGAGCAAACCTTGATCATCGGGCAGTACCTGGACCAGTTGGAGGAGTTGGCCGGGACGCTGGATGCCCCCCTGATCACCGGGGCCACCACGGTGCCGCAACGCCAGATGTTGTTCGAGGCCTTCCGCTCCGGCGAGGTACCCACCCTGGTGGTGAGCAAGGTGGCCAACTTCTCCATCGACCTACCCGAGGCGTCGGTGGCGATCCAGATCTCCGGGTCCTTCGGGTCCCGGCAGGAGGAGGCCCAGCGGCTGGGCCGGGTGATGCGCCCCAAGGCCGACGGCAAGACCGCCCACTTCTACGCCGTGATCACCCGCGACACCGTGGACCAGGAGTTCGCCGCGCACCGCCAGCGGTTCCTGGCCGAACAAGGCTATGCCTACCGGATCATCGACGCGCAGGACCTCACCGCGGCGTAGGGCGCACGGTCCTCTCGCATCCGGTGCCCCAAGGGGGCGTCCCGACCGCCGGCGCTAACGGCGGGCATCCTCGACGCGCGCCCCGGTGGGGAGTTGGCTACTGTGACCGGACGAACCGGACGGGGGAGGGCGCATGACGACTCCGGAAACGACCGATTACCACACCGGCAAGGCGGTCCAACTCGCCACCGTGGCGGCGCTGGGCGGCTTCTTGTTCGGGTTCGACACCGCCGTGATCAACGGCGCGGTCAGCGCCATCGAAGCCCAGTTCGAGATGAGCCCGGGGCTGCTCGGCTTCACCGTGTCCTCGGCGTTGCTCGGGTGCATGGTGGGCGCCTACCTGGCCGGCCGGTTGGCGGACCGGATCGGGCGGGTGCGGGTGATGGTGATCGCTGCGTGCCTGTTCTTCCTGTCCGCGCTGGGCTCGGGCCTGGCGTTTGGTCCCGCGGACCTGATCGGCTGGCGGTTGCTGGGCGGTATGGGGATCGGCGCGGCGTCGGTGATCGCCCCGGCCTACATCGCCGAGATCGCCCCCGCCCCGATCCGCGGCCGCCTCGGCTCGCTGCAGCAACTAGCCATCGTCACCGGCATCTTCGTGGCGCTGCTGTCCGACGCCTGGCTGGCCGCGACCGCCGGCGGCGCCGCCGAGGAACTGTGGTTCGGGCTGGAGGCCTGGCGGTGGATGTTCATCGTGGAGGTGGTGCCCGCGTTCGCCTACGGCGTCCTCGCCCTGACGATTCCGGAGTCGCCGCGGTTCCTGGTGGCGAGCGGGGATGAGAAGGACGCCCGCGGTGTGCTGCGCCAGGTGATGCGGGTCGGTGTCGATGAACGGATCAAGGAGATCACCCGCACCGTGGTGCGCGAGGAGCGAGCCACGTGGCGTGACCTGCTCAACCCCGGCGGGAGGAACCTGCTGCCGATCGTGTGGATCGGGATCGGCCTGTCGGTGTTTCAGCAGTTCGTCGGCATCAACGTGATCTTCTATTACTCCTCGGCGCTGTGGCAGTCGGTCGGCTTCACCGAAGCCGACGCCCTCACCCAGACCGTCATCACCTCGGTCACCAACATCGCCGTGACGATCGTGGCGATCGCGCTGATCGACAAGATCGGCCGGCGCCGGTTGCTGCTCATCGGATCCTTCGGGATGTCGGTGTCCCTGGGCGCGCTGGCGTTCCTGTTCGCGACCGCGCGGGTGGTGGAAGGCGCCGACGGCGAACTCGAGCCGGTGCTGGACGGTGGGGCCGGCGTGGCGGCCCTCATCGCGGCGAACCTGTTCGTGGTGTTCTTCGGGGCCACCTGGGGCCCTGCGGTGTGGGTGCTGCTGGGCGAGATGTTCAACAATGTGATCCGCGGGACCGCGCTCGGTCTGGCTGCCGCAGCACAGTGGCTGGCGAACTTCGCGATCTCCACCTCATTCCCTGCGATGGCCGACCTGGGCCTCGGGTTCGCCTACGGCTTCTACACCACCTGTGCAGTGCTGTCGCTGCTGTTCGTGTGGAAGTTCGTCCCGGAGACCAAGGGCAAGGAACTGGAGGAGATGTAGACCGGCCAGCTGCCGAGCCGCCTGCCTATGCTCTGCCGGCGGATCCATCGGCCGGAGCCTCGCCCCGGTCGTCACAGCCGCAACTGCGTCCGATCACCAGGGTGCCCTTGAACGTCTGGTGTGCCGGCTCCAGCGCCGGGTCAGCGATCCGGGCGAGCAGCACTTCGGTGGCTACGCGCGCGATCTCCTCGATCGGCTGGCGCACGCTGGTCAGTGGTGGATTGGCGAATCGCGCCAGTTCGGTGCCGTCGAAACTGACGATCGCGACGTCCTGCGGCACCCGCAGGTCAAGTTCCTGACACGCCAGCAGCACACCGAAGGCCTGGACGTCCGAGGTCACGAACAGTGCCGTGGGGGCGGGCCCACCGGAAGCACGACGACGGGACCCCGGGCCGAGCAGGGCGTGCGCGGCGGCGTGACCACCGGCAGCGGAGAAGTCCCCGTGCTCCACCAGGGAGTCGAAGTCGTCGTCCCGGCCGTCCTGCTGTTGCCGCCAGCCCTGGATCCGTTCGGCCACCAACGTCTCCGTCGGCGGGCCCGCAATGCATCCGATGATCTCGTGACCGTGCTGCTGGAGGTGTTCGGTCGCGAGCCGGGCACCATGGGTGTTCTCCACATGCAACCGGGAAAAGGCCGGGACCTCCATGGTCCCGACCCGATCGACCACCAGCACCGGAACCGAGTGCGGTCCCAGTTCCTCCATCGCGGCGACCGACCCTGCGGAGGTCAGGATGACGCCGTCGACCTGCCGGTCGAGGAAGGACCTCAGATGGAGCAACTCGAGGTCGGAATCCTCATCGGTGACGGCGACGGATAGGGACTTTCCGCGAGCGGAGAACTCCCGCATGAGCGTGGCGGACAACTCCGCGAAGAACGGGTTGGTGGGGCTGGGCGTGAGCAGCCCGATGGAGTGGGTCGTCGCCGCGCGCAGTGCCGCCGCGATCCGGTTCGGCCGGTAGTCGAGTTCGGCGATGGCAGCCTCCACCCGCAACCTGGTCCTGGCCGACACCGGTCGGGGCCCTCCGTTCACCACGTAGGAAACCACGGCCGGGGACACCCCAGCGTGAGCGGCCACCTGGGCGCGCGTTACCGCCACCTGCACCTCCCCTTCCGGTCGTGCCCGACGCTACCAACACCGGTCCCTCAACGGACTCGCAGCGGGCTCAGGATCGGGGCCAGATCGGCCGCCGTCGGGTGGGAGGACTGGGCGCCCGGGCGGGTCACCGAGAAGGTTCCGGCCGCCACGCCCACCCGGACCGCGTCCGCCAGGTCGGCGCCCCCGGCGAGGTGCACGGCGAGGGCACCGACGAACGCGTCGCCCGCGCCGGTGGTGTCGACGACCTGCTGAACCCGTTCGGCTTCGATCGCGCCCGCGTCGTGCGCATCGGCCCAGACCGCGCCCTGCTCCCCCAGGGTGATGACCACCGACCGGCTCCGGTGGCGTAGTTCCTGGGCCGCCCGCAACGCCACCGGTACCGACCGCACCGCCTCGCCGAGGAGTTCACTGGCTTCGGACTCGTTGATGACCAGCGGATCGCACATCGCCAGCACCTGCGCCGGCAGGTGGATGAACGGGGCCAGGTTCAGCACCGCCCTGAGGCCCTGTTCGACAGCGGCCTCGACCGCGGCGGCGATCACCTCCGGATCGATCTCCGCCTGGAGGGTCAGCACGGCTCCGGGGGCCGATGCTCGAATCGCCCGCCGCACCCGATCCGCCCTGAGCGCGAAGTTCGCTCCGGGCACCACGAGGATCGAGTTCTCCCCGAACCGGTCGACCGCGACGACCGCGAGCCCGGTGGCCTGGTCCCCGACAGTTTCCACATCGGAGGTGTCGATGCCTTCGCTTCGCAGCACGCGCAGCAGCATCGCGCCGTCGTCATCGTCGCCGACGCATCCGATGAACGAGACCTGGCCGCCCAGGCGGGCCGCGGCCACTGCTTGGTTAGCCCCCTTCCCGCCGGGGGACTTGCGGAACTCCTCGGCGAGGACGGTCTGCCCCGGCACCGGCGAACGGTTCACCCGCATGAGGTAATCCACGTTCGCCGAACCGACGACGACCACCTGCCGGGAGTGCGTCGATTGAGTCACTTCTCACCTGTGGTGAGCGAGAGGCCGCCGAAGAAGCGCTGCAACATGAACATCATCACCGCCGGGATCAGGGACAGCACCACCGCTCCTGCGAAGTTCTGCCCGTAGTCGAATGAATGCTCTCCGAAGGTTCGTGCGAGGGCGACCGGTGCCACCTGCAGCCGCGCCTCGGAGACCACCAGCAAGGGCCACAGGTAGGCGGTCCACTGCCCGAGGAAGATCAGCAGAGCCGAGTTCGCCAGGGCCACGCCACCGATCGGGACGTACACATGGGTCAGGATCCGGGCCTCCGAGGCACCATCCAGGGTGGCGGCCTCACGGTAGGAGTTCGGGATGCCCAGGAAGTACTGCCGCAGGTTGAAGATGGCCAGTCCGTTGCCGATGCCCGGCAGCACCAGTCCCATGATGGTGTTGGTCAACCCCCAGCCGGTGAACAACTGCGACAGCGGGATGGCGATCGCCTCGAACGGCACCATGAAACTGACGACGACGAACGCGAACGCCGCGCCCCGCCCGGGGAAGTTCAGCACCGCCAGGGCGTAGGCGGCGGTGGCGCTGAGCACCAGGCCGATGCCCACGGTGAGCAGGCACACCACCAGGGAGACGAGTAGGGCCCGGCCGAACGGCCCGCTGAGCAGGTTCACGTAGTTGTCCAGGCTCACCGAACTGGGCACCAGGATGCGCCAACTCAGCGGTGAGACGGAACTGAAGATCTCCGAGCCGGGCCGGACCGACCCGACCACCAGCCACAGACCGGGCAGGATGAAGATGGCCGCCGCTGCCATGGCCGCCAGGGTCAGGATCGCGGACTTGCGCTCCAGGCGGCCGCGACGGCGACCGGCTACTGCGCTCATCGTGTGCTCCTCGCGGGCCGGTCCTCACGCAACAGCTGGAACTGCAGCGCGACGAAGACCAGCATCAACACGGTCAGGATCATCACCTCGGCGGCGCCGAGGTTCTTGCTCGAGTAGGTGAACGTGGTCCGGTACGCGTTGAACATCAGCATCGTGGTGCTGTTCTCCGGACCACCGTTGGTGAGCATCTGGATCGGCACGAACAGGACGAAATTGGCCACCGTGCACGCCACCAAGACGAACAGCAGCGGACGCTTCAGCAGCGGCAGCGTGATGGAGAAGAAGGTGCGGATCGGACCGGCACGGTCCAATTTCGCCGCCTCCATGTACTCCTCGGGGATCGCTTGCAGACCGGAGATGAGGAACAGCATCCAATAGCCGATCCCGATCCAGGAGATCACCACCATGATCGAGGCCATCGCCTGGGCGGGTGAGGTGAGGAACGGCTGGCGGTTCCCACCGAGCGCCTCGATGATCGCGTTGATCGGTCCGTTCGGTCGCAGCCCGATGCCCCACACGATCGAGGACCCCACGACCGGGACCGTCGCGGGGATGAAGATGAGGGTGCGCCATAGCGCCGGCGCCGCGATCCGCCGGGTCACCAGCACCGCGACGGCCAGTGCCAAGGCCACCTGCAGCGGGTTGATGATGACGTTGAACACCAGCGTGCGAACCACGGTGTCGCGGAACATGTCATTGGAGAAGAGCGTGGCGTAGTTGGTCAGGCCGCTGAAGTCCGCCGGCTGCACGCCGCCGGGGAAGCCCCGGTAGAGGCTGTCCATCGCTGCGCTGACGGTGGGCGCAATCCTCAGGGTGATGATCGTGACGAGGGCCGGGGCCAGGAAGACCACGACCCAGGCCAGTTCCTTCGCCCGGCGGCGTGAACGCTTGTGCTGACCGGCCCCGCCCGCACCCCGGCGCTGTGCCGGGGTGCGGGTGGGGCCGGTGGTGGACCGAGTAAGGGCAGTCATGAGCTTTGGTCTGATCGCGCCCTACTCGTACTGTGACCACGCGTTGGTCAGCTCATCCTGAGCCGATTGCAGCGCAGTCTCCGGGTCCGTACCGGAGGCGATGTCGGAGAAGGCCCGGCCGAGGATCTCCTCGAACTCCACGAAGCCCACGGTCTGCAGACGCGGCACCGCGGTCTCGGCCGTCTCGTGGTCGATGATCGTCACGGCGTCCTGACCGGCGTCGGAGTCGAACACATCGCGCTGGAAGTAGTCCTCCTTGCCTTCCGGTGTCGAGGGAAGTTCCGGTGCCCCGAAGTTCACGGCGTACCCACCACCGTTGTCGGCCGACATCCACCGCATGAAGACGGCGGCGGCTTCCTTGTCATCGCTGAACGGGCTCATCCCCAAGGACCACGAGCCGGTGGGAGTGACCGGCTCCCCGCCCTCGAAGTAGGGGTGCGGGGCCACGCCCCAGGTGAATTCGGCATCGTCGAGCTGCGGAAGGAGCCACGGGCCCTGCACGAAGAAGGCGGTGTTCCCGGTGATGAACTCGGCGCTGGACTGCTCCGGGGTCACGCCCAGTGGGGACAGGTCCTCGGTGAACAACGACTGGTAGAACTCCATCGACTCCACCCACGGATCGGAAGTGATGTCCGGCTCGAGTCCGAGGTCGTCCGAGGCGCCGGCGGAGCCGCCCTTGGACTGCGGCAACGGCTGGATCTGGTAGTACCGGTGCACCTGGCCGAAGAGGAAGCCGTGCTCGGCCCCGCCGTCGACGGCCTGCTGGGCTCGATCGCGGATCTCTTCCCACGTGATCCGCTCGGAGATGTCCGCCGAGGGCGCTTCGACACCGGCCTCGTCCAGCAGGTCGGCGTTGTAGTACAGCAACTGCGTGGAGTTCGCGATCGGCAACGACCACAGACTGCCGTCGAAGGAACTGGACTCCACCGGCGCGCTGTCGAATGCTCCGGTCACGTCCGCGAACTGCTCGGTCAGGTCTTCCAGATAACCCCGGGAGGCCAGCGCCGCCACCCGCGGCTGGTCCGCCCAGTACACATCCGGATTACCGTCCTGGTTCGCGATCCGCGCATCCAGCACCGAGTTCAACTGATCGAACGGCACCGCCTCGTACTGCACGGTGATGTCCGGGTGGTCCTCGTGGAAGACTTCGATGACCGGCTCCATGAGCTCGGCGTCCTGGTGGCCCAGGACCTGAATCGTGGCAGTCGGATCCTCCTCCGGGATCGACCAGCCGTCACCGTCACCGTCGCCGGCAGCGGTGGAGGAGTCGGAACATGCTGCGGTAAGAATCAGGGCCGCAGCCCCCGCGACGGCGGCAGCCGTGTGGATGCGTCGCATTTCGTGTGTCCTTTCGTGACAACGGTGTCGAGGCGAATCAAGGGTGCGCGTGGCGCGGTGGACCTGGTCGGGTGCGGCCGGGTCGGTCAGTAGGTGGCGATGCGGTCCAGGAAGTAGGTCATGAACTCCTCGACCCGCACCCCTACGGCCACCTGGGCGTTGGGCGCCGGGGCATCGGCGCGCTCCTGGAAGTCAGCGATGGCCACGCCGCGCCCGGCTTCTTCTGCGGTCAGGACGTTCACGTGGGCCGGCTGCCAGTCCATCAGTTCGGGCCGGGACAGGGCCGCGACGGCGAGCGGATCGTGCATCGCGCAGGACTGGCCCGCGCCTTCCTCACCAGGGTTGGCCTTCGCCAACCGGTCGAGCCAGGCGACCGTGCACTCTCCGGCGAACGCGCCGAACTCCCGTCCACTTTCGGCCATGGTCGCTGCGTCGTCCCGGGTGAGACGCACCTGGGTCGTCACATCCAGCCCGATCAGGCGGATGGCCGCGCCGCTGTGCATCACCGCTCGGGCCGCATGCGGATCGACCCACCAGTTGAACTCCCCCGGCATCCGCGCCGCCTGGGTGTGACCGCGGAACACCCCGCCCATCACCACGATCTCCTTGGCCGCGGTGGCAACCTCCGGTTCCATCGCGATCGCCAGGGCAATATTGGTCAGCGGTCCGATGGCCACCAGGGTGATCTCGCCTGGCGACTCCAGGACCCGGCGCGCGATCTCGGCCGCGGCGAATCCGGGCGCGGCCTGGTGGTGGCCGAAGTTTTCCTTCACGCTCTCCGGCGCACCTCGAGCTTTCTCCGGCTCCATCATCGGCGCAGCGGCACCGCGCACCACCGGAATGTCCGGGCGCTTCAACCGCCGCAGAAGTTCGACGCTCAGCAGCGTGCCGGATTCGACGTCGATGTTCCCGTTGACGCTGGTCACCAGCTCGACCTCGAACACCTCATCGGCCATCAGCAGCGCCAGCGCGAAACCGTCGTCGATCTCTGATCCCGGGGCGCCCATCGCCATATCGGTATCAAGAATGATCCGCATTAAAGACCCCATTCAACTCGTGTTGCGTGGACTCTACACGTGTTGAATGGTGATCTCAACCACAATTGGGAAACGTTCTTTACGCACTAGGACAGCGGTAGCGCGGCCGGCCTGGGGACGTTCAGGCGGTCGAGCACCTGCTCGAAGGCCAAGCACGCGGCCTCGGCGAGTTCGATTCGCCCCGCACTGCAATTCGAGCGCGCGATCTCGGGATCACCGGGCGCCTGGACGTCGCCCGACGGCCCGGCGGTGCGGACTCGCTCCTGCAACGTGGCCACCCGATCGCGGGTGTGGGCGAGTCCGTCGAAGAACGCCGGATCGATCGCGATCACCAGGTGTCCGGTATTCATCCGATGCGCCGGATTCACCCAAATGTCGACCGTCTCGAAGGCGAAGTTCGCCCCGGACAGGCTCGAGGCGAGCGCCTCCAGCAGGACCGATAGGCCAGAACCCTTCGGCCCACCGAAGGGGATCAGCGCGCCCTCGATCGCGGTCGCGGGGTCCGTGGTAGGGGTACCGTCCGGACCCACCGCCCACCCCTCGGGGATGGTCTGGCCGGCTTCGCGGGCCGCGAGGACCTTGCCGTAGGCCCCGGCGCTGGTCGCCATGTCGGCGGTGAGGGAGTGCGAACCGGAACTCGGCACCGAGATCGTCAGCGGGTTCGTGCCGAGAATCGTCTCGCGACCGCCGTGGGGTGCGACAACCGGCCCGGTGCTGGAGGTGAGGATGCCGATCAGGCCGACGTCGGTGAGCTGATCGCTCCAGTAGTTGCCGGCGCCGTAATGGGTCGAGCGCTCCACAGCCACCGTCGCCGTACCGTAGCGTCGCGCCAGATGGATCGCGCGGTCGATCGCGGCCTGCATGCCGACATGACCGATCGCGTGATCGGCGTCCAGAACCGCCGTAGCCCCTTCCGTGCGTCGCCAGCGCAAATTCGGCGTCGGGTTCATGCCCCCTGACTCCAGGGCCGTCACGTACAACGGCAACCGGATCAACCCGTGGGAGAAGATGCCGCGTTGGTCGGCTGCCACGAGCGCCCGGGCAACAAGGGCCGCATCATAGCGCGGCACCCTCACCACCTCGAGCACGCTGCGCACGGCCACGCGCAGATCCTCGGGCTTGTACGTCCGCGCGGTCGATTGGGTCTGGGGCATCAGGGCCTCCTCGCACATCATGCATCAGAAGGCTTGATCGTACACGATCTATTGAGAGCTCATCCGGGCCAACTGCGCTTCCGACCCTTTCGTTGCCCGTTATTTAACCGTTACCAGTGAGGTGCGGCAGTCCAACAAACCTGCGACCAAACCCTTGCCTCCTTAGATCATGCACGATATGGTCCCATCCTGCACGCAACTAGCGGCTATAGACCGGACAAGGGAGTTCCGAATGAAAACTCGCACACGCAGGCGAACGGGGTGGACCGTCATCTCCGCCGTCGCCGCACTCGGGCTGGCACTGGCCGGGTGCACAGCCGAGAACGCCGACGACGGCGGTAGCGATGGAGGTAGCGGAACCACTACCGAGGGCGAGGAAACGGTCGAGACCTCCGACGGTGACCTCACCGAGATCGAGGTCGCACTCATCCCCGGTGGAGCCCACCCCTACTTCCAGCCCTGGCAGGACGGCGCCGAGGCAGCCGTGGCGGAATTCGGCGTCGGCGGTTACACCTTCAACGAGACGGGCGAGTGGGACCAGACCAAGCAGAACGCGGCCATCGACTCCCTCGCTGCGCAGGGTTACGAAGCCTTTGCGATCTTCGGCGTCTCCCCCACCGACATCAACTCCACGTTCTCCAGCCTCAAGGGCCAGGGCTTCTCGGTCGCTGCGGTGGCCTCCTGCCCAGCCGGGGACGAGAACGAAGCCGACTACTGCCTCTCTACCGACACCGGTGAAGCGGCCTACCTGGCGGCAGTGGCCACAATCGACGCCATGGGCGGGGAAGGTAACCTCGTCCACCTCACCGGCAACGCCGTGGACTCCAACACCCAGCGCCGGATCGAAGGCGTGGAGCGGGCGGTGGAAGAGACCGACGGAGCGGTCACCCTCATCCAGACGGTGACCGACGTCGATGAGGATCTACAGACCGCGCAGCGCGCCGTCGATGACCTCCTGGCCTCCCGCGGCGCGGAGATCACCGGGATCGTGACCACCGCCTACAACCCGGCGGTGGCCGCCACCCAGGGTGTGGGGTCCTCCGACCTGGACATCACCGTGGTCGGGATCGACGACGACGAGACAATCCTGACGGCGATCCAGAATGGTTCGATCACCGGCACAGTCGTGCAGAACCCGTGGGGACAGGCCTACATCTCCACCTGGGCGCTGGCGAGCCTGCAGGCGGGCGTGTGCACGGTGAACGACCCGGGCTTCGTCGTCGACTCGGGGTCGTTCCTGGTCACCCAGGAAAACCTCGACACCTACGACGACGAGCGGATGACGCGCACGGAGGAACTGCTCACCGCGTTCCAGACGGAGTACCTCAACTGCGAGTGACATCGCACGGGGGCCGGCGGCCTACGCTGCCGGCCCCCTCCCTCCTGCCCCTTGCGCCCCGAAGAGGAACCCGATGTCGAGGAACCCGATGTCCGACACCGCGACCAAGGACCCAGCGTCCATCGCACCACCCACCCGACCGCGTAGTAGGTTCGCCTCCGCCGTCGGAGTGCGCGTGCGCAGCCAGCGCACCGTGCTCGCTGTCCTACTCGTTGCTCTGTTCATCACGTTCGCACTGATCAACCCGAACTTCCTGAACGCCACGTTCGTCACCTTCCCGCTGCTACGCGACGCCTCGATCCTCCTGATCGTCGGCCTGGCCCAGATGTGCGCCCTTTCCATCGGGCACATGAACCTGGCGGTCGGACGGATGGCCGCGATGGGCGCATTGGTTGCGGGCGCGACCTACCAGTACCTGGATGCGCCCCTGCTGGTCGGGATGACGGCGGGGGTTCTCGCGGGGGCGCTCATCGGGGCGCTGACCGGGTACATCATTATCAAGTCGGGGGTGAACGCGTTCGTGGTCACCCTGTCGATGGATTTCGCGCTGCTGGGACTGGTGACCCTGATCTACCGCTCCTTCACCGATGCTGCCGCGTTCACCATCAAGCCCGAGGGTATGGACTTCTGGCGCAACGGCTCATTGGGCGACATCTGCGTCGCGGGCGTGTGCGGAAGCCCGGCCATCCCCTTCATGGTCATCCCCGCGATCCTGGTCGGCGTCCTGATCCACTGGGTCTACGAAAACAGCCGCGCCGGCCGTGAACTGATCGCCACCGGCGCCAGTATCAAAGCCGGTGAACTATCCGGTATCGACACCGGCAAGCGGGTGATCCTGGCGCACATCATGTCCGGGGCGCTGGCCGGGCTGGCCGGCATCATGCTCGCGTTCGCGAGCGGATCGTTCTCCGCCGCCGTCGGCAGCGAGTTCATGCTTCCCTCCTTCCTCGCTCCGATCCTCGGTGGCACACTTCTGGCCGGTGGGGTGGTGTCGGTGCTCGGTACCGCGTTGGGCACGTTGTTCACCGGAGTGATCCGGATGGGCCTGAGCGTGCAAGGACTGGGCGTGGAAACTCTGAACATGGCCCTGGGAGCTGTCCTCCTGGGCGCGCTGGCACTCCAGCGGTTCCGCGGAAGGCACTGAGGAGCATCGTGACGAAATTCCGGAACTACTTCTCCGTCTCGGACGCGACCCTCACGCTCCTCGTGATCGTCGGATTCGCTGCGCTGACGATTGCGACGAACGGCAACATGCTCTCCCACCAGAGCCTGCTGAGCTTCTTCACCTACCTGTGCGTGCCGGTCCTAATCGGACTGTCCCAGATGGTAGTCCTGGCCGTGGGCCAACTGAACCTGGCCATCGGCGCGATGGGCGGAGCCACCACCGCGATCATGGCGGTCCTCCTGGCCAACCACGGTATGCCGGTGCCGCTGGCACTCCTGGTCGGTCTGCTGGCAGCGGGCACCTTCGGTGCGATCAACGGGTTGCTCGTGGTGCTGACGGGTCTCAACGGCTTCATCGTCACCCTCGGCACGATGACCATCCTCATCGGAGTGCAATACGCTCTGGTCCGGTCCTTCACCATCGATGCCTACTCCCCCGCACTCAAGGGGTTCGGGCGGCTGAACATTCTGAGCGTTCCGCTCATCTTCATGGTCACGATCGCAGTGGCCGCGCTGCTGTCGATCTTCTTCAGCCGCACCGTCCTCGGACGGCGAATCCTGGCCACCGGCGGAAGCGACAAGGCAGCCATGCTCTCGGGCATCTCGAACGCGGCCTCGACCGTGTGGGCCTTCGCGATCTCCGGTCTGCTGATCGGGGTGGCAGCGGTGATCACGATGACCACGCTGCCGGGCATCAACCGATCGATCGGCGGGGACTGGCTACTGGCGAGTTTCGCAGCCCCGATCATCGGTGGGGCGCTCCTGACCGGCGGTACCGCCGTCGTCTACGGCACGATCGTGGCCGCGATGCTCCTGCGGCTTGTGGACTTCGCTCGCGCCCAGTTCGCGCTCGACCCGAGTTGGACCAACTTCATCATCGGAGCCGTGGTCCTGGCCACCGTCGCCCTCGGTGAGTGGCGGAAACGACGCCACGCTAACCGGCTCCTGGTACGGCTGGAACCGGAGGTGATGGCATGAGTGTGGTCGTCGAAGTACGTCGACTCACCAAGTCCTACGGCACCGCCCGCGCCCTGGACGAGGCCAACATGACGTTGCAGGCGGGCAGCATCCACGCCCTCCTGGGAGAGAACGGCGCCGGCAAGTCCACCCTAGTCAAGGCGCTGACCGGCGTGCACCGGGCCGACTCCGGCCACATCCTGGTACGCGGGGAGGAAGTGTCCTTCGCTCGTCCGATCGAGGCCTCCCACGCCGGCATTGGGGTGGTACACCAGGAGCGCAACGTCGTCCCCGGGTTCACCGTCGCCGAGAACATCTGCCTGCAGGAACCGCCCTCCCGGTTCGGACTGGTGGACCGCAAGCGGCAACGAGAAGTCGCCCAGGAGGCTCTCGATCGGCTCGGCGTGGCGATCGAGCCCACCGCGTTGGTCTCGGACTGTTCGGTGGCGCAGGTGCAACTCATCGAGATCGCCAAAGCCCTCGCTTTCCGCAGCGACGTGCTGATCCTGGACGAGCCGACCTCCTCGCTGACCGAGAGCGAGACCGGTCTGCTCTTCACAGTGCTGCGGTCACTGCGCGACGCCGGCGCCTCCATCGTGCTGGTCAGCCACAAACTCGAGGAGGTCTTCGAGTTGTGCGACACCGTCACCGTGCTGCGCGACGGACGGAGCGTCGTGGAAAGCGAACCATTGGCGAACTACCGGCAGCGCGAGATCGTCGACGTGATGGTGGGCCGGGCCCTGGCTCAGCGTGAGCCGCGACTGCGAAAGGTGGACCGGTCGGGCACATCCGCCCTCACCTTCGAGGACGTACGCACCGTGTTCGGCCACAAGAACATCACCTTCGACGTGCACCCGGGGGAGGTGTTCGGCCTGTACGGCCTGGTCGGTGCGGGGCGCACCGAACTCGCCCGCTCCACAATCGGCCTGCACCAGGTGACGGGTGGACGTCTGCTGCTGAACGGAGAACCCATCACCATCCGTTCGGTCAAGGAGGCGGTGCACCGGTACGGCATCGGGTACCTGTCCGAGGACCGCAAAGGTGACGGCGTGTTCCTCCGTCTGCCGATCCGGCGGAACGTCGCCGTCACCCGGTGGCGCCAGATCAGCAACTGGTTCGGGGTTCGGTCGGGTGCCGAGACCTCGATCGCGCAGCGGTTCATCGAATCGCTCGGCATCAGGACTCGTGGCGCCGACCAGATGGTCGATGAACTGTCCGGTGGGAACCAGCAGAAGGTCTCGGTAGCCAAGTGGCTCGCGTCCGAGTCCACGGTGCTGTTCATCGACGAGCCGACCGTCGGCGTGGACGTACGCACCAAGGACGAACTGCACCACCTGGTCCTCGACCTTGCCGAGGAGGGCACCGCCGTCATCCTGATTTCCAGCGATCTGCCCGAAATGGTCGCATTGGCCGACAGGATCGGTGTCATGGACGACTTCAGACTTCTGGACACCATTGTGAATACGAAGGATTACCAGAGCATGAGCAAGAAGATCCTCGGTGTCATCCACGACACCGAACATGAACGGGAGACGACACCGGCGGAGGTCGAGCATGTTGCGGATTGATACCCATCACCACGTCTGGGATGAGACCGTTCGCCCCCAGGAGTGGATGAATGACGCGACCAGAGAAGTCATCGGTGGGCCCTATGATTTCGATGACTGGAACGAGGCAGCTCGCGAGAGCGCGATCGACTTCGGGATCTTCGTACAGACTGTGGCCCAGCCCGAGGAGACGCCGGAGATCCTTGCCCTGGCACCGAGCCAGGACAGGCTGGCCGGCGTAGTCGGGTGGATCGACGTCGACGGATCACGGCCGCCCGGTGATCTTCTCGATGACTTGAGACAGGGGCCCGGCGGTGATCACCTGATCGGGATCCGCGTGGCGGGCGAGTACGTGGCCGATCCGGACTGGATCGCCGGCGATCCGGTGCGTGCGACCGCGAGCGCCCTGGCCGAACGCGACCTGAGCCTGGACCTGCTTACCGATGTCCGGATTCTGCCTGCGGCGACCCGCCTGGCCGCAGCGAGCCCGGAGGCCCGGATCGTGTTGGATCACCTGTCCAAACCCACGATGGCCCGTGCGGACTTCGACTTCTGGGCAGCCGCCATCCGCGACCTTGCTCGTCATCCCAACGTCGCGTGCAAACTGTCCGGCTATCTCGCCTTCGACGATGAGCCGATGACGGCGCAGCGGCTGCGTCCCTACGCCGAAACCGTCCTGGAGTCCTTCGGACCCGACAGGGTGATGTTCGGAAGCGACTGGCCCGTGTGCATCCTCGGTGGCGGATATCGCCGCGCGGTCGAACTCGCCGAAAACCTGCTCGCGCCACTGAGTGAGGACGAGCGCGAACAGGTCTGGTCGGGTACCGCCCGGCGCTGGTATCCATCGATTGGCACTGTAGTAGATCGCTCCCGATGACCTCTTCTGCACCCGCACCTAACCCCGGCGGTGCCCGGACGATGCGCAGCGCGGACTGGTTCGCCGGATCCGGACGCAACGGATTCATCCACCGCTCCTGGATGCGCAATCAGGGGTTCCCCGATGACGTGATGGACGGGCGCCCGGTGATCGGCATCGCCACCACGTGGTCCCAACTAACTCCGTGCAATGCCCACCTCAACGAGGTCGCCGAGTCGGTGGCGCGAGGTGTGTGGGAGCAGGGTGCCCTCCCCCTGATCTTTCCCGCGATGAGCCTGGGCGAGCCATTGATGCGCCCCACGACGATGCTCTACCGCAACCTGCTGGCGATGGAGTTGGAGGAACTCATCCGCGCCAACCCATTGGACGGGGTGGTGCTGCTCTCCGGGTGTGACAAGACCACGCCCGGCATGCTCATGGGCGCCATCTCGGTGGACCTACCGACGATAATGCTCACCGGCGGTCCGATGCTCAACGGGATCTATCGGGGTGAACGCATCGGTTCCGGGACGGCGGTCTGGCAGTTGACCGAACGGCACCGTGCGGGTCAACTCACAGACGAGGACCTCACCGTCGCCGAAGCCTGCATGTCTCGTAGCCGGGGCCACTGCAACACCATGGGCACCGCATCCACGATGGCCTGCTTGGTGGAGGCGCTGGGTATGCAACTCTCGGGCTCGGCCGCGCTGCCCGCTCCGGACAGCCGCCGGTACGCCCTGTCCCAAGCCGCCGGGCGGCGCATCGTGGAGGTCGTGGCGGAGGATCTGCGGCCCTCCCGGATCCTGACGCGCGCGGCGTTCGAGAATGCGATCCGCGTCAATGCCGCCTTGGGCGGTTCGACGAACGCGATCGTGCACCTGTTGGCGCTGGCTGGGCGGGCCGAAGTCCCGCTCAGCCTCGAGGACTTCGATCGTCTCGGGGCACAGGTCCCCCTGTTGGTGGACCTGATGCCCTCAGGCCGCTTCCTGATGGAGGAGTTCGCCTACGCCGGAGGCCTGCCCGCGCTCCTGCGTGAACTGTTGCCGCTGCTCAGTCCGGAGGCGCTCACCGTAGACGGGGTGAGTCTCGAGACTGCTGTCGCCGGCGCCGAAACCCACCTGACACCCAATGGCCAACGGGTCATCGCCGACCTTACCGACCCTGTACAGCCGGCCGGTAGCGGCACGGTGGTAGTGCGCGGCACGCTCGCGCCTGAGGGTGCGGTCCTGAAGGTGTCGGCGGCGAGCCCGGAACTGCTGGAGCATGAGGGCATCGCGCACGTGTTCGACACCGCCGAGGACTACACCCGCGTGGTTAATGACCCCGACTTCGCCCTAGACCCCACTGACGTGATCGTGGTCCGCGGCGGTGGACCGGTGGGCTATCCCGGCTTTCCAGAGATCGGCAACGTCCCGCTACCCGCCGCCCTCCTCAAGGCCGGCGTCACCGACATAGTCCGGATCTCCGATGCCCGGATGAGTGGCACCGGCTACGGCACCTGCATCCTGCACGTGTCCCCCGAATCAGCCGTCGGCGGGCCGCTGGCACTCGTACGCACCGGCGATCGCATCGCTCTGAGCGTGCGGCGACGCCGGTTGGACCTCCTCGTCGATCCGGACGAGCTCGCCGAGCGGGCCCGCACCCTGCCCCAGGTCCAGCCCCTGGAACCTCGGGGCTGGGTCCGGCTGTATCGACAGCACGTGGGCCAGGCCCACGAAGGCGCCGATCTCGACTTCCTCATCGGACGCAGCGGCGCACAACCGCCCAGACACTCTCACTAACCCATTCACCAGCAAGGAAGGCAGCCATGCGAACGGACAACCTTCAGATCGGCCGCCGCACCACCCGGAGCGGTCTGTCCCTGACCGAACTAGGGGTGGGCGGGGCACAGTTCGGCAACCTCTATCGCGAGATGCCCGAGGGCGAGGTAGAGCGGATCGTCGACGCCGCGTGGGAGGCCGGCGTCCGGCTCTTCGACACGGCTCCCCATTACGGCATGGGCCTGTCCGAGCGCCGGCTCGGCAGAGCGCTGGCGCAGTACCCGCGCGATGAGTACGTGCTGTCGACGAAGGTTGGGCGGCTCATCCGACCGAACCCCGGCGGTACCGGGATGGACGAACAGTTCTACGCGGTGCCTAAGAGCACCAAACGCGTCTGGGACTTCTCCGGGTCCGGGGTGCGGCGATCGATCGAGGAGAGCCTGGAGCGGCTCGGCTTGGACCGCATCGACATCGCCTACATCCACGACCCCGACGACCACTGGGAAGAGGCCATCAACGGCGCCGGCCCCGCCCTGCAGGAGTTGCGCGCCCAGGGGGTGATCAGCAGTTTCGGGGCAGGGATGAACCAGTCGGCGATGGTCGCCCGGTTCATCCGCGAAGGCGACGCCGACCTGGTGATGCTGGCGGGTCGCTACACCTTGCTTGAGCAGGGCGCCTTGGCCGACGTCTTCCCAGCCGCAGAGGAAACCGGGGCAAGCGTGGTGATCGCCGGCGTCTACAATTCCGGACTGCTCGCCCGGCCCCGTCCGAAGGCGGATACGCATTACAACTACGAGCCGGCACCTGCTGAACTGGTCGCGCGGGCCAACCGGATCGCCGATGTCTGCGAAAGGCACGGGCTCACCCTTCCTGAGGTTGCCGTGGCCTTCGTGCTGCTGAAGCCCCAGGTGGCGTCCGTGGTCGTGGGGACCTCGAAGGTGGAGCAGTTCGAGCAAGCCCTCCAGCGTTATCAGACCCAAGTCCCGGCGGACCTCTGGGAGGAACTGGCGTCCGAGGGGCTGGTAGCACGCGAGGCTTTGTCCTGAGTATCGTCAGACGGTCCCTCCCCATGCGGGATGAGGCCGGGTCACGCTTAGGCTCCAGGCGGCGCTCCGCCCCGAGACAGCCGGACAGACACTAAAGGACGGGTTGCGACCAGGAAGGCAGGGTAGTGAGCGGAACATCGTCGCCAGCCGTGCCCGAGGGTCCCATGGCCTCATCCGTGGGTGTCACCGAGCAGGTGTACCAGAACCTGTTGCGCATGGTGATGCAGAACGACGTCGACCCCGGCTCCCGCATGGTCATCGATAAGATCGCGCTTGATCTCGGTGTGTCCTCCACACCGGTGCGCGAGGCCCTCGCGCGCCTGGAGACCCAGGGACTGGTCTACAAGGAGCGCCTGCGCGGGTACTTCGCATCGGAGATGATCAGTTCGGCCGAGTTCGATGACCTGTGGGAGTTCCGCCTGCTCGTCGAACCCTATGCCGCCCGCCATGCCGCGCTGCGTCTCGGGGGCACCGGAAGGGTCCGACTGCGTGAGGAACTCGATTCGATCCGAAGCGTGCGCCTGGCCGACGACTACCCGTCCAAACGTGCGGTTCGTGAACACGATCAGCGCCTGCACGACCTCGTCATGGAACTCGCCGGCAACAAACATGCCCGCAAAGCGATAGCGCAGACCCACGCGCACAACCGGATGCTACGCGTGCACTTCGCCGCGCTCGATGGTTACCGTGCGGTGCAGGAACATGCTGAGGTCGTCGAGGCACTGAACTCCGCTGATCCCGACGCGGCTGAAGAGACGATGCGCCGCCACATCGAGAACGCCTATACGCGGCTACGCGGTTACCTCGCCTGATCCAATAGCCACGACCTCGTCAACGGGAGCGCTCCTCGTTCCGCTGGTGTTGAAGGTCCCAGATCTCCTCCAACGGTGCGAGGCCATCGCGACCATCTGCATCGAGAAACCCGGTGACGAACCGGCCGATATGCCGCTGCCAGCGGGCGTTGGCCGGGGCCGCGTTCACCACGCGCATGGCCTCATCGAAGTCATCACATTCGATCAGGTGGAACAAGCGGTTCCCTGAACGCCAGATCGTCCACTCCGCGATTCCCGCTACGTCGAACACCGCGCGCAATTCCTCGGGAATGCGCTCGTGGTCCTCGCGGTAGTCCTCGATGCTGTCGACCGCGAGTTCCGAGTGCAGGGCCACCTTCATCGCTGCCTCCTGTTGGCCGTGGGACGCTAGATTGCGTCCGGCGTGAGCCTACCGCTCTCCGCCCAAACGCGCGGCGGCAGACCCATGAAGGCGAGCCTCCCAACCCGGCCGGAACCGTCTCACGGGGGCGGTTCCGCCGGGATCAGGCCGAGCCCTTGGACGGCCTCGTCCCCTCCGGTGCGCTCGGGATCGAAGGCATCGCCAGGTCCTGGTTGACGCGCCGTTCCCGCGCTCCGGTTGGCCACACTCCCGCGCCGCAGCCCCGACCTGAGGCTTGCCCGCTTCACTTCACCAACATCGCCTGGCCAGGCATCGGGTTGGTCCGGCCGCGCCCGCACAAGCACGGGGGAAGGGCCGACGACGACGACGGGGGGATCGTCGTCGTCGGCCCATCTCCTACTGCGCCTGCAGGGACTGCAGCGCCGCGCGCAGGCGGGTGGAGGCCTCATCGGCGACGCCCGTGAGTTCCTCGTTGCCGGTCACGCCGACCATCACCTGGGGATCGAGGGCTTCCACGACGGTGCCGCCATCGCCGGAGCGCACCACCACGTTGCAGGGCAGCAACAGCCCGATGGACTCCTCGGCCTGCACCGCACGGTAGGCCAGCGGCGGGTTGCAGGCGCCCAGGATCACGTGCGGGGCGATCTGCACGTCGAGCTTCTTCTTCAGGGTGGTGGCCATATCGATCTCGGTGAGAACGCCGAAGCCCTGCTCGGCCAGCGCCTCGATCACCTTGGGCATCGCGGCGTCGAAGTCGTCGGGGAGGGTGATGCTGATTCCGTAGTTCATGGTAGGACCTCTCTGGTCGGGTAGCGCGATGTGGTTGCGTGGGTGTTCAGGCGCTCGCCTGCTGGTCGGCCATCTGGGCGCGGACCTCGTCCATGTCCAGGTCCTTGACGGCCTTGATGACCTGCTCCAGCGCCTTGGCGGGCAGCGCCCCGGGCTGGGAGAACACACCGATCCCGTCGCGGAAGGCCATCAGTGTGGGGATCGAGGTGATGTTGGCCGCGGCGGCCAGCGCCTGCTCGGCCTCGGTGTCGACCTTTCCGAAGACCACGTCGGGGTGCTGGGTCGCGGCCTTGTCGTAGATCGGAGCGAAACTGCGGCACGGACCGCACCAGGCGGCCCAGAAGTCCACGAGCACGATGTCGTTGTCGGCAATGGTGGATCCGAAGGTGGACGCGGTCAGGTCGATGGTGGCCATTGGGCTCTCCTCAGGGGGTTGGGTGGTTGATGCCTGCGTCGAGTATACCCCCTAGGGTATCGGAATGCGCAATCCCCTGTCGGAATCCGCCGCAATCGGCCTCGATGCGGGCGAGGATTGGGGTGCCGGGCCCGCCACCCCTGGGCGCAGGCCACCGGACCGATCGGCTCCGGCCCGGGACTCACGCGTACCGGCGCGATCGATTCGAAGGAGAACGGATGACCCTGACCACCCCGCCCAGCAGCCTGCAGATCGCCCAGGGCGCGTCCCTACGGCCCATCCCCGAGATCGCCGAGCGGATGGGCCTCGATCCCGACCTGCTCGAGCTCTACGGCCGTGACGTGGCCAAGGTCGACCTGGATGCGATCACCGCGCTGGCCGACCGGCCCAAGGCCAAGTACGTCGTGGTCAGCGCCATCACGCCCACTCCCCTGGGTGAGGGCAAGACGACGACGGCAGTGGGCCTGGGGCAGGGGCTGAACCTGACCGGGCGGCGGGCCACGATCGCGGTGCGCCAGCCCTCGATGGGCCCGACCCTGGGCATCAAGGGCGGCGGTGCCGGCGGCGGGTACAGCCAGGTGGTGCCGATGGAGCGGTTGAACCTGCACCTGACCGGGGACATGCACGCCGTCACCGCGGCGCACAACCAGCTCGCCGCGATGGTGGACAACCACCTGTTCCACGGCAACGAACTGGACATCGACCCCGATGCCATCACCTGGCCACGGGTGATGGACATCAACGACAGGTCGCTCCGCACCATCGTGATCGGCCTGGGCCCGCGACTCGACGGCGTGCTGCGCCAGAGCGGGTTCGACATCACCGCTGCCTCGGAGGTGATGGCCACCCTGGCGATGGCCACGTCACTGCGCGACCTGCGCGAGCGGCTGGGCCGCATCGTGATCGGCTACACCCGCCAGACGAAGGAACCGGTCACCGCTGAGCAGCTCCGCGGCGCCGGCGCGATGACCGTGCTGCTCCGGGAGGCGCTGAAACCGAATCTGTTGCAGACCCTGGAAGGCACCCCCGCGCTGGTGCACACCGGCCCGTTCGGCAACATCGCCACCGGCAACTCCTCGGTGGTGGCGGACCTGATCGGCATCCGCACCGGGGACTTCCTCATCACCGAGGCGGGGTTCGGTGCGGATATGGGCGCCGAACGGTTCTTCAACATCAAGAGCCGCGTCTCCGGGCTGGTACCCGACGTGGGTGTGGTGGTCACGACGGTGCGGGCGATGAAACTGCACTCCGGGCGGCACAAGGTGGTGGCCGGGCGGGCACTGCCGGAGCAGATGCTCGCGGAGAATCCCGACGACGTCTACGCCGGTGCGGACAACCTGCGCCGCCAGGTCGAGAACATCCGCCTGCATGGGACCACCCCGGTGGTGGCGATCAACGCCTTCGGCTCCGACTACCCCTCCGAGCACGAGGCGATCGGGCAGATCGCGGCCGAACTGGGCGTGCGGTGCGCCGTCTCGGAGCACTTCACCCACGGCGGCGCCGGCGCGGCCGAACTCGCCGAGGCAGTGGCCGAGGCGGCGCAGGAGCCCAGCGACTTCTCCTTCCTGTACCCGGAGGAGATGCGGCTTCGGGACAAGATCGCCGCGATCGCCACCAAGGTCTACGGCGCCGACGGCGTCGAGTATGCCCCGGCCGCGGCACGCGCCCTGGAGGCCTACCAGGGGTACGGGTGGTCCAACCTGCCGATCTGCATCGCCAAGACCCACCTGTCGCTGTCCTCCGACCCCACGCTGCGCGGGGCACCGACCGGGTGGACGCTGCCGGTACGGGAGGTGCGCGCCTCGGTGGGTGCGGGGTTCATCTACGCCATCGCCGGGCAGATGCGCACCATGCCGGGCCTTGGTTCGGACCCGGCGGCGGCGCACATCGACATCGACGAGGACGGGAACACCGTCGGGCTGTTCTGAGCGCGAGCCTCAGGCGGCTCGGGTCGGTGTCGTCGGGCTGGGCTGGGTCAGACGCGCACTTGCTCCGGGCGGGTGCCACCCGGGCCGGGCTCGGTCAGGCCCGCACTTGCTCCGGGCGCACCCGGCCCCGGGTCGGTTTGCTCGCCCTGATGATCGCGGCGTGCATGCCGGGGGCTACCTCGTGGGTGAACTCCACCTGGGCGTCGACGAAGCCCGCTTGCTGCAGGCCATCGAGGTACTCGGCCCTGGACAGCGCCCCGGCGATGCAGCCGGTGTGGGAGCCGCGCTCCGCCCGCTGCTGCGGCGAGAGGTGATCCTCGGCAACGACGTCGGAGATCCCGATCCGCCCTCCGGCGGCGAGCACACGGAACATCTCGGCAATCACGGCCTGCTTGTCGGTGGAGAGGTTGACGACGCAGTTGGAGATCACCACATCGACTGCGCCGGCCGGCAACGGCACCTCCTCGATGGTGCCGTGCAGGAACTCCACGTTCGCGGCTCCGGCCTCGGCGGCGTTCGCCCGCGCCAGGTCGAGCATCTCCTCGGTCATGTCCACCCCGTAAGCGAACCCGCTGGGACCGACACGGCGGGCCGAGAGCAGCACGTCGATGCCACCCCCCGAGCCCAGATCCAGCACTCGTTCCCCCTCGCGCAGATCCGCGACCGCGGTGGGGTTGCCGCAACCCAGGCTCGCCTCGAGCGCCTGCACGGGCAGGTCCGCCGATGCGACGGGGTCATAGAGGGCGGCACCGAAGATCGGTCGTTGCTTCGGTTCGCCGCAACACGACCCGGAGTCCGGCCGGCCGTCGTCGAGCAGGTCGCTGTTCGGTATGCCGGCGCCGACCTGGCCGGCGGCGCGTGCGTAGCGGCGCCGGACCTGCTCACGCAGTTCGGTGTTCTCACTCATGGTCCCGTCCCGGGTCGCAGGTACCTGACGCATCGATACTTATCGATTGATCGACAACTGTCAATGCGTCTGGGAGAATTGCTCCATGACGACCTCTGCGCCCACGACCTCCGAGGACCTGGCCGCCTGCTGCCCGCCCGTCACCGGCGGCGTCCTGGCGGAGGAGTCCGCCCACCGACTGGCACGGATGTTCAAGGCCTTGAGCGACCCGACCCGGGTTCGCCTGCTCTCCATGATCGCCGCCCAGCCGGGCAGGGAGGCGTGCGTGTGCGACCTCACCGAGCCGGTCGGGCTGTCCCAGCCGACGGTCTCGCACCACATGCGGCAACTGGTCGAAGCCGGCCTGGTGAGTCGCACCCAGCGCGGCCGGTGGGCTTTCTACGCCGTCGAACCCGACACGCTCGCGGTGCTGAGCCGGGCGCTCGAGCCCGGACCCGCGGAACCGTCGGCGACGCCGGCGGGTTGCTGATCGCCAGCCACACGCGCCCCACCGCTCTGGGCCTCAGCCCTGAGCTGTGCACTCCACTTCGCTGTATACCCTATGGGGTATCGCGGTATGCTGTCCGCAGCGTGTGCACTCCCCACCCGCACACACCGGTACCGTACCGTCGAATAGAGAGCGGAACCCCGATGAGAAATGCAGACCCAGAAACCCAACGCCGGATCCTCAACCGCCTCAAGCGCGCCCGCGGACAGCTCGACGCGGTGATCAACGCCGTCGAGGACGGCGGGTCCTGCCGGAATGTCGTGACCCAACTGTCCGCGGTCTCCACCGCACTGGACCGGGCCGGATTCGCCATCGTCTCCAGCGCGATGCAGTTCTGCCTCACCGAACCCGGTGAGGCCGCCGAGGTGGAGGACGGACTGACGATCGAGGAACTGGAGAAACTCTTCCTCACCCTCAGTTGAGTTCCTTCGTGCCGGAGGTCTTAGGTCCCGAGCGGCTCGAGCGCGCCGACCTGCTTGCGCACCTGCGCGCCCACCTGCTCGCGGACCTGCGCGGCAAAGGCGCGCGAGAGCAGGTCGGCGACCTCGGTGATCTCCTGGGCCGAGGCATCCCATTGCGCCTGGACCTCATCGGCGATGCGCTCGGCGTCCTCCAGGCCGTGCCGGCGGATCCAGGAGGCGAGCATGGTCCCGGACACCTCCGGGTGGAACTGCGCGCCCAGGGCCGAACCGATCCGGAACGCCTGGAAGGGGTACTGCCGAGAAGCAGCCAGCCAGCAGGCACCCTCGGGCAACTCGGTGATCGCGTCCATGTGCAGCGACGGCACCTGCACGGTGGTGCCCTTGGCTGCCACCAGCGGGCCGAGCACCACATCGCGCTCGGCGTCGGGACGCAGACGCACCTCGATCACTCCGATCTCCGCGCCTGCCGGTGCCGTGACGTGCACCTGACCGCCACGGGCCACGGCGAGGAGCTGGGCGCCCAGGCAGACCGCGAGCGTGGGCACGTCCCGGTCGACGGCGGCGGACAGCAGGTCGCGAAGGTGCGGCAGGTAGGGCTTGGCCTCGTCGTCGTAGGCGTTGGCCGCCCCGCCCAGCACGATCAGTGCGTGCACGTCCTCCACTGCGGGCAGCGGGTCACCGCGATAGGGGTGCACCACCTCCAACTGCGCGGCTTCCAGGCCGGGCGCCAGCAGGTCCAGGCCGACGTCGTCGGCGTTCTGGATCACGTGGATGCGGGGTTGAGTCGTCTCAGTCACGAGCGCAACTTACCCCAGCGGATGCCGGAGCGGGCAATCGATGGTAGGAGGGACCTGCCGTGGATGGCCGATGGGCCCGGTTTCGAGGCGGTTGGGCGGCAGATGCGGGACAACCACATTGCATCCCCGCGCGCCACCAGGAAGGATCGGGAACTGTGGCCCGCCTCTCGCGTATCGCACGCGCCCTCTTCGCCGGTGTGCTGCTGGCTGCCTGGTTCAGCGTGGCCGGACCGACCCTGGCGCCGGCACACGCGCAGGACCCGCTCTCCCTGGATGAGCAACTCACCGACCTGACCAGCGACCAGGTGCTGGACTCGGGGCGAGCCGAGGCCCAGGACGCCGTCGACGAGTTGCGCGAGGAGACCGGGTACCTGCTGTTCGTGGTGTTCGTGGACACCTTCGGCGGGACCAATTACGACGACTGGGTGGATGAGACCGCGAACCTGTCCAACCTGGGTGACCGGGACCTCCTGCTCGCGGTGGCGGTGCAGGAGGAGGCCTACGGGGTTTCCATCTCCGACGCCTCGGGCCTGTCCGCGGCCACGATGGACCGGGCCGAGACGCGCATCCGCTCGGAACTGGGCACCGGCAACTGGTCCGGCGCGGTGGTGGCCGGGGCGCAGGCCTACGCCGACGGCGGCGCCGGGGGTGGTGGCGCCGATGCTGGCGGAGGCGGAGGCGGGGGCCTGACGATCTTCCTGGTGGGTCTGGCCGTGATCGTGGCGCTCGCCCTGATCGTGGTGTACCGGCGCTCCACCGGCAACGCCGCCCGCTCCGCCGGCCCCGCCGGCAGCCGACACGTGGGTGCCGGCCGACCGGCATCCCCGCCGGACCCTTACGAGGGTGTCAGCACCGAGGAGCTGCGCACCCGGGTGGGCTCGGCCCTGGTGGCCCTGGACGACGACGTGCGCACCTCCGAGCAGGAGTTGCGGTTCGCCCAGGCCCAGTTCGGGCTGGAATCGACCGGGCGCTTCCGGGAGGTGCTGGAGCAGGCCCGCAGCGCCCTGCAGGAAGCCTTCACCCTGCAACGGCAGGCAGAGGACGACGGCGTCTCCGCCCCCGAGCAGCGCGCCTTGCTGATCCGCGTCCTGGGCCTGTGCGAGCGCGGTGAGGACCTGCTGGAGGAGCAGGCGGAGGCGTTTGCGCAGTTACGCCGGCTGGAGCAGAACGTGCCCGAGGTGCTCTCCGAACTGCACCAGCGGGCCGGGGAGATCGAGGCACGCATCCCCGCGGCCCGGGCCGCGCTGACCACCCTGGAGGTGACGTATCCGCCGGCCACGCTGGCAACCATCGCCCGGGCCCCGGACCAGGCCGAGCAACTGATCGAGGCGGCGCGAACCTCGGTGGCCGAGGGCCGAGCCCGCGTCGAGGCCGACGACCGCGGGAACGCCGTGGCCTTCGCCCGCACCGCTGAGGGCGCGCTGGGGCAGGCCGCCGACCTATTGAACTCGGTGGGTAACGCCGGAGCGGACCTGGAGTCGGCGAACGAAGACCTGGCCGAGGCGATCGCCTCGATCAGCGCCGACGTGGCCGACGCCGATCGCCTGGCTCCGAACGACTCCGCGGTGGCGCCCCTGCGCGACCGGGCCACCGAGGCGATCCGGGTGGCCGAGGCGGCGCGCTCCGGCGGGGACCCGATCGCCGCGCTGCGTCAGATCGCCAGTGCGGAGGCAGCCCTGGACGCCGCGCTGGAGGGGCACCGCAACAGCGCCGAGGTGATCCAGCGGGTGCAGACCTCGTTGCGGCGCCAGATCGCTGCGGCTTCGGAGAAGCTGCGTTCGGCGGATATCTACATCGAGTCCAACCGAGGGGCGATCGGCGCGCAGCCCCGCGCCCTCGCCGCCGAGGCCGAACGGCTGCTCGACGAGGCCCGCGCCCTGGCCGACAGTGAGCCCAAGCAGGCGCTGAGCCTGGCCACGCGGGCGCTGGAGCTGGCCGACCGTGCCAATGAGCAGGCGCTGGCCGCGGTGACCACGTGGCGCCGCGACTACTCCAGCAGCGACCACAACCCCTGGGGCCAGCACGGGCGCTCCGGTGGGATCGATGCCGGATCGCTGATCCTGGGCGGGATCCTGGGGCAGGTACTCACCGGCGGGCGCGGGCGCTCCCGCGGCGGCTGGGGATCGGGCGGCGGATTCGGTGGCTCCTCGCGCGGGGGCGGCGGCCGCAGTACGTTCGGAGGAGGCTTCGGGGGCCGCTCCATGGGCGGTGGCGGCTTCGGCGGCGGACGCATGGGAGGTGGTGGCCGGTTCTAGAGTCCGCCCTGGAATCCCGCGCAGATCGAGCCCGACCAGAGCACACTGACAGTTCAGCCCGGACCGGACTGACAGCCAGACCGGCAGCGCAGACCAAGACCGCACACCGAGAGTTCAGACCCGCAGTTCAGACCCGCAGTTCAGACCCGCAAGGAAAGGACCACCCGTGGCCGAGAAGCAGAGCATTCTGGGACGGATCGCCCAACTGACCCGAGCCAACATCAACTCCCTCCTGGACCGCGCCGAGGACCCGGAAAAGATGCTGGATCAGTTGATCCGCGACTACACCAACAACATCGCCGAGGCCGAGCAGGCCATCGCCCAGACCATCGGCAACCTGCGCTTCGCCGAACAGGACTACAACTCCGACGTCGCCGCGGTGCGCGAGTGGGGAGACAAGGCCCAGGCCGCGGCGAACCGGGCGAACCAGGCCCGCAACAACGGTGACGAGGCCGCCGCCGAGCGGTTCGACAACCTGGCCCGGCTGGCCCTGCAGAAGCAGATCGGCTTCGAGAACGAGGTCAAGTCCGCCGAGCCGTTGCTGGCCTCGCAGAACGACGTGGTCGAGCGGCTCAAGAGTGGCCTGGCGATCATGAAGGAGAAACTGGTCGACCTGCGCACCCGCCGGGACAACCTGGTGGCGCGGCAGAAGTCGGCGGATGCTCAGCAGCAGGTGCATAGCGCGGTGCAGTCGTTGAACGTGATGGACCCGTCCAGCGAACTGGGCAGGTTCGAGGAGCAGGTCCGCCGCCAGGAGGCAGAGGTGATGGGCCAGCAGGAGCTGCAGTCCTCCAGCCTGGATGCCCAGTTCGCAGAGTTGGAGACCTCCACCGAGGCACTGGAGGTCGAGGCCCGGTTCGAGGCACTGCGCTCCGGTTCCCTGAACGCCGGTGCCGGCGCGGATTCGGGCCGGATCGACTCCGGCAAGCACGCTGCCGACCCGAACGCCACCCAGCAGAACGGGAGTCAGGCCCCCGGTCAACAGCACTGAGGGCCCGGCCAGTCGCGGCGGCTGCCGGGACGACGGCGAGCGCCGGTGACGCAGCGGGGAACCGCACCGTAGCCGGGCTGCCAGGAGCCGCTCTGGACTTAATCCAGGGCGGCTCCTTCGCTGCCCGGGCGCGACGGATCGCCCGGCGACCCCCGTCGTCGTCGGCCCCGAGTAGGGTTCAGCCATGGTCCAGAGTGAATCCGACAACACCCGCCGCACCTACCTGCTGGTGGACGGGGAGAATATCGACGCCACGCTCGGGATGAGCGTGCTGGGCCACCGCCCCAACCCCGATCAGCGGCCCAGGTGGGACCGGATCACGGAATTCGCCCAGCGCACCTGGAGCCAGCCGGTGACGGCGCTGTTCTTCCTCAACGCGACGTCGGGACAGTTGCCGATGTCGTTCATCCAGGCGTTGCTGGCCATGGGTTACCAGCCGATCCCGCTGTCCGGCAGCCCGGACGAGTCGGTGGTGGACATCGGCATCCAGCGCACCCTGGAGGCCCTGGGCCCGCGCATCGGCGATGTGATGCTGGCCAGCCACGACGGCGACTTCGTACCTCAGGTGCAGCGGCTCGCTACTGACGGGCGGCGCCTGGCGGTGCTGGGGTTCCGGGAGTTCATCAGCGCCCGGCTCGCCGAGATCCCCGGGGTGACGGTGTACGACCTGGAGGACCACATCAAGGCCTTCACCGAGCCGCTGCCGCGGGTGCGGGTGATCCCGTTGGAGTCCTTCGACCCCACGCGCTACCTCTGAGCCACCTACGCTCCGCCGCCTTTCCGCGCGCGTGCACTCCGCGCCGCGCAATGGCCGCTGAGAGGCCGGCTCATCCGCATGGGTGCGGCCGTGGCGCACCGATAACCTGGCCCCATGGATCTCGCAGAAGGCACCAGCGCACTGATCACCGGGGGCGGCTCGGGCTTGGGGGCGGCGACCGCACGCCGGCTGGTTGAGCGGGGCGTCGCGGTCCTGCTGGCCGACCTGCCCGACTCCCCGGCCGCCGACCTGGCCGAGGAGCTGACCGCCGCCGGCGGGCGGGCACGGGCCCAGACCACCGATGTGCGGGACGCGGAGCAGGTCCACGCTGCCGTACAGGCGGCCGGGGACCTGGGCGAGTTGCGCGTGCTGGTCTGCTGCGCCGGGGTGGCCACGCCCGGGCGGATCCTCGGCAAGCGCGGGCCGCTGGACCTGGAGACCGCCCACCGGGTGGTGCAGATCAATCTGCTCGGCACGATGAACGCGATCGCAGCTGCGGCGCCGGTGATGTCCGAACTGGATCCGGTCGGCAACGACGGCGAGCGCGGCGTGATCGTCATGACCGCCTCGGTCGCGGCGCAGGACGGCCAGATCGGCCAACTCGCCTACGCCGCCTCCAAGGCCGGAGTCGCCGGGATGACGCTGCCGGCCGCGCGGGACCTGGCCAGCCACGGCGTGCGCGTCATGACGATCGCGCCCGGGGTGTTCAACACCGCGATGATGGCCGGAATGGCCGATGAGGTGCGTGAGAGCCTCGAGGCACTGGTGCCGCACCCCTCGCGGCTGGGGCACCCGCACGAGTACGCCGACCTGGTCGCGCACATCGTGGCCAACCCGATGCTCAACGGTGAGGTGATCCGGCTCGACGGCGCACTGCGGATGCCGCCCCGGTGATACCGCCGTCCCCCCGCCCATGACCGGCGCAGCGAGCCAACGGTCAGCCCAGTGCAGCGAGATTGTGGGCGTGGTGGCCGCGGTTGGACTCGGTGTCGAGGCGAGGGTCGGCGCTCTCGCGGCCGGCGAGCAGGTCCTCGACGTAACGCTGATCGGCGGCCCACCGGCGTGCACCCTGATCGGTGATCGCGCCGTGGCCGGGGATCAGCACCTGCGCGGCATCGGCGTAGGGGCGCAGCGTCTGCAGACCGTCGAGATAGGCCTGGGCACCGGTCTCCGCGAACATCGGGATCTCGATGTCACTGAGCATGTCGCCAGCGATCAGTACCTGAGGTTTGGAGAGCCAGAGCGCGGCGTGGCCGGTGCTGTGCGCATCGTGCACGATGACCTCGGCCCAGTCCCGCAGGTGATCCACAGTCGGGAACGCACGCACCGCCCCGGCCAAGTCGAGCAACTCGGTGGTCCAACCAGCCACGGCTGCGCGCAGCCCGGCGCGGTTGTCCTCGGCGTGGGTGCGCGCCAGCCGGGCTGCCCCGGGCGAGGCCCAGCGCGGCACATCGCCCAGTTCCGGGTGCCACAGCACATGGTCGTAGTGGGCGTGGGTGGAGAACCCGGCGACCACATCCAGTCCCCAGGCGCGCACGTCCGCGGCGAGTGCGTCCAACTCCTCCGGCGCCCAGCACGGGTCGACCACCAGGGCGGAGACGGCACCGGATGACTCTTCGCGGGTCAGGATCACGCTGGCGGTGTGGTCCAGGCGGCTGTGGGTCACGGCGAGGCCAGGGGCTGGGTGGACCCAGGCGCGCCGGGTGCGCCGGGTGCCCTGGGTGTTCGGTGTCCGCGACGGCGCGTCCTCGCTGCCCGGCCGGGCGCCGTCGTCGTTCATCCCACTACGGCAGCCAGCGCCGCTCCGACCGGTCCCATCACCTGCCGACTCGCGGTGGTCAACACCCACGGCCTCCTCGTGACCAGGTCGTAGGCGCTGCCATCCAGCCGGGCAGTGGTGCCTCCGACCTCCGCCACCAACAACGCTCCGGGCACGTGATCCCAGGGCCAGTCGTTCTTGTACACCAGGTAGTCCACCTCGCCGCTGGCCAGGCGCGGATAGTCGATCCCGCACGACCACCACGCCTCCTCCAACGGCGCGAGGTCCTGCGGTGGCTGCTTCAGAAGCTCGCGGTTGGAGGTGGCCCCAACCAGTTTCCCTGGATCTGCTGGCGGGTCCAGCGGCTTGAGCCGCGCCCCGTTGCACCAGGCGCCGGCGCCGGCCTCGGCGACGTAGGCACGCTGGTGCTGGGGCTGGTAGATCCAGGAGCGCACCGTCTGCCCGTTCCGCACCTCGCCAACCATGACGGCGTAATCGGGTGAGCCCTCCACGAAGTTGCGGGTGCCGTCGACCGGGTCGATCGTGAAGACGTGCGGCGCCTGGCTGGCGCGCTCCAACACCCGGGGGTCGATCGACGTTGCTTCCTCCCCCAGCACCGCGGCGTCGGGGTAAGCGTCCTGCAGTTTCTTGGTGAGGAAGATCTCGGCCTCGCGGTCGGCCACGGTCACCAGGTCGCCGGGGCTTTTCTCCTGCACCTGCTCGTCGCTGAGCGCACGAAAGCGGGGGATGATCACCTCATCCGCGGCTTGGCGCAGCAGGTCAAGGATCTCCTCGGTCTCCATGCCTCAAACCTGCCAGGTTCGGGCGGAGGGACCAAACCGGCGGGTGGGAAAGACGGGGCTGCTGGTGTGGCGAAAGGTGCGGCGGTGGACGCGAGGACGGGCGGACGACGAGCCGGCCGGCGCGCAGAGGCGGCGGCGGATGCGACGGATGGGACGGCAGTCGCTGACGGACGGGGGCCGTGCGCTGACGAGCAGGGCGGCGGGCTCGAAGGTGGACGACCGAGGCGGCACCACGACTCCGCGACTGCCCGCCCTCACCTGCGAAACAGGTGAGTCGTGGAACTCTCCACATCGCTGTAGTGCTGAGCGCTCGAGGCCAGCGCCTCACTGATCCGCTGGAGGTTGGCTTCCACCTGTTGCTGGGTGCCACGCCACTCCTGGGCGAGGGACGCGAACGCCGCGGAGGCACTACCCCGCCAGGCCGATTGCAGCGCGGTGAGGATCCGGAACATGTTCGCGACCTCGGTGTTGATCGCGGTGGCCGAGCGACCGGCGGCCGAGGCCGCACGGGCGACCTCCTCGGTATCGACTTCGAATCGGGACATGGACTGCGCCTCCTGCTTCTTGGGTCCGGGATGACCGCCCGGTGATGTCCGGCACGCTATGCCTGCGCCGTCCGTCGTCGCTGACCCATGTGCGGCGGCTGTGGATGACGGATCCGGGTGTGGACGCCAGCCCCGGATGCGACCGCCAGACCGAGGTGCGACCGCCGCGCCGGTATCACCATGACCCGGCAGGTGCTCTCCCCAGAAACCATCCATCGTCACTTCTCCTCTGCCACGCACTCCCTCCTCCTGCGTCACGGACTTAGGCTGCAGGGGTGGCCATCCTCATCGATCCGCCCACCTGGCCGGCCCATGGCACGGTGTTCGCTCACCTGGTCTCCGATCGGTCGCTGGCGGAACTGCACGATTTCGCCGGCCGGGCCGGCCTTCCCGAGCAGGCCTTCGACATGGACCACTACGACGTGCCCGCCCACCGTTATGACGACCTGGTGGCCCGGGGCGCGATCGCCGTCAGCGGACGTGAATTGATCCGCCGGCTACGAACCTCCGGCCTGCGTGTCCCGGCGCGCGACCGCCCCGAGACGCTGCGTCGCGTGCTCGGCGCATCCTGGCGTCGCACGGTGGGACGCTGGCAGGACAGGCCCGACTACGTTCTGGGCGCGGACCTGATCGAACGCTGGGCGCAACCGCACCGGCGCTATCACGACCTGCGCCATCTACGTGATGTGCTCGCGGCCCTGAACCTGCTGTGCGACCCGGGTCCGGTCCCGCTGCCGGTGGCGCTGGCCGCCTGGTTCCACGACGCGGTCTACGACGGTCTCCCCGGTGAGGACGAGCAGGCCAGCGCCGACCTGGCCCGCGCCGAACTCGGTCCCGACCGGCTGGGTCCCGAGGCCCTTCCGAGCGAACGCATCGAGGAGGTCGCCCGGCTGGTGCTCCTCACCCGCACCCACTCCCCCTTACCGGGCGACCACCACGGCGCCCTGCTCTGCGATGCCGACCTGGCCATGCTCGCCCGCGAGGCAGCCGGTTACCGCCGCTACACCCTCGACGTGCGCGCGGAGTACGCCCACGTACCGCACGCCGACTTCATCAAGGGGCGCACCGCCGTCGTCCGCCAGCTGCTGGAACTGGACCCTCTCTACCGCACCGAGCGAGGCCGGGAGTTGTGGCAGGAGGCAGCCCGGGCGAACCTGCGGGCCGAACTGGCCACCCTGACAGCCACGCCCTGAGAGCACCGCACCCCTGTCCGCAGGTCCACTCCCGCCCCGATCCTGGCCGGCGACCACCCAGAGACCACAACGGCCCCCGATCCGCGAGGGATCGGGGGCCGTGTGTGTTTCGGCTGGTCAGCCGAGCATCTGATCTCCTCGATCAGAAGCCCATGCCGCCCATGTCCGGCTCGCCACCGCCGGCCGGGGCCGAGGGCGGCTCCGGCTTGTCGGCCACGATGGCCTCGGTGGTGAGGAACAGACCGGCGATCGAGGAGGCGTTCTGCAGTGCAGAGCGGGTCACCTTGACCGGGTCGGCGATGCCTGCAGCGAGCAGGTCCTCGTACTCACCGGTGGCGGCGTTCAGGCCGTGGTTGTTCTCCAACCCACGCACCCGCTCCACCACAACGCCGCCCTCGAGGCCGGCGTTCACGGCGATCTGCTTCAGCGGCGCGTCGACGGCCACCTTGACGATGTTCGCCCCGGTCGCCTCGTCCGCTTCGAGGGTCAGGCCCTCGAACGCCCGGGCGGCGGCCTGGATCAGGGCCACGCCACCACCGGCGACGATGCCCTCTTCCACAGCAGCCTTGGCGTTACGCACGGCGTCCTCGATGCGGTGCTTGCGCTCCTTGAGCTCCACCTCCGTGGCGGCACCCGCACGGATGACGGCCACACCACCGGCGAGCTTGGCCAGGCGCTCCTGGAGCTTCTCGCGGTCGTAGTCGGAGTCGGAGTTCTCGATCTCGGCGCGGATCTGGTTGACCCGGCCCTCGATCGCGTCGGCCTCGCCGGCACCCTCGACGATGGTGGTCTCGTCCTTGGTGACTACCACCTTGCGGGCCTGGCCCAGCATGTCCAGGGTGGCGTTCTCCAGGGACAGACCCACGGTCTCGGAGATGACCTGACCACCGGTGAGGATGGCCATGTCGTTCAGCATCGCCTTACGGCGGTCACCGAAGCCGGGGGCCTTGACGGCCACGGACTTGAAGGTGCCACGGATCTTGTTCACCACCAGGGTCGCCAGGGCTTCGCCCTCGACGTCCTCGGAGATGATGATCAGCGGCTTGCCGGACTGGATGACCTTCTCCAGCAGCGGCAGCAGGTCCTTGACGTTGGTGATCTTGGACTCCACCAGCAGCACGTAGGCGTCCTCGAGGACGGCCTCCTGGCGCTCCTGGTCGGTCACGAAGTACGCGGACAGGAACCCCTTGTCGAAGCGCATACCTTCGGTCAGCTCGAGCTCCAGGCCCAGGGCCTGGGACTCCTCGACGGTGATGACACCCTCGTTGCCGACCTTGTCCATGGCCTCGGCGATCAGTTCACCGATGGCCGGGTCACCGGCGGAGATCCCCGCAGTGGCGGCGATCTGCTCCTTGGTCTCGATCTCGGTGGCGTTGCTGAGCAGCGACTCGGTCACGGCCTCCACGGCCTTCTCGATGCCGCGCTTCAGCGCGATCGGGTTGGCACCGGCGGCCACGTTGCGCAGGCCCTCGCGCACGAGCGCCTGGGCCAGCACGGTGGCGGTGGTGGTGCCGTCGCCGGCCACGTCATCGGTCTTCTTGGCGACCTCCTTGACGAGTTCGGCGCCGATCTTCTCGTACGGCTCGTCGAGCTCGATCTCCTTGGCGATGGACACGCCGTCGTTGGTGATCGTGGGGGCGCCCCACTTCTTCTCCAGAACGACGTTGCGGCCCCTGGGGCCGAGGGTGACCTTCACGGTATCGGCGAGGACGTTCAGTCCACGCTCCATACCGCGACGAGCCTCCTCGTCGAAAGCAATCATCTTTGCCATTCGGGTTTAATCCTCCTGCTGGCGGACGAAAGCCGGCTCGACGCCCGCGACGGACGATGCCCGGCATGCGTTCACGTCACGCATCCCGCGGCACCTCGTCTTACCGGCCACAGTTGTCACTCTCAGGTCGAGAGTGCTAACGCCATTATTGGCACTCTCGGGGTGAGAGTGCAAGCAGGATCGACGACGACGCAGGCCTTCGGTGCGGTATCTCACCTTTGGTCACACGCTCATCACGGCTGCGGCCGGGCTCGCTCTGCGCGGATCGCGCCGCCGGTACGCTGGAAACATGGGTCTGTCCTTCGAAACGCGGACGTCGGACTCGCCGTGGATCTCCACGGTGTGGACATGTCGAAGCGAGCAGGTCACGTCGATGACGGCGGTGGCCAGTGAGACGTGGGGCCTGGTTTTCTGGGACGAGGACGGGACCCCGCGCGCGGCCGTCGTCGGGCCCGAGAGTCGTACCGCCACCGCACCGGTACCTCCGGACACCAGTTTCGTCGGTGTGCAGTTCGCGTTGGGTGCCTCGCTCCGGATGGCGGACATGACCACCCTCGTCGACGGCAGCATCCCGTTGCCCGAGGTGAGCACGAAGACCTTCTGGCTGGACGGGCGAGGCTGGCAGATACCCGGGGCCGACGACGTCGAACTCTTCGTGGACCGTCTGGTCCGGCACGGTGCGCTAGTGCAGGACCCGGTGGTGACCGAAGTGCTCAGCGGGGATCGACCCCCGCTGAGCCCGCGCACGGTGGAGCGCCGGTTCCGCGCCGCGACGGGCATGACCCGCGGTGCGGTCAGGCAGATCGGCCGGGTGCGCACCGCCGCCGGGATGCTGACCGGCGGTGCGTGCGTGGCCGACGTCGTGGCGAGGTTGGCGTACTACGACGAACCGCACCTTGCGCGCGCGCTGCGCCGACTCATCGGCCGGACAGCCCAGGAACTGCGCTCGGGCACCGGCGGTGCGATCGCGCTCGATCCGGCTCAGTACAGCACCTCGTAGATGAGCTTCGTCACGCCGTTGGAGTAACTCGCGGACTCGCGCAGGCGGAGTTGTCGCTTATCCCGGTCTGCCCTGGTGAACAAACTCTTGCCCGCGCCCAGCAGCACCGGGAACACGAGCAGGTTGTACCGGTCGATGAGATCGGCGTCCGAGAGCCTGCGGGCAAGTTCGGCGCTGCCGTGAATGAAGATGCCGCCGCCGTCGCCCTGCTTCAGCCGGGCGACGTCCTCGCTGGATCGCAGGATGCTGGTGGGGCCCCAGCCATCGACCAGGTCGTCATCGGCGAGGGTGGTCGACACGACGTACTTCGGCAGGTCCTGGTACGCGGCGTGATCCTCGGAGTCGCGCCAGAACGGAGCGAACGCCTCGTAACTACGCCGCCCGAACATGAGCGCCGTCGTGTCCTGGAGTTCCTCACCCTTGAGTGCGAACGCTTCCGGATCGAACTCGGTCTGCATGACCCATCCGCCACTTCGGTGGCCCTCCGCCTCGTCGCCCGGTGAGTCCAGCACCCCGTCGAGGGACATGAAGCCGGTGTACACCAGTTCGCGCGCCATCGGAATCCTTTCCATCAGGGGAGACAACGGCGAGATCGCCGCGCCCGGCTCAGCCTAGGAACTGCGGTTCCCATCGTCTTGGATGAAACCGACAGGGCGAAGGGCACGCACTGGTTGCAGTGCGGGCTCACCGCGGTCCCAGACCGGGCATCTGCAGGATCCCGAAGCGCTCTCGCAGCGCCCACCTGGCCGCATGGTGGCCGCACATCCCGTGAACGCCGGGGGCCGGTGGGGTGGCGGCTGAGCACAGGCACACCCCGGGGATGCCCGCACCGTAGGGGTTGAGGCTGGTCAGAGGGCCGCCGAGGATGCGGCGCAGATCCAGGGCACCGTTGCTGATGTCCCCGCCGACGTAGTTGGCGTTCGTCCGGCTCATCTGCGCCGCCGGGGTGCACCGGGCATCGACGACCACATCCCGGAAGCCCGGAGCGAACCGTTCGATCTGCGCCGTGACCGCTTCGGTGACATCCGCCGTCGACCCGGCGGGCACGTGCGCATAGGTCCACAGCGGCCGCAGTCCGTCCCGGCTGCGCGCGGGGTCGGCGACGGCGGGGTCGCTGAGCAGCACCATCGGCTGCTCAGCGTGTGCGCCGGCGGCCACCTGAGCCTCAGCGCGCACCATGTCCGCCCGGGAACCGCCCACGTGCACGGTCCCGGCCTGCCCCACCGGGGCGTCGCGCCAGGGCACCGGTTCGGAGAGCACGAAGTCGACCTTGGCGGCGGCGTTGCCGTGCCGGTACCGGCGCAACCGGGTGGCGGTGCGGGGCGGGAGCCGGTCCCCCCAGATCCGCGCGATCGCGCCGGGCGCGGTATCGAAGAGGTAGGTCCGGGCCCGGGGCAGTTGCTGATAGTCATGAATGGGCGTGCCGGTGTGGATGGTGGCCCCGTGGGCGCGTAGGTCCGACACCATCGCGTCGGCGATCGCTTGGGACCCGCCCACCGGGAGTGCCCACCCGGAGGTGTGTGCCAGCAGGCCGAGCAGCACTCCGAGGCCGGCGGGCGCAAGCCCGGGCATCCGGGCGATGCCGTGGGCGGCCACCCCGGTGAACAGGGCCGGGGCGGCGTCTCCCCGGAACCGGGTGTTCCATAGCGGGCTGCCCTGTTCCAGCACGCGCAGGCCGTAGCGCAGCGCGCCGAGGAGTCCGCCGGGGTTGCGCAGCGCGGCGGGAACGGCGCGCATGTCGGCCAGTCCGAGCCCGAGGACTGCGGGCTCGTGCTGCACCAAGGGGCCGAACAGCGACCGCCAGGCGTCGCCGTCGGCCCCCAGGGCTGCTGCGGTGCGCTCCAGATCGGTGTAGGCGAGGGCGGCGGGTTGGTCGTCAAGGGGCTGGGCGTAGGCAATCTCGGGGACGGTGAACCGCACCCCGCGGGCCGGCAGGTCGAACTCGGCGAAGAAGGGGCTGGCCAGGGCCAGGGGGTGCACCGCGGAGCAGATGTCGTGCTCCAGGTTGCCGGCCAGGCCGAGGTTCTCGGTGCGCGCGCCCCCGCCCAGGGTGGGCTCGGCTTCGTACAGGTGCACGTTCAGCCCGGCGCGGGCCATCGTGACCGCGGCGGCCAGCCCGTTCGGCCCGGAACCGACCACGACGACGTCGGTTACCGCTCGCTCGCCCATCGCCCTCCTACCGGTTCGGCCTTCGCGGGTGCCACTTCTTGGACAGCCGTCCGGACCACCGCCCCGACCGACTCTCCGACCATCGCAGCATCCCACCTCGCCCCCACCCGCCGCACCTGCGCCCTGTGGCCAGCCGGCGATCCGGGCCGCACCCCCTCCCCAGCCCGCCCGCCCGAGCGCTTCTCGTAGGATCGGGCGACCATGCACCGTCGCTCACTCATCGTCCTCACCGCACTGGTCCTGGCCGCTCTGCTGACCGGCATGGCGCTCGCGCGGACCGGCGTGTGGGACCCACGACGCATCGATGAGGTGGATCCCTACGCCTGGGGCGTGGACGTGCGCCCCGGCGGCGAACGTGCCGTGATCCTGCCCGGCGCCGACGTCACCTACCTGCCCGGCAGCCGGGTCCTTGCCCCCGCTCCGAATACCTTCGCGGGACAGCACCGGGACGCACACGAACGAGCCCAGGCGGACCGCGACTGGCTCGCCGCCGGATCGGTTCCCGGCACCGGAAGCGCCTACGAGGAGATGGTCACCGGCGCACTGCTGGACATCCGCGCCCTGACCCTCGACGACGGCGCCGCCCTGGCCGGGTACAACCCGAACTGGCGGTACGTCTGGCCGCGGGATGCCTCCTTCATCGCCGCCGCGCTGGCCAGCGCCGGGCACCCCCGGGACGCACTGGAGGTGCTGGCCTTCCTGCAACGCGTGCAACACCCCGACGGCACCTTCGAGGCCCGCTATCTCCCCGATGCCTCCGGACCGCCGGATAGCCGGGGCATCCAGACCGACGGAACCGGTTGGGTACTGTGGGCCACCGACCACGTCCTGGCCACGCTGGCCCCGGACGACCCGCTCCGTGAGCGGATCCACCACGACCTCACGCCACTACTGGCTCGCTCCACCGCTCAGTTACTGCACCAGGTCGAGACTCCGGACTCGCTGCCGCCGCCGAGCGCGGACTACTGGGAGCACCCGGAGCAGGACCTGACGCTGGGCACAGCCGCCCCGGTCCTGGCCGGCCTGCACGCGGCTACCCGGATCTGGTCCGGCGCCGGCGACATGGACCTGGCGCTGCGCACCGGCACCGCCGCCGACCGGTTGCGCACGGCTGTCGAGACCACCTTCGGGCCCGCCTATCCCCGCTATCCCGGTGGTACCGAGCGCGACGCTGCCACCGCCTTCGCGCTACCGCCCTTCCAACCGGAGCCCCTGAGCGAGGCCCTCGGGGCGTGGCACGACTCGATCGCGCCGATGCGCAGGCCCGCCGGCGGGCTGGCACCGGGCGCCGGCTGGCGGGAGCAGTCGTTGTCCTGGACCCCGCAGACCACGCTTTATGCGTTGGCCGCGGCGCATAACGGCGAGCCGCAAATGGCCCTGGACTGGTTGGCCTGGGTCGATGACCACCGCACGCCGCTGGGGGCGATTCCGGAGAAGGTCTCTCCCGACGGCACCCCGGCAGCGGTGGCGCCGCTGGCGTGGAGTGCGGCGGTGGTGGTGCTCACCGTGGCACAACTGGAGGACGACGGCGTGCTGACCCCCGCGGAGCAGGTGCGGGCCGGCTGAGATGCTCCGGGCTCAGACCTCAGGGGCGCAGGGGTCGCCACTGCCCGGGCCGGAGCCGCACAGGTCCGGGCGGGCAGGCAACTGGCTGCTCAGCCGACGAAGTCCGGGCGGGCAGGCAACTGGCTGCTCAGCCGACGAAATCCGGGCGGAGCACGATCACGATGCCGGAGGAGGCTGCGCTGGCGCTCTCCACCGTGGCTTCGATGCCAAGGTCGGCGGCGACCGCTTCGGCTTCCTCGGCCACCTGCGCGTCGTGGTAGTACAGGGTGGTGTCGGTGGGCAGGGCCTGGCCGTAGTCGGCGGTGGAGGTGTTGGTCCAGCCCTCGTTGTTGAGGGTCTCGGCGGTGCTGCCGGCGATTCCGGCGACACCGGCTCCGTTGAGGATCAGGATCCGCACGTCCCGGTCCAGGTCGACCGGATCGTCGGTCGGGTCCTCCTCGGTGGCCTCGTCCCCGGCTTCGCCGTTGTCCTCATCGGTCCCGTTCTCGCCGTCGCCGTTCTCCGGCTCGTCCTCCTCGGTGCTCTCCGGGTCGGTCCCGTTCTCGCCGTCGCCGTTCTCGCCCTCGGTCTCCTCCTCGGTCTGGTCCTCGGTGGCGGTCACGGCCGGAGTGGGGTCGGGCTCGCTACCGAAGTTCCCGGACAGGATGCTCACGCCGGCCCAGGCCAGCAGCGGGGCGACCACGATCACGATCGCGAAGGGCAGCAACTGCCGCCAGCGCGGAACGGGTGCCCGGTGCACGCCCTGAGGCGTGCGGTCGGCACCGAGGACGTCGAATTCGTCCTCGTCGTAGGGATAGTCCTGGCGGCTCACACCCGAAAGGTTATCTCCTCGGGCGGCGATCGTGCGCGATCACGCGCGGTCGCCCAGCCGACGGGCCGAACGCTCCCGCTGGCGGGAACTGCGCATCCGGCGCAACCGCTTGACCAGCATCGGCTCAGCGGCCAGGGCGGCCGGGGTGTCGATGAGGGCGTTGAGCACCTGGTAGTAGCGGGTGGCGCTCATGTCGAAGTGTTCCCGGATGGCGGTCTCCTTGGCCCCGGCGTACTTCCACCACTGGTTCTCGAAGGCCAGGATTGCGGCGTCGCGTTCGCTCAGTCCCTGCTCGGTGGTGTGAGCGTTGATCTGCTGCGCTGCTGACATCGATCCTCCTGGTACCTGAAGTTCTTAGTTGCGGTTCCGGTGTGGTGGACTCCCGCCGCTGCTGGAGCGCGGCGTGACCCCCACCTCGGGTGCCTGTGCACGTGGGGCCGCTCGGGGCAATACTAGGGGCAAATCACACGCGTGTCATTCACTCGCTTCGGCCGCGTCTGTGCTAACTGAACGCACCCGCGCCAGTTCCCCGTGCCAGTTCAACGGCGCCAGCAGCCGGGCGCGGAGCCAAGCGTCCCGAACGCTCGGGCAGGGCCCGATACTTCTGCCACCCTGGTGCGGTGAGCACGCGCACCCCACTGGAACACATCATCGACCCGGGCTGGGCCCAGGCCCTGGCGCCGGTGGAGCAGCAGATCCACGCGATGGGAGACTTCCTGCGCGCCGAGGTCGCCGCCGGCCGCGGCTACCTGCCGGCGGGCGAGGACGTGCTTCGCGCCTTCACCCGGCCCCTGGCGGACGTGCGGGTGCTGATCGTGGGCCAGGACCCCTACCCCACCCCGGGCCATCCGATGGGCCTGTCCTTCTCCGTCCAATCCCATGTTCGACCGCTGCCGCGCTCCCTGGTGAACATCTTCACCGAACTGGTCAGCGACGTCGGGGCGCCCCAGCCCACCTCCGGCGACCTGTCCGCCTGGGCCGACCACGGCGTGCTGCTGCTGAACCGGTGCCTGACCGTGACGCCGGGCAAACCCGCCTCCCACCGCGGCAAGGGCTGGGAGCAGGTCACCGACCAGGCGATCAGGGCGCTGGTGGCTCGCGACCAACCGATGGTGGCGATCCTGTGGGGCCGGGACGCCCAGTCCCTCAAGCCGGCTCTGGGCGCCACGCCGTGCATCATGTCGCCGCACCCCAGCCCGCTGTCGGCCTCGCGCGGATTCTTCGGTTCCAAGCCGTTCTCCCGGGCCAACGAGTTGCTGGTGCGGATGGGCGCCGAGCCGGTGGAGTGGGCGCTGCCCTGACACGGGCACGCCACCGGCCGGACATGGCAGCACCACCACCCCACCACGCAGGCACCGCACCACCGCACCACGCAGGCACCGCAGCACCGCACCACCGGGCACGGCACAATGGCACCTGTGACTGATGTGTTCTTCACCCCGTCCGCACCACGCTGGCGCCGCTTCGTGGCGATCGGTGACTCCATGACCGAGGGCCTGTGCGATGAGCCAGGGGAACCCGGTGACTACCGCGGCTGGGCGGACCTGCTTGCCCAGTCCCTGACCGAGCGGCGCACCCGGGCCGGGCGGGCGCCGCTGGAGTACGCCAACCTCGCGATCCGGGGCAAAATGCTGGGCCCGATCCTAACCGAGCAGTTCCCACAGGCACTGGCCGCCAAGCCGGACCTGATCTCCATCATCGGTGGCGGCAACGACCTGCTTCGCCCCGGGGGTGACCCCGACGTCCTGGGCGCGCGCCTGGACCGCGCGGTGCGCTCGGCACGCGAGCAGGGCATCGACGTGCTGCTGGCCACCGGGATGGACACCCGCCGGGCCGGGCCGCTGCTGACCGTGATGCGCCCCAAGGTCGGGATCTTCAACGCTCACATCTGGTCCATCGCGCGCAACCACGGCGCCCACGTCATGGATATCTGGGGCCTGCGAGCGCTGCAGGACCGGCGCATGTGGGCCCCGGACCGGGTGCATCTGAGCACGCTGGGCCACTGGCGCGCCGCTCAGGCGGCACTGGACGCGCTGGGGCTGGAGCCCGACGACGCCGACTGGTCGAAGCCGCTGGACGCCCAGGCCCGCCGCGCCCTGCCCGCACGACTGCGCGAGGACGCCACCTGGATACGCCGCGACGTCTACCCTTGGGCCACCCGGCGGCTCCGCCGCGCCTCCTCCGGCGATACCCGCGCCGCCAAGAGACCCGACCCGATCGTCCTGGACACACCCGGCGACCTTGAACACGCTGCACCCGGGCTCGGCGCCGTGACGAACAACCAGGACGCCAGGCCCGACGGCCGCGAGCGCACCTGAGGCCAAGACCGAGCCGTCGTGATGTGATCGGACCCCGATACCGCAGGGCCATCCGGGCGGGTCCTTGGTCCCACGGCACCACGCCGTTCTGGCATCAGACTGGGAGGCAACGGTCCTGCCTGCCACAACGGTCACGGCCCTGACCGCCCCCCACCCGAAAGCCACCGGTTCCGCCCCCACCATGTCCACGCAACCCACCGTCGAATCCGCCTCCGAGCGGACCTGGCACGCGTTGGGCATCGAGGATGTCACGGCGGCACTGCAGGCCGACGACCAGGGTCTGACCTCCGCTGAGGCCGAGCAGCGCCTCGCCGTCCACGGCCCGAATACGATCGAAGCGAGTTCGGCCACACCATGGATCGTCACACTGCTACGCCAGTTCGTCAGCCCGATGATCGGGATCCTGCTGGTGGCCTTCGTGATCACGATGCTGCTCGGGGAGTTCATCGACGCCGGCGCGATCGCGCTGATCCTGGCGCTGAACGCAGGTCTGGGCTTCTGGCAGGAGCGCAGGTCCGCGCGCGATGTACGGGCGCTGGCCAACCTGTCCGCGCCCAACTGCACGGTCGTGCGCGACGGGTCCGCCGCCACCAGACCGGCGGCGGACCTGGTGCCCGGTGACGTGGTGCAGTTGGAGAGCGGAGACCGCGTCCCGGCCGACGTACGGCTGCTGCAGGCCAATGCCCTGCAGGTCGATGAGTCGATGCTGACCGGGGAGTCCGAGGCGGTCACCAAGCAGACCGGGGTGGTCACCGAGGAGGCCCCCGTCGGGGACCGGATCAACATGGCCTTCTCCGGCACCCTGGTGCGCTCGGGCCGGGCCCGAGCGCTGGTGGTGGCCACCGGCACCGGCACCGAACTGGGCGTGATCAGTGAGTTGATCAAGGGCCCGCCGGGCAAGACCCCGTTGCAGGAACTGACCAACGGCCTGGAGCGAAAGATCGGGCTGATCATCACCGCGGTCTCGGCGGTGTTGTTCTTCTCCGGGGTAGCCCTGGGCAACGCCCCGGGCGAGATGTTCATGACCATCGTGGCCCTCGCGGTGGCCTCCGTACCGGAGTCGTTGCCCATCGTGCTGACCGTGGCGATGAGCGTGGGTGTGTCCCGGATGGCCAAACGCCACGCCCTGGTGCGGTCGCTGCCGGCGGTGGAGACATTGGGCTCCACCACGGTGATCGGATCGGACAAGACCGGCACCCTGACCATGAACGAGATGACCTCCCAAGCCGGCTGGACCGCCGCCGGTGAGGTCGATCTGACCGATCCCGGGCTCACGCTGAGCCCGGCCGTGCGCCAGATGCTCCTTATCGGGGCGCTGACGAACGAGGCCCGGCCCGACCGTGATGACCCGAGTACCTTCATCGGGGACGCCGTCGACGTCGCGATGGCCAAGGCGGCGTTGCGCACCGGCGCGGTGACCATGGCCGGGCTCGCGACCGCGCCACTGGCGCATGCCCCGTATGAGTCGGAGGCGCGGATGTCCCAGAGCATCCACCGGGTCGGCGATGAGCGGGTGTTGTTCGTCAAGGGCTCCCCGGATGTGCTGCTCGCAGCCTCGGTGAACATCCAGACCGACGACGGCGTGGTCCCCCTCGAGTTCGACGTCGTCCAGTCCGCGAATCATCACCTCGCCAGCCGCGGACTACGGGTGCTGGGCACCGCCTTCCGGGTGCTCGGGCCAGGGGAGCAGATTTCCGAGGAGTTCCCACCGCCCGCCGGCCTGACCTTCGCCGGTCTGCAGGGGATGGCCGACCCGCCCCGCCCCGGGGTGGCCGAGGCGATCGCAGCCTGCCACCGGGCTGGGATCTGGGTGCTGATGATTACCGGTGACCAGCCGGCCACGGCGTTGGCGATCGCGGCTCAACTGGGTCTGCCCACCGAGGCCGAACCGCTCACCGGCGCCGAGATTCTCACCCTCGATGACGATCCCCTGCACGCGCGCCTGCGCGAGGTCGGGGTGGCCGCCCGGGTGTCCCCGCAGGACAAGATGCGCATCGTGCAGGTGTTGCAGGACCGTGGTGAGGTCGTCGCCGTCACCGGCGACGGGGTCAACGACGCACCCGCGCTGAAAGCCGCCGCGCTCGGGGTGGCGATGGGGGCCTCGGGAACGGACGTGGCCCGGGAGTCGGCGGACATGGTGCTCACCGACGACAACTTCGTCACCGTGGTCGATGCCGTGGAGCAGGGCCGGGTCACGTTCAATGCGATCCGCAAGGCCACCCACTTCCTGCTCGCCAACGGGGCGGCCTCGCTGCTGGCGGTCTCCATCAGCGTCTACACCGGCATGCCCCTGATCTTCCTGCCGATCCAGATGCTGTTCATGAACGTGGTCACCAACGGGGTGCAGGACATCGCGCTGGGGTTCGAAGGGGCCGAGGGCGATGAACTCAACCGACCGCCGCGCTCGGCCAGGGAGGGGGTGCTCAGCCGGGTGCTGTGGTGGCGCACCGCGATCACCGGGGTCTGGATGGGCCTGGCCGCGGTGTCGATGTTCCTGTGGGGTCTGAACGAGGGCCTGACCGAGGAGCACGCCCGCACCCTGACGATGACCCTGTTCGTCATGATGAACTTCTTCTTCGTGCAGACATCCCGGTTCGAACACAAGTCGGTGCTCTCGGACCCCTTCAGCAACCGCCTGCTGCTGGTGTCCTCCTTCGCCGCACTCGCGCTGTTCTGGGTGGCGGCCACCTGGCCGGTACTTTCGAACCTGATGGGCTTCGTCACACTCTCCGGTGCGGAATGGGCGATGTGCGCGGTGCTGGGCGTCTCGACCCTGTTGATCGTGGAGGCGGAGAAGTGGGTGCGCCGTCGCCTCGCCGCCCGGCAGCACGGTTACGGTTGAGCGCGGATCAGACCATCAACCAGCACGATCAGCGAAGGAGCACAGATGTCTCGTTTGGCCGGTAAGAGGGCGCTGGTCACCGGTGGTGGTATCGGGATCGGCCGCCGCATCGTGGCCGACCTGGCCCGGGAGGGCGCCCAGGTCGCGTTCAGCTACCTCACCCACGCCCCCGAACCGGAGTTCCTGGACGCACTTGCTGCCACGAACGCCCCACCGGCGCTGTCGATGCAGTTGGATGTCACCGATGAGGCCGCCGTGATCGACGGCGTCGCCGACGCCGCCGGCAAACTCGGCGGGTTGGACATCCTGGTCAACAACGCGGGCGGGCTGATCGGGCGGGTGCCGCTAGCGGAGATGAGCACCAAGCACTGGCGCACGGTGATGGCCGTCAACCTGGACTCCACCTTCATGGTGACCCGGGAGGCGATCAAGTTCATGCACCCCGGCGGACGGATCGTCAACGTCTCCTCGGTGGCCGGGCAGAACGGCGGCTCGGACGGCTCGGGGGCCTACGCCGCCGCCAAGGCCGGGATCTTCGGCTACACCCGCTCCCTGGCCAAGGAGCTGGCACCGAAGCAGATCACGGTCAACGCCCTGGCCCCCGGGCTCATCCTGGACACCCCCTTCCACGAGACGTTCAGCACCCCTCAGCGGCAGCAGGCCACCATCGACTCCATCCCGCTGGGCCGGGCCGGCTACCCCGACGACGTCTCCGGGCCGGTGCTGTGGTTGTGCTCGGACGAGAGCGCCTTCGTCACCGGCACCGTGGTGGACATCAACGGCGGGGTCCACTTCTCCTGAGGTAACCCGTGCCCGCCCGGTGCTACGCGTGCCGCCCCGTGCTCAACGCACCGGCAGGTGCTTGTCCCACCAGGTCAGGATGTGCTCGAACCGCGCCAAGCGGTGCTTCGGGCGTCCGGACCTGCTCAACTCATGCCCCTCACCGGGGAAGAGCAGGAACTCGGTCTCCACACCGCGGCGCTTGAGCCCCACGAACCAGCGTTGGCCCTGCTCCACCGGGCAGCGCCAGTCCTGCTCGGAGTGGATCACCATGGTGGGCGTGGCAACCTTGTCGAGGTGGGCCATCGGGCTCTGTGCGGCCACCCGCTCCGGATCCTCACCCAGGTACTTGATCCCGAAGAACCAGCCGATGTCGCTGGAGCCCTCGAAACTCACCGGGTCCAGGAAGCCGCGCTCCACGATCGCGGCCGCGAACCGGTCGGTGCGGGTGGTGAGCCACGCCGTCATGTACCCGCCGTAGGAGCCACCGAGCACGCCCACGCGCTGGGCATCGAGGCCGGGGTGGGCGGCCAGGGCACCGTCGAGGAAGGCCAGCACGTCGGCGGCGTCCCGGTCCCCGAACCCCTGGATGATGGCCCGGCCGTGGTCCTGCCCGTAGCCGGCCGAGCCCCGGGGGTTGCAGAAGACGACGGCGTAACCCGCCCTGGTGTAGACCTGCACCTCGTCGAAGAGCACCGACTCGTACTGTGCGTGCGGGCCCCCGTGGATGAGCAGCAGCACCGGGTGCGGGCCCTCCCCCGCGGGCACCGTGACCCAGCCGTGCACCGGGTAGCCGTCCTCGCCGTCGACCTGCAGTTCCTGTGGGACGAACACCCCGGCCTGCTCACGCAGCCGCGCGGACAGGTCAGTCAGGCGGCGCACGTCGACGGCGTCGTCGCCGCCGGACTGCTCGATCACGAAGAGGTCGCCGGCACTGTCCGGTGTCGAGGCACTCACCAGCACCCCGCCACCGGGCAGCAGGTCAGCCCCGGCCACGCTCACCTGACCGCTGAAGGCCGGCCGCAGTTCGCCATCGGTGTAGCGCACCAGTTCGGTGCTGCCCCGGTTCAGGCGAGTGAGCAGCACGCCGGCGCCGTCGGCCAGGAACACGTCGTTGGTCAACGACCCGGTGCGCGGGTCGGTCAACTGTTCCAGGTCGGCGAGCCCGTCCTGGGTGAGCCGGGCGCGGTGCAGCGCCGGGGTCTTGCCGATGAAGTCCAGCGCGTCCGGGCCCAGGTCGGAGATCAGCAGCCAGAGGGTCTCACCCGGGCCGGTGCGCACCCCGACCGCACCGTGCTCGAGGCCCTGCAGGACCTCCGGTTCCGGTACTGCTACGTCGCGCTGGTCCGTCGAGCAACTGTCACCGCCGTCCGCTCCGGACGCAGCACCCCCACCGGCGCCGCCGCCGGACCTGGGTACTGGGACGCGGATCAACTCGCTCCGCAGTTCATCGACCACACCGCGGGTGATAAGCAGGTGCGCGCCGTCGTGGGTCCACACCGGTTCGCGGTGGTCCCGGTCGCCGGCTGTGACCGCCACCGGGCGCACCTGCACGCCCTTACGGGCGCCGAGCGTGCCGGCCTCGTCCTGGGTGGTGCCGCCCTCGCCCTTGTTCGACTCGTCCTCATTCGATGCAACCGCGCTCGATGCAACCGTGCTCGACGAATCCGGGCCCGCCGCCATCGGGTCGTTCTCCTCGAGCACAGCGATGACGTAGACATGCTGGGGCCGATCGGCGTGGAAGCCGGCACCGTCGAGACGGTAGGTGAACCGGGTGATGTGCCGCGGGGGCTCGGCGTCGGGCCCCACGCCCTCGGTGGTGCCGTAACGCCCGTCCTCGGGCACCCGGGCGGTATAGGCGATGCGGGTGGAGTCCGGGGAGAACTCCGGCCGGCCCGATACCCCCAGCGGGTGGTCAGTGAGCAATTGCGGCTCCCCGCCGTCGACGCGCATCAGGGCGAGTTGGGGCTTGTCCCCCTTGGCGGCGCGCAGGAAGGCAAGGTACTGCCCATCGGGTGAGATGACCGGTTCGGCATCGCGGAAACCGTGCGTCAGCGGGCGCAGTGCTCCGTCGCCCAGGTCCAGGCGCCAGAGCCGGGAGGAGTAGGTGTCCTCCTCCAGGTCCGGGCGGGAGACCGCGATCACCGCCCAGGTGCCGTCGGGGTGCACGGCCGGGCGGGCGGTGCTGTGCAGCAGGGTGAGGTGTTCGGGACGCATGGTCGCCGAGCCTACCCAGGCATCGCCACAGCGTGCGCACCAGGCGCTCCACGGGCACGGGCGTGGACCACCCCCGGCGGCCTCCACCTACCGGCCTCCGCCCCGAGGCGGAGGAATCCCCGCGTACCCGCCGCTACCGTTGGGCTCATGAGCGCACCGGCCACGTCGGGCACCTCCCCCGCTAAGGCCTCCGATGTGACGCCCGAGCGCCCCCGGGGTGAACTCGGCGCGCCCAGCACCCCTCGCCCATGGCAACGCCCGCCGATCACCCGGACGCAGTGGCACAACGACGCCTTCGCGTCTCTGGCTCTGTTCGCCGTCGCCCTGCTGTCGATGGCTATGCACCGAGCCGCGCAGATGCTCCCCGAACCCGCCGCACCCGTGATCTCGGTGCTCACGCTGGCTGCGGTCACCCTCCCGCTGGCCTGGCGCCGGCGGTACCCGACCACCGTGCTGATCGTCCTCTCCGCGGCGTTCGTGGTGCTCGGGGAGGCGATGGTGCCCGAGACGCTGGTGACCAATATCGCGCTGTTCCTGGCGTTGTACACCGTCGGGGCCTGGGTTTCGGACCGGCGCCGAGCGCTGATCGTGCGGCTGATCGTGGTGGCCGTGATGTTCAGCTGGCTGCTGGTGTCCTTCTTCCGGGTGGCCACCGACCCGCCGGATGGGGAGACGGTGGACTTCGGGGCGGGTTCACTCTCGCCGCTCGCTGCGTTCATGCTCATCCAGTTGTTCATCAACGTGCTGTACTTCGCCGGGGCGATCTGGTTCGGCAACCACGCCTGGAAGGCTGCCTGGGACCGGGATCTGCTGCTCCAACGAGCCCATGAGTTGCAGGCCGAGCGCGCGCTGGTGGAGGCCCAGGCCGTCACCATCGAACGGATGCGGCTTGCCCGTGAACTACACGACGCAGTGGCGCACCACATCTCTCTCATCGGGGTGCAGGCCGCGGCCGCGCGCACACTGCTGGACCGGGACACCGCCCGGGCCGTCGGCGCTCTGGAAAACGTGGAGCAGTCGGCTCGAAACGCGATCAGCGAACTCCAAACCCTGCTCGGCACCCTGCGGGCCGAACCCGACGACGGCGTCGGTCCGGGCAGCGCAGATCCCGTGGGCTCCCTGGGCGTGGAGCGCATTCCCGACCTGATCGAGGACGCCCGGCACGGCGGCCTGCAGGTGCAGTACCAGGTGATCGGTGAGCCGGTGCCGATGCGCCCACTGGCCTCCCTAAACCTGTACCGGATCGCCCAGGAGGCCCTGACCAACGCCCGCAAACACGCCGGCAACGACGCCGGCGTCGACGTGCGGCTGCGCTACCTGCCCGAGGCGGTGGAACTGGAGGTGGCCGATGACGGCGCGGGCCGGCGGCGACGCCCGGTCCGGCCCGGAAGCGGCGGTCTGGGCCTGGTCGGGATGCGCGAACGGGTCGGCACCGACGGCGGCACCCTGCACGTGGGCCCGCGCCGTGAGGGCGGGTTCCTGGTGCGTGCCCAGGTGCCGCTGACCCCCACCGCGCTGACCGCCGACGAACACAGATCCCCCGACGACGAACAGGAACCATCCGCATGAGCAGTCCGGCCGAGCACGAGGCACCGGCAGGCGACGCGGGGGTGCGGGTGGTGCTCGTGGATGACCAGCCGCTGCTGCGCGAGGGCATCGCTACCATCCTGGACGCCCAACCCGGCATCACCGTGGTGGGGCAGGCCTCCACCGGGGCCGAGGCACTGGAGGTGGTGGCCGGCACCGGCCCGGACGTGGTGTGCATGGACGTGGAGATGCCCGGGATGAACGGCCTGGAGGCCACCCGGGCGATCATCGCCGCAGACCCCGGCGGGCCCAAGGTGCTGGTGCTGACCACGTTCAGCCGGGAGGACTACCTGCTCGAGGCGCTGCGCGCCGGCGCCAGCGCGTTCCTACTCAAGACCGCCCGGCCCGAACAACTCGCCGATGCGATCCGCTCGGTGGCCGACGGCGACGCCCTGCTCTCCCCCGAGGTCACCCGGGCGATCATTGAGCGGGCGGTCTCCGGCGGGGCCCTGGACGGGGTGAGTCCTGGCCGGGCCGGCCCGGCTGCCCAGGCGGGTTCCGCCGTCGGCCATCCCGCCACCGGCCGGGGCGATGCCGGCGCCGATCCGCTGGCACCGGCCCGCGGCGCCGGTGGCAGCGCGGCCCTACCCGCGGCCGCGGGTGACCTGACCGAACGCGAACGGGAGGTGCTGGCGCTGGTGGCCCGCGGCATGTCCAACGACGAGATCGCCGCCCACCTGGTGATCGGGCGCGCCACGGTCAAGACCCACGTCTCCAACCTGCTGATGAAACTGCACCTGCGCGACCGGGTCCAGGCCGTGGCCTTCGCCTACCGCCACGGCCTGGCCGGGCAGGACTGACGACGCCCTCCCTCCCCCGCGGGGTGGAGACCCGAAAGATCCACCTGACGGCCGAAGCGGCACCGGCCGGTGGCCTCATAGCCTCGGTGTCATCGACGGGCGCACACGGTGCCCGCATCAGCAGTGACGGGGTGAGGCATGCTTCAGGTAGAGGGCATCGACCGCTTCTTCGGCGACCACAAGGTGCTGGACAACGTGTCCTTCGGCGTCGAACGCGGCAAACTGACCGGATTCGTCGGGGGGAACGGCGCCGGTAAGACCACCACGATGCGCATCATCCTGGGGGTGCTCAGCGCCCACGCCGGAACGGTGACGATGGACGGTCAACCCCTCGACGGCGGTGGACGGCGGTCTTTCGGGTACATGCCCGAGGAGCGCGGCCTGTACCCGAAGATGAAGATCGCCGAGCAGATCGGCTACCTGGCGCGGCTGCACGGCTACGACCGGGACGGCGCCAACACCCGGGCCCGGGATCTCCTGGAGCGGCTGGGGCTGGGTGAGCGGGCCGATGACCCGCTGGAGGCACTGTCACTGGGTAACCAGCAGCGGGTGCAGATCGCCGCCGCCCTGGTGCACAACCCGGACGTACTCATCCTCGATGAGCCGTTCTCCGGACTGGACCCGATGGCCGTGGAGGTGGTGCTGGGCGTGCTGACCGAGTACGCCGAACGCGGGGTGCCGGTGCTGTTCTCCTCCCACCAGTTGGACGTGGTGGAACGCCTCAGCGACAGGCTGGTGATCATCGCCGGCGGCAAGATCCGCGCCGACGGCACCGCCGAGCACCTGCGGGAGGCCTTCGGGGTGCGCCGTCACCGGATCGTCACCGTCCGCGACGCCGGCTGGGTCCGGGAGGTCCCGGGCGCCCGGGTGCTGGAGCTGGACGGTGCCACGGCCTTGTTCGAGGGCGGGGACCAGGTTGCCCAGCAGGTGCTCACCCGGGCGATCGCGACCGACACCGTGCTCAGCTTCGGGCCGGTGCACCCCTCGCTGAGCGAGATCTTCAAGGACGTCGTCACCGACGAGGAAAGCAAGGAGCAGGCAGCATGAGCACGCTGACCACCCCCACCCGGTCCGACCGGCCCACCAGGTTCCAGACCACCGGGGCCGAGGGTCCCGAGCGACTGTCCGCCCCGGCGGCCTCGCTGCTGGTGGCCGAGCGGGAGATCACCACCCAGGTCCGCACCAAGTCGTTCATCGTCTCCCTGATCGTCACCCTTGGGCTGGTGCTGGCCGGGATTGTGGCATCGGGCTTCTTCGGTGACCGCATCGGCTCGGACACCCCGGTAGCCGTGGTCGACGGGGCCGGCGCGGAGTTGGACAACGTGGACGGCTTCGAGGTGACCGCCGCGGCGGACGTGTCCCAGGCGCAGGACCTCGTCCGCGCCGAGGAGGTGGACGCCGCCATCGTGCCCGATGAGACCTCCCCGGTGGGTGTGCGCGTGATCGCCCTGACCGACCCGCCCACCGAGGTGCTGGGGGCGCTGTCGGTGCAACCGGAGGTGGAACTGCTCGACACCACCACCTCCCGCGGTTTGCAGATGCTGGTGGCGGGGATCTTCGGGTTCCTGTTCATGCTGTTCGCGATGGGCTCGGGCGCCATGATCGTGCAGAACACCGTGCAGGAGAAGCAGTCCAGGATCGTGGAGATCCTGCTCTCGGCCGTTCCCGCGCGGGCCCTGCTGGCCGGGAAGGTGATCGGCAACAGCGTGCTCGCGGTGGGACAGACCGCGGCGATCGGTGCGGTGGCGGTGCTCGGGCTGTTGCTCACCGGTCAGAGCGACCTGCTGGACCTGCTCACCGGGCCGATCGCATGGTTCGTCATCTTCTTCCTGTTCGGATTCGTGCTCGTGGCGGCGATGTTCGCCGCCGGGGCCTCCCTGGTCTCCCGCCAGGAGGACACCGGCGCGGTGATGATGCCCACGATGATGCTGGTCATGGCCCCGTACTTCGTGGTGATCATCCTCGGGCAGAACAACCTGGCGATGGCGATCGCCTCCTACATCCCGTTCAGCGCACCGGTGGCGATGCCGGTGCGGTTGTTCATGGGCGATGCCCTGTGGTGGGAGCCGCTGCTCTCTCTGGGCGTGCTGGCCCTGGCCGCCGGGATCGTGATCGCCCTGGCGGCCCGGATCTACTCCGGTTCGTTGCTGCGCACCGGGGCGCGGGTATCGCTGCGATCGGCCCTGAAAGGCGACTGATCGCATAGATTGTGAAGACGGTCCGGGGTACAGACCGTGTGGAGCCGGTGGTGCGGGGCTTCCGCCACCACCGGCTCTGCGCATGCCGCACCGCGGCCCGGCGACAACGTGGTGGACTCAGACGGGCGGACTCAGAGCAGTTCGGCGCGCAACTGCTCCACCGGGGTTGGCGAGAGCAGCGCCGGCGGCACCTCCAACACGGTCTGCGCCCCGATCACGCCCTGAGTGTTCAGCCGGGCCGCAGCGCGGGCGTAAGCCACCAGCACGCTGGCGGTGAACTCGGGGTTGCTGCCTAGTTCCAGCCGGTACTCGATCACCTGGTCGTAGCCGCCACCGGTGGTGCCGCTGCGGATCACGAAGCCTCCGTGCGGCATTGCGCCGTGCTCCCGGCGCAACGTCTCCGCACTGACGAAGTGCACGGTGGTGTCGTACTCGGCGAAGTAGTGCGGCATCGTCACGATCGCCTGCTCCACCTCGGTCTCGTCGGCGCCCTCAGCCAGCACCACGTAGCACTCCCGGCGATGCTTGTCCCGAGTACTCAGTTCGGGCCGGGCACCGGAGCGGACCGCCTCGATCGCGTCGGTGGCCGGGATCGTGTACTGCACACCGGCCGCCACCCCGGGCACCCGGCGGACGGCGTCGGAGTGTCCCTGGCTCAGGCCCTTGCCCCAGAAGGAGTAAGTCTGGCCCTGCGGTAGCAGCGCCTCCCCGAGCAGGCGGTTCAGTGAGAACATTCCCGGGTCCCAGCCCACCGCGATGATCGACGTGGTCCCGGCCGCGCGTGCGGGCTGGTCGACGGCGGCGAAGTAGTCGGGGATGCGCGCGTGGGTGTCGAAGGAGTCGACCGTGCTGAAGTGTGCAGCGAGTTCGGGACCCTGCTTGGGAAGGTCCTCCTTGGACCCACCGCACAGGATCAGCACGTCGATGTCGTCCTTGTGCTCCAGCAACTCCGACCAGGTGAAGACCGGGGCGACGTCCTGGGCAACCTGCAGTGAGGCCGGGTCCCGGCGGGTGAAGATGCCGTGCAGCTTCATGTCCGGGTTCTGCCCGACGGCGGCAGCCACCCCCTTGCCGAGGTTGCCGTAACCAGCGATTCCGATCCGCAGTGGTTGCCTCATCGGCCATCCTTCCCCAGTTGATCCGACGGCCAGGTTACCGCCGCGTCGGCTACTACCAGGCTCTCGGAGCTACTGCTCGGGTTGGCTTCTCTCACGGTCACCGCCGCCGGGACCAGTGGTACACCGGCGTGGACCTCGCCCTCGCCGCCGCCACCGCGATCGCCGCCACCGTAACCGGCGAACACCTCCGGCGGTAGACGCCCGACACGTTCCGCGCGCGACTACGCCTGGGCGATGCTGTTCAGGACGTCGATAATTTCGGGCGTCGTGCGGGTGTCGCAGGTACGCTCGTGCCGTGCTGAGTTGGCAGCGATTTCGGGACCCCCGGCCGGGATATGACGGCGGGGTAGTCCATGGTGCGCTCGTAGTGCACTAGGTCTCCGCACGTACGGCCGGGGAAGTTCCCTTCCTCCTCCAGCCTGCAACCGTTTCGGAGACCCCCTCATGGTGCATGAGACCTACCTGACTCCTGACCAGCTCTATCGCGCTCTCAACATGCGCGACCTCACCGATCCCGCTCAGGGCGAGCACGCCATCCAGGTTCTGCTCGGCGCGGTGGTGAGCGCGTTGCAGTCCGCGTGGGGTAATACGACCCGCTACGTGCGCACCCCGCCCGTCGTCGCTGTGAACGAGAATTACGACCGCCTGGGTTACAACCCCGAGGACGTCACTCGCGACCGCCGGTACACCCGCTACGTCAGCCGCACTGCGATGCTGCGCAGCCACACGAGCGCGGACATTCCCACCGCACTGGAAGACTATGCAGGGCGTTCGGCAATCGATGAACTCATCGTCGTGCCGGGACTGGTCTACCGTCGCGATGTAGTCGATCGCAGCCACGTGGGCGAACCCCACCAGGTCGACCTGTGGCGCCTCCGCGACGCCCCTGACACCAGCGACGAGGACATGCTCGCCATGATCGACCACCTCGTCACGGCGGTCCTGCCCGGCGCAGAATCCAGGGTCACAGACGCGATCCACCCCTATACCGTGGGCGGCAGACAGGTCGACGTCCGGCTGAACGGTGAGTGGCTGGAACTGGCCGAGTGTGGCCGCATCCACCCCGAGGTGTTGCGCGGCTCGGGCCTGGACCCGCGACGATGGTCCGGCCTAGCGCTCGGCATGGGGTTGGAACGCGCGCTGATGCTGCGCAAGTCCATCCCCGACATTCGGTACCTGCGCGCACGCGATCCGCGTATCGCCGCCCAGATGCTCACCCTTGATCGGTGGAAGCATGTCTCACCGCTACCACCGGCCCGCCGGGACATCTCCATCGTTGTCGACGACGACGAGGACGAGGAAACCCTCGGTGACCGTATCCGCGCCGCGATAGCCGATGATGTCGAGGTCCTCGAATCCGTCGAGATACTGGATCGCACCGCCCACGACAGCCTCCCCAGTGCTGCTCGGGAGCGTTTGGCGATCCGGCCCGGCCAGAGCAACATGCTCGTGCGGATCATCCTCCGACCGATCGACCGGACCCTGACCTCACAGGACGCCAACGCTCTTCGGAACACGATCTACCGCGCCGTGCACAAGGGTCCAGTGATGGAACTCATCTGAGATCCCGGCTGGCCCGCTTCAGGCCTATCCCCGCGCTGCACCTTGGGGTTTCCGACGACCGGGCCAAGACACGCTGCCGGCGGCTGACTGCTCTGAGCGGATCCGCTCTGGGCAGCATCGGCAGCGACGGGTGAGCGCCGGCAGGCACAGTGCTGGCATGAGCGAACATCACCCACCCCCGTTATTCGACCACCGCGCCAGGCGCCGTCTGTACGAGCAGCGGGTCCTGGTCCTGGACGGCCCGCTGGACGATGACAACGGCACCGTCCTGACCACCCAACTCATCGCACTGGCCGCCGAGGACGCCTCCACCGACATCGCCCTCTGGATCCACTCCCCCGGCGGATCGGTGCCCGCGATGCTCGCGATCCGCGACATCATCCGACTGACCCCGTGCGACGTGTCCACCCTGGCCCTCGGCGTCGCCTACAGCGCCGGGCAGTTCCTACTCTCGGCGGGCACTCCGGGCAAGCGACGGGCACTGCCGCACGCCCGGATCCTGATGCACCAGGGCTCGGCCGGCATCGGGGGTTCGGCGATGGATATCGAACTGCAGGCCGGCGACCTGCGCCACACCCGGGACACCGTGCTCAGCCTTATCGCCCAGGACACCGGCCGTCCGCTGGAGGAGGTGTTCGCCGATTCCCTGCACGACCGCTGGTTCACTGCGGCGGAGGCACTGGAGTACGGCTTCATCGACGAGGTGGTCCAGGCCTTCGACCACGTCGCCCCACCCGGGCGTGCGCGCGCCGGGTTCGTTGGGGGGCGGTCCCGATGAGTAGTTACACCATCCCGAACATCATCGTCCGCCACCCGCGTGGGGAGCGGGTCATGGACGTCTACTCCCACCTGCTCACCGAACGGATCATCTACCTGGGCACTGCCCTCGATGCCGGCGTGGCCAACGTCATGATCGCCCAGTTGCTGCACCTGGAGGCGGATAACCCGGAGGCAGACATCCAGATGTACATCAACTGTGATGGCGGTGACCCCAGCGCGATGCTGGGCATCTACGACACCATCCGCTTCATCCGCCCCGACGTCGCCACCAGTTGCGTGGGGCAGGCGGTGGGTGCCGGCGCGGTGCTACTCGCGGCCGGTGCGGCCGGGAAGAGGATCGCTCTGCCGCACACCCGCGTCATCCTCCATCAACCGGCCGCTCAGGGGAAAGGTTCGATTCCGGACCTGATCCTGCAGGCTGATGAGGTGGTGCGCATCCGTACCCAGATGGAGTCGATCCTGTCCCGTCACAGCGGTCGGGATGTCGACACCCTGCGGGCCGACACCGCCCATCACCGCGTGTTCGACGCCACCGGTGCACGCGACTACGGACTGGTCGATGAGGTCGTCGAGGGGCGATAGGCCCCGGCGTGCTTGCACCGACGGCGCGTGGCCAGGGGTCCTCAAGCGGCCAGCATCAGCCGCACCTGTGCCGGCGAAGTCCCCGAGGCGTCCGACCGGGCGGCGCGGGCGGCGCCCAGCCCCTCCGCCACACCCAGGGTCAGGTCCAGTAACGTCATCCCCAGCGCCGCGGCAACGGCAGCGAGCATCTCACTGGAGGGCTCTTTGATGCCGCGCTCCATCTCCGACAGGTACTGCGGTGAGACCCCCGCTCGTTCTGCCGTCTCACCCAGCGTCTGGCCGTGGGCGTGACGGGCGCGGCGCAACTGCTCGCCTGCCATGTGCCGCCACAACGGCTCGGGGCGTCGTAGTGGTCTGCGGGACTCGGGCCATGGTGATGGTCCGCGGGACGAGGGGCCCTGGCGGTGCGGGCGAAGCGGGTTCGTGATCTCGGCCATGGTCCAACGTAGAACGCCCGCACCCGGCGTGGCGGCTCTTCTGCCCAGAGCAGAAGACGCCGGCATGCCTTGGATGACGTGCTCGGCCCGGGGGGTGGCGAGGCTTCGCGCCCGGATCACGGGCTGAGTCCACTGCCAGTTCGACGTCCCTCCACGTCGGCTACCTGGGACCGGTGGACGCAGGTCGTCGGGTCTGTCCAACGCCGAACGCGAACCGCCGAATGCGCCCGGAGTTGGCTGTCCGACCGAACAGGGACATCCCGAGCAGGACCAATCCGATGCCAAGCACCAATCCGTGGCCAATCCGCCCCGCCGCGGGGACGAAGAACTGCGGGAGGTAGGTTGCCAGGCCGAGTCCGGCCAGCAGGCCACCCCATCGCGCCAGTCCAGCACCAGGCCGGGTGGAGACGATCAGCGCAATCCCTGCCCCGGCGAGTGCGAGCAGGCCCACCCCGAACATCGTCATCGGCACCGGCGCCAGCCGGAAGGACTCGACCGCGGCAAGCACCTCCACATCACCGACAGTCAGGGCGTGCTCACCGGCGGCGCCCAGGGCGAAGGTCTCCGCGCCGTAGTAGGGCAGCACCAGCACCGACCCGAGCCAGGCGAGCGCCACCGTCGCCCGGGCCGCACCACCGGCCCGACCGGCTTGCCCCGCATCGGATCGCACAGCACCGTCGGACAACCCCGGAACGGCCTGGCGCTCCCACACCAGGAACGCCGGCGCGAGCAGGATGAAGGCGACGATGCCGAACATGTGGGAAATCAGCCACGCCGGCGAGGCCCAGGCCGCCGCCCCGGCCATGGTGATCTCGTCCTCAGCGTATGGCCGCAGGATCGGGTACATCGCGAAGAGGGCGCCGGCGGCGCCGAGCGCTGCGACTCCCCATCGGCTACTGATCATCGGTCGTCCTTCCATAAAACTTCCACAAACTGTGAGCAGTGCTCTCTGACTGTCGTCAGCGTAAAGGCTCCGGCGCAAATCTGGAAGAGCATTGATCACATTCGTGACAACCGATCACACCTTTGTGAGAATCAGACCATGACCACACCCGGCACCGAGGCTTCGACGACGCGCCCTCTGACACCACGGGCGCGTGCGCGAGCGGACGCGATCTCGCGGATCAAGGAACTGGCGTTGGCACAACTGGCCGATTCCGGTCCGGCCTCACTCTCGCTGCGCGCGATCGCGCGTGAACTGGGCATCGTCTCCTCAGCGCTGTACCGGTACTTCCCCAGCCGCGACGCTCTCCTGACCGCGCTGATCGTGGACGCCTACCAGGATCTGGCCACCACCCTTGACCATGCCGCCAGGGACCACCGGCCGGCCCAACGCTGGATGCAGATCTGCATGGCGCTACGTCGGTGGGCGCACGAGGAGCCCCACCGGTTCGCGCTGATCTACGGCACCCCGGTGCCGGGCTACGCCGCACCGGCCGAGACCATCGAGCCGGCGACACAGGTCATGGCTCAGTTCCTGCAGGTGGCCGCCACCGCCACCGGCCCGGTGCCCGACGATGAGCCGCCGTCGGCTGCCCTGACCGAGCAACTCCACCGGCTCACCGAGGCATTGCAGAGCAACATCTCACCGCAGCGTGCCCTTGCCGCGGTCGGCGTGATCGGGCAGTTGTTCGGCCTGTTGACGCTGGAACTGGGTGGGCATCTGGTGGGTACGTTCGAACCAGCTGAGGAGCTGTACGCGCACAGCGTGACCACAGGCGCGCAGCGGATCGGCTTGTGACCACGGCGGTGGCGGCAGCGGACACCCACTCGAACACCTCAACGACGGTGCTGGCGGTCACGCGATGAACTTCCTCGCCCGAGGACGCCGGTGCGCACTATCTGCTCCACCGGTGACGGCTCAGACCAGGCCGTGGGTGAAGGCGAACGCCGTAGCGGCGGTGCGGGAGCCGACGTCGAGTTTGGTGAAGATGTTGGATAAGTGCCGGGCGACGGTCTTCTCGCTGAGCACGAGGTCGGTGGCGATCTGGGCGTTGCCGCGTCCGGCGGCGACGAGCCGGAGTACCTCGACCTCACGGGCGGTGAGGCCGGCGGGCAGGCTCGGCGGTGCCAGCAGGTCAGTGACGTCGTCGGCAGCGGGACGGGCCCCGAGCCGGCGGAAGGTCGCGCGGGCCGCCTCGAACTCCCGCCTTGCGGACTGCCCGTCCCCGACGGCGGCCAGCGCGCGCCCGGTGAGGACCTGGGTACGGGCGCCATCGTAGGGCGACTCGGCCCGCGTCCACAGTTGGTGGGCCTTGCGCAGGTAGGGGAGGGCGCCCAGCGGATCGCCGGCGGCCAACTCGACGGCGCCGCAGGCCTGGGCTGCCGCTGCCTCCAAGGACAGGCAGCCGGCGGTCACGGCCAGCGCGTCGAGTTCCCCGGCCCCCTCGCGGGCCCGCTCGACCTCCCCGGAGGCAATCAGGATGTCGACTGCTGCGGGCAGCAGCCGGCAGCGCTGGACAGGGCCCCCGCCCTCGGCCAGCAGCCGGTCGATCACGCCGCGGGCCGCGTCCAGCCCGCCGCGCGCCGACCACAGCAGTGCCAAGCCGGGCTGCGGGTCGTGACCGTGGTCCGCGGCGATCTGGTAGAAGGCGTCGGCCTGCTCCCACTCGCCACGCAGGCGGTGCACGTCGCCTGCCTCGGCGGCGGCCAGGCCGACCGCGTCGGGCGCCCCCACCTGCCGGTAGCGCGCCGTGGCGAGTTCGTACTCCTCCAGGGCAGCAGACCACTCGCCGCGGATCCGCATGAGTTGGCCCCGGTGCACGGCGCACTGGCCGGTGAAGGCGAGCAGACCGGGCTGCGCTGCGCACCAGCGCTCGAGGGCAGCCGTCCACTCCGCCACCCGTGCGAAGTCGCTGATCTCCTGGCAGCCCTCGATGGCCGTGCAATACACGTGGCCGGCGATGATCGGTGACGCCTCACCGGCGATGACGCGCACCATGGCCTCGTCGAGCAGCGCCAGGCCCTCTGTGACCCGGCCGGCGTAGATCGCCATCCGGCCGCGAGCGCAGACGCTCATGGCGATGAGGTCCGGGTCGTGGTGGCGGTGCCCGATCTCGGACGCCTCGTCGGCGGCCGCTGCAGCCTCGGCGTACTCGCCCGTGCCGAGGGCGCGGAACATCCGCAGGAACTCCACCCAGCCACGCTCGGGGCCGTCGCCGCCGAGTTCGGCGAGCAGTGCCTCCGCGCGGGACGTCCAACCGGCGAACATGGCCGGCTCGCCGTGGGTGGCCGAACTCATCGCGAGCCGGAAGGCACATGTCACCGCGCCTGCCGGGTCCTGTTCCTGCTGCCGGCGCAGGAAGGCATGCTGCAACGCGCGCACCGTCTCGGTGTGGCGGCCCATCAACTCCGCGGTGGTGGCGAAGTCCTCGAGGTCGGCGGGCGTGAGGGCCGCGGTATCCGCAGCGGACCAGCCCTCGAACGCGACGTCCCAGTCGCCCCGGGCGAAGGCGTCTCGTGCCTGCTCGAACTCGACGTCGCCCATGACGGGAACCTCCGACCCGATTTTACGGCGCCTCAGTCCGCCGCCGCAATCTTCTCCGAGGCCCGGCGGGCCACGAGATGGTCGACGACGTACTCGGCATCGCGCCCCGCCCCCGCGATGAGCATCGAACTGAACGCGTACTGGAAACTCAGCCCGGCGAAGTACAGCCCGGGCGCCTCGTCGACGACGCCGCGCAACTCGCGTGGGTAGCCGTCCTCGCCGAAGACCGGGATATCGATCCAGTCGTAGACCTGCCGGAAGCCGGTGGCCCACACGACGTTCGCGACGTCGCGCGGCGTGCCGTCGACGACGGGGCGTCCATCGCGCACCTCCTCGACCCGCGAGGTGACCCGCTCGACGCCGCGGACCGCCAGGTCTGCCCGCTTCACTCGGAGCATCGGGCCGCCGTGGAAGCGGATGTGCGGCAGCTGCTTGCGGCCGATCGGAGTGCGGCGGGTGAGGATGTGCTGCCATGCGAAGTGCACCACCGGGAAGAGCAGGTGCATTGCTCGGGAGTCCAAGCGCGGCGGGATCTGCCCGCAGTCACGGCCGGCGAGGATCGTCGGGTGGGTCTGGCCGACCTCGTGGGCAACGTCGGTGCCGGAGTGGCTCGCGCCCACGACCAGCACCGGGCCCTCGCGCAGCTGCCCGGGCCGGCGGTACTCGCTGGAGTGCAGTTGCAGGATGGTGGGGTCGAGCCGGTCCGCGATGGCCGGGACGTAGGGGGTGCGGCCGAAGGTACCGGTGGCGACCACGACGTTGTCGCAGCGGTAGATGTCACCGTCGGTGGTGATGACGCACTGGTCGCCGTGCCGCTCGAGTGACCGGACCCGGGTCCCGAGGACGATGGGAAGGTCGAAGTGGTGGGCGTAGGCCTCCAGGTAGTCACCGACCTCGTCCTTGGTCGGGAAGGTCCACTTCGGGGCGGGGAAGGGCAGTCCGGGCAGGTTGTCGTACTGCGCCGGGGAGTAGAGCTGGAGCGTGTCCCACTGCCGGCGCCAGTTGTCGCCGGTCCGGGAGTTGGCGTCGAGGATGACGAACGGGCGGCCCCGGCGCTGGAGGTGGTAACCGGCTGCCAGGCCCGCCTGGCCGGCGCCGATGATGACGGTCTCGATCTCGTTGGTGTCCATGGCACCGACGCTAGGAGTGGGCCGGGGCGCACCGCGTCGGGCGTCCTGCGCATCGTGCTCCGCAGTGCGAGTGGGTGGAAATACCCATGGTGCGGGCGCGGTCGCGGGTGGAGACTGGGCCCATGGCCGGATGCTGTGACCCGCGGGGCTGCGACCACATGTTCGGGTCTGCCTTCGCCCAGCACGTGGCGAGGCGGTTCCGCCGGCGCGGCCTGGACCCGACCGCGCGCCGGATGGTCGACTTTCTCGCGGCCGACGGCGTCGGGGGCGCCACCGTGCTCGACATCGGCGGCGGCGTGGGGGAGATCGGCATCGAACTGCTGAGACGCGGGGCCGCAACGGCGACCACCCTCGAACTCTCGCCGGCGTACGACGACGAGGCGCGGCGGCTTGCGCGGGAGGCGGGCGTCGCCGACCGGGCGCACCGGCAGGTCACCGACATCGCGGCCGCGCCGGACGAGGTGGAGCCGGCCGACCTCGTCGTGCTCCACCGTGTGGTGTGCTGCTACCCGGACTACGACCGGCTGCTGGGCGCGGCGGCGGAACACTGCCGGGGCCGGCTGGTCTTCAGCCACCCGCCACGCACCCTCATCAGCCGCGGGTTCGTCGCCGCGCAAGGCGCCGTGTTCCGGCTGCTGGGACGCGAGTACCGCGCGTTCGCGCACCCGCCCGCCGCGATGGTCGCAGCGGCGGCGGCCCGTGGCCTCCGGCCGGTGACGGCCGGCTCAGGCCTGGTGTGGCAGATCGCGGGACTGGCGCGCTGAGGGCAGCCGCCCGCCCGCTACGTGGGAGGCCGACCGCCCCTCCTCAAGCAAGACCGGCACCACGGTGAACAGCCCGGGTGAGGGAACTCGCTGGAGAAGCCGCGGATCAGCGGAACCTGCGGCCTTCGTCCCGGCGGTGGCCCCACACCAGGAGCGCCGCGAATACGACCGTCCACACCACCAGGAGCACCAGGGCGAGGGCGTCTGGGGGCTGGCCCATCAGTGCGAACAGCACCAGATCGGTCGCGCCGCGGGTGGGGACGAACGGTGCGATGGTCGCAATCAGGGCCGGCACTTCCGCCGGATCGAAGAACATCCCACCGGCCACCGCAAGAGGCAACGCGCCGACCGTTGCCACGATCAGTGCGGCCCGGAAAGTGAGGAGGTACCCGAGGGCCAGGCCCATCAGGGTGAAGGTGACCACCGTGGCCAGCAAGGCCACGGCAGCCAGCAGGACCTGGCCGATGCTCGCCGTCGCCGCGGTGAAGATCGCGGCCACCGCCACGACAGGCACGATCGCCGCTGCGACCATCGCCAGGCCGGTCAGGAGGTTCGCCGTGATCTCCGGTGCCAACCCTCCGGGCAGGGTTCGTAGGTAGGTACCCCAGGTTGACTCGCGAGTGGCCGAGACGGTTGTGGCGAAGTGTCCGACGCAGCCCAGGAGCACCGCGAACACCATCATTGTGCCGACTGTCGCGGTCATCATTGTGGCATCCGAGCCGACGAAGGGGATGAAGAAGAACAGCATCACAGCGACCGGAGTCATGGTGATCGACAGGAACATCACGGGGGTGCGGATCATCTCGACGAGATAGCGCCGGGTGTAGGTCATGGTCAGTGACATGGAAACTCCCTCAGGCGGCCCGCTCGGTGGAGGTCAGCGCCAGGAAGGCGTCCTCCAGCGACGCGGAGCGGATCTCGATCTCGGTGAAGGGGGCACCGCTGGCGGCCAGCTGGCGCACGAAGGTGGCGGCGTCGTCGGTGAGCACGTGGATGCGTTCGCCCTCCTGCTCGATGCTGTGCGCCGTCGGCAGCTCGGGCAGCCGGGCACCCGTGAGGGTGACCCGTTTGAGGCGGACCAGGCCGCGGACCTCGGACAGCGAGCCGTCGGTCAGTACGCGACCGTGGTCAATGACCACCACCCTCTCGGCGAGTGCCTCGACTTCCTCCAGGTAGTGACTGGTCAGTAGCACGGTGCCGCCGTCGGTGTGGTAGTTGCGAATGCCCTCCCACAGCGCGCGGCGGGCCTCGACGTCCAGACCCGTGGTCGGTTCATCCAGGAACACGATCTCTGGCCTGCCCACAAAGGCAAGCGCGACGGCGAGACGCCGTTGCTGGCCACCGGACAGCCCGCCGACCTGGCGGTCGGTGAACTCGGTGAGGTCGAACCGGGCGAGGGCTTCGGACCGTGTCAGCGGATCGGGGAAGTGGGCGCGAATGAAGTCGACGAGTTCGCCGACCCGCCAGGCCTCGGGCAGGGCCGTCTCCTGCGGTGTCACTCCGATGACCCGGCGCGTGGCCTCGTCACGGGGGTCACCACCACGGAGTTCGACCGTGCCGGAGGAGGGCCGGCGCAGCCCGACCAGCAGATTGATCAGCGTGGTCTTGCCCGCTCCGTTCGGGCCGAGCATGCCTACGATCTGCCCGCTCGGGATCTCCAGGGCGACATCGTCCAGGGCGAGGACATCGCCGTAGCGGCGGCTCAGGTCGGTGGTGCGCACGAGGGCGGTCATGTGGAGATCTCCGGGAGGGTCGCTGTGGGGTCGGCCATGATGCTGGGCGTATCTGGAAAGTCCATCGGCCGGGCGTCGGAATTGGGCACGAGCAGCCAGGCCTGTCCGGTGCGTTCGTCGGCGAGGATGGCCTCGACCGCGTCCGCGGCTCGCTCGGGGTCCAGCACCGCGATGCCGAGCCCTCGGATGTAGGGGGCAGCGTCTCGGAGTATCGGGGTGTCGACGAACGTGGGGCAAAGCGCGTTGATCCGCACGCCGGACTGCTCCAGAACCGGCCCGAGCGAGCGGACCAGTCCGATGACCGCGTGCTTGGTGCCGGCATACAGCGGGTTGATCGGACTCGCGTCCACACCGGCCATGCTCGAGGTGGCGATGATCGTGCCGGAGCCCTGCTTACTCATCTGCCCGAGGGCGGCGTGAACTCCGTAGACGACGCCGTCCTGGTTGACGGCGACGAGTGTGCGGTAGGCGTCCGGGTCGAAGTCCAGCAGCGATCCCTCGGGTTCGCCAAGTCCCGCATTGAGCATCGCGAGGTCCAGCCGACCGTAGTGGCTCAGGGCCGCGGCGACCGCAGCAGTATTGTCGGACAGTGAGCCCACGTCGGTGTGCAGGAACCGGGCATCGATCTCGTTGGCGAGGGCGATCCCTGCCGCGTCGTCGACGTCGGCGATCACGATTCGCCATCCTCGCCGGGCAAGCCGGCGCGCGATCGCGGCTCCGATTCCACCGGCGCCACCGGTGATCAGTGCCACGGGGTGTTCGACCGGCGTCATGAGGACTCCGGTGCGTCGGGGTGGCGGGTGGCTCGTTCGAAGAGTGCGGTGAGATCGTTGATGACCGCATCCAGGTCCAGGTCGGGTTCGGAGAGTCGCGGCGGCACGCCATCGATCACGTTGCGCACCGCCACGGCCATGGTGCGGGGGTCGAAGTCACGGAAATCTCCTGTCGCCTGCCCGTTGCGGAAGAGTTCCTCCAACGGGCCGAGCATCTGGTCGACGGTGTCGGAGTCGTCGGCGGCCGGCAGTTCGTCACGGTCCGCCTGGGTGAAGATCTCCAACAGGGCGCGCATCCGCTCCGGATGGGCTCGCATGTACTCCAGGTTCGAGGAGATGTAGGCCCGCAGCTGGCCCGGGGCGGTGGCCTCGGTACCGATCCGCGGACCCATGAACTCCGCGCCGTCGACGTAGACCCGGGTGACGACCTCGGTGATCAATTCGGCCTTGTTCGCGAAGTGGTAAGAGATCAGGCCGCGACTGATCCCGGCGTGGGCCGCGATGCGAGCCATCGACGCCTTCCGGTACCCGACGTCGGCGATCACCTCGACCGCGCTGGCCACGATCTGGGCGCGTCGCGCTTGCTCGATGAACGATCGTGCAGACTGGCCGTCGTGCTCGTTATCTGGCTGCATGACCAAAGATTAGCACAAGCAGCCAGAGCCCCTGAGGTGCCGGTCATGCTCGGGAGGCCGCCTTGCCCACTGCATGACACGCTTCGGCAATGGACATCACACAGTTCTGGGACGGGTGGGACCCGATCCTGCACACCCTGATCACCGTCGGCGCCGGCTACCTGGCTCTGCTGCTCATGCTCCGGATCTCGGGGCCACGCACCATGTCCTCGATGACGCCCTTGGACTTCATCGTGGCGGTCACCCTCGGTTCGACGTTCGGGCGCGCAGTCACCGCCCCCGACGTTCCGCTGGCACAGATCGTGGTGGCCCTGGCGCTGTTGATCTTCCTGCAGTGGCTGTTGGCCTGGATCCGCGGCCGCTCATCCAACGCGCGCCGGGTGATCGACCCTCCTCCCGCGCTCCTCTTCTATCACGGCCAGTTCCAGCGCACGGCCATGCGCAAGCACCAACTGGTGGACGACGACGTGCACATCGCAGCGCGCAAGTCCGGCTTCGGGTCCCTCGAGAGTGTCGGCGCAGTGATCCTCCAGCAGGACGGCGATCTGGGAGTGATCGCCGCCGACCAGTTGGGTGATGCGTCCAGCGTGCTGCCCTTCACCGGCGAACCGGACAGGCACTGAGAACCGGGCAAGCACTGACTCGGCGCGATACCACTGCCATAGCCGGAGTCGGCGAACACGGTGCCCGCCGATCCCGTCCGTGGTTGTGCTCGCGACGTGGCTCGAACCGTCACAGCGGCCCTACGCGGGAGCGCGCACAGTTCCCGCGACAACCTCACCATCAGCCAAGGCCGGCCGGGGACGCGGCGTGAGCCCGATGAAGGCGAGGCCGAAACCGACCATGACCTCCGCATACGCCGGGTGCGCCCAGGGGCTCCCGACAGCAGCGAGGAGGATCACCAACAGGATCGCGGGCACGATGGCGACCAGGGTCATCGCTGCCGGCCGCAGTTCCCGGCGCCGAAGCAGAGCGAATCCGAGCATCACCCCACCGACGAACATGAGCAGGAAGTTGATACCGGCTAGCGCCCCGAGTGCACCGGAGTCCACAATCTCGCCCTGGACCATCGCCACGGCGGTGCTGCCCAGCATGCCCGCGGCGAGCGCGACCAGCGCGAGGCTGAGCACGACCCGCGCCACTCGGCGGAACCTGCTCCCTGCGTCGACCCGGTGACGGTGCAGGTGGAGAACAGCGGTGAATGCGAGATAGGCGAGGCCGTGCACGATGCCGGACAGCACAAAGAGCGGATTGAGGCCGAACTCGTCACTGGCGGCGCTGTACTGTCCGGTGAGCGCGAAGGTGGCCGCATCGTTCAGCGCGATGGCTGAGATTCCGGCAGCGCCGAGCAGGGCTAGGACGGTGGCCGTCCTCGCGGTGGCGGATGTGTTCATGGGAGTTTCTCCTTGATCTACGGGCTGCTGTGGAGCCCGTTGGCTCCACTCTTCCGACCGGTCCCCGAGGAAGCCTCACCCGAGGCGATGAGGTTGCCGCCCGCTAGGACGATCTGTTCTCGTCCATCCGGACGAGGCGTATTCGGTTGCGCCGGTGGCACACTGTGATGTATGCGTCCGCCGCGGCTGGCCGAGGTCGGTCTTGTGACCGCTGGGTTCACCGCGTCGGTGGTCCTCACCTGGGGCGATCCGTGGATCGACCTGTTCTTCGCGGGCGTACTCCTGTCGTCACTGCTGCTCCTTGCCCGCCATGTCGGGTCGGGCGTACTGCGTTCGCGGCAGGCCCGGCGTCACGAGCAAGACGTCGCCGCGATCGACAGGGACGAAGCGGTGCGGGACGCGGTCGAACAGGAACGTGGCAGGCTCTCCGCCGAGATCGACCGCTCGGTGCGCCGCTCGCTACTCGCCGTCGGCCGACTCGTCCCCCGCGCGGAGGCCGCTCTCGCCACGGGTGCCGATCCCCGTCCGGAACTCGTAGCGATCCAGGCCGAGTCCCGTGCCGCCATGGCGGAACTGCGCCGACAACTCGGACTCATCGGCTCCGGGAGCCGCGCGGTGGACGTTCTGCCCACTCCCCCGGTCGCCGAGGCGGTCCAGGGCAAAAGCGACCGGTTGAGGACCATCAACCGCAGCGACGTCATCCTCACCCTCACCGTTCTCGTGCTGAGCGTCACCGAGGCGCTCACCTACGCAGAGCCCGGCAGTGCGTGGTGGACCACCGGCATCATGGCGCTCACCGTGCTGCCTCGCCGGCTCATGCCGGTCGCCACCGTGCTGGCGGGGGCGGCAGTGCTTCTCCTCGGGGCCATGCTGGACGCGGCGGTCACAGACGGCTTCTCCTTCCCGATCATCGTCGGACTGCTGCTCTGGAGCGTTCTTGAGGTCCGACCCGGCATGGTCTCCATAGCATCGGCTGCGGGCCTCTACACCGCTGCGATCGGCAGCCGTTTCGCCCACGAACCCGAGAACGGACCCATCAACGTCCTCGTGCTCGGCATCGTCGCCGTCAGTGCCCTCATCGTCGGACACAGCCGCCGCGTCCGGGAACATGCCGACGAGGGCGCCGGGGCGCACGAGGCCGAACTCACCTCAGCCCGTGAGCGCGCCACCGAGAGGACGCGCCAGGCCATGGCTCGTGAACTCCATGACGTCGCTTCGCATGCCGTCAGCCTCGTCGCGGTCCAAGCCGGCGCGGCCGAACTCGCCTGGCCGCAGGACCCAGCCGCGACACGTGCGGGGGTGCAGGCAGTGGGCGAGACCGTCTCGACCGCCCTCGGCGAACTCGACGTCCAGTCATGGGGGACGGGTTCGGCACCCGCATGGGATGACATCGAGCGTATCGTGGCCCGCCTCCAGGGTGCCGGCCTCGACATCCGGCTCACTGCCTCCGGACGCCCACCAGACGTACTGCTGCCGGTTGTGCACCGCCTCGTCCAGGAAGCCCTGACCAACGTGCTCAAGCACGCGGACGGGGCCATCGCATACGTCACCATCGGCAGCGACGAGCAGTGCACGCATCTGGAGGTGACCGACGACGGGCCGGGCCGGACGGTTGCACAAGCAGGGTTCGGGCTGGCCGGGCTCGAGGACCGCGTCACCGCCGTCGGAGGTCGGCTGCTCGTCGGACCGGGGGATGGAGGCGGTTTCGCGTTGCGGGCCGTTCTGCCCCATGAGCCGACACAACTGCGCGGCAGGGCCCGGCCGTGACGATCCGTGTCCTGCTCGCCGACGACCACGCCATGATGCGTGCAGGTTTGGCTGGCGTGCTCGGCTCCGATCCCGGGATCGAGATCGTCGGGGAGGCGCAGGACGGCGCCGCGGCCGTCTCCCAGGCCCGGCGGTTACATCCGGACGTGGTGCTCATGGACATCGAGATGCCGGGGATCGACGGGGTGACCGCCATCGGGCGCCTGGCCACGGCGGCTCCCGCAGCCCGCTGCCTCGTGCTGACCACGTTTGACGTCGATGAGTACGTGCTCGGTGCGCTGCGGGCGGGAGCCGCCGGCTTCCTCCTGAAGACCACACCGCCTCGGGATCTCATCCAGGGGGTCAAGGACTGCGCCGCAGGGGGATCGGCGCTCGGACCCACCGTGGTGCGGCGCCTCGTTGCGTCCTATGTAGGTGCAGCGCGCGAGCCGGTTCCCGGGCTGGAGTTGCTCACCGAACGCGAACGCGAGGTGCTCGGAGTCATGGCGCGCGGGCTGAGCAACGCCGAGATCGGCGCCGAACTGCACCTCACGGAGAACACCGTGCGCACCCACGTCGCCCACATTCTCGGCAAACTGGGGGTGCGGGACAGGGTCCAGGCGGTGATCCTCGCCCACCGCGCCGGGATCGCCTGAGGGGATCGGCCTACGGTTCTCCTGCGCGAGCGGTCCGGGGGAACCAGCGTGAGTATCGGAATGCCCGCGATCACCCTCGTCGTCGGCGCCATTGGTCGGCTTCGCACGTCAGGGCGCCGAACAGTCCTGGGGTCGCACACGTTCCGCGGCAGCGCACGTAACGGTCATCTTGGTTCACTATGGAGCCATGACCTCCCTTGCTCATTCGGACGTGAACCTGCCCCGCGTTCTGGTCGTCGATGACGAAGCCCCCTTGGCGCGATTGGTCGCGAACTATCTTGAGCGCGAAGGCTTCGAGGTCCAAACCTGCGCTGACGGAGACGACGCCGTGCAGCGTGCGCGACAGTGGCGACCTGGGGTGGTGGTGCTGGACCTTGGCCTGCCTGGTCTCGATGGGATCGAGGTCTGCCGGAGCGTGCGCACCTTCTCTGACTGCTACATCATCATGCTCACCGCCCGCGTGGAGGAGGTCGACAAACTCAACGGCCTCTCGGTGGGCGCCGATGACTATGTGACCAAGCCGTTCAGCCCACGTGAGCTCGTTGCACGCGTGCGGGCAATGCTGCGTCGTCCGCGGCAGAACCCACCTGGCCACCATGGCGCAGAGGCGTCGTTCGGGCCATTGTCCGTTGACGCTCTGGGCCGGGAAGTGTCCCTCGACGGCGAAACTGTCCAACTGACGCGCACCGAGTTCGACGTACTCGCAGCGCTGGCGGCGCGCCCGCACATGGTCTTCACCCGGCGCCAACTCATCGAGACGGTGTGGGGACCCAATTGGGTGGGTGATGACAACCTCGTCGATGTCCATATCGGGCATCTGCGACGCAAACTCGGCGACAAGGCATCTGCGCCGAGGTTCATCCGGACCGTACGTGGAGTTGGCTACCGAATGGGGACCGGGTCATGAACAAGCGGCAGCCAAAGCGGTGGGGACTGGGCGCTCGGCTCCTGGCAGCGATCGTCGCGGTCCTCTTGGTGGCCGCCGGGACAGCGTGGGCTGTCGCTTCGGTGATCGGGCCGATGATCTTCCACGATCACATGCTCATGGCCGAGCCCGTTGACTCCGAGGTCGTGGCTCACGCAAGGCAAGCCTTCACCGCGGCATGGACCCTGTCCCTCTCCGTGGCGCTACTCGTCGCTCTCCTGTCGTCAGTGCTCGTGAGCATTGTCGTCACTCGACGCATCACCAGGGCGTTGGAAAGGGTCCGACAAGCAGCAGTGCAGGTCGCAAGCGGTGACTACAACGTCCATGTGCCAGCGGTCCACATGGGCGCGCAGTTCGATGACCTCGCCGCCGCGTTCAACACCATGGCCACTGACCTAGGACATATTGAAAAGACCCGCACCCGCATGCTGGGCGACCTGGCCCATGAACTGCGCACCCCGGTGGCGACCCTGGATGGCTACCTCGAAGGGATCGTCGACGGTGTCGTACCTGCCGATGAACCGACGATGGGCATGCTGCGTGAGCCGGTCGCACGCCTTGCCCGGCTGGCCCAGGACATAACGCTCGTGACAACCGCCAGCGAGGGCCGCTTGGAAATGCGGTGGCAGCCGCTGCGGGTCGGTGACCTACTTCAGGACGCCGCAACACAGGCAAGCGTCAAGTCCGCGGACAAGGGCATTGATCTGACGATCGAGGCCACGGAGTCGGAACGCCAGACGGTCATCACCGCGGACCCTGACCGGCTCGGGCAGGTCCTGACCAACCTGCTGGACAACGCCGTGCGGCACACCCCAAAGGGAGGTCAAGTCCAATTGGGTGCCAAGCGGAGTGGATCGCGACTGCGGTTGTGGGTCCAGGACAACGGCGGTGGGATAGCCGCCGAGCACCTGCCCCACCTGTTCGAGCGCTTCTACCGTGCTGATGCGGCTCGTGACCGCGCGCACGGAGGGTCAGGGATCGGGCTTGCCATCAGCCGCTCCATCGTCCAGGCCCACGGTGGCAGCATGAAAGCGGCCAGCGCCGGGCTTGGCCACGGCGCCGTCTTCACCATCGAACTGCCCTTGGGGCGGCAGCATTCGCAGGCCTGAGACCGCCTCCACCGGCGGTCTTCGGCAGTGGCCGCGTTGGAAAGGGTGTGCTCTCATCCAGCCACCGCACGAGCATCGGCCCGCCCTGGGCCGGACGGGCCGATGCAGCAACTGAGATATGCGGTCAGAGCACGCGGATGAACGTGGGGTTGTTATGGAAGATCGGGCCCTCGTACAGGGCGGTGCCGGGGTTTCGGGCGGCGATGTTGTCGCCGTTGCCGGTGTAGATACCCACATGGCCGGGCCACGCCACCAGATCGCCGGGCTGGGCTTCGGCTGCCGAGACTATGCGTCCGGCGCCCGCCTGGGCACCGGACGTCCGAGGCAGGCTTACCCCGAATTGGGCGAAGACGTAGGCGGTGAAGCCCGAGCAATCAAAGCCCGCCGGGGTAGAGCCACCCCACACATACGGGGTGCCCACGTAGCGGCGGGCGACGTCCACGACCGCAGAACCGGAGGCAGAGGCAGTGCTCGCGGTCTGCTCGCTGGATTCGCCGGAGGAGGAATCCTCGGTCTGCTGCTCCTGCTGTTGAGCCGGCTGCTCGGTGCGCTGACCGGTGCGGGAGGCCGGAGCGGCACGCTGGGTGGGGCGCTCCGGCGCAGTAATGGCTGGCGGTGGGGGTGGGGGTGGGGGTGGGGGTGGAGCTTCGGAGGAGACCTCAGCGATGGCGACGTGCCAGTCGATGTCCTCATCGACAGTGACGGTTGGTGAGGTGACCACCTTATCGATGTCGACGTCGGCGTCGAGCACCACGTTGGCCAGGGCGCCGGCCCCGAAACTCGAACTCGACACCTGGGGGACGGCCGCAGCGCTGGAGGCGCCCATCGTGAGCACCAATCCGGAGGAGGCGAAGACGGCCAGCGTCCGTCTGCCGGTGGTCCCAGTGACTGAGTCAGCGAAAACGGTCAGTGGGGTGGAGGGGCGGCACGCCGCGCGGTGTCGGGCGCCGGTTGTTGGTTCAGTCAATTCGGTTCTCCAGTTCGCCTACGAGGTCAGTTGTCGGGTTCGGATTGGAGACTTACCCGGTCTGCCTGGCTCCCCAGGCGGGACTTCACCCCTAGGTGCTCGCGCACCGACGGCTGGGTCCCCCGCCCCTGCCACGGCGTTGATCGGTGACCACGGTGCGGTGGCAGGGTTCGGCGTCCGCTTGTGGGCTTCCCGCACGGCGGGGGCAAGAGTGACAGTACATACCGCAAACCCTCGGATCACGGTTAGATCACGGCATTACCGAATGCTTCATCAAACCTTCATCGTCATCCCCCGCCGCGGCGACTGCATGCCCGCCGCTCCTGTCGTAGCGTCGGGAGACAAGGCTGTGATGGCTATCGAGATAGAGGCGACAATGAGAACCAGAGAGATGATGGATACCCACCCCGCCCAGGTCAGTCTCGACCGGGATCTTCTGGCCCGCACGGTAGATGCCCTAGTGGCCTGTTCTCAGGCGTGCACCGCCTGCGCAGACGCGTGCCTGAGCGAGGAGATGGTCTCCGAGTTGCGCACCTGCATACGTCTCAACCTTGACTGCGCCGACATCTGCGGCGCCACGGCCCGCATGCTGTCCCGACACACCGGGTCTCATGCCGACCGCACCCGTGCCCAGTTGCAGGCCTGTTCTCAAGTTTGCAGATCCTGCGGCGATGAATGCAGGCGTCACGCAGAGGCCCACGACCACTGCCGCATCGGCGCAGAGGCGTGCCGGGCCTGCGATGAGGCTGGCAACGAACTCCTCGCCGCCATCAGTTGACAGGTCTACCCACGCTCGCGCCGACCCAGACCTTGCCGCCTGCGCTGCAGAAGGCACCTTGATTCGAGACGAAAGCCCAGAATCTCGGGCGCAATGGTTGCCTGGATGACCCGTTTGGTCGAATCCTTGAACACATTCGGGCGACGATGACCTGTCGTACCAGCAAAAAAATGGCGGCGGGGCCCAATAGGACGGTGGAAGAACATGAAGAGAATGGCGGCGATCCTTGGGGCGCTGGTGCTGATCCTCGCCGGCTGCTCCTCGTCGGATCCGGCCTCCGAGCCCACCGCCGGAGGTGATGAAGCCGCGTTCCTCGCCACCCATGACCTGGCCGGCATGGAGGTCGCAGAGATGATCGACCACCTGGACCGGCTCGGTGGAAAGGAACGCCCCACCGATGACATTGCCTCCATCCGGCCCGATGAACTGGTGCTCTCCGACGGGCAGCAGGAACTAGCCGCACAGATGCCCGAGGACCTCTTCTACCTATCCGTGGCCCCCTACGTGAGCCGGACTCACGAGTGCTTCTACCACAGCCTGACCACCTGCCAGGGTGAACTCATCGACCAGGACCTCCAGGTACGCACGGGTACAGCCGCGTTCTCCACCACTGACGAGGTCGCCACCTGCCTCACCACTCTCCAACTGATATAGGTCGCGGTTACAACCTGTGCCAATCTCGGAGCAGCAGGACGGCGCACCGGTGCGCGCGGCGCACGCGGCTAGCGACCCCGGGCATGCCGCCGCACCCCATAGCCGGGTCATCGGACTGGACGCGGCGCGGGCGCTGGCCATCCTGGGCATGCTCGCGGTCAACGTCGGTCCGCTCTATGACGATGGCATCGCCGGGCTTGTCATGCGGCTGCCGCACGGGCGGGCTTCATTGTTGTTCGTGCTGCTGGCCGGGATCGGGTACTCGTTCCTGACCCGCCGGGCCCGCGACGGTGCCGCGCTACCCTGGGGGCAGGTGTTGTGGCGGACGGTTCTGCTGAGCCTGATTGGGCTGAGCACTCAGTTGGCGGGTCATGGCTCCAAGGTAATCCTGACCACCTATGCGGTGCTGTTTCTCGTGGGACTGGTGGTGGTGCGGGCCCCCTCATGGCTGCTGCTGACCGCCTCGATCGCGGCAACTGCCGCTGGACCACTGGTGTGGCTGGGTGCCCAACTCAGAACCGGTGAGGTCTTCGACCGGGAGCCTGCCACGCTACTGGATGCGCCCGGGCAGATCGTGGCCTCGACATTCCTGACCGGGCCGTACCCGGTGATCACCTGGCTCGGGCCGTTCCTGTTCGGGATGTGGCTGGGCAGGTTGCGCCTGCAAGACCGGTGCGTCCAGATACGGTTGACTGTGGCCGGAGTGGTGCTGACCCTGCTTGCGGAACTCGGCTCCCGGGCGGTGGAGGCGTTCCTGGGGCGGCCGGATGGGGAGCCCGGTGTGGACTGGTTCCTTTCGGCGGCCGCACACTCGCAGATGCCGTTGTGGCTGATCCGGGGCAGTGCCTCGGCCGTGGCGGTGCTGGGCCTGACACTACTGGTGTTGCCCTACCTGGGCCGCTTCGGTTGGCCGCTGGTGGCCACGGGTCAGTTGGCGCTGACCGTGTATGTGGTGCACCTGTTCGGCATCGCGGAGGTAGTGCGTCCCGGCCCGGGGACCGCACCGGCGGGCCTGGTCACCACGGCGGTGATGGCACTGGTGCTGATAGGCGCAGCGGTGGGCTGGCGGCACTTCTTCTCCCGCGGCCCGCTGGAAGCATTGTTGCGGGTGCGGCTGCGCCGACGGCGATGAACTCGCCACCCGGCCGACGACGTTGAGCCGATAGGACAACCGCTCCAGGGTCGCCTCGGCGGGGAAGTCGTCCAGCAGCACGGACCAGCAGGTGGGCCGGGCCGTCAGCGCCTGCGGCGCTCCGGCGCCCAGTGGCCGGCGCCGACGCGGATACGTGGATTTTCAGCCAGGCGGACTACAGCGCGGGTTGCACCCTCGTTGGCGGGCCGTAGGGCAGCAGGATCGCCCGGTGCATGGCACACCCTGGCCGCGTCAGTGACGGTGCGCCCCAACCACGTCCTCGCGATCCCCAGTAGCCCGTGAGCCGTCGGCGGAAGGGACCCGAGGTGCGCCGTGCGCCGCGGCGGTGCTGGTCTCGGGGCTGAGGTCCAGGCGGCGCAACAGTTGGGCGTTGAGCGCAACGACAATGGTCGACAGGGACATGAGGATCGCGCCGACCGACATGGGTAGGACGAACCCGACCGGGGCCAGCACACCTGCGGCCAGGGGCACGGCCGCGATGTTGTAGCCGGCAGCCCACCACAGGTTCTGCTTCATCTTCCGGTACCCGGCACGGGAGAGCTGGATGACCGACAGCACCGACCGGGGGTCGTCAGACGCCAGGATGACGCCGGCGGAGGCGATCGCCACGTCGGTGCCCGCACCGATCGCGATCCCGACGTCTGCCTGAGCCAGCGCCGGGGCGTCGTTGACGCCGTCCCCGACCATGGCGACGATACGGCCCTCCTGCTGCAGTTGGGCGACCTTCTCACTCTTGTCCTCCGGGCGCACCTGGGCGAAGACCTGGTCGATGCCCAGTTCGGCGCCCACAGCCCGGGCCACCGGCTCGGCGTCACCGGTGATCATGACGACCCGGATGCCCAACTGGTGCAGGGCATCGATCGCGTGCCGTGACTCCTCGCGGACCTCATCGGCCAGGGCGAGCGCACCGGCCACCTGGCCGTCGACGAGAACGTGCAGGACGGTGGCACCGGACCGTGCCCACGACGCTGTCGCGGCCAGCGGCTCGGCGCCGTACTGGGAGAGCAGCGCAGGCCCGCCGACCTGGACCTCGCGGCCCTCGACGGTGGCGCGTACCCCCACGGCCGTCGCAGCCCGAAAGTTGGCGGCCGAGGGAACCTGCAGCCCGCGGTCTCGGACCGCGGCGAGAACTGCGCGGGCAAGCGGGTGCTCACTCTCGGCCTCGGCAGCCGCCGCCAGGCGCAGCAGTTCCTCCACCTCATACGCTCCGGTGCTCGTGACGTCGGTGAGGGCCGGCTCGCCCTTGGTCAGGGTGCCGGTCTTGTCGAAGAGCACGGTGTCGACCACGCGCATCCGCTCCAGGGCGCCGCGGTCCTTGACCAGGACGCCGCCGCGGGCAGCGCGTTCGGTGGAGATGGACACGACGAGTGGGATCGCCAGGCCCAGAGCGTGGGGGCAGGCGATGACCAGGACGGTGATCGCCCGGACCAGTGCGCTGTCCGGAACCCCGAAGGACACCCACACAACGGCGGTGATTGCGGCGGCGATGAGCGCGTACCAGAACAGCCACCCGGCGGCCTTGTCCGCGAGGAGCTGGGCGCGGCTGGTGGAGGCTTGCGCCTCGGCCACGAGCCGCTGGATGCCGGCAAGGGCGGTGTCCTCCCCCACGGCCGACACTCGAACCCGTAAGGCGTTGTCGGTCGCGACGGTGCCAGCCACGACGTGGTCTCCCACGGTGCGCAGCACCGGCCGCGACTCACCGGTGATCATCGACTCATCGACGTCCGCACCGCCGTCCACGACCTCACCATCGGCCGGCACTCGCCCGCCCGGGCGGACGACTACCACGTCACCGAGTCGCAACTCGGCGGGGGAGACCGTGATGACCTGGTCCCCTTCCACCCGTTCGGCCTCGTCGGGCAGCAGCGCGGCCAGGGAGTCAAGCGCGGAGGACGTCTGCGCCAGGGAGCGCATCTCCAGCCAGTGTCCGAGCAGCATGATGACGACGAGCAGCGCCAACTCCCACCAGAAGTCCAATTCGTGGGTGAACAACCCCAGGCTGGCCCCCAGGGACGCGACGAAGGCGACGGTGATCGCCATCCCGATGAGCAGCATCATCCCCGGTCTGCGGGTGCGCAGCTCACCGATCGCGCCAGTGAGGAAGGGGCGCCCACCCCACAGGTAGATCACCGTACCCAGCACCGGGGAGACCGCCTCCACACCCGGCAGGTCGGGCAGCGCGTAGCCAAGCAGGTCGGCGAACATCCCGTTGAGCAGCACCGTGGGCACCGCCAGGGCCAGCATGATCCAGAACAGGCGACGGAACATGGCCACGTGGTCGCCATGACCGCCGTGCCCCCCGTGACCGGCGTGCGTGTCGTGCCCGCTGTCGTGGCCGGCGTGAGCAGCGTGCCCGTGGTCCGCGGCCGAGTCGTGCCCCGCAGCGGTCAGCGGGTCGGTGACACCCCCGCCCTCAGTGGGCAACGCCTGCCCGTGCGTGGCCTCATGCCCGGCCGCGGCACCGTAGGCCGAGTCGTGGTCGGCGTGCGCGGTGTGCTCCTGGCCCTCGCGTGGCCGGGGCCCTGCGTGGTCGTGACTCGGTGGCGTACCCATGACAACCCCTCATTCGATCGCTCCATATACCCCTGGAGGGTATCTCATCAGCAGTAAGGCAGGCGAGAAGTTTTCCATTCCCGATCTGACCGCAACGGACAGGGATCTTCATTAGTTCTTCATGGTGGCGTGGACCCTCGAGCGCTACTCGGCCGAGGGACGCGGGCTGATTCTGCGGCACCGGCCGCCCATGGCGCCGCTGGCTGCCGGTGCTCTCCGGGTCCGCCGCGGGCGCTCCTGGCGTTCACCTTCGCCGTCCTGCGGATGTGGGCGGTCACGAATTCTGGGTGATGTTCGTCGGCTCGACGGAATGGGCCATGCGCTTGTGTGGCCGTCGGGCTCAGCGGGTGTCGACCACTGCCATCATCCCGGCATCCTCGTGGTCGAGGATGTGGCAGTGGTACACGCTGCGACCCGGGTGGTGGGTGAAGTCCACCAGCGTCCGGACCCGGCCGTTGGCGGGGACGTTGACGACATCCCGCCAGGTCGGTTCTGACACCGGTTCGCCGTTGGTCTCGATGAGTTGCATGGGCCACACATGCAGATGGAAGGGATGATCCATCGGCGTGGGATTGGTGATGGTCCACTCCTCCACCGACCCGGCGGCGACCTGCTGGTCGACCCGGTCGGCGTCGAAGGGGCGTCCGTCGAAGCCCAGGTCCATCATCCCCCTGCGGCCGGGACCCATCATCCCCCCGCTCATGTTCATGGTGAAGGCGATCTCCCGTCGCTCATCGAGCGGGCGGTTGCGCAGGTCGGGGTCCGCAGGTCGTTCGGGCACCCGCCCCACCGCGGCGGCCTCGTCCCCGGAGACCGCCAGGGTGGCCAGGGCGGCGGGGCCTGACAGGTCCCTACCGCCCATCATCATGCCCATCGCGCCGCGGTCGTATCCGAGCGAGCGCAACTCGCTGGTACCCCCGCGGGTGGTCACCAGCAGATCCGCGCGGTTGCCCGGAGCAAGCAGCACCTGCTCGACCTCCCGGGCGGCGGGCTCGTGGCCGCTGTCGATGCCCAGCAACGCAAGATCCTGCCCGGGCAGGGCCAGGTGCAGGTAGCGGGATGTGCACGCGTTGACCACTCGCCAGCGTTCCCGTTCTCCCGGACGGGCGGTGAGTTCTGGCCGGACCTGACCGTTGATCAGAACAAGGTCCCCCTCTCGGCCCATCATCACCTGCGCTGCCGACGCCGACGCGAGTTCGCCGTCGCCATCCATCGCGATGTCCGAGACGACGAGGACTCGCTCCCGGCTGACCGGCACCTCATCGCCCTCGACGAGCAGGGCACCGTACAGACCGCCGAAGACCTGGTCGGCCACCGTGCCGTGGCGGTGAGGGTGGTACCAGAACACCCCGGTCGGGTGGTCCTCGGGCAGGTCGAAACGGTACTCGAAACTCTGCCCCGGATCGACACTGACGAAGGGGTTGTCCCCGTTGTCCCGCGGGGACACCACGAGGCCGTGGGTGTGCAGGTTGGTCGGCGTCTCGAGTTCGTTGCGCAGGAGCACCTCGATGCGGTCCCCGGGACGCACCCGCCAGGTCTGCCCCGGAACAGTGCCGTTGTAGGTCAGCACCCGGGCAGGCCTGCCGGCAATGGTTGTCTCCCGTGGGGTCGCGACAAGTTCCACGCGCAGGAGCCCGTCCCGGCTGCGCACCACCTCGGGCTCGGTCAACGTCTCGGATCCGCGCGCCGCTGTGCGCAACGGGGCCGGCTGGGCGGCCCAGGGGAGGCCGGTGCGGGACAGCCCCACCCCGCCTACGACCACCCCCAGGGCCCCTAGCGCCCCCAGCCGGAGCGCCACCCGGCGGGTGATCGGTTCCACCGCTCAGTCCTCGGAGCCCTCGAGGCGCCGGCGCCGCTCGTCGTACTCCGTGGAGTCGATCTCTCCCCTGGCGTACCGCTCATCGAGGACCTCCAGCGCGCGGCCACCCCGCATCGGCGGCGGGTTGCGCTGCTCACCGCGCTCACCCCCGGAGAGGAGCCGGACCAGCACCACCGCCAGCACCGCGACACCGAGCACAAGCAGGACGAGGAACAGCCAGCCCCAGCCCATGCCCCACGAACCCATGTCATGCCAACCCATACCATCTCCTTGTAGCCGGTTCTGCCACCGGAGGCCTACGTTGCCGGGCTCAACTCCCGGCCCTCCTGCGCACCCCTCAAAGCGTCTCCAACAACTGCTCCATCTCCGCGATCTCACGCTCCTGGTCATCGACGATCTTCTGGCCCAGGTCCAGTGCCTGCGGGTTCTCCCCGCCCTGGAGTTCCTCCTGTGCCATGTCCACCGCGCCGCGGTGGTGAGCGATCATCAGTTCCAGGAACCGCCGGTCGAACTCGGCGCCGGACAGCGATTCCAACTCGGCCATGGCCTCCTCCTGGCTCATGCCCTCCATCTCCATGCCGCCGTGGTCCATGCCCTCCATGCCGCCCGTCGGGGAGGTCTCCTCCCCCCATGCCTCCAACCAGGACGTCATCTCGTCGATCTCCGGGCCCTGCGCGGAGGAGATCCGCTCCGCCAGGGAGCGCACCTCCTCGCTGTCAGCCTTCTCCAGGGCCAGGTCAGCCATCTCGATGGCGCCCTCGTGGTGCACGATCATCATCTGCGCGAACATCGTGTCCGCGTCGTTATGCACGCCCTCAACCTCAGTCGGCGATGGGCTGTCAGTCGTCTCCTCCGCAGCGGAACCCGGGGCCGGCTCATCGGGTGTGGTCCGTTCTCCGTCACCGCACGCGGCAAGGGCGAGGGCCATGGCAACCGCGCCGGCGACGAGTCGCGTCCTGGGTATCACGAACGGTCTCCCTCTGCTGGAGTTGGCTAGCGGGCAAGAAGGTCCCAGGCGGCTCTGGTCAACTCATCGCGTGGGGCTAAGGAAGGATAATCACGCCCGTCCCGGCGACAGCAAGCCCAGCAGCGGCCACGCGGGATTCTTCATCGACTCTTCATCGCCCGGTGCGGGGAGGCGGGGGCGGGGGCTCGTGGGACAGCGGGCCTGCAAGCCCAGAGCAGGGTCAGTTGCGAACCAGAAGGGCCCAGGGGTCCCCCGGTTGCGAGCCGCTCGCCGTGGAGGGACGTGACCTCCCAGATGCGGCTGAAGAACTCGGCGTTGATGAAGTAGGTAGACGCCCAGTTTCCGCCCACTCGCATACAGGGCGAGTGCGTCCATGCAGGTCAGAGGGTTAAGAGAGCCACCTGTCGGACTCGAACCGACGACCGTCCGCTTACAAGGCGGGTGCTCTACCAACTGAGCTAAGGTGGCGGGTTCCTGCGGCTCCGGACCGCAGGCGCACCAGTGAGTCTGCCAGGTGCTACGCCTGGGAGCGGATGAACTCCGGGAGTTCCCCGGGGTTCAGCCAGTTCTGGCCCTCCTGCTCGGCGTCGATCTCGGTGCCGTCGACGAAGATCGTGGGTGTGCCCATCGCACCGTCCCGTCGGCCCTGGTCGCTGGCCACCTGCACCCACTCGGTGAAGGTGCCGTCGGTGATCGTGTTGGCCACGTCCTCGGGCACACCCACGCTGAGGGCGACCTCGATGATCTGCTCGTCGGAGGCACCCGGCTCCAGGGTTGCGAACATCTGCTCGTTGAAGTCGACCAGGTGCTCCGGTGACCGATCGGCCACCGCGGCCATCGCCGCACCGGCCCGCACGGAGTACTCATTCAGATAGGCCACCGGGTGGTAGATCGCGGTCACTTCACCCGCGTCGGTCATCTCGGCGATGTCGGCGCCGTTGACCTCCTCGAACCGCTCGCACCACACGCAGGAGTAATCCAGGTAGATCTGCACCTCGACGGCGTCCTCGTTCGGACTGCCAACTCCCTCGGCACCGACCACGAAGCCACCGCGGTCGTTCGCACCGGCGGGGACCTCGCCCTCGAAGTCGCTGAACAGGGTGCGCTGGGAGGACTGCCAGATGATCAGCCCGGCCACCGCAATCAGCACGACGATCACCGCGGCGATCACACCGATGATGATGCGTTGCTTGCGCTCCTGCGCCTGGGCCTGGTTCCGCAGTATCTCCGCCTGGGCGCGCGCCGCCTCGCGGCGTGCGGTCTTGTCCATGCTCTTCGAAGCCAACGCGGGAGTTCCTTTCCGACAGCAGGCACTACAACGGGTAGCCCTTCGCGCTCAGGATACGTGCTGGCCCGACGTCGCTACAGGCACCGGTGCTGTGGCACTGGCCACTCGGCACCGGCCGCGGCGCTCACCGTGCACGTGATAGCGGGCAGGTCAGCGTGCGGGCACTCCGAACGTGGATACTCAGAAGGTGGGCACCGCGGGCGCCGGTGCCGGGTCCCAGACGACCTCGGCCCCGAAGCCCGCCACCGCCAGCAGCATCACCAATCCCACCAGGACGCCGGCCCCGGCCCAGATCCGGGCCACGCGGGCCGAGGGAGCCAGCACCGCCAGCACGTGCCGGGCACCGGTGCGGGCACTGGTGCTCGAGGGGATCCACCACAGCAGCAGGGTCAGCGCAGCCATCGCCAGGGCCACCACACCGGTGTGCGGGAGCCGGGAGGCGCCCAATCCCCAGATCACCACCGCCGCCAGGGCACCGACCATCAGGCCCGGGACCGTCAGCAGAGTCCCGGAGAGCAGATACCAGGGACTACCGGCGATCACCCGGGCGGAATCGGAGCGACGCCGCCCGTAGTGCATCCGCCGTTCCCGCAGCGCTTCGGCGCCGACCCCGATCGCCCCGGTCAGGGCCATCACCACTGCCAGGCCGATCAGGGTCCAGGCGGGCCGGAGCGCGCCCAGACCCACAACCGCCAGGAACCAGGCCCCCAGCACCGCCGGGCGGGTCCGCGGGCGTCGCGCCCAGGCCGGCATCGGCGCCGGGGCCTGCTCCTGCGGGTGCTGCCAGCCCTCCGGCCCGGCAGGGGCGGGGTGCACCGGTTGCACCGGCCGGCGGGTGGGTGCCGGTGTGACCGGTGCCTGCTGCCATTGCTGCTCCCCGGGCGCGTGCTGTGCCGGTGGCTGTGCCTGGCTCTGGGGGGGATACCCCGCGGCCGGGCCTGGGCCCTGCACCCCAGCGGTGCCCGCACCCGCGGCGCCGGCCGGCCAGGCACTCCGGCGATGCGGGGGGAAGGCCGGCGGCGCCGGGGGGCGTTGCGGCGCGGCCACCGTGGGGTGCTCGGCGATCACCACGGTGGGAGTGTGGCCGAGCGCGAACTCTCCCAGCGCCTTGCGGACCTCCCGAGGGTCGAGGCGGTGCTGCGGATCGGGGTGCAGCGCCGCCCGTAGCACCGGCGCCAGCGGCTCGGGTACACCGTCCAGGTCCGGGCGCCCGGTCTCCACTCTGCCCAGCACCGCGGCCAGCGGCCCCTTGCCGAACGGGGCACGGCCGGTGAGGGCGAACAGCAGAATCGCGGCCCAGCCCCACCAGTCCCCGGTGATGCCCGGGGCGGATCCGCGCATCACGGCGGGGTCCACATACCCCGGGGTACCGGTGACCAGCCCGGTCTGGGTCAGGCGCGAATCATCGGCCAACTGGGAGATGCCGAAGTCGATCACCACCGGTCCGGCGTCGGTGAGCATCACGTTGCCGGGTTTGAGGTCCCGGTGCACCACCCCGGCACCATGGATGGCGGCCAGTGCATCGGCCAATCCGTCAGCCAGATCGGCCACCTCGACCTCATCGAGCGGACCGTGCTCACGCACCGAGTCGTCCAGGGACTGCCCCTCGACCAACTCGGTGACGATGAAGGCCTCGGCGGAGTCGGACTCGGCGTCCAGCACCCGCGCCACGTGCGGGCCGCGGACCCGGTGCAGGGTGGCGATCTCACGGCGCAGCCGCGCCCTGGCGGCCGGGTCCGCGCTGATGCCCGGATGCAGCAGTTTCAGCGCCACCACCCGGTTGTCCCCGTCCAGCGCCTCATACACGGTGCCCATCCCGCCCGAGCCGAGCACGCTGCGCAGCCGGTAACCGCCCACCTCCCTGGGCACCGGCTGCGTGGTATCGGGGCTCGACGACATACGCCTCAAGGTACCCGCAGCAACCCGATCGGACGGTGTCCGGCGCCCCGTCCCGCGCCGAGTACAGCCGCCGTCGGGCGGCCGGCCCGGCACGCCGTGTTCGCGATGACCGGCAACCGGGGCTGAGGGCCGCGTGCACCCCGATCGGCACCTGGATAGGCTGAGCGGGGCCGGTACTGGGCATCCCGAACAAGTGAAACTCGATGGAGTGGCATGGCGAAGAACAGGTCAGCATCAGGTTCGGCCGGGCGGCGCCATGACTTCGTGGTGGTCGCCAACCGGCTCCCGGTCGATGCCGCCGTGGATGAGCACGGGACGTTGCAGTGGACCCGCTCCCCCGGCGGGCTGGTGACCGCTTTGGCGCCACTGATGCGCTCCGGTGACGGCGCCTGGGTGGGCTGGCCGGGCAGCACTGAGGGTGACCTGGACCCGTTCCAGGCCGACGGCATCCACCTGCGGCCGGTGCCCCTGACGCAGCAGGAGGTCGCCGACTACTACGAAGGCTTCTCCAACGCCACCCTGTGGCCGCTGTACCACGACGTGATCGTGCCCCCGGAGTACCACCGGCACTGGTGGAACGCCTATCGCAAAGTCAACGAACGCTTCGCCACCGAGGCTGCCGATGCCGCCGACGACGGTGCCGAGGTGTGGGTGCAGGACTACCAACTTCAGCTGGTCCCGGCGATGCTGCGCAGGCTGCGACCGGACCTGCGCATCGGCTTCTTCAACCACATCCCCTTCCCACCGGTGGAACTGTTCGGCCAGATGCCGTGGCGGTCGGCAGTGATCGAGGGCTTGCTCGGAGCGGACCTGGTGGGCTTCCAGCGCGGTGGGGATGCCGCGAACTTCCTGCGCGCGGTGCGCCGCTTCACTACCCACAGCACCCGGGGCAACGAGATCGCCCTCGACCCGGGCACCCAGGCCGACGACGCCGAGGACACCGAGCGCCGACAGGTCCGCGCCGCCACGTTCCCGATCTCCATCGATGCCGCTCACTTCGACGAGGTGGCTCGCAGTGAGGCGGTGCTGGAGCGAGCCGCCCAGATCCGCAGGGAATTGGGCGATCCGCGCACGGTGCTGCTCGGCGTGGACCGCCTGGACTACACCAAGGGGATCCGGCACCGGTTCAAGGCCTTCGGGGAGCTGTTGGACGAGGGCAAGATCACCGTCCCCGGAACGGCGCTGGTGCAGGTGGCCAGCCCCAGCCGGGAGCGGGTGGAGCAGTACCAGGCGCTGCGCCACCAGATCGAGGAGTCCGTGGGGCACATCAACGGCCAGCACGGCTCCCTGGCGGGGGCGGCGATCTACTACATGCACCATTCCTACCCGATGGAGGAGATGGCCGCGCTGTACCTGGCGGCCGACGTGATGCTGGTGACGTCCCTGCGCGACGGGATGAACCTGGTGGCCAAGGAGTACGTCGCCGCCCGCCACGACCTCGGCGGAGTGCTGGTGCTCAGCGAGTTCGCCGGTGCGGCCGGCGACCTGCCCCAGGCGCTGCTGATCAACCCGCATGACATCGAGGGCACCAAGGCCACGATCATGCGCGCCATCGACATGCCCGAGCGGGACCGACGGCGACGGATGCGCACCCTGCGCAAGAGGGTGATGGACAACGACGTGCGCCTCTGGGCGCAGTCGTTCCTGTCCACGCTCCAGGCCCTCACCTACGATCGCCGATGACCGCCCCACACCCCCCGGACGCGGGCAACGATTCCGCCACGTCAGCGGCGGCCCCCACCCCCTCCTCCGAGTTGGACGAGCACCTGGCCACCTTCGCCCGGGCCGAGCACATCCTGGTGGCCCTGGACTTCGACGGCGTGCTGGCACCGCTGGTCCCCGATCCCAGCCGGTCCCGGCCGATCCCGCGCGCCGCGGAGGCGCTGGTACGCCTGTCCGAGGCCGACGGCGTCCAGCTCGCCCTGGTCTCCGGCCGGCCGGCGGCCGACCTGGCAGGGCTGGCCACGCCACCGGCGGGCACCTGGCTGGTCGGTAGCCACGGCGCCCAGACCGGGCAGGTGGAACCGGACGGCACCGTGCAGATGCTGCCGTTCGAACTGGAGCCCAGCGCGCGCGAATTGCTGACCAGGGTCACCGACGCCCTGGAGCGCATCGCCGCCGAACCCGAGTTCGACGGCGCCTGGGTGGAGCGCAAGCCCGCCTCCGCCGCGCTGCACACGCGCCCCGTGGCCGATGCCGAGGCGGCCCGGCGGGCCCTGGCGTTCGCCCTGGCCGGGCCGGGCAGCTGGCCGGGCACGTACGCCCAGCCGGGTAATCAGGTGGTGGAGATCCCGGTGGTGCACGCCACCAAGGGAGAGGCGGTGGCCACCCTGCGCCACCGGCTGCGCGTCGAACGCGACGGCGAGGATGTCGCCGTCCTGTTCGCCGGCGACGACGTCACCGATGAGACGGCCCTGGCCATCCTGGGCGAGGGCGACCTGGGCGTGAAGGTGGGCACTGCCGAGTCCGTGGCCACCGTGCGGGTGGCCGATGAGGAAGCCATGGCCGCGCTCCTGCACGCACTGGTGGACCTGCGCGAGCAGTGAGATGCCTCACGCAACAAAGAACGTGACGTGTGGCACAATGGCTCTCGGCCGGTGTTCCTCACCGGCTGTGTCAGCGGAGACACTCTGACACTCTTCACAACGGATCGTCCGGCACGTACCTGCCGGTGAAGGGAAAGACATCATGGCAACGGTCACTTTCGACCACGCGAGCCGGACCTACCCGGGCACCGAGCGTCCCGCGGTGGACGCACTCAACCTGGAGATCGCCGACGGCGAGTTCCTCGTCCTCGTAGGCCCCTCCGGTTGCGGTAAGTCCACCTCGCTGCGGATGCTCGCAGGCCTGGAGGACGTCAACTCCGGCCGCATCCTGATCGGTGACCGCGACGTCACCGACGTTCAGCCCAAGGACCGGGACATCGCGATGGTGTTCCAGAACTACGCGCTGTACCCGCACATGTCGGTGGCCGACAACATGGGCTTCGCCCTGAAGATCGCCGGCAACCCCAAGTCCGAGATCCGTGAGCGGGTGGAGAACGCCGCCAAGATCCTGGACCTGAGCGAGTACCTGGACCGTAAACCGAAGGCCCTCTCCGGTGGTCAGCGTCAGCGTGTGGCGATGGGCCGCGCGATCGTGCGCAACCCGCAGGTGTTCCTCATGGACGAGCCGCTGTCCAACCTGGACGCCAAACTGCGCGTGTCCACCCGCACCCAGATCGCCTCGCTGCAGCGCCGTCTGGGGGTCACCACCGTGTACGTGACCCACGACCAGACCGAGGCGCTGACCATGGGTGACCGCATCGCGGTGCTCGACCACGGTGTGCTCCAGCAGGTCGGGACCCCACGGGAGATGTACGACGTCCCGGCGAACGTGTTCGTGGCCGGCTTCATCGGTTCCCCGGCGATGAACCTGGGCACCTTCGACGTCGCCGACGGCAAGGCCCACCTGGGCAACACCCACATCCCGCTGACCCGCTCCACGATGGACGCGCTCACCGAGGACGACAAGGGTGAGATCACCCTCGGATTCCGTCCCGAGTCGCTGGACCTGAGCACCGAGGCTGACGAGGGCGCCTTCCCGGTCGACGTGAACGTGGTGGAGGAGCTCGGCTCCGACGCCTTCGTCTACGGCCAACTGGGCGACAAGGAGGTAGCCGAGCACGTCACCTCCGGTGCCGGTGAGGCCCAACTCATCGTGCGCACCGACCCCCGCAGGGTCCCGATGAAGGGCGACCGGATCTACGTCCGGATCCGCGAGGGTGAGTCGCACATGTTCTCCTCCGCCAGCGGTGAGCGTCTGCCGGTCTGAGCACACCGATGAACGCGCACTGAACAGGCGCAGGAACGGGGCGGGATCCTACCGGGATCCCGCCCCGTTTCGCATGTGCCGGCAGCGCCGGCTGCGCCCCCGGGTTCCCGGCCACCGCGCGGGGCTGCCAGAATCGTCCTCATGTCGACCTCGTTGCAGATCACCGCGGCCGCACCGGACCCCGCCCTGCTGGACCTGCCCTGGCACGTGCCGCTGGAGGACTGGCCGGCCGAGACGATCGCGGCGCTGCCCCGCGGCATCTCCCGGCACATCGTGCGGTTCGTGAGAATGTCCGGCCGCGTCATCGCGATCAAGGAGATCGGGGAGTCGGTCGCCTACCGCGAGTACCAGTTGCTGCGGGACCTGAACCGCCTCGACGTGCCCTCGGTACGCCCGGTCGGGGTGATCACCGGTCGGCACAGTCCCGATGGGGAGGCGCTGAACTCCGCCCTGGTCACCGAGCACCTGCGGTTTTCCCTGCCCTACCGCGCTCTGTTCAGCCGGCACCTGGCCCCCGAGACCGCCACCCGGCTCATCGACGCCCTGGCCGTGCTGCTGGTGCGGCTGCACCTGACCGGCTTCTACTGGGGTGATGTGTCCCTGTCCAACACCCTGTTCCGGCGCGACGCCGGAGAGTTCGCCGCCTACCTCGTCGACGCCGAGACGGGGGAACTGCACGGCGAACTCACCCGCGGCCAGCGAGAGTACGACCTGGAGATCGCCCGGGTGAACATCATCGGGGAACTGATGGACCTGGACGCCGGGGACCTGCTGATGGAGGAGGTGGACACCGTCGCCATCGGTGCGATGCTCGTGGAGCGCTACCAGGACCTGTGGTCGACGCTGACCGACCTGGAGGAGTTCGGCACCGCCGATCGCTGGCGGGTCGCGGACCGGATCCGGCGGCTGAACGCCCTGGGATACGACGTGGGCGAGTTGCAGATCACCACCGACATCGACGGCACCTCGGTACAGATCCAGCCCAAGGTGGTCGACGCCGGCCACCACCACCGGCGCCTGATGCGCCTGACCGGTCTGGACGTGCAGGAGAACCAGGCCCGCCGGCTGCTCAACGACATGGACACCTACCGGGCGGCCACCGACCGGCTCGGCGACGACGAGGAGTACGTGGCCCACGACTGGCTCACCGAGGTATTCGAGCCGACCGTGCGGGCGGTGCCCCGGGATCTCAGCCGGAAGCTCGAGCCGGCCGAGATCTTCCACGAGATGCTCGAGCACCGCTGGTTCATGGCCCAGGCGCGCGGCCAGGACGTGCCGCTACCGGAGGTGGTCACCTCCTACATCGAGAGCGTGCTGCGCCACCGTCCCGATGAGGACGCGGTGCTCGGCGGACCGCCCACCGACACCATCGCCCGGGTCAGCGACGAGTGACACCGCAGACCGGCCGCGGACTGACACGGCACACCGGCGCCGCCCAGGATCCGGACGCAGCGCCGTCGTCGGCCCTTCCGGGTCCGCCGGTACCGTACGCTCCGCAGGCACCCTGACACCTCTTCTTGGAGCATCGATGGCACGCATCTACCGCGACCTGACCGAACTGGTCGGACACACCCCGCTGGTGCGGGTGGGCGCCCTGAGCGCCCAGCCCCTGCACGCCCGGGTCCTGGTCAAGCTGGAGTCGCAGAACCCCGGTTTCAGCATCAAGGACCGCACCGCGCTGGCGATCGTGCGCGCCGCGGAGGCCGATGGGCGCCTCCGCCCGGGCGGCACCATCCTGGAGGCCACCAGCGGCAACACCGGGATCGCCTTCGCCTGGATCGGCGCCGTGCTCGGCTACCGGGTGGTCATCGTGATGCCCGACGACGTGTCCGGTGAACGTGCGGCGCTGCTGCGGGCGCTGGGTGCTGAGGTGATCTTCACCCCCGGCACCGAGGGGATGGCCGGGGCCAACCAGCACGCGAACGCCATGGTGCAGGCCGATCCGGACCTGTTCCTGTCCGGGCAGGGCGGGAACCCGGCGAACCCGCACGTGCATGAGACCAGCACCGGGCCGGAGATCTGGGCCGACACCGACGGGCAGGTGGACGTGCTGGTGGCCACCACCGGGACCGGTGGGACGATCAGCGGAGCCGGGCGGTACCTGCGCACGAAGAACCCCAAGGTGCAGTTGTTCGGGGTGGAACCGGCCGAGGCGGCGGTGTTGAACGGCCAGGAGTGGCATCCGCACAAGATCCAGGGCATCACCGGCGGCAACGGCGTCCCGCCCGTCACCGACCTGGACCTGCTCGACGGCGTGCTGCGGGTCCCCCAGGATGAGGCGATCGAGGTGGCCCGCACCGCGTTTCGCACCGAGGGCCTGATCGTGGGCGTCTCCTCCGGCGCCGCCCTGCACGCCGCGATGCAACTGGCCCGGCGCGAGGAGTACGCCGGGCGCACGATCGTGGCGATCCTGCCCGACACCGGCGAGCGCTACATCTCCTCGGAACTGTTCGACCACGTGCGCGAGTAGCGCCGGGCCGGTGGCCGTGGGCTTCTGCGGCTGCCGCTGGGCACCCGCAGGTGCGCCTCCAGGACGGGCGGGTGCGCCTCAGGCTCGGGTGCGCCACCGCCTCAGCCACGGCAGCGCAGCCAAGCCCAGGTTCGCCGCAGCGGCGGTGCCCAGCACACCGGCCAACAGACCCCACCACTTACCCCCAGGGGCGCCGGAGGCGTTGCGGCTCAGGGCCTTGCGCAACGCGAACAGCGCACCGGCCAGTTGCACCAACCCGGCCACCGGGGTGGTCCAGGCCAGGGTGGGGTGCTCGTCGGGGTCGGCGATCCGGTAGGCGGCCTCGGAGGCCTCGGCGGCGTGGCGACGCATCTGCTCCACGTTCGCCCGGGCCTGTTCCCGGGCCTGCTCGCGGGCGTCGTCGGCCACTTCGCGCATCTGCTCCACGTGCGCCCTGGCCTCGTCCGCTGCCTCGTCCATGGCGCGGCGCACCGCGTCCGCCACCGTCATCGGATCCAGTTCGACCGCGCCGGGCACCTCGGCCGCCGGGATCTGGTCGTGCAGGAACCGCGTCACCACCTCCGGCAGCCCGAGGCTGGGGACGATGCCGATCAGGCCCTGCGCACCGTCGGCCACGAGCGCCTCGGTGAGCGCGTCGGTATCGGCCTCCGGCACGGCAGCGCGCAGGCTCCGCACCAGCGCATCGGGGCCGAGTTTGTCGCGCACGAACGGCTGCACCACCTCGGCGGCCTCGGTGGGCACCACCGTGACGGTGGCGTCCCAGGAGTGCAGGTGCGCTTCGCCGGGTTCGGACAGCACGCTGATCGAGGGGAAGGAGGACCCCTTCTCCAGCACCACCACCGGCAGGTGCTCATCGCGCCACTGTAGGGAGGTCAGCGCCGGGCCGTCCGGAACGAGGACCACCTGGTACTCGCCCGACTCCAGCACCCACAGCACCGTGTTGGCCTTGGTGGCCAGATCGTGCAGGTCTCGCGTGGAGGCTCGGGTGAGCACCACCGCACGTTCGGGCAGCCGGGTGGAGGCCAGGTCGATCTCGGACCCGAACGGGTCGAAGTCCTCATCGTCCTCTGTCTTGGCGCCGACGCCCTCGACCACGATCTCCTCGAAGACCACCAGTGCCTGGCACTCGGTGGCCAGGGCCTCGGCCAGATCGGACAGGTGCGGTCCGGGCACGATCTCAGTACGGCCGGCCGAGAGCACCGCCACCCGGCGCTCCTCATCCACGGCCACCGCCACGGCGACCGAGAACGGGGCGTCCGGGTCGGACTCGATCAGCCCGATCACCTGGGCACCGTCCAGGAATCCCTCGGCACGTGCGGCGTGCGGCGTCGCGGTGCTGACCAGCCCGGCGCACCGCCGCCACCCTGTTGAACTGCTCATGGCACGAGCCTACCTACCCGACCTGTACCGGTCCTGCGCACAGGCGGGTGCGCCGTCGATCCGGGGCACCGCGTGGGGTCAGCCCTCGGACCGCTGGCGGGCCACCTCGTACAGCGCGATACCGATCGCGGTGCCGGCGTTGAGGGATTCCATCGAGGCCGAGATCGGGATGGAGACCAGGGCGTCGCAGGTCTCCCGGACCAACCGGCCCAGGCCCTTGCCCTCCGAGCCGAGCACCAACACCAACGGCTCGTGCACCAGCGGCAACTCGGCCACCGGCGTCTGCGCCTCACCATCCAGTCCCACCACGAAGCAGCCGGCCTTCTTGTACTCACCCAGGGCCCGGACCAGGTTGGTCGCCCGGGCCACCGGAACCCGGGCTGCGGCCCCGGCGGAAACCTTCCACGCCGAGGCGGTCAGTCCGGCCGAGCGCCGTTGCGGGATGAGCACCCCGTGCGCGCCGAAGGCGCCGGCGCTGCGCAGCGCGGCTCCGAGGTTGCGCGGGTCGGTGACCGAGTCCAGCGCCACGATCAACGGGGCGCCCGGCGCGTCGGTGCTGAGCAGGTCCGCCGGCTCGGCATAGGTGTAGGTGGGCACCTGCAGCCCGACCCCCTGGTGCACCCCGCCATCGGTGAGACGGTCGAGTTCGGTCCGGGTCACCTCCAGCAGCGGGATGCCCCGATCGGCGATGATCCGGCGGATCTCGGCGGTGCGCTCATCCCCACCGACGCCGGTGGCCACGTACACGGTGGAGGCCGGGACGTCCGCCCGCAGGGCTTCCAGCACCGAGTTGCGCCCCCCGATCACCTCATAGGGCCGGTCTCCCGCGGGTCGGGACCTGCGTGGCGCGGAGCGTTCGGCACTGGCCTTGCGCTTGGCTGCCGGGTGGTAGGGGCGGTCCTCGGCCTTGGGGGTGGGGCCCTTACCGCGCAGCGACTTGCGACCCTGCCCGCCGGAGCCGACCTGGGCGCCCTTCTTGGTCCCGGCCTTGCGGACGGCGCCGCGGCGCTTGGAGTTACCGGCCATCAGTGATCCCCTCGCAGGCTCCAGCGGGCACCGCCGGAGGAGTCCTCCACCACCACACCGGCGGCGTGGAGTTGGTCGCGCAGTTCGTCGGCTCGCGCCCAGTCCTTGTCCGCGCGGGCCTGCGCGCGAGCGGTGAGCACCTGGGAGATGAGCGCGTCGAGCACCGCGGAAGTCCCGTCGTCACCGGTTTCGGCCGCCCCGCGCCAGGGCTCGGCATACGGGTCCAGACCGAGCACGGCGAGCATGGCGCGCACCTGCAAGGCGATCTCGCCGGCCTCCTGACCCGCGGCCAGGGCGCTGTTGCCGCGGCGCACGTGCTCGTGCACCGCGGCCAGGGCCGCCGAGACGTTCAGATCCTCGTCCATCGCGGCGCTGAAGGCCTCGGGCAACTCCACCTGGTCCGGTTCCCGCGCGGTGGCGGTGGCGATCCGCCCGGCCGGGTCGGTGCCAGCGGCGCCGGCCCGGTCCAGCAGTCCGGTGATGCGCTGCCAGGCGGCGGCGGCATCGGAGAGGGTGGAGTCGGAGAATTCCAGTGCGGACCGGTAGTGCACCGCTCCGAGGGCGTAGCGCAGCACCATCGGGGAGGTGCGCTGGAGCACGACCTCGGTCAGTAGGGAGTTGCCCAGCGACTTGCTCATCTTCTCCCCGCCGGTGGTGACCCAGGCGTTGTGCATCCACAGCCTGGCGAAGCCCCAGCCGGCGGCCCAGGACTGGGCCTGCTCGTTCTCGTGGTGCGGAAAACGCAGGTCGATCCCGCCGCCGTGGATGTCGAAGGTGGTGCCCAGGTACTTGCGCGCCATCGCCGAGCACTCCAGGTGCCACCCGGGCCGCCCGCGGCCGTAGGGCGTGGGCCAGGCCGCGGTAGCGGGCTCACCCTCCTTGTGCGCCTTCCACAGCGCGAAGTCGTGCGGGTTTCGCTTGTCCGAGGCGGCCTCCTCCACGCTGGTCATGTTCTCCACCAGCTGGCGGGTCAACGCCCCGTACCTGCCGAAGCTGTGCACGTCGAAGTACACGTTCCCGGGATCCCCGGTGTAGGCATGGCCACGTTCGATGAGCAACTCGATGAGTTCGACCATCTCGGTGATGTGACCGGTGGCCCGGGGTTCATAGGTGGGCGGAGCAACCCCGAGCGCGTCGTAGGCGCGGGCGAACTCGCGCTCGTACCGGTAGGCCCAGGCCCACCAGGGCGCACCGGCCCCGGCGGACTTGGACAGGATCTTGTCGTCGATGTCGGTGACGTTGCGCACCAGCGTCACCTGGTAGCCGCTGCGGCGCAACCAGCGGGTGAGGATGTCGAAGGCGACGGCGGAGCGCATGTGCCCGATGTGCGGGGAGCCCTGCACGGTGGCACCGCACAGGTAGATGCCCACCTTGCCCGGGACCGCGGGCTCGAAGCGGCGCACCTCGCGGGTGGCGGAGTCATACAGATGCAGCGACATTCAGTCGAGTTTATCGGTGCCGGCCGCTCCCGGGCGCCGCACCCTGCCAGGGGCGGCGGAGGACCGCCGACGGCGCACCCTGACCGACCTGCCAGCGGCCGCTCGCCGAGTAACCAGAGACGCTCCCGGGCACCCTCAACCTGGGCCGGCCACCACCAGCGCGGTGGCGATCGCGGCCAGCCCTTCGCCGCGGCCGGTCAGGCCCAGCCCGTCGGTGGTGGTGGCGCTCAGGGTCACGGGTGCACCGGTGGCCGCGGACAGCAACTCCTGGGCACGGCCGCGGTGCGGGGCGAGCCTGGGCCGGTTCCCGATCACCTGCACCGCCACGTTCCCGACCACGAAGCCCGCGGCGCGGACCCGGCGCGCCGCCTCGCCCAGGATCACGGTGCCGGCGGCCCCGGACCAGCGTGGGTCGCTGGTGCCGAACACCGAACCCAGGTCCCCCACCCCGGCGGCCACCAGCAAGGCGTCGGCGGCGGCGTGGGCGGCCACATCGCCGTCGGAGTGCCCAGTCAGGGCGATCTCATCCGGGAAGTAGATGCCGGCCAGGTACAGCCCGGACGTGCCATCGGTGGCGAAGGCGTGCACGTCCACACCGATACCAGTGCGCGGCACGGGCACTCGCGGGCTGCTCACCGGCTCACCAGCCCTCGCTCAGGTACATCTGGGCCACGGCTAGATCGTGCGGGTCGGTGATCTTCATCGCGGCACGCTCCCCGGCCACCAGGTGCACCTCGAGCGCGAGCGCCTCGACCAGGGCGGCGTCATCGGTGGCTGCGCTGTACTCGTGACGCCCGCGTGCGGCCCCGGAGGCGTGCGCCCGCCGCAGCACCTCGGCTCGGAAGCCCTGCGGGGTCTGCATGGCCCGGAGCCGGCCCCGCTCCACCACACCGCGGGCGCGGGCGGTGTCCTGCTCATCGACCATCCTGATCGTGTCGGTCACCGCCAGTCCGGGCACCACCGCGTCATGGCCGCCCTGGACGGCCCGGACCACCCGGGTGATCATCGACGGCGGCGCGAGCGGGCGGGCGGCGTCGTGCACCAGGATCACCTCGTGTCCGGCATCGAGGCGCTCCAGTCCCGCGGCGACCGAGGCCTGCCGAGAGGGGTAGGTGCCCTCCACCACGTCAACCTCGACCCGGTCGGCGCCCGCTTGCCCCTCCGGCGACGCCTCGTGATCGGCAAAGGCCGCCAACGCGGCCCGGCGGACCTGCTCCCCGTGGCCGCGGGGCGCGGTCACCACGATGGTGCGCACCAGGCCGGTCGCCCGCAGCCGGCTGACCGCGTGGGTGACCAGGGACCGGCCGCCCAGCATCGCCAGGGCCTTGGGTTCCTGACCGCCGAGCCGGGTTCCGGCACCGGCCGCGACCAGTACCACCCCGGCGTTCGGTGCCAACGGCAACTCCGGCGTCGGCCGCCGGTTCAGGAGGCCAGGACCTCGTCGAGGCGGGCCTCGGCCTGCTCTTCCTCGGTCTTCTCGGCAAGCGCGAGTTCGGAGACCAGGATCTGACGGGCCCGGGCGAGCATCCGCTTCTCCCCGGCCGACAGGCCGCGGTCCGCGTCCCGCCGGGACAGGTCCCGGACCACCTCGGCCACCTTGATCACGTCTCCGGAGGCGATCTTCTCCACGTTCGCCTTGTACCGCCGCGACCAGTTGGTCGGCTCCTCGGTGTACGGGGCGCGCAGGACGTCGAACACCTCCTCCAGGCCTTCGGCGTCCACCACGTCGCGGACGCCGACCAGATCGACGTTGTCCGCCGGGACCTCGATCGTCAAATCACCCTGAGCGACCTTGAGCCGGAGATAGAGCTTCTCCTCACCGCGGATGATTCGTTTGGAGATTTCTTCGATCAGAGCCGCACCGTGGTGCGGGTAGACGACGGTTTCGCCGACTGTGAAGGACATGTGCAGGCACTCCCCTTTCGCGGAAGTCAAGTTTACCACGCCGTGACCTGGGCATTGGCCCCTGGTTCGGCTCCCCGAACCGGGCCGCGGACACTGCACACACACCGGTCCGTCCCCACCCGCTGGACCCGCCCGCACCTCCGCCTGAGCACCGGTGTCCCGCTCGGAGGGTCCGGTGACTGCCGCTGGGTCGCACACAGTAGGCTGGTACCCGCGGCACGACAGGGCCGCGACCGATCCGTTGCACACGTTCGATCCCACCACGCCGTCCGAGCCAGAAGGAGTGAGCCCGTGGCCCGCAGCGAGCACCACGCCCGCCTCCGCCGCCCTCTCATCGCCGTGGCCCTTGCGGTCACGCTCGTCCTCGGTGCGTGCACGCCACCGATGACCATGAACCAGTACGCCGCCGGCGATGGTGCCCGGGCCAACCTGGGCAGCCAGGTCAAGGTGGAGAACCTGCTGGTGATCACTGAAGCGGAGGGCTCGGCCGGCACCCTGGTGGGCGGAGTGGTCAACCTGTGGGAGCAGGAGGCTGAGGTGAGCCTGTCCGTGCAGGACATGGGCGAAGCGATCACGGTCACGGTGGACCCGGCGGCCACACTGCTGCTGCACCCCGAGCACGAGTCCGTGGTGCTGCCCTCGGTCCCGGTCGCGCCGGGGGCGACGCTGGAGGTACAGATCTCCACGGATAATTCAGGCTCGATCACCGTCCCGGTGCCGGTGCTGGACGGGACGCTCGATCCCTACCAGGACTATCTGCCCGAGGGGTAACGAGGGCGGGCCCTGAGTTCCTGGCCTCGTCGACCGGGCCCCTGGTCTCGTCGGGGGCCTCAGGTCTCGTCGACGAGTTTGTACCCCAGGCCACGCACGGTCAGCAGCACGGTGGGGCGGACCGGATCGGGCTCGATCTTGGCCCGGATCCGCTTCACGTGCACATCCAGGGTCTTGGTGTCGCCGACGTAGTCCGCGCCCCAGACCCGGTCGATCAGTTGACCGCGGGTCAGCACCCGGTCGGGGTTGCGCAGGAACAACTCCAGTAACTCGAACTCCCGCAGCGGCATCGAGATCTCAGCGCCGTCCACGGTGACCACGTGCCGGTCGGTGTCCATCACCACCCGGCCCACGCTCAGGACGCCGGGGTCCTCGGCATCCTGGGCCTCCCCGCCCCGGCGCAGGACAGCGCGGATGCGGGCCAGCAACTCCCGGAAGGAGTAGGGCTTGGTGACGTAGTCGTCCGCCCCCAGTTCCAGGCCCACGACCTTGTCGATCTCGGAGTCCTTGGCGGTGAGCATGATCACCGGCACGGTGCTGCGGGTGCGAAGTTCCCGGCACACCTCGGTGCCGGACAGGCCCGGCAGCATCAGGTCCAGCAGCACCAGGTCGGCTGCCTGCCGGTCGAAGGCGCTCAGCCCCTCATCGCCGGAGGCGACCGCCTCCACTGCGAACCCTTCCCGGGTGAGTTGGTAGACCAGGGAGTCACGGTAGGACTGCTCGTCCTCCACAACCAGGATGCGCGTCACGATTCCTCTCCTCCTTCATCGCCGGATCCGGCGACCGCCGGGTCCACCTCCGGAATGCGAAGCGTGAAGGTCGACCCGCGACCCTTGGTGGACCACACGGTGACCTCGCCGCCGTGATTGGCCGCGACATGCTTCACGATACTCAGTCCCAGACCGGTGCCGCCGGTCTCGCGGGAGCGGCCCGGGTCGATCCGGTAGAACCGCTCGAAGACCCGCTGGGCGTCCTCGGACTTGATACCCGCGCCCTGGTCCACCACCGCGATCTCCACCACCCCGTCCACCGTGCGCACCCCCACGCGCACCGGGGAGCCGTACGGGGAGTACCGCACCGCGTTGTCCAGCAGATTGCGCACCGCGGTCACCAGCAGCCCGTGGTCGCCAAGAACCTGGAGCCCGGACTCACCGCCCACGGTCAGGCTCATCTCCCGGGCGTCGGCTTCCATCCGGGCCCGGTCGATGGCCTCCTCGATCACGTCGTCGATCGATACCGGGAGGAAGTCGACCACCTCCTCCGGGGCCTGCAGCCGGGAGAGTTCGATGATCTCCTGCACGAGCGCCGACAGCCGCACCGCTTCGCGCTGCATCCGGGACGCGAAGTGCCGCACCGCCTCGGGATCGTCGGCGGCGTCGGCTGCGGTCTCTGCCAGCAGCGCGATCGCCCCGACCGGGGTCTTGAGTTCATGGGAGACGTTCGCCACGAAGTCGCGGCGGACCTCCTCCACCCGCCGCTCGGCGGTGCGATCGTCGGCGAGCACGAGGATCCGGTCCCCGGGCAACGGGGCCACCCGCACGTCCACGGCCAGGGTGTCCGAGCCGGGCACCTTCGATCGGGGCAGCGTCAACTGGGCGTCGTGGACGTGCCCGTCCCGGCGTGCCCGGGCCACCAGATCGTCGAGGGAGGCCTGGGTCAGCGAGCCACCGCGCACCAGGCCCAGGGAGTAGGCCGGCGGGGTGGCGCGCAAGACCTCGTCGTCGGGCCCGAGCACCACCGAGACCGACCGCAGCACCGACAGGACGCTGGCGACATCGTCGTCGACCTTCCGCAGGGCGCCACCGGCGCCCTGCTCCTCGCCGGAGCTACTACGAGAGTTCCACAGTCCGAAGGCGCCAACGCCGAGGGCCACACCCACCAGGGCGGCCAGAAGGAGCCAGACACCGTCCACATCGGCCACCTTATGACCTGTGGGGAGCTCCGGGCGCATCCGGATGGCCCGCACGGTCAGGAGTTCATCACCCGCACACGTCGCGTTCACCTCCGGCGTGAGAAGGTAGGCAGGTGCAGTGGACACGAGCGGTGTTCACCCGTGAACCGAGGAGTTGTCCCCGTGCGTGCGATCTTCGATCAGGAACTGAGCCAGATCGGCGAGGACCTGCTCCACATGGCCACCCTCGTGGCCACGGCGATCCGGGATGCGAGCCAGGCGCTGGCCACCGCAGATCTTCAACTCGCCGAGCAGGTCATCGAGGCCGACCTCGCGCTGGATGAACTGGAGCGCGCACTGGACGAACGCTGCGTCATCCTGCTGGCTCGCCAGCAACCGGTGGCCACCGACCTGCGCGTGGTGGTTTCCGGTCTCCGGATCAGTGCCTCGATCGAGCGCATGGGTGACCTGGCCAGGCACGTGGCCCAGGTGGCCCGGCTGCGTTACCCCGAGAAGGTGCTACCGGAGTCGATCCGACCGTTGTTCGACGAGTTCGCCGTGGCCGCGGAGAAGGTGGCGGTGGACCTGGTCGAACTCCTGCAGAGCCACGATCTGAACAAGGCCGCCCAGGTGGAGAAGGACGACGACATCCTCGATGAGCTCCACCGGCAGTCGTTCACGTCCACGTTGGGGCCGGACTGGGACGGCAACGTCAGCCAGACCGTGGACGTGACGCTGCTGGGCCGCTTCTACGAGCGTTTCGGTGACCACGCGGTCTCGGTGGCGAACCGGATCACCTACCTGGTGACCGGGGACCTGGGCGACGGCGAGCCGAACAACCTCTGAGACGCCCGGCCATGAGGCCGCAGATCCTCACCCCGCCGGGCAGGGCGGAGTGGCTCAGCGCCCCTGGGCAGCGACCGCCGCGATGGCTTCCTTCGCCGCATCCGGGTCCAGGTAGGTGCCGCCGGCCTTGACCGGCGTGAGGGACTCGTCCAGTTCGTAGACCAGCGGGATTCCTGTGGGCACGTTCAGGCCTGCGATGGTCTGGTCGTCCACCCCGTCCAGGTGCTTGATGATCGCCCGCAGGGAGTTGCCGTGCGCGGCCACCAGGACCACCTTGCCGGCCCTCAGGTCCGGCACCACGGCGTCGTTCCAGTACGGCAGGGCGCGCTCGAGGACGTCCTTGAGGCATTCCGTGGTCGGGATCGGCTCGCCGGCGTAGCGCGGGTCTGCGTCCTGGGAGTAGGTCGAGCCGAGTTCGATCTCCGGCGGCGGCACGTCGTAGGAACGGCGCCAGGTCATGAACTGGTCCTCGCCGAACTCCTCGCGGATCTGCTTCTTGTCCTTACCCTGCAGCGCGCCGTAGTGGCGCTCGTTCAGGCGCCAGTGGCGGTGCACCGGGATCCAGTGCCGGTCCGCAGCGTCCAGGGTCAGGTTCGCGGTGGTGATGGCCCGGCGCAGCAGCGAGGTGTGCAGCACCTCGGGCAGCACACCGGCCTCGACGAGCAGTTCCCCACCCCGGACGGCTTCGGCCTCGCCCCGCTCCGACAGCGGCACGTCCACCCAGCCGGTGAACAGGTTCTTCGCGTTCCACTCGCTCTCGCCGTGACGGAGCAGCACCAGGGTGTAGGTCATGGCACCAGTCTGCCGCATCCAACCCGGACCGGTCACATCGGCGGCCTGGTGCCAGCGGCCGACCGGCCTCACATGGGCAGGATGAACATCGGGCGCGGGATCTCGATCTCGTGCTGCACCGGCCCGACCGCACCCTGGTACCGGCCCTCGGGGTCGCCCCGAGGGGTGAACGGGTGGATCAGCACCCGATCCTCGCGTTCGCCGGCCACCAGCAGGTTCGGCCCGCTCAGCGCCATGTGCCGGGGCCACGCCCCGGTGTGCACTTCACCCACGAGTTCCAGCCGGGCCCCGTCCTCATGCACGGTGAAGGTGGAGACCGAGTCCGAACCACGCGAAGCCACCAGCACCACGCCGCTGGAGAACAGGATGTGGGAGAGATAGTAGGCGTCCTCGGAGCGACCCGGTAGCGTCGCGGCCCGGACTTGTTGGACAACCTCACCCCGACCGGTGTTCTCGTCCCAGTCCAGGACCAGGACCTCACCGGACAGTTCGCCGCTGATGTAGAGGTATCTCCCCGATCCGGCGACGTGTCGCGGTCCGCTGCCCGCCGGGAGCGAGGTGATCACCGGATCGGGATCGGGCCGACCGCTCTCAAGGGGGTAGGCGCGGATCTCATCGGTACCCAGGTCCGCTACCAGGAGGTAGCCCCCGCCCGGGGAGATCCGGGTCGAGTGCGCATGCGGGCCCTCCTGACGGTCCGGGTTCGGCCCGGTCCCGGCGTGGTCGAAGGTGAGCACGTGATCGGAGACGTCCCCTGCCTCGGTCAACTCCACCGCGGAGAGCACCCCGTCGCCGTAGTTGGCCACGTACAACCAGCGTCCCTGTGGATGGACGCGCACGTGGCACGGGCCCGACCCGCCGGTGGCCACCGACCGGACCTGGCCCAATGTGCAGTCCGCCCCGAAGGCGTAGGAGATGACCCGGCCGCCGTCCTGCTCCGAGACTGCGTAGAGGCGGTCCGCGGACGGGTGCAGGGTGAGGTAGGTGGCGCGGGACGCAGCGATCGTGCGCACCACATCGACGCCATCCCAATCCCCTGCCGGGCCGGGTCGCTGGATCCGCCAGATGCCCTCAGGGTCGGGACCCTCGTTGGCGTCCGTGCCTACCCAGATTTGCCGGTAAACAGTCATGGCACCCACGTTAACGTGAATGCCATGGCTGGTGGGTGCTACCCGCCCGGTGTCGGTGCGGGGTTCAGTGGGCCCGCTCGTACGCTTCCTTCACCTCGGCCGGAACGCGGCCACGATCGGAGACCTCGAATCCGTTCTCCCGGGCCCAGTCACGGATCTTGGAGGCATCGCTGCTGCGGGACGTCCCGGAACGACCGGTCTTGCGGCGCCCACCCGATCGACGGGCGTGACCGACCCAGGTGGCCAGATCATCCCGCAACCTGGCGGCGTTGGTTTCATTGAGGTCGATCTCGTACTGAACGCCGTCCAGTCCGAAACTGATAGTTTCTGCTGCGTCGGTGCCATCGATATCGTCGATCAGGAGGACTTTGACCTTCTGGGCCATGGGCTTTCCAATCTATTCTGGTACTGCACCGATACGAATTGAATGTGCCGGGCTCAAGCGTGACACTCCTGTGGTGCTGATGTCACAAGATACCAGTTTTCTAGGACTTGTCCTCACGCTCGATATCGATGGGGATTCGACTCACATGGTCATGACCCGCCTCATCGCCCCGCTCGATTGCTTCGCGCTCTCTTCGGTCGCTGCTGACGATGGCACGCAACACAACGATGAACAACACCGCCAATACGATCGAGGGGACGATCGCCGCCGAGACGAGCCACCAGTCGGTCATCGCGGCTTCACCAACGGAAATGTAATAGTTTCGCGCATACCACGGCCGGTCAGGGCCATCAGGAGACGGTCGATTCCCATGCCCATTCCACCTGCGGGGGGCATTCCGTGTTCCATCGCCTCCAGGAAGTCCTCATCCAGGGGCATCGCCTCGGCATCGCCGCGCGCTGCCAGTTCTGCCTGCGCTTCCAGCCGCTCCCGCTGGATCACCGGATCGACCAGTTCCGAGTAGGCGGTGGCCAGTTCCACCCCGCGCACGTACAGGTCCCACTTCTCCACCACACCTGGGATCTCGCGGTGCGCACGGGTCAGCGGCGAGGTGTCCACTGGGAAATCCCGTACGAACGTGGGTGCGTAAAGGTCATTGCCCACGAAATACTCCCAGAGTTCCTCTGCAGCCTTACCGGGAGTGATGTGGCCCTCGTCCAGTTCCAACCCGGCAGCGCCGGCGATCCTCAATAACTCCGCCAACGGTGTTTGCGGGGTGATTTCTACTCCGGCTGCGGCAGCGAGAGATGGATACAACTCAATGCTGTCCCATTCCCCACCGAGTTCGTACTCGGTACCGTCGGCGAGGGTGACCAGCGTGCTATCGAAGGTTTCGCTCGCGGCCCGTTGCACCAGCCTTCGGGCAAGGTCCGCCATCGTGTTGTAGTCGCCGTAGGACTCATAGGCCTCCAGCATCGAGAATTCCGGGGAGTGGGAAGAATCAGCCCCCTCATTGCGGAAGTTGCGATTGATCTCGAAGACTTTTTCGATTCCACCCACCACGGCACGCTTGAGGAACAGTTCCGGGGCGATTCGCAGGTAGAGATCGATATCGAACGCATTCATATGCGTCATGAAGGGTCGTGCGGTTGCTCCACCGTGCTGGGTCTGCAGCATCGGGGTCTCGATCTCCAGGTAGCCACGCTGGTGGAACTCATCGCGCAGCGAGCGCACCACCCGGGCGCGGTGTCTGACCATGTCCCGGGCTGCCGGACGGGTGATCAGGTCCACGTACCGCCGGCGTACCCGGGCTTCCTCGGAGGAGTCCTTGTGCAGAGTGGGCAGCGGGCGCAACGCCTTGCTGGCGATCTGGTAGGAGTCGGCGAAAACGGAGAGTTCGCCCCGCCGGGAGGCGATCACCCGGCCGCTGGCGAACAGGTGGTCCCCCAGATCCACCCGGGCCTTGAACTCCTCCAGAGCCGCCTTACCGACCGCTCCCTCGGAGAGCATCACCTGCAGTCGCCGGCCCTGCCCGTCCTGCAGTTGGGCAAAGCACAGCCGGCCGGTGTTGCGCAGGTACATCACGCGACCGGCAACGCCCACCTCGTCGTCGGTCTCCTCCCCGGCCTCCAGGTGCTCGTAGGCGGCGCGGATCCGGGCGATGGTGGTGGTGACCGGCAAGGTCACCGGGTAGGGCTCGACGCCGTCGGCCAGCAGTTGCTCCCGCTTGGCCCGGCGTACCTGCATCTGTTCGGGCAGGTCGGCCTCGCCGGTAGGCGCACCGGTGGTCTGCTCAGGGGTGGCCGAATCGCGGGCCCGGACAGGACTGACGCTCTCATTCACACCGTCGATCCTAGTCGCTGCGGGGCCGGACCACCCCCGGCCGCCGGGCGGCAGAGGCAGGGCCGCCGTGGCGGGAAGGACGCCGGGCACCGGCCGGTAGGCTCGCCGGACATCGTCTCAGTCGCGTCCAGGGAGGACCATGCTCAGCGAGATCCGTGCCGACGGCGGAGGTCATCTGACCCGGGACGGCGCACCGCACCAGATCATCTCCGGCGCCCTGCACTACGCACGAGTGCCGGCTGCCCTGTGGGCGGATCGATTGGCCCGGATCGCGGCGATGGGCTGCAACACGGTGGAGACCTACGTGCCGTGGAACTTCCACCAGCCCCGTGCCGGTGCTGAGGCGGACTTCTCCGGCAACCGGGACCTGGGCCGCTTCCTGGATCTCGCCGCGGACGCCGATCTCGACATCCTGGTACGCCCCGGGCCCTACATCTGCGCCGAGTGGGACATGGGCGGGCTGCCGTCCTGGTTGCTCACCGACGCGGCCACCCGGGCCAATCTGCGCACTGCGCACCCGGGGTTCCTGGCCGCGGTGGATGCCTGGTTCGACGCGCTGATCCCGGTGGTGGCCACCCGGCAGGTCTCCCGTGGCGGCCGGGTGGCCGGGGTGCAGGTGGAGAACGAGTACGGCAGTTACGGCAACGATGGGACCTACCTGCAGCACCTACGCGACGGTCTCGCCCGTCGCGGCATCGACGTGCTGCTGTTCACCTCCGATGGCCCCAGCGCCCTGCACCTGGCCGGCGGCACGCTGGCGGACTGTTGGCCGACGGTCAACTTCGGGTCGCGGCAGGCACAGGCCTTCGCCGCCCTACAGCAGTTCCGGCCCGGTAGCGCGAACATGTGCATGGAGTTCTGGAACGGCTGGTTCGACCATTGGGGCGCGCCCCACCACGTGCGCGACGCCGCTCACGCTGCGGCCGAGTTGCGCGCGATGCTCACCGCCGGGGCCTCGGTGAACTTCTACATGGCCCACGGCGGCACCTCCTTCGGGGTGTGGGCCGGAGCGAACTCCTACCCCGATGAGAGCGGGCCGGACTACTCCCCCACGATCACCAGCTACGACTACGACGCCCCGATCGCTGAGGACGGCTCCCTCACCGAGAAGTTCGCCGCCTTCCGGGACGTCATCACCGCGCACACCGGTATCGCACCGCCACCGGCGCCACCGACGATTCCGGTCATGGTGCCCCCACCGGCGGCCGTCTCCCAGCGTCTTCCGCTGGAGCGGGTATTGGATGCCCAACCCCTGACGCACCGCGCCAAGGCGGCATCGATGGAGGAGTTGGGACTGCACCACGGGGTGGTCCGGTACCGCACCACCGTGGCATGGCCGAACTCGGCCGAGTACCTGCACGTGCCCGAACTCGCGGACCTGGCCGCGGTGTCGATCGACGGCGAGCACGTGGCCCGGCTGCGCCGGGCGGGCCTGGCCGCCCCCGACCCGGCCTACCAGAGGGCACCCTTCGCCCTGGCTGCCGCCCCGGCGGCGGGCGACTCGCCCGGGATCGAGTGCGGGGCCGGCTCTGCGACCGGAACCGGAGCTGTGGCCGGAGCCGGTTCCCAGAGCGGTACCGGGTCCGAGGTGGAATCCGAGCCGGCCGCCTACACCGCGCCCCGGCAACGGAGCCTGGAGGTGCTCGTGCACTCCCTGGGCCGGGTGAACTTCGGGCGCTTCCTACCCGACGCCAAGGGACTGGGCCCGGTCCTGGTGGACTTCCAGCACTTGTTCGGCTGGGACCACAGTGCCCTGGACCTGACCGAACTGCCCGACCTGGACTGGACCCATGCGTCCGCCGTCGGTTCATCCGCCACCGCCTCAACCCCCGCGACAGAAGCGCAGCCGGCGTTCCACCGCGTGCCGGTCGAGGTGGACACCCCGGGCTGCGACGCCCATCTGGACATGTCCGGCTGGGGCCATGGCTACGTGTTCCTCAACGGGTTCAACCTGGGTCGGTACTGGAGCGCGGCCGGGCCGCAGCAGTCCCTGTACGCCCCGGCACCGTTGTGGCGCGAAGGCACCAATGAGGTGGTGGTCCTGGAGTTCACCAGGGCCGGGACTCATCTGCCCTTCGCCGACTCGATGATCCTGGGCGCGATCCTCGAGACGGCGAACTGACCTGGCGCCCCGGTCCGATCAGCCTCGGATGGGCCCGTGGGCGGTCCGGCCCGAGCCGTGCGGTTCAGGACCGCGGCCGCAGGGCGATCTCGGTGTTGTCGATCAACCGGGTACGGCCCACCCTGGCCGCGACCACCAGCAGTGCGGCCCCGGTTCCCGTCCGGTGCGGTCGCATCGTGACCGGGTCCACCAGTTCCAGGTAGTCCAGGTCGACCACGTCCGGGGCCGCCTCCGCCAGCACCTGCTCAGCGGCGCCGAGAACCTCGCCGGCCGGAGCGCCCTGCTCGGCGGCACGCTGCGCGGCCCGCAGGGCGCCGGACAGGCGGAGCGCCTCGGCCCGCTCGGCCGGGCTGAGGTTGACGTTGCGGCTGGACAACGCCAGCCCGTCGTTCTCGCGCACGGTGTCGCCGGCCACCACCTGCACATCCAGGTCAAGGTCACGGACCATCTGGCGCACCAGGGCCAGTTGCTGGGCGTCCTTGCGCCCGAACACCGTGACGTCGGCGCGGGTCAGCGACATCAGTTTGTGCACCACGGTGAGCATGCCGTCGAAGTGCCCGGGTCGGGAGGCGCCTTCGAGCCGCTCGCCCATCTCTCCGGCCTGCACCCGCACCTGCGGCACGCCGCCGGGATACATCTCCTCCACGGCCGGAGCGAACACCAGGTCCACCCCGCCCAGCTCGCGCAGTCGCTCCAGGTCCGCATCCAGGGTGCTCGGGTACGTCGCCAGATCCTCGGCACGGTCGAACTGCAGCGGGTTGATGAAGATGGTGACGGTGACGTGATCGGCCAGATCACGTGCGGTGCGGATCAGGGACAGGTGTCCGGCGTGCAGGGCACCCATGGTGAACACCGCCGCCCGGCGCACGTCCGGTCCCAGGGCGTCCAGGTGCGTGCGCAGGTCCGTCACCGAGTGCACCAGCAGCGGACCGGACGACGACGCACCCGCCCGGGCCGTCGTCGTCGGCCCCGGAGCGGGCTCACCCGGGCCTGCCGCATTCGGGCCGGCGCCGGCCAGGACGTCCATGAGGGCCTGGGCCTGGTCGGTGCGGATCCGGCCGGTCGCTAGAGCGCGTTGGGTGGTCGCGCGGGCCAGGGTGCGGTAGGTGGGCAGCACGTCGGCCGAGGTGCCCTCGGCATCCAGGCGGGCCAGGGTCTCCAGGTGCTCAGCGACGGTGCCGCCATCACCACGCGCCACCGGCCCGGTCAGGGCGCCATCCCCGGCCCGCAACGCGCCATCCAGGGCCGCGGAGAGCAGGGGACGCAGCATCGCTCCGCCGTCCTCGATCCCGGCGGCTCCGAGCACCCGGATGGCTTGCGCGGTCAGGGTGACCAGATGGTTCGCGCCGTGCGCCAGCGCCGCGTGGTACAGGGCACGGGAGGTCTCGGGCAGCGCCACCGGCTCGCCGCCCATCTCCACCACCAGAGCCTGCGCGATCGGCAGTACCGGCCCGGGGGCGGTCACCGCGAACGGGGCGCCCACCAGGCGGCTCAGATCCATGGAGGTGCCGGTGAAGGTCATCGCCGGGTGGATTGCCAGCGGGATCGCGCCGCGCTGCATCGCCGGGGCCAGCACGTCTGTGCCGTAGCGCCCGGCGGTGTGCACGACCAACTGACCGGGCACGAACCGCTCCAGGGTGGCCAGGCCGGAGACCAGGTCGGCGAGCACGTCATCGGGCACCGTCAACAGCACCAGTTCGCTGCGCTCGACCACCTCCTCCACGCCCAGCACGGGCACGCCCGGCAGCATCGCCTCGGCCCGGTCGCGGCTGGCGGTGGAGGAGGCACTCAGCCCCACCACGGCGTGCCCGGCCGCCCGGAGCGCGCTACCCAGGACCGCCCCCACTCGGCCGGCACCGACGACTCCGACGCCGAGCCGGCCCGGCCGCTCGTTCACGCCGGGTGGTCCCCACGTGCGTCGGGTCGGGTGGGAGCCAGCCCCGGTGGAGTCTGCTGCGAGGGTGGGTGTCCCATTGCCGGGGGGATCGGCCCCGGTGGCCCCGGCGGTGCCGAGGGTGGCGGGGCTGCCGCCCACGGCTGGGCTGCCGTCCACGGCTGGGCCGGCGCCGGCGGCGGGGGCGAGGGCGGGGGCGGCCCTCCGGCCGGCTCATCGTGCGGCAGCGAGGGTGGGCGGGGCCTGCTGGGCAGCACGCCGGCGTACGCCCCCCGGTTCACCTCCGCCGGAGCCTGTGCCTGTGCCTGTGCAGTTCCCGGCGTACTCATCCACCGCTCGGGGCCGGCCTCGCGGCGCGCGCGGCGGGTCCGCTCGGCCTGGTTGACCAGAAGTTCCCGGGCTACCTGCAGGTCCAGATGGTGGACCTGGGGGGTGACCGGCCCCGGGGTGGAGTGCACCACGAAGGTGGCCAGGCCCATCTTCCGCTCGATCGGCCCCTGGGTCAGGCCCATGGACTGCGTGCGCTCATGCGGCACCACGCTGAGGTTGCGCCACCAACGGCCGGTCCGCATCAGGATCGCGGTCCCGGTGACGCGGAAGCCGGTCCGGCGCCAGGTCAGCGGATCCACCCACCGGGCACGCCGCGGACTGGTGGTAAACCCCTCGACATCACCGATCCCGTCCATCCCGGCGTGCAGAACGGGCAGGGGACGCTCATCGCCCAGGTCGGGCAGCACCAGCGAGAGCATGTAGGCAACCTCGGCACGGGTGGCCGCCGGGTACAGCACGGTGCCGGTCACTTCCTCGGCGCCGTAGCCGGCGATGTTGACCTGCATCCGCCACCAGTCCTTGATCCGCCACAGCGGGGGCTGGGAGATCCGCACCGCCTGCACCCGGCCCGGTGGCACCGTGCGGGACTTGGTCTCCAGCAGCCCGTGCCGCAGCCGGATCCCGTCCGGTGACACCGCTGCCCGGAAGTTGAACTCCCCGGCGAAGCGGCCCCAGAAGTAGGTCGCCGCACCCAGCATCGGGGCCAGTGCACCGAACACGATGCTGGCGTTGCCCACGGCGATGGCGGCGACCACCAAGCCCAGGATCGCGAGCACGATCAGCGCGATCGAGAAACTCAGCGCCAACGAGCCGATCAGGCGCCCCGGGGTGATCTCGGCGATCTCCCGCTCCGGCGCCGCAGGAGCGACCGGTGATCCATGCGCGCCCGCGGAACCGGTGGCAACGGCACTGCCGGAGTTGCCCAGTTTCACGCCGGCGGAGCGGGCCAGGAGTTCGTTGCGCAGATTCTGCGCATCGGGTTCGCTCAGGAACGCGATCATCAGGTTGGATCCGGCACCACCGGCTGATTCGACCTTGACCGAGGCGAACCCGAAGAGGCGGGCCAGCAGCGGCTGGGTGACCTCCACGGCCTGGACCCGGTCCAGGCGCACGTGCCGCTGCTGACGGAAGAGTACGCCCTTGTGCAGGAAGAGACTCTCCCTACTCACCCCGTACTGGGTGCGGCGCCAGGCCAGGTATCCGAGACCCAAGCCAAGCACGAAACCGACTACCAGCAGCGCCACCAGGGCGCCGAGGATCGCCGCCGCCGCGAAGCGTTCACGAAGGTCGGCCATGAACTCCTGGGAGTTGTACACGGCGATCGCGAAGATCACCACACCGACCTTCCACGCGTTCAACAGTGGGGTGATGCGGTGCAACCGGCGCCATTCGGCATCGGTGCCGTCGGCCTGGGCCCGGCCGGCGTCGGGGGGCGGGGCGACGGGCTGCCCGGGTAGGCGCGATCCGGTAGCGGGTCTCTGCCCGGCACGCTGTTGCGTTGCCGCCGGTCCCGGATCGGCAGGCCCGGGCTGAGCGGGTTCGCCGGGGAAGGAAGCCTGCGGTCCGGCCAGGCCCGGTGGAGGGCCGTACCGGCCAGGCGCCGGCGGTACTGCCGGTGGAGCGGGGGGCGGTGACTGCGGACCGGACTGCCAGGGGGGCGCACCCGGGGGCGCCTGCGGAGGTGGACCATAGGGCGCTGCCTGCGGGGGTGCACCCTGGGGGCCGTGGGGCGGCGCACCGTACGGTCCCTGCGGCGGCGCACCAGGAGGCACCTGCGGCGCAGCGTCAGAGGGACCCTGCGGCGGCTGAGCCTGCGGCACCCGGGACCCGGACGGTCTGTCCGCCACCGGGCCGGCAGGCTGATCGTCCTCGGACCTGCGTCGCCGGCGCGGCGGCGGCGCGAACGGGTTGTGCCCGCCCGGAGGGGGAGGCGAGGTGCTCACAGGCCGGCCAACCTCGCCTCACCGCGAGCGCTGAGCTGGTCACGCAATCGACCGGCCTCATCCTGCGGCAGCCCGGGGATCGAGGCGTCGGTGCCCGCGGACGCGGTGTGCAACTGGACCTGGGCGATCTTCATCCGCCGTGCGATCGGGCCGGCGCTCACGTCCACGTACTGCATCCGGCCGTAGGGCACCATCGTCAGGGTCTTGAACATCACGCCCTTGCGGATCAGCAGGTCCTCCTCCTGCTCGGCGTACCCGATCGCCTTGACCTGGCGGGGAATGAGCCAGAGCACCCACACGGTGAGTAGAGCCAGGAGCGCCGGGACCAGCCACATCCAGCCGCCGACGTACCAGGCGGGCCAGACCGAACCCACGCTCGGCAGGCCCAGGAACACCGCGGCGCTGATCATGCGCACCGGGATCAGGCGGGGTGAGACTCGGTGCCACTCCACGCCGGCGACGTCGAACGCCGGGGTCGACTCAATGCTCATGGTGGCCATTGTGTCGGATCATCGCCTCAGGACAAATGTGGCTCCACCGGTCCCGGTGGTTCCGGCTCGTCGGGGTCATCGTCGGGCGGGACTCGGCAACACCACTCGGCGATCAGCCCGGCTGCGATCATGACCCCCGAGGCAATCATCGCACTTCCCGCCAGCAAGGCCTGCGCGCGCGGCTCCGGGGCCTGCAGCCGCGGTAGCGCCAGAACCAGTTGGGCGGTGAAGTAGCCCAGGTGGGCGGCTCCGGTGATCGCCGCGGCCTGGCCCAGCACCAATGTACGGACCGCGTCGGTCGGGTCCAGCGGCTCGCCCGCACGGACGTGCCGGCGGATCCGCAGGCCGAGCAGGAGCACCACGGCCGCCAGCACCAGCACCAGGAGCACCTGCAGCAGCACGACCGGGACGGGATTGTTCCCGCGCGAGGTCCACCACCGCAGAACCATCATGCTCAGGGCCGCCGCCACCACGAAGACGGTGACCAGGGTCTGCCATCGAAGGCGCTGCATCGACGTGGTCAGGACTCCTCGTCACGGCGCTGGACGGGCTGCCAGCGCGGCGCGAACGGCTTGGGGGTCTGCTCGGGGGAGGGCGTCTCGGTGCCGCGCGGGGGCCACGGTGCAGGTGTGTCCGAAGCCGCCGGTGCGGGCTCGGCGGGATCTGGCTCAGCAGGCTGCGTCTCGGCCTCCGCGGGCTCGGGCTCAGCCGGCTCGGGCTCGGGCTCAGCCGGCTCGGGCTCCGGCTCGGGTCCAGCCGCCTCGGGCTCCGGCTCGGGTCCAGCCGCCTCGACCTCCTCCTGGCCGACATTGGGCGACGACGACTGCTCGCCCAGAGCCGGTGCCCCCACCTGGGGCTCGGGGTCCGGAACTCCTGCGGGCTCCCCCTCGGTACCGGACTCACGTGCCGCCGGAGCTTCACCCCCGGGCCGGTCGCCGCCGGACTCAGCGACCAGCGCGGCACCAACTGGCTGGCCGGCATCGGTCTGGTGCGCGGGATCAGCCGAGGCCGGATCAGCCGTCGGCACCGGGTCGCCGGCGTGGGCATCGTCGGGCGCCTCTACGCCGGCTTGCCCGGCCACGGAGACCTCGGAGCCATCGGGAGCCACTGGCATCGCACCGGACTCGGCGGCAGCGGGAGCCTGCCACACCCCGGGCGCCTCCGGGGGCACCACCGAGGGCGCTGCCTGCTCGGCCTGCTGCCCGGGTTCGGACTCCTGCGGCGCCGGCGCGTCGTCGTCCTGTTGTGGAGGCACACTCGGCGGTGCCTCCTCACCCTGCGCGGGGCCGCCCTGCGCGGAGCCACCCTGCTCCGAGCCAACCAGCTCGCGGCCTACCGGTGCGGGGGCGGCACTCTCCGAGATCACGAAACTGGCCGAATCGGTGCCGCTCCCGGTGCGTTCGAGCCAGTCCAGCGCGAGCCATCGCACCCCACCGCGGTCCGGAGCGGTTTCGGCCAGCATCGCCACCGGTCCGCCACCGAGCCCGGGCAGGAACGCATCGGCGTCGGCCTGCGCCCAGGGCACCAGCACGAAAGCCCGCTCGTTCGCACGCGGGTGCGGCAACTGCAGGTGCTCGGCGGTGGAGGAGACACCCCGATAGTCGATGATGTCGATATCCACGGTGCGCTGACCCCAGCGGTGGGTGCGCACGCGCCCGTAACTGTCCTCCAGCGACTGAGCCAACTCCAGCAGCCGGTTCGGTGACAGGGTGGTCGTGGCCAGCACGACGGCGTTGAGGTAGTCCGGCTGGGCGACCGCATCGGCGGCGGTCACCGCGGCAGTGCGCGCCAGTGGAGAGACCACCTGCACGGTCAGGCCGGGGGCGCCGCGCAGATCGTCGACCACCGCCCGCAGCGTCGACCGTACATCGCCGACGTTGCCGCCCAGGCCCAGGACCACCGCGACCTCATCGTCGGGCTCGCGGTCCAGTGCGTCGCTGCCGTCCTCCTCCGCCTCGGCCGGGGAGGGAGCCGGCACTCCCTCGTTGGGCGTGAACGGAGACGCCTCGAGCACCGGACCCGGCACCGCCGCGGCCCCGCTCGCCGCCGCGGATTCGGCAGGGATCGGTGCCGAACCGCCGGCTCGCACCGCCGCGCGGCTGATCCGCACCTGCACATCGGAGAACAACAGACCCAGGGGCGCTTCGGGCTTGTGCACGGTGACGTCCACCGCCAGCACCCGCTCGTGCGCCAGCACCGCATCGGCGATCCGGGCGGCCAGGGTCTCGAGCAGGTTCACCGGCTCACCCTCGATGAGAGCGATCACCTCGGTTGCCACCGCGGCGTAGTCCACAGTCGCACCGAGATCGTCACCGGCCGCAGCGGCGGAGGTATCAAGGTGGATGTCCAGGTCCACCAGGAAGGTCTGGCCGTCCCGGCGTTCCTCCGGCAGCACCCCGTGCCGGCCCACTCCACCTAGTCCGACCAGCCGGATCACATCCGCCTCGGGTCGGTGCGCGTTCGCTGTCATAGCCGCCATTGTGGCCCGTCCTGTTCCTATTATCCCTGCGCGACATCCGGTGTCAGCGCCAGGGCCTGCTGGTCCGGACCCTGGGTCGCGGCCCGGAACTCCTGTGCCACGCGGACCGCATCGACCGAGATCGGCACGTCGTGCACCCGGACCGCCCAGGCGCCGGACCGGGCCACCAGGGCAGATATCGCCGCGCTGGCACGGTCCCGGAAGGTCGGCAGGGACTCGGCGCCGTGCCTGGCCAGCAACTCCCCGATGAAGCGTTTGCGCGAAGCCCCCACCAGCACCGGGAATCCGAGGTCCTGCAAGCGATGCAGGTTCGCCAGCAGGATCCAGTTCGCCTCGGCGTCCTTGGCGAAACCCAAGCCGGGGTCGATGATGATCCGCTCCTCGGACACCCCGGCATCGACCACCGCCTGGACCTGGGCGGACAGTTCCGCCCGCACGTCCTCGACCACGTCGTCGTACTTCGTCAATGAGGCCATCACGTCGGAGTGTCCACGCCAATGGGACAGGATGAACCGGGCGTCGCTCTCAGCGGCAACCGCGGCCATGTCCGGATCGGCGCGGCCCCCGGAGACGTCATTGATGATGCCGGCCCCCGCCTGCACGGCGGCGCTGGCAACCTGTGCGCGCATCGTGTCCACACTGAGCACCGGGGCGTGCCCGAGCAGTCCCTCGATCACGGGGAGCACCCGGTCCATCTCCTCCTGCACACCCACCCGGGAGGCTCCCGGACGGGTGGACTCCCCACCAATGTCCAGGATGTCGGCGCCCTGGGCCAGCAGGTGGCGCCCATGGGCGATCGCCACGTCACGTTCGAACCACTGGCCTCCGTCACTGAAGGAGTCAGGGGTGACGTTGACGATGCCCATCACCTGCGTGCGTGTGCTCACGACTCCAGGGTATGACGCCGGGAGCACTGTCGGCGCAGGACGGGGCGGCGGGATCGTCGACGGGAACCGTCGCCGGCTCGGACTGTGGATCGGACTCGGTCCCGGTTGGTCAGGCTCAGTGCCGGTTGATCAGGCTCATCGCCTCGACCCGGGTGGGGCCCTGGCGCATCATGCCTCGTACCGCGGAGGTGACGGTCCGCGAACCGGGCTTGCGCACTCCACGCATCGACATGCACAGGTGTTCGGCCTCGACCACCACGATCACCCCGCGGGCACCCAGCAGGTGCACCAACGCGTCGGCGACCTCGGTGGTCAGTCGCTCCTGCACCTGGGGGCGTTTGGCATAGACATCGACCAGACGGGCCAGTTTGCTCAACCCCGTGACCCGGCCGTGGGCGTCCGGGATGTAGCCCACGTGCGCCACCCCGTGGAAGGGCAGCAGGTGGTGCTCGCACATGGAGTACACCTCGATGTCGCGCACCAGCACCATCTCCTGGTGCTCAATGTCGAAGAAGGTCTGCACCACCTCGGCAGGGTCCTGGTGCAGACCGGAGAAGGACTCGGCCAGGGAACGGGCCACCCGCTCGGGCGTCTCCCGCAGGCCCTCGCGGTCGGGGTCCTCCCCGACGGCGGTGAGCAGGTCCCGCACGGCCCGCGCCACCCCGGCGGCGTCGTAGGGCCGCGCTCTCCGGCGGTCCCCGACCGCCGGCCCGACTTCCGCGCCCCGCGGGCTGTCGCCGTCGCCGTCGGCCCTGCCCCGGTGGGGGCTCCGCCCGGGCGCAGGGTCCTGCGCGGGCGCGGCATCGTCGTCTGCCATGGCAGGCACCTCCTGTGCGGGAACCGGCGGTGAGGGAGTCCTCGCGCCAGCCTATTGCGGCGGCACCGCCACCTTAGTGCGCGCCGGCCGCCACCTTACGGCGCGCTTGCCGCCACCCCGCGCAGTGCGCGATCCGAACCGGCCGGATGCACCATCACGTGCCTACTTTTGCTTGTTGGTAGGCATAAGTGCCCATAGGGTGGTTCCGACCCTCCGCATCGACCTAGGAGCACTCCTCGTGTCCCACTCCCTCCAGCTCTACACCCTGCGCAACCACCCCGACGAAGACCTGGACGGCACCCTGAAGCGGGTGGCCGAGTTCGGGTACACCCAGGTGGAGCCGTACCGGATCGTGCCCGAGACCGAGGCCCTGGGAGCAGCGCTGCGTGCGCACGGGCTCAGCGCCCCCACCACGCACGCGCCGCTGCTCGGGGAGAACCAGGCCGGGATCTTCGCCGCTGCCACACAACTGGGCATCGGCACCGTGATTCTGCCGGCCACTCCGGAGTCGGAGTGGACCAGCGCCGCAGGTGTGGAGGCGATCGCCGCCGCCCTGAACCAGGCCGCGAGTGCTGCTGCCGAGCACGGTCTGAAGGTCGGCTACCACAACCACTGGTGGGAGTTCGCGCAGATCGATGGCCGCGCCGCGATCGAGTACTTCGCCGACCGGCTCGACCCGGAGGTGGTCCTGGAGATCGACACCTACTGGGCCGCAGTTGCCGGGGTGGACCCGGTAGCCCTCATCGGCGCCCTGGGACCGCGGGTGCAGTACCTGCACCTGAAGGACGGCCCGATCACCAGTGACGCCGCCGACCAGGTGGCGCTGGGCCAGGGCTCGATGCCGGTACCGGACATCCTGGCGGCGGCCGAGCACCTGAAACTGGGCGTGGTGGAACTCGATGACCACCGCGGCGACATGCTCACCGCCGTGGAGCAGTCCCTGCGCTACCTGGAAGGGATCGCCAAGTGAGCGCTGCGACAGCCGGAGCAGCCGGGGCGGCACTGCCCGCGCAGGGTTCGGGACCGGTGGGGGTCGGGGTGATCGGGGCCGGGGTGATCTCCGGCGCCTACCTGCAGACCATGACCTCCTTCTCCGACCTGCAGGTGCACGCGATCGCCGACCAGAACGCCCGAGCCGCTGCGGAGCGGGCCGAGGAGTACGCGATCCCCACCCACGGCGACGTCGAGGCGGTCCTGAACCACCCCGAGGTGGAGATCGTGGTGAACCTGACCACCCCGGCTGCGCACGTGGCGGTGGGCCAGGCCGCAATCGCCGCCGGCAAGCACGTGTGGAACGAGAAGCCGCTCGCCCTGGACGTGAACGCCGGGAAGTCACTGCTGGACCAGGCCGCCGCGGCCGGACTCCGGGTGGGCTGCGCACCCGACACCGTCCTGGGCACCGGTCTGCAGACCGCGCGGCGGATCATCGAGCGTGGCGACATCGGCACCCCGCTCACGGCGCTGGCGTTGATGCAGAACCCCGGCCCGGACCTGTGGCACCCCAACCCGGCGTTCCTGTTCGGGGAGGGCGCCGGCCCCTTGTTCGACATCGGGCCCTACTACCTGACCACCCTGATCCAGATCTTCGGCTCGGTGGCCACCGTGGCGGCACTGGCCTCCACCGCGCGCACCGAGCGCGTCATCGGGTCCGGCCCCAATGCCGGGCAGACCTTCGAGGTCACCGCCGACACCCATACCGGCGCGCTCATCGGATTCGCCTCCGGCGCCAGCGCCCAGGCGGTGTTCAGTTTCGACTCCCCCGCCCCGCGCACCGGGTTCGTCGAGATCGCCGGCAGCGAGGCCACCATCGCGCTGCCGGACCCGAACCAGTTCGACGGGCAGATCCGGCTGTGGCGCACCGGCTCCGATGAGTGGGAGGCCATCGACTCCACCGGCCCCGCGTACGGAAGGGGCCTGGGTGTGTTGGAGATGGCCCGGGCGATCCGCAGCGGCACCGGCCATCGGGCCAGCGGCGATCTGGCCCTGCACGTGCTGGAGGTGATGGCTTCGATCACCTCCTCGGCCCGCACGACCTCGTTCGTCTCGATAGGCTCCCGGGCACCGGAGGTGCCGGTCCTGGACGACGGCTTCGATCCGGCCCGACCTACCTTGGGGGCAGCATGAGCGACGCAGCCTCGGGCACCGGCAGCCCAGGCACCGGGCCCCTGGGCGTGGCCTGCATCGGCTACGCGTTCATGGGCAAGGCCCACTCGGCCGCCTGGCGAGAGGTGAGCGCCCACTTCGACGTCCCGGCGACCTCGCGCCAGGTGCTGGTGGGACGCGATGCCGGCCAGGTGGCCGAGGCCGCCGCCACCTACGGGTGGGCCGAGTCCGCCACCGACTGGCGCGACGTGATCGCCCGGGATGACATCGACATCGTCGACATCTGCACACCCGGGCAAACGCACGCCGAGATCGCCCTGGCCGCCCTGGCCGCGGGCAAACACGTCATGGTGGAAAAGCCCCTGGCCAACACCCTCACCGAGGCCGTGGAGATGGCCGCGGCCGCAACCGAGGCCACCGGGCGCGGGGTGTTCTCCATGGTCGGGTTCAACTACCGCCGGGTGCCGGCGCTGGCGCATGCGCGGAACCTGATCGCGCAAGGCATCATCGGCCAGGTCCGCCAGATCCGCGGGGCCTACCTGCAGGACTGGCTGGTCGACGCTCAGGCACCGATGACCTGGCGGCTGCGGGCCGAGTCCGCCGGGTCGGGTGCCCTCGGTGACATTGCCAGCCACACCGTGGACCTGGTCGGCTTCCTGACCGGTTCCACCGCCACCGACGTATCGGCCCGGCTGCAAACCTTCGTACCGCAGCGCCCGGGGCCCGGCGGGCCCGAGGACGTGACGGTCGACGACGGCGCCTGGCTGACCCTGGGCCTGTCCGGTGGGGCCGTGGCCGAGCGGGCGGTAGCCAGCGTGGAGGTCTCGCGGGTGGCGCTGGGCCGCAAGAACGGCCTCACCCTGGAGATTTACGGCACCGAGGGTGCGATCTGTTTCGACCTGGAGCGGTTGAACGAGTTGCAGGTGCTGCGCGGCACCGACGCCTCCTCGCACGGGTTCGCCCGCGTCCTGATCACCGAGGAGGACCACCCCTACCTGTCCGCGTGGTGGCCACCGGGGCACGTGATCGGTTGGCAGCACACCTTCGTGCACCAGGTGCGCGACTTCCTCACCGCACTGGACTCGGGGACCCCGCCCACGCCGTCGTTCGCCGATGGCCTGGCCACCCAACGGGTGCTGGCCGCCGCCCAGGAGTCCGCCCGCAACGCCTCGGCCGCCATCACACTGGGGCCGACCTGACCCGTCGATCCTGACCTGTCCCACCACCCACGAAGGAGTCACCATGGCACGCCCGTTCACCCTGTTCACCGGCCAGTGGGCCGACCTGACCCTGGAGGAGGTGGCCGAACTCGCCGCCGGGTGGGGCTATGACGGCCTGGAGATCGCGGTGTCCGGGGAACACCTGGATGCCTGGCGCTGGGACGACGAGGACTACATCGCCGATCGGTTGGGCATCCTGGAGCGGCACGGGCTGAAACTGTGGGCGATCTCGAACCACCTCAAGGGTCAGGCAGTGTGCGATGACCCGATCGACTTCCGGCACCAGGCCATCGTGGGTGCCAGGGTGTGGGGCGATGGCGAACCCGAGGGTGTGCGCCGGCGCGCAGCCGAGGAGATGAAGCACACCGCCCGCCTGGCTCGACGGCTGGGAGTGGACACCGTGGTGGGCTTCACCGGATCCTCGATCTGGCAGTACGTGGCGATGTTCCCCCCGGTACCGGCCGAGAAGATCGAGGCGGGCTACGCCGACTTCGCCGAGCGATGGAACCCGATCCTGGACGTCTTCGACTCCGAGGGCGTGCGGTTCGCTCACGAGGTGCACCCCAGCGAGATCGCCTATGACTACTACTCCACGGTGAAGACCCTGGAGGCGATCGGGCACCGGGAGGCGTTCGGCCTGAACTGGGACCCCTCGCACATGATGTGGCAGGGCATCGACGTCGTCGACTTCATCTACGACTTCGCCGATCGCATCTATCACGTGGACTGCAAGGACACCAAGATGCGGATGGGCAACGGGCGGGCCGGGATCCTGTCCTCGCACCTGCCCTGGGGCGATGGGCGGCGCGGCTGGGACTTCGTCTCCGCCGGGCGGGGAGATGTGCCGTGGGAGCAGGCGTTCCGGGCGCTGACCGCGATCGGTTACGAGGGGCCGATCTCGATGGAGTGGGAGGACGCGGGTATGGACCGGCTGGTGGGTGCCCCGGAGTCACTGGCGGCGCTGAAGAAGTTCGACTTCGAGCCGTCCACCCAGTCCTTCGACGCCGCATTCAGCCAGGACTGACCGGGCCGCGCCACCCCGCCACGCGCCACCCCGACAGTGGGGCTACTGCCCGGGGGTCGGTGGCTCCGGGTCCGGTGCGGGCGCGGTGCCGGTGGGCGGGCTCGCACCCTCGCCCCCGGCGGCGGCGGCCTGGTCCTGGGGCAGTTCCTGGCCCTCGCCTCCGGCGATCTCCCGGGAGGAGCGCACCGGCGGTTTGTCGCTGATGGTGCGCTGCTGACTGGACAGCCACACCGGGCGCGGGTCGCGCTTGGTCACGGCGGCGAAGATCTCCGCAAGTTCCTGCTGGTTCAGGGTCTCCCGCTCCAGCAGTTCCAGCGCCAGTTCGTCGAGCACGTGGCGGTACGCGGTCAGGATCTCCCAGGCCTCGTCATGGGCGGACTCGATCAGCCGGCGCACCTCGGCGTCGACCCGGCCGGCCACGTCCTCGGAGTACTCCCGCTCGTGTCCCATGTCCCGGCCGAGGAACACCTCGCCGGAGGCCGAGCCCAGTTTGATCGCCCCGACCCGTTCGCTCATCCCGAACTCCTTGACCATTCGGCGTGCGATGGCGGTGGCCTTCTCGATGTCGTTGGATGCGCCGGTGGTGGGGTCGTGGAAGACGATCTCCTCGGCCACTCTCCCACCCATGGCGTAGGCGAGTTGGTCGAGCAGTTCGTTGCGGGTGGTGGAGTACTTGTCCTCGGCGGGCATCACCATCGTGTACCCCAGCGCGCGCCCGCGCGGCAGGATGGTGACCTTGGTGACCGGGTCGGTGTAACGCAGGGCCGCGGCCACCAGCGCGTGGCCGCCCTCGTGGTAGGCGGTGAGTTTGCGCTCCTGCTCGTTCATCACCCTGCTGTGCTTCTGCGGGCCGGCGATCACCCGGTCGATGGCCTCGTCCAGGGCCTTGTTGGTGATCGTGGTGCCGTGGGTGCGGGCGGTCAGCAACGCGGCCTCGTTCAACACGTTCGCCAGGTCGGCGCCGGTGAATCCGGGGGTGCGCTTGGCCACCATGTGCAGGTCCACATCCGGTGCCATCGGCTTGCCCTGGGAATGCACCGCCAGGATCGCCTCGCGACCCTTGAGGTCCGGTGCTTCCACGGTGATCTGCCGGTCGAACCGGCCCGGGCGCAGTAGGGCCGGGTCCAGGATGTCGGGCCGGTTGGTCGCGGCGATCATGATGACGTTGGCGTTGGCGTCGAAGCCGTCCATCTCCACCAGCATCTGGTTCAGGGTCTGCTCGCGCTCGTCGTGGCCGCCGCCAAGGCCGGCGCCGCGCTGGCGACCCACGGCGTCGATCTCGTCCACGAAGATGATCGCCGGCGCGTTCGCCTTGGCCTGCTCGAACAGGTCCCGCACCCGCGAGGCTCCCACGCCCACGAACATCTCCACGAAGTCCGAGCCGGAGATGGTGTAGAAGGGCACTTCGGCCTCACCGGCCACCGCCCGGGCCAGCAGTGTCTTACCGGTTCCGGGCGGCCCGTACAGCAGCACGCCCTTGGGGATCTTGGCGCCCACCGCCTGGAACTTGGCCGGGTCGGCGAGGAAGTCCTTGATCTCCTCCATCTCCTCCACGGCCTCATCGGCTCCGGCCACGTCGGAGAACCGCACCTTCGGGGTCTCCTTGGTAACCTGCTTGGCCTTGGACTTGCCGAAGTTCATCATCCGCGACCCGCCGCCCTGCATGCGGGAGAGGATGAACCAGAACACCCCGATCAGCAGCGCGATGGTCAGGAACGTCATGAGGAACGTGGTCCACCACGGGGTCTGCGGCACCACCGAGTTGTACCCGCCCTCGGGCTCGGCGGCCACGATCGCCTCGATCACGGCCTCGCCCTGGGGCTCGGTGTAGTAGAACTCCAGGTCGGTGCCCTTGCTCTCCCCGTCCACCTCGTAGTCCTCGGACAGGATCAGGTTCACCCGCTGTTGCCCGTCGGTGATCTGCACCTGTTCCACGGTGTCGCCGGCGAGCAGGTCCAGGCCGGTGGAGGTGTCGATCTCCTCCACGCCCGGAGCGGAGAAGATGCGGATACTGAGCCAGAGCATGGACAGGGCGATGAGGATCCAGATGAATGGACCTCGGAAGAGTTTCTTGACGTTCATCTCCGGGGGGTGCGCCCCGTCCCTCCTGCTCGCAGTGTTCGCAGCATGACGCTATCCGACGCACCGGGGCGAAGCGGCGCGTGTTCGCCCATGGCGTCGCACGGGGGCCCCGATTGTGTCCGAGACCACACCACGGCCGGAACCGGGTGCTCCGCTCGGTGGTCCGGACGGAAGCGACCGGTGGCGCGGCTCACGTGTCGTAGACGTGCGGGGCCAGGGTTCCCACGAAGGGCAGGTGGCGGTACCTCTCGGCGTAATCCAGTCCGTACCCGACCACGAACTCATCGGGCACGTCGAAGCCGACGTACCGCACGTCCACATCGACCTTGGACGCGGCCGGCTTGCGCAGCATCGCCGCCACCTCCACCGAGGCCGGCCCGCGCGAGCGCAGGTTCGCCAGCATCCAGGACAGCGTGAGCCCGGAGTCGACGATGTCCTCGACCACCAGCACGTGCTTTCCGTGCAGATCGGTGTCCAGGTCCTTCAGGATCCGCACCACCCCGGAGGACTTGGTGCCCGAGCCGTAGGAGGAGATGGCCATCCAGTCCATCCGGGCGTCGGCGTTCAGGCGCCGGGACAGGTCAGCCATCACCATCACGGCGCCCTTGAGCACCCCGACCAGCAACACCTCGCGGCCGGCGTAGTCGCGATCGATCTCGGCCGCCATCTCATCCAGACGGGTGTGCAACTGCTCCTCGGTGAGCAGGATCTTCTGCAGATCCTCACCCATCGTGCTGGCGTCCACGCGGTCCTCCTGATTCGTCGGCTCGGTCCGGCCGGGCGCGCTGGTGCCCATCGGCCCGCAGCGGTCCTGCTGGGCCCAACTCTAGGTTCCCACACCGGCGCACCGCACGGACGCCACCGGGCAGGTGGATCGGGCCCTGGCCGCGCCAGTGCGTCAGCAACGCATCCACGGTCTGCACGTGCGCGGCGTTCAGCGATCCGGCAGGGCTGCCGGCTCGCACCGCGGCCGCGCGCAGCACCCGGGTGCGCAACGCCGTCGGGCCCTGCGCCAGCACGGCGACGGCGAGGACGACGACGGCGCCCGCCCGGTCCGCGCAGGCACCGGCCTGGGAGGGACTCACCCCGCCCGACCGGGCCGCAGGGCGCGGCGCGGACGTCGTGCTCGCCCCGCCCGGTGCCTGCTCGGCCCGGGCATAGAGTTTGCGCGCGAGTTCATCGAGCAGGTCGGCATCGGCCCGGGCCAGGTCGGCGGTGCGGCCCAGGGCGCCGATCACCTCCGGCCCGAGCACCCGGCTCAGGGCCGGCAGCACCTGCTCCCGTAGCGCCGCGCGTGGCAGCGGCGCGTCATCGGCGGTGCGCCAGGGCCCCTCGGCGATGTTGGCCGGATCGTGCCACGGCGTCAGGCCGGCCTCGGCGCAGGCGGCCTCGGTCTGGGCCCGGCGCACCCCGAGCAGGGCTCGCAGGTACGGCCCGCGCACCGGGTCCATCCCGGCCAGGGAGCGGGTGCCCGAGCCGCGGGCCAGGGCCAGCAGCACGGTCTCGGCCTGGTCATCCAGGGTGTGGCCCAGCAAGATCGCCGCGGCGCCGGTGTCCCGGGCGGCGCGTTCCAGTGCCTCATACCGCAGCGCGCGGGCGGTGGCCTCCGGACCCAGCCCGCCCGGCACCTCGGGCCGGGCGCGGTAGACCAGCGCCGGTTCCAGGCCCAGGCCGGCACACGCCTCGATCGCGGTGGCACTGACCTGTGCCGAACCGGGCTGCATGCCGTGGTCCACGCTCACCGCCCCTGCGCGCAGATCAAGACGCGGGGCCACGAAGGCGGTCGCTGCGGCCAGCGCAAGGGAGTCCGCGCCGCCGGAGCAGGCCACCAGCACCAGGTCCCCGGGCACCAGCGCCGATTCCTCCAGCCGCCGGCGCAGCAAGGTGCGCACCGCACCGCGGACTGCGGCGGTGCCCGGCGGCATGGTGGGCATCGCCGATGGTCTCAGCCGTGCACCCGGGCCAGCCAGGCGTCCGGGTCGGAGATCTCATCGGAGGCCGGCAGGTTCGCCGCGTCGGTCCACACCGCGTTCAACCCCTCGTGGCCCACCTTGTCCACCACGGCCCGCACGAACGCGGCCCCGTTGCGGTACTGGGCGAGTTTGGCGTCCATTCCCATCAACCGGCGCAGGATCGCCTCGGCCCACCGCGGGGAGTTGCGGCGCTTGTCGAAGGCGGCCCGGATCCGGCTGACCGTGGGCACCACCTGGGGGCCCACGGCGTCCATCACCACGTCGGCATGGCCCTCCAGCAGCGACATCACCGCCACCGTGCGGCCCATCATCTCGTGCTCGGACTCGGTCATCACCGAACCGAGCAGCGCCCCGGCCGGTTCGGTACTGTCGGAACCGATCGCCCGCGGCAATGCCGAGATGAAGTCGCGCAGCCGATCGGCGGCACTCTCCTGAGCCAGCATCGAGCCCATCAACTCACGCATCAGGCCGGTCAGGTGCTCGGGCAGCCAGGGGGCGGCGGCGAACTGCAGGGCGTGGGTCTGCTCGTGCAGGGCCACCCACAGGTGGAAGTCGCCCGGATCCAGGCGCAGTTCCCGCTGCACGTGCAGCACGTTCGGAGCCACCAGCATCAGCCGCCCGCCGGACCCCGATCCGCGTCCGCCATGAGCGCCACCGGCGGCGCCGGCGAACGGGTCGTACTGGCCCAGCACCCGGCTCGCCAGCAGCGGGAGCACCACACCCAGTTCCTCTCCGGCCAGGCGCGCCGAGGCACGGTTGGGCGCCTCAGGCAACAGCCCGTCGGTGAGGTGGGCGAACGTGGCGATATTCGCCCCGATCCAACGCCCCCGGTCCACCACATACACCGGTTCCGCGGCGATCCGGGACGCCGGCTCGGTCAGGCCGGTGACCTCACCGACGAGTTCGGGTGCGCGCGCGCCGGCCGAGCGGAGCGACTCCACCAGCAGTGAGGCCTCGCCGCGCTCGATGCGGGGGCCGGGGCGCACCAGGGCCCGGGCCCGGCGGGTGGCGGCCGACCAGTCCACGGACGAGACAGTCTCGGGCTGGGCGGTCGATGCAGGCGCGGTCATAACCCCAGCCTACGCTCGCCGGATGCCCCGGTACGCCCGGCAGCACCGGCAACGAGAACTATGCCCCGCCCGGTGGGCGACGGGACGAACGCGCACTCAACACCCGCAGTCGGCGATGCGGGAGGCCCAGTCATCCACGGTCAGGCGCGCCAGGTAGGCCGCGCCGCGTTCGAAGTCACCGGTCAGCACGGTGAAGGCGAGCACCCGCCCGTCGGCGGTGTGCACCATCCCGGTCAGGGACACCACCTGCGGCAGCGTGCCGGTCTTGGCCGCGAGCGCCCCGGCCGCAGCCGTTCCACCCAGGCGGTCCCGTAGCGTGCCCTCCAGCGCCCCCACCGGCATCCCGCGGATCGCGTCCGCCAGGTGCGGGTGTTCCGGGGACGCGGCCAGTTGCACCGCCTCGGTGAGGACCCGGGCGTTCACCCGGCTGTGGGAACTCAGGCCCGAGGTGTCCGCCAGGCTGACGCCCTCGACGTCCACACCCAGCCCGTCCAGGACCTCCAGCACCGCCACCCCGGAGCCGCTGAAACTGGTCTCACCCTCGATCGCGTGCGCCGTCATCCGCCCGAGCACCTCGGCGAGCGGGTTGTCCGAGAACTGCAGGGTGTAGGCCACCAGATCCGCCAGGGGCGCCGAGGTGACCTCCCCCAGCACCGTCTCACCCAGGGAGGCGCCGCGTTCGATCTCGGTGACCTCCACCCCGCGCTCGTCCAGCCGCTCGGCGAACATCTCCGCAGCGGCCATCGCCGGGTCCTGCTGGCGGGCGTTGGTGCCCTGCTGTCGGCCCAGGTCCACCGCGAGCGGTTGGATCGGCATCGCCCAGCCGCCGGTGCGGTCCCCGTCGGTCCAGTTCGGCCCCATCAGCGGTCCGGTGAACAGGGTGTCGTCCAGGCTCAGGGTCACCTGCGTGGTGCCGTCGGCCAGCAAGCTCTCGGCCACCTGTTCGGCCAGGTCACCCAGCCCGCCGCGGCGCAGCGGCCCGCTCGCCGCACCCTCATCGGCGGCCAACGTGATGTCCCCACCGCCCACCAGCACGATCTGGCCCACTCCGCCATCGACCACCCGGGTGGGGAAGGTGTGCTCGGGGCCCATGGTCTCCAGGGCCGCCACGGCGGCGAGCAACTTCAGCGCCGAGGCCGGCGCGCGCAGTTGCCCGGCGTTCTCATCGAGCAGCACCTCCCCGGTGAGAAGGTCGGTCACCATCACCGAGGGATCGGGGCCGGCGCGCTCGTCATCGAGCAGGGCCGCAGTCAGCGACGCCAACGACTCCGTGCTCGGAACAGGAGCGGCATCGTCCGGGCCGGGAGCCACCGCGCCCAGGTCCGCCGCGGCCGGCACCTGGGCGGTCGGGAAGGGTTCGGCATCCGGCCAGGGTTGCTCGGTGGTGAGCAGTCCAGGGACGATGTCGCGGATGTCCAGGTAGGTGTAGCCGCCCACCAGCACCAGCACCAGCAGCAGCGGGAAGAGCCGACGGCGGCGGCGTTGGCGCGCGCGGGCACGTGCGGCCGGGGAGGGCTTGCGTCCCCGCGCGCCTGCAGCAGCCGGGCTACGGCGCCCGGGCTGCGCCGTCGACCGGCCCGTGGCTGTGCCGGGGCGTTTGCGGGCCGGTTCGCCACTACGGCGGGTGCGCGCGGACCGGTTGGCCCCAGACTGGCGATCTGCCACCCGCTTCTCCGCTCCTGACCGTGCTCGGCGGTGCCGGCGTTAGGCACCCACCAGAAGGCTAGGCCACACTAGGCTCAGATCACGTCAACGATTCAGGAGAGCCGGCAGTGGAATTCGACGTCACGATTGAGATCCCCAAGGGGCACCGCAACAAGTACGAGGTGGACCACGAGACCGGCCGCATCCGCTTGGACCGGATGCTGTTCACCTCCACCCGGTACCCCGACGACTACGGCTACATCGACGGCACGCTCGGGGAGGACGGCGACCCGCTGGACGCCCTGGTGCTGCTGGAGGAGCCGACGTTCCCGGGCTGCCTGATCCGCTGCCGGGCGCTGGGGATGTTCCGGATGCGCGATGAGGCCGGTGGGGACGACAAGGTGCTGTGCGTGCCCAAGGCGGACCAACGGGCCAGTTGGCGCAGCGACATCGACGACGTCTCGGAGTTCCACCGCCTGGAGATCCAGCACTTCTTCGAGGTGTACAAGGACCTCGAGCCGGGCAAGTCGGTCGAGGGCGCGCACTGGGTGGGCCGCGAGGAGGCCGAGGCCGAGATCACCCGCTCCTTCCAGCGCGCCAAGGACGAGGGCTACACCCACCCCACGCCCTGGCAGACCTGAGCAGGCGCTACCTCGGCGCACTGATCGTGGACGGGGCGCCCGGGATGGCGCGCGGGGTTTGGTGCATCCGCGGCTGAGCCCACGCGTTGGCACGCCAGGAGTTCGGTGCAGTGAGGGCACCGAACCCTCCCCCAGCAGTGCGGGGCTGGCGCAGGGTCAGGGACGCCCGGCCATCGGCAGCACGTTGGTCCACCAGACCGGAACTCGCTCCACGGTCTTGCCGGGCGCGGGGGCGTGTACCCGCATGCCGTTCCCGGCGTAGATGGCCACGTGGTAGATGCCGGAGGCCTGACCATTGCTGGAGTAGAAGATCAGGTCGCCCGGGCGCATGTTGTTGACCGAGACCTTCGCCACCGCGGCGTACTGGTCCCTGGTGGTGCGGGGCAGGGACCTGCCGGCGTTCTGGTAGGCCCGCTGCGTCAGACCGGAGCAGTCATAGGAGTTCGGTCCGGCCGCGCCGAAGACGTAGGGCTTACCGATCTGGGTCGACGCCCAGTTCAGGGCGGCCTGGCCCACCGACGCTGAGGAGCCGCCACCGTTGCTGGGCGGTGGCGTCGGCGTCGGGGTGGGAGTTGGGGTCGGCGTTGGTGTCGGCGTCGGGGTTGGTGTCGGCGTCGGGGTTGGTGTCGGCGTCGGGGTTGGTGTCGGCGTCGGCGTGGGTGTCGGCGTCGGCGTCGGCGTCGGCGTCGGCGTCGGCGTCGGCGTCGGCGTCGGGTTCGACGGCGTCGGCGAGGGGGCCGGGTTCGACGGCGACGGCGAGGGGGCCGGGTTCGACGGCGACGGGGCCGGGGCCGGGTTCGACGGCGACGGGGCCGGGGCCGGGTTCGACGGCGACGGGGCCGGGGCCGGGTTCGACGGCGACGGGGCCGGGGCCGGGTTCGACGGCGACGGCGAGGGAGCCGGGTTCGACGGGTCCGGCGAGGAGTTCCCCGAGGATCCCGAGCCGGAGCCAGGCTCGGACTGGGACGCGGAGCCGGTGTTGGACTCCGGCTGAGCCGGCTCCACGTTCAGCGCCGCCGCCGCTGCACGGTTCTCGCGCTCGCGGCGCTGCTCCTCCAGGCCGTTCTGGCGCTGCTCCTCAAGTTCGTAACTGGTCTGACGCAGCGTGGCCAGTTGGCCGATCAGGTCGGTGCGCTGGGCCGCGGTGCTCTGCTGGATCTGCAAGGCCTCCTGGTAGGCGGCCTCGGCCTCCTGATGGCGCAGTTCCAACTCAGCGGCGGCGTCAGCCTTCTCCGCCACCGCCCGCTCGGCGCGGTCGTGCATGAGGGCGGCCACGATCTCGGCGGCATCCAGGCGCTGGAATGCCTCGTCGGCACCGCCCCCGAGCCGGTCGAACGTGGTGGCCCGGTGCATCGCGTCCTGGACCCCGCTGGCGCTGAGGAAAACCTCAAGGTGCCCCAGCCCGCCGTTGTTGCGGTAGGCGGCGGTGGCCAGGCGTGCGACGTCCTCGCTGGCCTCGAGCAGTTCGGCGTCGGCTCGGGCGGCGTCATCGGCGGCCGAGCGTTCCTCGGCCTCGGCCGTCTCGAGATCGATCGCGGCCTGGTTGTACAGGTCGGTGGCGATCGCGGCTTCCTGCTCGGCGACCTCGAGGCTGGCCGCGTTCGTGACCAGTTGCACCTCGAGCCGGGCGACCTGTCCGGCGGTGTCGTCAACCTGGGCCCAGGACTCCTCGATGTCGTCCTGACTGGGGATCTGCGGTGAGGCTGAGGCCACCGCGATCCCGGCCGAACCGGCCAAGAGAAAAGCGGAGAGGAAAGCGACACCACGACGTGATTGTCGTGCAGAACCCATGACCTACTCCATCCCCGACGGCTTACTCGCTCGCTGTACCGGCGTGTCGCGTTGACCAGCCGCCTCCAACACCGTAGTGCACAAGAGCCCACTTGTGAACACCAGTATCGATATTCACAACTGTCACACTGTTCCCATTGAACGCGATCAACACAGTTCGCATGGGCGGGATCGGCCCCCTACTCCGGTGGTGTGATGAAGATCATGACGCCGGAGGTGATTGCGCGACCTGCATTACCGCGAGGGCGGCATCAACGACGACTTCCCCTTCCTGCTCGGCCACGAAGCCGCCGGAACGGTTGAAGCGGTCGGCGAAGGCGTCACCGACGTGGTGCCGGGCGACTTCGTGATCCTGAACTGGCGTGCGGTCTGCGGGCAATGCCGTGCCTGTGCCCGGGGCCGGCCTGGTACTGCTTCGACACCCACAACGCCAGCCGGCCGATGACCCTGACCGATGGCACGCCGCTGAGCCCGGCCCTCGGCATCGGCGCATTCGCCACCAGGACACTGGTCGCCGCCGGCCAGTGCACCAAGGTGGACCGCCGGGCCCCCGCCGCCGCGGCCGGGCTGCTCGGCTGCGGAGTGATGGCCGGATTCGGTGCCGAGCAGGCCTTCTACGCCCGCGACCTGGCCGGCACCGTCGTGCTGGTGGTGGTGCACGGATCTCCCACACCACCACATCCGGCACCTTCTCCCTGGACGGGGCACCTGGGAGGTGGACAACAACGTCTGGGTGCTCGGCGACGACGCCGAGTGCGTGGTGATCGACGCCCCGCACGAGGCCGGACCGATCCTGGAGTTGATCGGCTCCCGCCGCCTGGTGGCGGTGCGGTGCACCCATGCTCACGATGACCACATCACCGCCGTCGGGGCACTCCACGACGCCACCGGCGCGCCGACCTACCTGCACCCCCGGGACCGGATGCTGTGGGACCGCGTGTACGAGGTGGGCCCGGACCTCGAACTGGCCGATGGCCAGCTGATCACGGTGGCCGGGGTCGACATCCACGTACTGCATACCCCGGGCCACTCCCCCGGCGCGTGCTGCTTCCTTGTGCACGAGTTGGACGTGGTGTTCACCGGGGACACCATGTTCGCCGGAGGGCCGGGCGCCACCGGACACTCCTTCAGCAGTTTCGATACCATCATCGACTCGGTCACCGAGAAACTGCTCACGCTGCCCTGGCAGACGACGGTACACACCGGGCACGGGCCGTCCACCACCATCGCGCCCGAGGCCCCCCACCGCCAGGAGTGGATCGACCGCGGCCACTGAGCCCGGTCCGGCGTGACGCCACTGTCCGTCATATGAGACAGGGTGTCCGCGGGCGAAGGTGACGCTTAGGGTGAGGATCATGTTCGGTCGAATGTGCAGCCCACTCGCGCATCCGGCCTGCCCGAAAATCGGCTGATGCGGAGTCGCGCAGACCTGCGCGCCCGCTGCCTGCCCGATGCGCCCCCGATCCAGGGATGAATGGTTCGGTAGCGCCGCCGCCGGGCCGCTCATCCCTCCACCTTCAGCGAGAGAGAGCCCGATGAGCCACAACTGGAACTTCGAGACCCGTCAGATTCACGCCGGCCAGACGGCGGACTCCGCCACGGGCGCCCGCGCACTGCCGATCTACCAGACCACGTCTTTCGTCTTCAAAGACACCGATGAGGCCGCCAACCGGTTCGCCCTGTCCGATCTGGGCCCGATCTACACCCGGATCACCAACCCGACCCAGGCCGCAGTCGAAGACCGGATCGCCTCCCTCGAAGGCGGCGTGGGCGGGTTGCTGGTCGCATCCGGCCAGGCGGCCGAGACGCTGGCGATCCTCAACATCGCCGAGGCCGGTGATCACCTCGTAGCCAGTTCCAGCCTGTACGGGGGCACCTACAATCTGCTGCACCACACCCTGCCCAAGTTCGGCATCACCGTTACCTTCGTGGCGGACCCGGCTGACCCGCAGGCCTGGCGCGAGGCCGCACAGGAGAACACCAAACTGTTCTTCGGCGAGTCCATCCCCAACCCCAAGGGCGACGTGCTGGATGTCGAGGCGGTCGCCGGCGTCGCCCATGACCTCGGCGTGCCGCTGGTAGTGGACAACACCGTGGCGACCCCGTACCTGCTGCGCCCGCTGGAGTGGGGTGCGGACGTGGTGGTGCACTCGGCCACCAAGTATCTGGGCGGGCACGGCACCACCATCGCCGGGGCGATCGTGGACGGCGGCACCTTCGACTACGCCAAGTACCCGGAGAAGTACCCCAACTTCAACACTCCCGACCCCAGTTACCACGGCCTGGTCTACGCCCGTGACCTCGGCGTGGACTCCCCGTTCGGGGCGAACCTGTCCTTCATCCTCAAGGCCCGGGTGCAGTTGCTGCGCGACCTGGGACCGGCGGCCTCCCCGTTCAACGCCTTCCTGATCTCCCAGGGCGTGGAGACGCTGTCGCTGCGGATGGAGCGGCACGTGGCCAACACGCACAAGGTCGCGAAGTACCTGCAGGGCCAGGACCAGGTCGAGAAGATCTACTGGGCCTCGCTGCCGGACAGCCCCTATTACGAGCTCGCCACCAAGTACACCCCCCAGGGTGCCGGTGCGGTGATCTCCTTCGACATCGCCGGCGGGCTCGAGGCAGGCAAGGCGTTCGTGGACGCGCTGGAGTTGCACTCCCTGGTCGCCAACATCGGCGACGTGCGCTCGCTGGTGATTCACCCGGCCTCCACCACCCACTCCCAGCTCACCCCGCAGGAGCAGGCCGCCAGTGCGGTCAGCCCGGGCCTGGTGCGTCTGGCGGTGGGCCTGGAGCACATCGATGACATCCTGGCCGACCTGGACAAGGGGTTCGCGGCCGCCGCGGCCGTGAGCGGCACCGCCGGGACCCGGTCCACTACCCCCGAGACAACATGAGGCCGACACCACCGGATGAGACCACACCCGGGTCCTACCGGCGGCCGGCCCCGGCCGGCGGTGAGCCCCCCACGGTGGCCCGCCCCCGCCGTCGGCCGTTGACCGGGCCGGTGCCGGCGTCGGCGGCCTGGCGCCAGGGTGACCCGGTCGGCCGGCGGCACTTCGCCGACCTGGGGCCGTTGCACCTGGAGGCCGGTGGCCGGCTACCCCAGGTGACGTTGGCCTACCAGACCTGGGGCACGCTGAATGCGCGCGGGGACAACGCGATCCTGATCCTGCACGCCCTGACCGGGGACTCCCACGTGACCGGCGATGCCGAACCCGGCCACCCCACAGCCGGCTGGTGGTCGGGGCTGGTGGGTCCGGGCAAGGCGATCGACACCACTCGCTACTTCGTGGTGGCCCCGAACGTGCTCGGTGGGTGTCAGGGCAGCACCGGACCTTCCAGCAGCGCCCCGGATGGCACCCCGTGGGGTAGCCGGTTCCCCTACCTGACCGCCCGGGACCAAGTAGCGGCGGAGATCGAGTTGGCCGACCGGCTCGGGATCGGCACCTGGGCCGCGGTAGTGGGCGGGTCGATGGGCGGTCACCGCGTCCTGGAGTGGGCGGTGAGCACGCCGGGCCGGGTCGGCAAGGTGGTGGCGATCGCCACCTGCGCCCAGACATCCGGGGACCAGATCGCCTGGGCACACGCCCAGTTGGGTGCGATCCGCTCCGACCCGCGCTACCGCGGCGGGGACTACTACCAGGCAGCCGACGACGACGGGCCGCACCATGGCCTGGGCGTGGCCCGCCAGATCGCGCACACCACCTATCGCAGCGCCAAGGAACTGGACCAGCGGTTCGGTCGGATCCCCCAGGGCGCCGAGGAGCCCCTGGGCGGGGGCGGACGGTTCGCCGTGCAGTCCTACCTGGACCACCACGCCGGCAAACTTGCGCGACGCTTCGACGCCAACTCCTACGTGGTACTGACCGACGCGATGCTCACCCATGATCTGGGTCGGGACCGGGGCGGAGTCGACTCGGCGCTGGCGGAGATCACCGCCCCGACGCTGTCGGTCTCGGTGGACTCCGACCGGTTGTTCCTGCCCGAGCAAGGGCTCCGGATCGCCGACGGGGTGCGCGATGGCACCTTCCGATTGCTGCGCTCGGACTACGGCCACGACGGTTTCCTGGTGGAGACCGACCAGCTCGCCGCGGTCGTGGGTGAGTTCCTGGCGCACTGAGCCGAACGTCCCCGCCCGGTCCGGCGCCTGTGCGCAGCGAGGGTGCGTGGTTGACTACCACCACCGCGGACCACGGCCGGAGGAGCACGATGGATCTGACCCTGCAGCGCCTGAGCACCGAACTGCGCGACCAGTGGGACCTGTTGCGGACCCGGCTGGAGGAGTTACCCCCGGACCGTTATGCCGATCCCTCCGGGCTACCCGGCTGGAGCGTCGCCGACCTGATCGCCCACCTGGGGCTGGCGATGGGCGCCCTGGCCGGAGCCGAGACGGTTCCCGAAGCCGAGCCGTTGTCGTTGAGTGAGTACGTGCAGGGCTACGCGCCCGCGGCCCCGACCATCCGGGACCGGTCGATCGAACTGGCCGAGCGGAACGCCGAGGACCCCTTGGGTGGCCTGGACCGGGCGGCGCAGGAGGCCTTCACCGGCCTGGAGCGGCTTAGCGCCGGCGGTGGTGCCGCCGTGGTGCAGGGCCGGCGCGGGCCACTGCGGCTGCGTGACCTGGTGCTGACCCGGCTGGTGGAACTGGTGGTGCACGGCTATGACCTGGCGCGGTTCCTGGGGCCACCGGTGCCGGTGACCGGGGCTGCCCGGAGGATCGTGGCGCAGGCGCTGCTGGAGATCCTGGAGCACCGCACCGGGTACGACCTGGCCGTGGCCGATGAGGCCGCCTGGATCCGCGCCGCTGCGGGCCGGATCACCTGGGCGCAGGCGATCGACGCCGGCGCGCTGCGCCCGGAGTACTTGGCCGATGGCACCCCGGACCTGACGCAGGCGCTGCCGCTGTTCTGAGGGAGGCGGCCGTCGTGCTGCGGCAGGGGGCCGAGGGACGTGCCGCACGAGCACCGACGGCGGCGGGGCCTACCCGGTGTGTACCGGCTGCGGCAGGCCGGATGCGGCCGAACGCTGTGCGGCGGTGACCACCGCTAGGGTGCGCAGACCCACGTCACCGTCGGGGCGGGGCCGCCTGCTCGAGCGCACCGCGTCGAGGAACTCGGCGATCATCCGGGCGTCCAGGTCCGCACCGAAGGCGACGTGCGCCGGACCGTGCTCGGTGTAGCCAGTGAGGTGGCCGGCGAAGGGGTCGATCCGCATCGACCCGGCGGTGCCGTGTACCTCCAGGGTCAGCCCGCCCCAGTTGGGAGCGTGGTCGGGCACCGACCAGGAGCAGTCGATGGTGGCGATCGCCCCGGAGGGGTATCGCACCGAGACCACTCCCCCGGTCTCCACATCGCGGCCGGCCTCACTGCGCAGTATCCGGTTGGTGACCGCGTAGACCTCCTCGGCGGCTTCCCCGAGCAGTTCGTCGATCAGGTCCGACACGTGCACCACGTGGTCCATCAGCGCGCCACCACCGGAGCGTTCCGGATCGGTGAACCAGGAGCGCTGGGCCAGTGGCATCTTGCCGTTGTTGGTGCCGTGGATGGAGATGATCTGCCCGAGTTCACCGGCGCGGACCCGGGCCAACAGGGCGGCGAAGGCGCTGTGGAAGCGCACCGGGTAGGCCGTCATCAGCCACACGCCGGCATCCCGGGCGGCCTGCACCATCTCACGGGCTTGCGCGTCGTTGAGGGCCAGCGGCTTCTCGCAGAGCACGTGCGCCCCGGCCTGGATCGCGGCCAGGGTGAGTTCGTGGTGCTCGGCATTCTCCGAAGCGATCACCACAGCGTCGGGGCCCCAGTCCAGCACCTCGGCGACGCTGTCCAGGTACCGCACGCCCTGATCGCGGGCGAAGTCCGCGCCGCGGCGCGTGCCCTCATCGTAGGTACCGGTGTCGGTGGTCACCAGGTCCACACTGGTGTCATCGCGCAACGCCCGGACATAGGCCAGTGCATGAGTATGGGCGAAGGACAGCAGCCCGATCCGCAGCGGGGCCGGGGCCGGCGTCGTAGCGGTCGGCGCAGGGTTCGCGGAGGCGTCGTTCGGGGCGGCGCTCATGAATGGCTCCGTTCGGCGATCGGTTCGGGTTGTCCACTGGCGATGGAGGCGATCGCCGCTTCGGCCAGCGCGACTGCCTCCACTCCGTCGGCGCCGGTCACCGTGGGGGTGCCATCGCCCCGGATCGCGGCGAGGAAGTCGGCCAGCTGGGTGGTGTAGGGGCTCTCGGCCGGGTCGGCCGCCGGGACGTACCCGCCGGGTCCGGCGGGACCGGAGATGCTGACCCGGGTGGTGTCGTCACGGGCGTAGTCGTAACTGAGGTTGCCCGCGTCGCCGGCGATGTCGAAGGAGTAGGTGAACGGTAGGCCGGGATGTCCCCAGACGCCGAAGCAGTAACTGATCGCCCCGCTGGTGTGGGTCAGGGTCACGGTCGCGCTGGCGGTGGTGCCCTGCTCGCCGGCGCGACTGGCGGACCGGGCGAACACCGAGGCTACCGGGCCGCCGATCAGCCTGGCCTGGTCCAGGTCATGGATCATCTGGTCCAGCACGAGCCCGCCCGAGGCCGCCTCGTCGAAGAACCACGGGGCGAGCGGAGCGGCGCTCATCCGGCGGAACCGGCTCACCGCCACCTCACCGACCGCACCGGCGGACACCGCCGCATACGCGGTGGCGTACTGCGGGAAGTAGCGCACCACATGTGCCGGGAACAGGTGCACCCCGGCGTCGTCGGCGGCGCGCACGATCTCCGCGGCGGTGCGGGAGTCCAGGGCGAGCGGCTTCTCACACACCACGTGCTTACCGGCGGCGATCGCGGCCAGGGCGATCTCGGCATGGGTGTAGGTGGGGGTGACGACGTCGACCAGGTCCACCTGGGGCCACAGGTCCTCGAGGTCGGCCGCGACCCGGCCGCCGTACCGCGCCGTCAGCTCCTCGGCACCGGAGTTGGAGAACACGAGGACATCGGCACCCAGTGCCAGCCATCCCTGCATGTGTACGCCGGCGATCGCTCCGGCCCCGATCAGTCCCACTCTGGGCGGGTGCGTAACTGGTGCGTTCACATGGCTCCTTCGTTCGATCGTTTGATGTACCCGGCTGAGCGTTCCCGCCCCCAGCCGGTGTGGATCTGGCTCAGAGACGGGCCCGGCGGCCCGGTACGGGCGTATCCGGGGACCCTGCGCCGGCGCGCGTGGTGAGGTGTCGCTGCGCTTCGGCCCGGGCGTCGGCGAGCGGGAGGTTGGCGTCGCTGAACCGCCAGGCCTGCCAGGGATCGGCAGGCTCGGCGCCGGCCAGGTGCATACTGGCGTGCGCCAGGTCGGTGTGCACAGTGCCGTCGGCCAGGGCCACCCGCCCGTCGCGGCGCAGCGTGGCCTGGCGACGGGTCTTGCCGCACTCCAGTTCGATCTGCACCGGAGCCCGGACCAGGACTGCCACCCGGTGCAGGTCCGGGCACACCTGCTGCCGAGTCGTATCGACGGGCGCGCGTGAATCGGGTCCGGACGGCGCATCCGGCCTGAGTGGCGCAGCGTGCCTGGATGGCATATCGGTGGTGGTAGGCACATCCTCAGCGATGACGGCGCCGGGCCGGGCGCCGACATCCTGGGGCGTCGGGACGGTGATCGCGGTGGGCACGTCTCGCTCGTCCCGGTGCGCCCGGCGGCTGCCCGCCGGTGCGGGGCTTGTCGTTCCCTGCGCCCGATCGCCATCGGCCCGCAGCGCCAGCGGCGTCGGGGGGCCGGCGGCGTGGGCGGTCGCGGTGCTGTTGGCGGAGTGCGCCGCGGTGCCGTTGGCGGAGTGCGCCGCGGTGCCGTTGGGAGGGCTCGTCGCAGTGCTGCTGGCGGAGGCCGTCACGGCGCCGTTGGCGGGGCTTATGGCAGCCCCGTTGCTGGTGGCCGTGGCCCTGTTCACGCTCGGGGCGACGTGGCCATCCCCGGCCGCCTCGCTGGCTCCGGACCCGCTCCGGCCTGCACCGGTGACGGTGACGGTTTCCAGGTCCAGCAGGTCCCGGCCGCGATCGTCATGACGCACCTGGGCCCGGACCAGATGCACCCCTTCCAGCAACGGGAGCGCCTGGCGTACCTGGGCCGAGATCGCCCCGGTCACCACCACCAGGACGGGCAACCGGGCCGGCGGGAACGAGCGTGCCTCCCGGAACGCATTCCAGTCCCGCCGGAACGCCGCAATCCCGGCCCCGTAACGCCCGGCGGTCACATGCCACGGTTGTGTGTGGGCTTGGCCGGCGCGGGCGAGTAGTTCGGCCAAAGTGACCAGGTCAAGCCGGGGCAGCACCGCAGCCCCGACCACCGCTCCGGTGGCGCGCATCGCCGTCAGCAGCGGTGGTGTGCCCTGGTCCCACGCCACCGCGAACGCATCGAGGCCGACCAGGTCGAGCACGTCCTGACGCACCAGATCGCACCATCCGGCGTTGAAACCATCGGGAATGATGCCCTCACGCGTCGCGGGCGCCAACCGACCGGAGTCGAGCAGGAAGGTGGACATGAACCAACCAAGGAGAGGAACGTGAACGTCCTCATCGTCTCACGTTCCAGGCCGGCTGTGGAGGGTTCACCCGGGCGGCTTGGGATCTGCCTGCGCCGAGGTGGTGGTGCACATCGGCCCGTCCGGATCGCTCAACAAATTCGGTGGTTGGGGCCTGCGGATCGCCCCGGACCGCGCCTGGCGCCAACGGCGGGTGCGTTCAGGGCCGCGCGAGCAACTGCGCCAGGTGCACCCCACCGATCCCGGCCAGGTCCTGGGCCTGGGTACGGCAGGAGAACCCATCGGCCAGGAACACCGCGTCCGGCCCGGCTTCGCCGAGCGCGGGCAGTAACTCGTGCTCGGCCACCTTCACCGAGACCTCGTAATGGCCCACCTCCATCCCGAAGTTGCCCGCCAGCCCGCAGCAGGTGTTCATGGTGCGCACGCGCGCCCCCGCCTTGGTCAGCAGTGCCCGGTCCGCCTCGTACCCCATCACGGCGTGCTGGTGGCAGTGCGGCTGGGCGATGATCTCCCGGCCGGCCAACGACGGTGGCTCCCAGTCGGCCGGGCCCAGCGGTGCCTCGGCGGTGAGCAGTTCCGAGAGCGTGTACACGCCGTTGGCGATCGCGTGGGCACGCGGATCGTCGGCGAACAGATCCGGCAGATCGGAGCGCAGTGCCGCGGTGCAGGAGGGCTCCACGCCCACCACCGGTACCCCGGAGGCCACGATCGGGCCGAGGACGTCCATGGTCCGGCGCAGCCGGGCTCGTGCGGCGTCGAGCTGTCCGGTGGAGATGTAGGTCAGTCCGCAGCACGCTCCCGGACCCACCATCTCCACCCGGTACCCGGCCTGTTCCAGCACGGTCAGGGTGGCTCGGGCACCCGCGCCGTCCATGTGCTCGGAGAAGGAGTCGACCCAGACCTTCACGGCGGGCCGGGCACCGGACCCCCCGGATCCACCGGCGCCCGCGGACCGACGGCGCCACCAGCGGGAAGTGCGCTGTGTGGCGAAGGAGGGCATCGACCGACGCGTGTCCATCCCCCCGCCGCGCTGCACCAACCACGCCAGCGGTCGTCGCTTCAGCGCGGCGTTGACCAGGACCGTCAGCGCAGGGGCGGCGGTGATGATGCGTGCCCATCGGGGGAGCCAACCCAGCGCGTAGTGGCTGATCGGGCGCCGTTTGCCCCGATACGTACGGTGCAATACCTCCGACTTGTACTGTGCCATGTCCACACCCACCGGGCAGTCCCGTGAGCAAGCCTTGCAGGACAGACACAGGTCCAGGGCTTCGTGGACCTGCGGTGCGGAGAAGTCGCTGTACAACTCGCCCGTGGCCAGCTCCTGCAGCACCCGGGCGCGCCCCCGGGTGGAGTCCTTCTCGTTGCGGGTAGCCAGGTAGGACGGGCACATGAACGACCCGGGCAGGTCCGCCCGGCACTTGGCCACTCCGACGCACCGGTGCACCGCATTGGTGAAGTCCCCGCCGTCGTGGGCGAAGGAGAAGCCGGAGCCGGGCAGCAGCGGCAGCGGACGCGCGGTCGGGCGGCGCAGATCGGCCTCCACCGCGGCGGGCTTGACGATGATGCCGGGGTTCAGGTGCTCCTCCGGATCGAACAGCGCCTTGATCCCGGCGAACATCCCGATCGCCTCGGCCGAGTACATCAGCGGTAACAACTCCCCGCGGGCACGGCCGTCACCGTGCTCGCCCGAGAAGGACCCGCCGTGGGAGGCCACCAGCGCGGCGGCGTCGAGCATGAAGGAACGGAAGATCGCCGGGCCCTGCGCATCGGTCAGAGGCAGGTCGATGCGGGCGTGGATGCACCCGTCGCCGAAGTGCCCGTACGGCAGCGCGGAGGCGCCGTAGTCCTTCAGCAGCGCGTCGAACTCGCGCAGGTAGGTGCCCAGGCGCTCGGGGGGCACCGCGGCATCCTCCCACCCGGGCCAGGCCGGTTCGCCGACGGCTGTCCGGGTGGCCAGGCCCGCCCCGTCGGCCCGGATCCGCCACAAAGCCTGGGCCTCGGCGCCGGCGGGAACCACCTGGGTGTGCTTGGTGCCGGCGTCGGCGGCGACGGCCCGCGCATTGGCCATCGCGGAGTCGGCGTCCTCCCCGCCCACCAGCACCATCAGCCAGCCACCACCCGGAGGGAGGTCGGGCACCGCGGCCGGACCGTGATGGTTGCGGACCACCTCCACCAGCGCTGCGTCCAGCCCCTCCACCGCGAGCGGTTTGTGCGCCAGCATCGCCGGGACGGCATCGGCCGCCGAGGGCATGTCCGGATAACCGAGAGCCAGCAGCACCGGATCCCGGGGCACCTCGACCAGGTCCACGGTGGCCTCCAGGACCGTGGCCAGGGTGCCCTCGGAGCCGACCAGGAACTTGGCCAGGTCCCGCCCGTTCTCCGGCAGCAGGTGCTCGGCGGAGTAGCCCGAGACCTGGCGGGAGAAGCGCCCGAACTCGGTACGGATCAGCGCCATGTACTGCGTCATCAGAGCTGCGAGCCCGGGCACCTGGTCCAGCGCGTCCGCGCCGGCGCCGGCTTCGAAGACCCGGCCGGTGCCGTCAGCCACGAGCAGCGAGCCGGTGTTGTCCGCGGTGCGCCCGAAGGACAGTGCGTGCGGGCCGCAGGCGTTGTTGCCGATCATCCCCCCGAAGGTCGCCCGGGCCTGGCTGGAGGGGTCCGGGCCGAACCGTAGACCGTGGGCGGCACCGGCCTGCTGCAGCGAGCTCATGATCACCCCGGGCTGCACCCGGGCGGTGCGGGCGTGGGGGTCCAGGTCGAGGATCTTGTTCAGGTGCCGGGAGAAGTCGATCACCATTCCCGGACCCACCGAGTTCCCGGCGATCGAGGTGCCGCCCCCGCGCGCGGTGATCGGCACCCGGTGGGTGCGCGCCACCTGCAGCGCCGCCAGCACCTCGTCGGTCTCCCGGGGAAAGACCACCACCTGTGGCACCACCCGGTAGTTCGAGGCATCGGTGGAGTACTCCGCGCGGGCTCGCGCCGAATCGTCCACGAGGGGCACGGCGCCGTGGGGCACGTCCTCCGCGCGGAGCGCGTTGCGCAGTTCTGCCATGAAGTCCTGGACCTGTGTCACCACAGGAGGCAGTCTGGCATGTGCGCCCGGAACGCGGGCGTTTACGCCCGCATCACGGCTACCTGCCGGCGCGATTCGGAACTGGAAGACCGCTCAGTGCGCGGCCATGTCGAGGAATTCCTCCTGCACCGCCGGCACCGGCCAGATGTTCCCGGTCTCATCGATCAGGTTCCACGTCGGCAGGATCAGCGTGCCCGCCTCCGGGTGGGTGTAGGCCCGTAACCCCTGATCGGCATCGACGATTCGGGTCTGGCTGATCGGCCACCGCAGCGGCTGCCCCGGTTCGGGCGTGAGGGGCGGTGCGGGCGTTCCGGACTGGTCCCAATGCCCACGCGCATGCTCGTCGAAACGAGGCCACAGGTGGGAGGTGAACCGGAGATCACTCAGTCGCTCCACTGCGTTGGCGGCCGAGATGGTGGTGTAGGTGCCCAACGAGACCGGTTCGGCCAGGCCGCCCTGGGCACTGACCACCCCGTGCTGGGAGACCACCACCGACCATGCGGCGCCCGGTGCCTCGGACATGCTCGCGGGCACGGCCTGCACGGTGACCATGGCCAGGCGCGGGTCCTCGGCCAGCAGGTCCAGGCGACCGGTGTCCACGCCGATGGTGTCGAGGAACTCCGCAGCGGTCCCCTCGGGGTCCTGCGGTGGGTCCGCCTCGGTCCCGGGACACTCGTGGTCCGCGGTGATGTCCTCGCTGATGCGCCCCTCACCCTGGGTGGTCGCGCACGCCACCCGGGCCGAGGCGTTCCAGTAGCGCAAGGTGGCGGCACCATCGCTGCGCAGCGCGAGGCCGACGTCGGCATCGCGCAGGTGCCACTCGCCGTCGACCTGCTCGGGCGTGCCCGACAGAGCCAGCGCTTGCGCGGTGTCGGCGAGAGTCTCTTCGGGTTGCACAGCGGCGGCATCGAGCATCCATGCCTCTGCTTCACCCGGCTCGGTGGGCAGGCCGTCCTCGATGAAGTCCAGCGGCACGGGAACCCGGGCGGGCCCGACTCCGGACTCGGGCTCGACGTCGTCGGCCGGCATCAGCCCGTCCTCCTCGGCCATCACGCCGGCGTCCTCCTCGGCATCGGCGGCCTCATCGCGCTGGACGGCAAACGGCTCCTCGGCGGCGGACTCGGCGTGGTCGGCGCCCTCGGTCAGCACGATCGGGGTCTCGCTGCGCTGGCTACCGATGACGTAGCCGCCCACGCCCACCGCGAGCAGCGTGGCCACGGAGGCGGCCACCACCCACCCGCTACGCCGGGCCCACGTCGGCACGGCCGCTGTGTCGTCGTCGTCGGCCTCTGCCCGGGACGCGGCTGTGGCACGGTGCGGGGCGTCGTCGTCGGCCTCGTGATCGGGGGCGTCTGAGGCGATGCGGTGGTCCACGGCGGCACGCAGGGCGGTCAGGTCCGGTGTGACCGAGCGCGCCGGGTCGGCGCGGCGCAGGCGGTCGAGGACAGCGTCGTCGTCCTCCTCCGGTGTGCCCGGGCCGCTGCTCATCGCACTGTTCCTCTCACCTTTTCCCTACCAGGCTTCTATGTGCCCGGGACTGCCGATGTTGCATCAGGCCTGACGTTCCTGCCAGATCTGGTGCAGCCGGGAGCGCGCGCGGCTCAATGCCGCGGCCGCCCCGCCCCGACTCATCCCGAGTGCCTCGGCCAGTTCCTGCCCGTTCAACCCGTCCCACGCGTTGAGCATCAGCACCTCGCGCTCGCGCGGACGCAACTGGGCCAGCACCTCGCGCACCGTCACCGCGTCGGTGGCCTCCTGGGCCGGATCGGCACCGGGGTGCTCCATCCGGTCCGCCGCTATCTCGACCGGTTCGGCGCGGTGCTTGCGCCGGTGGTTGGCCAGCACGTAGCCGGCGGTGCGGTACAGCCACGGCAGTTCATGGCCCCTGGGCACGTCGTCCCGGCGGCGCCAGGCGGTGGCCAGCACGTCGGCGGCCAGATCCTCGGCCTCATCGGGGGCCGCCCGGCGCAGAAAGTAGCGCTGCACCGCACCCGCGTGCGCGGCGAAGAGCTCATCGAACCACTGCCGGTCGGCAGCATCGCTGGGTTCAGTGCTCATCGGGCGCTCTCGTCGAGGGGATCTGCTGGTGGGTTGCGGGTGGTCCGCCGAGTGCTTCGGTGCGTCGGTGCGGGCGTCGGTGTAGTGGGTTTGGGTCGGACAGTGTGGCCGCCAGTATTCCGCTCCCGGCGCCGGCAGGCGCGCCCCCACGCCTGAACTCCCCCGATCCGCCGCCCCAAACCGCCAAACCACCAGGCCGCCAAGCCACCAAGCCACCAAGCCGCCAAGCCGCCACAACCATCCAATCGGTCACTTCGAGCGCACCCCACACGCCCCAAGCCGCCACAACCATCCAATCGGTCACTTCGAGCGCACCCTCGGGGATGTGCGTGTCCATGCCGGGCCGGCGCCATTGGGGATCCCGCACCCGATGTGGGCAGGCACTGGTAGACAGAGGACCTCGAGCGGCACGGATGAGGGAGAGCGGACTTGTTCCTACTGGATGCACGGTCGCTGCACGGCCTCGTACACGGTTCGGCATCGCGGGCTGCGCCCGGTGCGGCTGGGCCGGGTACACAGGACGTGGCACCGGGTGCTGCGCACGCCACCCCGCCACCGCACGCCGACCGGCAGGACAAACACCTGGTCATCACCGCCAGCGACGTCGTGATGGCGGCCCGCTGTGAGTACCAGTTGCTGCGCGTCCTGGACGAACGGTTGGGCCGGGCCCCCAAGGCCCAGTTCGACGAGGATGAGATGCTCACCCGCGCCGCCCGGCTCGGTGAGGAGCACGAACGCCAAGTGCTGGCAGGACTCAAAGACACCTATCCCACTGTCGTCGAGATCCCGGAGGTCACGCGCCCCTACACCGCCCAGGCGCTCGCCGACGCTCAGGCCAGAACCCTGGAGGTCCTGGCGGACGGCGCCGACGTGGTGTTCCAGGCGTCCTTCTTCGACGGCTCCTTCCACGGCCGCGCCGATTTCCTGGTCCGCGCCGATGACGGTCGGTACGCGGTGTGGGACTCCAAACTCGCCCGCCGGGCCAAGACCGAGGCGCTGCTGCAACTAGCGGCCTACGCCGATCAGTTGATCGCTGCTGGGGTGCCGGTGGCACCGATGGCCACGCTCGTGCTCGGTGACCGCAGCCACGCGGAGTTCGACCTGGCCGAGATGCTGCCCGTCTACGCCGAACGTCGCCACCGGGTACTGGCCGTGACCGCCGCCCACCGGGCCCAGCCCGACCCGGTGGCCTGGGGTGATGACGCGCTCCTGATCTGCGGACGGTGCGACTACTGCGTCGAGCAGGTTCGTCTGCACGAGGACGTGCTCGGGGTGCACCGGGTCAACCTCCCCCGGCGGCGCAAGTTGCGCGCGGATGGCATCCGCACCATCACCGACCTGGCCCATTCCGACGCCGAGCCGGGCACGGCAGCCCACCGGTTGCGGGACCAGGCCCGCATGCAAGCCGGCCTGATGCCGACCGACGGGCAGGTGCAGGTCACCGACGATGCCGGGGAGCGCACCCTGGCCTACCGGGTCCTGGCCCAGCACACCCTCGCCACGCTGCCCGAACCCAGCGAGGGCGACGTCTTCTTCGACTTCGAGGGGGACCCGTTGTGGCAGGACGAGCAGGGAGTCTGGGGGCTGGAGTACCTGTTCGGGGTGCTGGAGGCCCCGGTCGGTACCGCCCGGGCGGCCTTCCGCCCGTTCTGGGCTCACACCCGGGCCCAGGAGGGTCAGGCACTGGTTCACTTCCTCCAGTACATCGCCGAGCGCCGAGCGCGGTACCCGGGCATGCACGTGTACCACTACGCCGATTACGAGAAGGCTGCCCTGCGCCGGTTGTCCTTACAGCACGCCCTGGGTGAGGACGGAGTCGACGAACTCCTGCGCGCCGGTGTGCTGGTGGACCTGTACGACGTGGTGCAGACGTCCGTGCAGTTGTCCTCGAAGTCCTACGGCCTCAAAGCACTGGAACCGTTGTACATGGGGAACGACCTACGCACCGGGGACATCACCGCCGGCGGCGCCTCGGTGGTGGCCTACGCCAACTACTGCATGGCCCGGGACACCGGTCAATCCGATGAGGCCACCCGGATCCTCGCCTCGATCGAGGACTACAACCACTACGACTGCCGCTCCACCTGGAGACTCCGCGACTGGTTGCTGGCCCGGGCGGACGAACGCGGGGTAGGAGTGGGGCAGCAGCCCGAGGCCGAACCGGAGGAACTGCGAGAGATCGAGCCGCTCCCGCAGGAGAAGGAGATCGACGACTTCGTCCGTGCCCGCATCTCCGAATCGCTGCGCACCGGCACCGGACTCAGCGAGGAGCACCAGGCCCTGGCGATGGTCTCCGCCGCGGTGGGGTACCACCGCCGCGAGGACAAGCAGTACTGGTGGGCACACTACGACCGGTTGAACACCCCACCGGCGGACTGGGCCCAGACCCGGGATGTGCTGGTGGCAGAGTCCGGGCGGGTGGTGCAGCCGTGGGCGGCCGAGGGCCGCCAGGAGCCCCGGCGGGTGGTGGAACTGACCGGCTCTCTCGCCGACGGCTCACTGGTGCGGCCCGGGGACAAGATGTTCCGGATGTACGACCGGCCATTGCCCGAGGGGATGGCCGACGACGGGCGGAACCGCCGCGGCGGCGTCTTCGGTGCCGAGGTACAGCAGGTGCACGTGGGAACCGAGAGCGCGCGGATCACCTTCGCCGAACCTCTACCAAGACGCATGAACGAGTTCACCGCGCTGCCGGTCGCCCTGACGCCAGGGGCTCCGGTCCCCACCGCTTCCATCCAGGAGGCACTGGCCGACCTGGCCACTCAGGTCTCGACCGCGCTGCCCCGCCTTCCGGCGCACCCGGGGTTGGATCTGCTGGCACGCCGCCCGCCGCGGCTGGCCACCCTGGGGACGTTGCCCGCGGTGGCGCAGGGGGACTACGTCGGGGCGATCACCCGAGCAACGGTGGACCTGGACCACTCCTATCTCGCGGTGCAGGGGCCGCCCGGATCGGGCAAGACCCACGTGGGCGCCCGCGTGATCGCGCACCTGATCGCCCAAGGGTGGAAGGTCGGTGTGGTGGCCCAGTCCCACGCGGTGGTGGAGAACCTGCTCAACGCCGCCATCGACGCCGGGGTTCCCGCTGAGCGGGTCGCCAAACCCGTCGGCGGGCCGCGGCGGTCGGTGCGCTGGCGCGGTGGCACCTCCAACATGCACGTCACCGCCGCCCTGGCCGAGGCCGGGGGGATGCTGGTGGGTGGGACGGCCTGGACGATGACGGGCCGTGCCGTGCCTCCCGGGGCGCTCGATCTGATCGTGATCGATGAGGCCGGGCAGTTCTCGCTGGCGAACACGCTCGCGGTGACCCGCGCCACCAACCGGTTGTTGCTGCTGGGCGACCCCCAGCAGTTGCCCCAGGTGAGCCAGGGCAGTCACCCCGAGCCGGTGGACACCTCCGCGCTCGGCTGGCTGTCCCAGCACGCCTCGGTGCTGCCCGCCCACCTGGGTTACTTCTTGGCCCGTACCTGGCGGATGCACCCGGACCTGTGCCGGGCGGTCTCGGACCTGTCCTACGCCGGACAGTTACGACCAGCACCGGTCACCGCCCAGCGTCACCTGGACGGGGCGGCCCCGGGCGTGGAGTGCCGGTACGTGCCGCACTCGGGCAACACCACCTCTTCAGTGGAGGAGGCCCAGGAGGTTCTCGCTCAGGTTCGGGCGCACCTCGGACTGGCCTGGCGGTCCGGCCAGGATGCCGCCCGGCGCCTGCTCGGCGAGCAGGACATCCTGGTGGTGGCCCCGTACAACGCCCAGGTGCAACTGATCCGGGACACCTTGGACGCCGCGAGCCTGAGGCACGTGCGTGTGGGCACGGTGGACAAGTTCCAGGGCCAGCAGGCCCCGGTGGTGATCCTGTCCACCACGGTGTCGGCGGTGCAGGAAGCACCCCGCGGGATGGAGTTCGTCCTGAACCGCAACCGGGTGAACGTGGCGGTCTCACGCGGGCTGTGGCGGGCGGTGATCGTGCGCTCACCCGAACTGACCGACGTGCTACCCCACCGGCCCGAGCAGTTGGCCGACCTGGGGGCGTTCATCCGGCTGTGCGGACCGGCCCCGGCACCGGAAGAGGCCAGGTGGCACCTCTCACTGCGGCCCGCCCACCTCGGCACCGTCGATGTCACCGCATGAGAAAGGCCGGCGATGAGTTCGCACTCATCGCCGGCCCCACGCCAGGTCAGTCGGTGACGTCCCGAGTGGCGTCCTTGACGTTCTCACCGGCCTGCTTGACGTTCGCGCCGGCCTGATCCCTCTTGCCCTCGGACTCCAGGCGCTCGTTGTCGGTGGCGTCGCCAGTGCCTTCCTTCACCTTGCCCTTGGCTTCCTGGGCCTTGTTCTTGAACTTGTCTCCGATACCCATTCGTTTTCCCTTCTCGCGGGGTTACTCCGTTCCTCACGGTAAGGGAATGCTTGTGACTCCGCTCGTTGAAAACCGAACGGCGGGGGCAGGTCGACTGTGGTCAGCGGTACTCGTCGACGTCGAGATCGGTGACCGGCGTGGTCTCGATCGCGGTGATGAACGACCACGCATCAGGTCGTGACCCGTCCACATCCGTCAGGTCGTAGTGGGTGGCGAGGTCGAAGGAACTCACCGACCTGGTGTTCCACAGCTGTCGTTGCGGATCGGCCGCCAGGGCGGTGACGCCGCGGGCCAGCATGGCCGGGGTCTCGGAGATGACGAACTCCTGCGGGGGGACGGCGCCGTCGGCCCCGGCATTGGCCTCGGCGGCCCGGCGCCAGTTCTCCTCGGTGATGCCGAAGGCGTCCAGCATCATCTCCGAGCGCAGCCATCCCGGTGTGACCGACACGGCCGCGCCACCGTGCCGGGCGAGTTCGTGTCCCTGGGCGAAGGCCAGCCGGTCCACGGCGGTCTTCGTCAGGTCCAGGAACACGGTGTCCCGGTAGTGGGAGTTGTTGTAGGTGCGCGTGCCGTCGGTGACCTCGATGACGAGACCGCCGGGCCGGCGGGTCAACAGCCCGAGAGCGCTATGGCTGGTGTTGAGGTGGGTGATGAAACCGGTGTCGAAGAGTTTCCTCCCGGCGTCCAGGTCGTATTCCCACAAGGGAGTTCCGAATTCGACGTAGGCTTCGCCGCCGATGTCGTTGATGAGGATGTCGAGGCGGCCCTGTTCGCGGTCGATCCGGTCAACCAAGGCGCGGACGGCCTCGACGTCCAGATGGTCGACGACGACGGGGTGAGCCGTGCCACCGGCCTTGTTGATGAGGTCGGCCGTCTCCTCGATGGTCTCCGGACGCCCGTAATCCGAGGCACTGCCGGGGGTGGAGCGGCCGGTGCAGTAGACCACCGCTCCGGCCCGGCCGAGTTCGACGGCGATAGCGCGGCCGGCGCCCCGGGTACCGCCGGCGACCAGGGCGATCCTGCCCTGCAGATCGTGTTGTGGTGGTGATGAAGTCACGAGGACCCTCTCAGTAGGACTCTTGGGGGCACCCAATCTGCCGCGGGTTCCCGACAACTCGTGTCGTGAATTGCGTACCGTTTCCCTGTGCGAACGACGCGGCTGCTGGCGGTCATGATGGACCTGGCCCGGCTGTCCACGACCACGGTGCACCACCTGGCCAGGCGTCACGCTGTGTCCGAGCGGACGATCCAGCGTGACGTGGCCGCCCTGATCGGCATGGGCGTACCGATCTGGACCCGGACCGGTCCGGGCGGAGGCGTCGGGTTGGTCGATGGCTGGAGGTCCCCGATCACCGGGATGACGGCCGGCGAACTCCAAGCCCTCATCATCGGCGTGGCCGGATCCCGTGATCTCGGGCTGAGCGAGGATTTGGAGACAGCGCGGTTGAAGATGCTCAGTTCATCCTCCGCCCAGGCCGCCGTGCTCGCACCGGCGCAGGAACGATTCCTCCTCGATCACGAACGCTGGTTCACCGAACCGGACCGACCTGCCGCGCTCACGGCGGTGGCCCGGGCGGTCTGGAACGGAACGCGGATCAGGATCGACTACGCACGATCGGGGCATCCCGCGGTGCAGCGCCTCCTCGATCCGCTCGGGCTGGTGCTCAAGACCGACGTCTGGTACCTCATCGCCGCGCACCGACGGCAGGTGCGGACCTACCGGCTCTCCCGGGTCACCTCCACCCACGTGCTCGACGACGTGGCGTGGCGCCCGCCGGATTTCTCCCTCGCCGAGTACTGGGGCCGGGCCCGGGCTGCCTTCGAGTCCTCACTCAACACCCTGCCGGTCCGGCTCTCGATCCCGATCAGTGCCCTCGACGGTCTGCGGGCGGCCGTGCCCGGGCCGGAAACCGAGGAGAGCCTGCGGTCGGCGCGCAAATCCGGGGATCGCCTCGACGTCAATCTGGTGATGGAGAGTCTGCAGATTGCGGCCGCGCAACTCCTGGCAGTTCCGGGAGTGGAGGTGCACGAGCCGGTGGAGTTACGCAGCAGGCTGCACCGACTCGGCCAGGACCTTGCGGCCCGCCATCGGGTGCGGCCCGGGCACCAGCAGGACTCCAGCGACATCAATCACTGAGCGACCGGACGCTCACCTACCCTGCCCCGTGGCCCTCATCCTCTTCCTTCGACCGTGGGCTGCGTACCAGGAAGTACATCACCGTCATGGTGAGCACGCCCGCTGCGGCGGCGGCCACGGGAACACCGTCCTCACCCACGAAATCCTCAAGTGTGCTCCGGGCCTCGGACTCTGGAACCGCCAGGGCCAGCACGACGAACGCCCCCACGACCACGGTGGCCAGGACCTTGCCCAGTAGTTGGCGCCACCGGGACTGCCCCTTCTTGGCCAGGGATTCACCGGCTTTGGCCACCTGTTTGCCTCGCATCACGCGCAAGGCGCCCACACTCCGCCCCAGGCGGAACAACTGCATCGGGCCGATGCTGAAGACGACCGCCAGGACCGCGGCAAACGTCAGGCCTATCAGCCACCAGTTCCGGCGGACCCAGGCGATCTTCCTTGGCGAAAGGAAGAAGAACAGGACCGTTTCGACGACCAGGACCACCGTGGCCAGCCACAGCCCGACATGGCCGACCATCTCGAAGGGCTCGTCCAACAGTGTCAGAAAGACCGCTGGCACCGAGGCGACGGCGGCGATCAGCACCGGCCAGGCCAGCCACGTCTCCCACCTCTCTTGGACCTGGTCAACCTCGTCCTCGCTGGCGTTGCCGAAAGTCACGGCAGCGATGTCCCTGGCTTCCGCAGGTGCGCGGTCGACAACGTTCTCGGCGCGGCGAGGCTCCGGGTCGTCGTCCGCCTGCTGCGGAGGGTTCGTGGAGGCCACGACGTCACGATATCCCGGTACTTGCCCCGAAAGGTCACCCTCCGCGGTGCCTGGGTACTGCTGGGGAACATGAGGGGTCTGAAGCCACGACCGTGCCCGGTTCGCGACGATCGATGGCGCGTGCGCAGGGCCTGGGAGCCGCCTGTGGGAATCGAACCCACGACCTATTCATTACGAGTGAATCGCTCTGCCGACTGAGCTAAGGCGGCCAGCACACCGGGGCCACGTGGGCGCCGGGGCAGCGCGCCTACTGTACCTGCCGTGACTGGCACCGTTCAAAACGGCAGCCGGGTCCGCCGTCGTCGGCTCTCATTCTTGCTCGGCGCGCACGCGCCGGGCAACTCAGCACTGCGTCCCGTCCTCGGGCACCTGCCCCTCGAGCAGGTAGGCATCCACGGCCTCATGCACACAGGAGTTGTGCCCGCCGTAGGCGCCGTGACCATCGCCGTCATAACTCAGCAGTACCCCCGATTCCAACTGCTCGGCGAGCGCCTCGGACCACTCATGCGGGGTCGCCGGATCGCGGGTGGTGCCGATCACTAGGATGGGCGGGGCGCCGGCTGCCGCAAGCGGAGCGCGGGTGCCAGTGGCCTCGAACGGCATCGTGGAACACCCGACCTCGCCGTAGCCGAAGTAGGGGCCGAACACCTCGGAGATGTCCTCCAACGCCTCGGCCTCGGCGATGATCTCATCCCGGTCCAGTTCCACCGGGAAGTCCAGGCAGTTGATCGCCCGGAAGGCCCCCTGGTCCTCGGGGTAGGTCCCGTCGTCCTCCCGCTCCAGTGCGAGGTCGGAGATGAACCGGATCTGGCTGGCGTCGTCCTGGTAGATCAGCATCGCCAGTGCCTCACTGAGTACCGGCCAGGAGTCCACGTTGTACAGCGCCAGCACGATGGTGTTGATCAGGTCGGCGTCGGTGACCGGGCGGTCCGGGTCCGTGGCGGGCATCGGATCATCACGCAACGTGGTGAGCAGATCCACTGTCTCGCCGATCGCCTCGTCCACGTCGCCTTCGAAGGGGCAGTCCGGGCCCGCCTGGCAGTCGGCGACGAAGGATCGGTAGGCGCGATCGAATCCCAGCACCTGCCCGCCCGCGATCTCGGCGTAGTCCAACGCCGGGTTCATCGCCCCGTCGAGCACCAACCGGTGCACCCGGTCGGGGAAGTGCTCGGCATAGGTGGCACCCAGGAAGGTGCCGTAGGAATACCCCATGTAGGTCATGGAGTCCTCCCCCATCACGGCGCGAAGCACGTCCAGATCCTGCGCGGCGCTGACGGTGTCGACGAACCCGAGCAGGTCCCCGGTGTTCTCCAGGCACGCCTGCCCGTAGTCGGTCTCGGTGGCGACGAAGTCCTCCCAACCGGCATTGGTGGTCACCTCGAAGAATGTGCCGTAGTACTCCTCGAGCCCGGCGGAATCCAGGCAACGGATCGCATCGGACTCCCCCACCCCCCGGGGATCGAACCCGACGACGTCGAACCGCTGCAGGATGGGCCCGGAGAACATCGCATCGACGCTGTCCATGAACTCCAGGCCCGAACTGCCCGGCCCGCCCGGGTTGACGAAGAGTGCGCCCTCGCTGGTTCCCAGCGCCTCAGCGACCTTCACGGCCAACTCGATGGTGTCCCCGTCCGGGTCGTCGTAGTCCATCGGTACCTGCACGCGGGTGCACCGGTGCCGGTCCCCGCAGTCGGTCCAGTCCAGGTCCTGGTCGTAGTACTCCGGCAGGCCGTCCGCGCCGCCCTCCGGGGGAACCTCGGGTGTGGCGGCGTCCGGTGGTTGCAGCATCGGTGCCGGAGCGCACGCGGCCAGGAGCAGCGCCCCCGCCAGCAGCGAGATCAGTCCGATGCGACGGGAAGGGGGCGACAGCACCAACCGAGCCTACAAAGCTCCTGCGGTCCCGGCGCACCACCACGCCCACCTCCGGCGCGGCGCGCACCTGGACACGCACAGGGCTCAGTGCGCGTGCGCCTCGGCTTGTGGACGCAGCGCCACGGCCATCGCCTCGATGGCCAGCAACGGCGCGGCGTTGGCGCTGATCCGGGTGCGGGCCAGTCCGATCGCATCCATCCGGCGCAGCGTCACCTCCGGGGTGCTGGCCCGGGCCACCTGCTGCACCGCCTCACCCGAGGAGGCATTGACCAGGGCGACATCGGAGCCCACCTGCACTACCAGCACATCGCGGTAGAAGGACAACAGGTCCACCAACGCCCGGTCGAGCACGTCCAGCAACGCTCTGCGTGCGCGCCGCTTCTGCTCCTCCTCCATCTGCCGCAGTTGCGGCCGGAGCGCCAGCGGCACGGGGCCGCTGCCCTCGGCGCCTAGGCTGCGTAGCAGTTCGGCCTTCTCGCGTTCATCTCGCTCGGTGGTCGCCTCCTTCGACTGCTCGGTGGCCGAGTCCACAAGTCGCCCGGCGGCCAGCACGGCGTCACCCACCCCGCGGATCCCGGAGGCGATCTGCAACACGGTGCGTCGGAACTCCCGTGCCGGGGCGTGGGTGGCGAGGCGGCGCGCCACTCCGACGTGGCTCTGTGCCTCGTGAGCGCAGGCCAGCGCAAGGTCCGGGTCCACCCCGTCCCGGCGCACCAGCAGATCGGCCACCGCCTGGGGCGGTGGTACCCGCAGGTTCACCAGACGGCACCGCGACCGGATCGTCACCAGCACATCCTGCGGACTCGGCGCACACAGCACCCAGACGGTGCGGGGCGGCGGTTCCTCGATCGCCTTGAGCAGCACGTTGCCGGTCTGCTCGCCCATCCGGTCGGCGTCCTCGACGATAATCACCCGCCAGCGTCCCTGGGAGGGAGCCCGCTGAGCGAGTGAGACCAGTTCACGGGCCTCGGCCACGGTGATGACCACCTTCTCGGTGGCCAGCACGGTCACGTCCGGGTGCGTCCCGGCCAGAGCGGTGCGCGCCGAATCCTCGTGCGCGCAGGCGTCGGCCCCGGCCTGCAGCGCGGCGGCGAAGGCACGCGCGGCCACCGACCGTCCTGAGCCCGGTGGTCCGGTGATCAGCCACGCATGCGTCATCGCCGCCGGCCGCTCTGCGGCCTCGCGCAGTACCTGGACGGCCTGCTCCTGGCCGACCAGGGACTCCCAGACGCTCACCGTCCGCCTCCCTGCGCACTCGGATGGCTGCCCCCTGGGGCGTCCTCGGACAGCAGTGGCTCCACGGCCGCACGCACCTGCTGGGCAATCTTCTCCCTGCTCCCGGCGGCATCGAGCACCAACCATCGCTGCGGCTCGGCTGCGGCCCGGTCCAGGAACGCCTGGCGGGTGCGGCGGTGGAACTCCATCCCCGCCCGTTCCATCCGGTCGGCACCCTGTTCTCCCAGCCGCTGCACCAGTTGCTCGGTGGGGAGGTCCAGCAACACCGTCAGGGCCGGCATCAAGCCGTTGGTGCCCCACCGGGAGAGTCGTTCGACGTCCTCGGCGGCGAGTTCGCGCCCGGCCGCCTGGTAGGCGACGGAGGAGTCCAGGTACCGGTCCGTCAGCACCACCGCACCACGGGCCAGCGCCGGCCGGATCAGGGTGAGAGTGTGATGGGCCCGGTCGGCCGCGAAGAGCAGCGCCTCGGTCCGGGCATCGATGTCCTGGCCGTGCAACAGTTCGTTGCGCAGCGTCCGGCCCAGTTCGGTGCCGCCCGGTTCACGGGTGGTCACCACCTCGCGCCCGAACTCCTCGCGCAGCCACTGCGCCAGCAGGCGAACCTGGGTGCTCTTGCCGGCACCGTCGCCGCCTTCGAAGGAGATGAACAGTCCACTCACAGTGCTCAGGGTATCCGGCCCCGCCCACACGCCCGCCCGGCCTCGGTAGCCCTGGGTGTGAGTCAGGATTGTGGTGTTGGGGTGGCAGCGGGCCACAGGAGGTGTTCGCGGTTGGATTGCATCAGGTGCGCAGCGCCAGCATCCGGGTCGTGCTTCGACAATGCCCCAGCCGAGGCGTTCTTCTCCTCTCGGGAGTGGGAGGTCCTCTCCCGGCACGAGTTCGAAATCCGGACCCAGCTGTGAGATCACGCTCCTACCGGACCGTGATGGGTGCCGTCTGCCAGTGCGTCTGCGCCTCCTCTACCGGGATCTCCTCGAGTGCCGGTGGATCACCGTAATCAGGCTGGATCACCAATGTGACCACCGCAAGGATGACCACGTAGGCAGCGAAGATCCGGAAGTAGCCCCGGTAGAGCAGCGTCAGCACCAGCCACAGCGCGCCGGCACCCACCCCGGCCGCAACCAGGAACGCCAGCGCGTAGGCGTCCCAGCCCACGGCGAATCCTCCTTGGTGGTCCAGCAGGGATAGCGATTGCACCCCGGTGGCCGCCACGATGGTGGGGATGGCGACGAAGAAACTGTACTGGGCCGCCATCCTGCGGTGCATGCCCAGTGCAAGTGCTGCGGCGATGGTCAAGCCAGAGCGGCTCAGTCCCGGAAGGAGCGCCGCCGCCTGGGCCAGTCCGATGATCACGGCGACCGTCACGGTCATTTGTGCCGCTCCCCGCCAGGTGGTGGTCACCGAGTCCGACCACCACAGGATTGCGCCGGTGACAAGTAGCAGCAGCGAGACCGCCCACGGGGTGGCGAAGACGTCAGTACCGAATTCGCGCACACCCAGACCGAGCACGCCGGTGACACCGGTGGTGATGAGGCCCAGGGTCATCAACTTGAGGTGGATAAGGTGGCGCAGGGTATGTCGGTGGCGCAGCAGCGACAGTTCCCTGAAAGTGCCGCGGACCAGCCGAGCCAGCGGCCGGCGCATCACCACCACGATGGAGACCATGGTTCCCAGATGGACCACGAGGTTGAAGAAGATCATCTCGGCAGTCTCCGGGCCCGGCAGGGACGAGCCGGTGGTCACCAGCCAATGCTGGGTGAGCACAAGATGGGACGAGGAACTCACCGGGATGAACATGAACAGCCCCTGGATGGCGCCCAGCAGCAGCGCTTCGAGCAGCGTCACCGGGCGGCCGCCCCGACTCGTTGGGGGAGCCCCACACCGGAGATTCCTGCTGGCACCTCGACCATAGCTCTACGCTAACGCCCGGTGCGCGGACAGTGTGGGACCAAGCCCACCGCAGGGTGTGAGTCAGGATTGTGGTGTTGGGGTGGCAGCGGGCCACAGGAGGCGTTCGCGGTTGGATTGCATCAAGGTGCGTAGGGCCAGCACGGGGTCCAGGCCGGTGATGGTCCAGTGCATGCCGGCTCCTTCCGCCCGTTGCTTGACGATGGTGGTGCAGGCTGACTCCACTGGGCCGGAGGCCGGCGGACCACCGGGCGCCCCTGGTGCGGTGGCTCAGGAAGCGGCGGCGCCCTCCCCGGGCAGTACCACGCCGAGCTGGCGGCGAACCTCGTCCATGGTGCGCATCACCGCCAGGGTCTCCTCCCACGGCAGTACCGGGGATTGGGTCAGTCCGGCCTCGATGCACCGGGCCGTCTCGGCAGCCTGGTAAGCGAAACCGGCGCTCGCCGGCGGCTCGATCGTGCGGACGGCGCCGTCGGTGGAATGGATGGTCAGCGTGCTGGATCCGAAGAACGTCGGGGCGATCTCGATGCGGCCAGCGGTGCCGGAGATCACCGCGTCGTTGCGGGTCCCGGCCAGCATCGTGGTAGTCAGAGACGCCACCACACCGGGGTAGGTGAGCACTACGGCCTCGGTGGCGTCCACCCCGGTCTCGGCCAGGTGACCGACCGCGGTCACGGTCTCGGGGCTGCCGAGTACCTGATGGGCGAAGGAGATCGGGTACACGCCAAGGTCGAGCACGGCACCGCCGGCAAGGTCGGGGTTCTTCAGCCGGTGCGACGGTGCCACATCCAGCCACTGCCCGTGGTGCGCGGTCAGGGTGACCACCTGCCCGATCTCACCGGAGCGCAGTACCCGGTCCAGGGCGGCCATGTGCGGCAGGAACCGGGACCACATCGCCTCCATCGCGAACAACCCGGCCGCATCCGCCGCGGCGAACACCTCGCGGGCCTCCGCCGCGTTGCGGGTGAACGCCTTCTCCACCAGCACCGGTTTGCCCGCCGCCAGCGCCAGCAGTGCGTGGTCCCGGTGCTCCGAGTGCGGCGAAGCGATGTAGACCGACTGCACACGCTCATCGGCCACCAGCGACTCGTAATCACCGTGGGCCACCGGGATGTCGAAGGTCGCAGCGAAGTCATCGGCCCGCTCCTGACTGCGCGAGCCCACCGCCACCACCGTTGCGGCGGTGTGGGCGGGGATCTCGGTGGCGAACCGCCGCGCGATATTGCCGGCGCCGAGGATCCCCCACGCCAATGGCGGCGCCTGCGCCGGGTCGGGCACGTCATGGTCCACGTTGACCTCCTGGGATTACTTCGTGGTGCCGGCGCTCGACTTCTTCGCCGCCGGCTTCTTGGCAGTCGGCTTCTTCGCGGCCGGCTTCTTGGCAGCGGGCTTCTTCGCCGCCGGCTTGCGAGCCGGGCCCTTCGCCCGCTTCTCGGCGAGGAGTTCATAGCCGCGCTCGGCGGTGATCGACTCCACCTGATCGTCCTTGCGCAGCGTGGCATTGGTGCTGCCATCGGTCACGTACGGACCGAACCGGCCGTCCTTGACCACCACCGGCTTACCCGAGACCGGGTCCTCACCCAGTTCCCGCAGCGGTGCCGCCGCGGCCCTGCCCCGCCGCTTCGGCTGGGCGTAGATCTCCAGCGCCTGGTCCAACGTCAGATCGAAGAGTTGGTACTCGTTCTCCAGGGAGCGGGAGTCGGTGCCCTTCTTCAGGTACGGCCCGTACCGGCCGTTCTGCGCCCAGATCTCCTCCTCCGACTCCGGGTCGGTGCCCACCAGCCGCGGTAGGGACAGCAGCCGCACCGCAGTGTCCAGGTCGATCGTGGACAGGTCCATGTCCTTGAACAACGAGGCAGTCCGGGGCTTGACCTTCTTACCGCCCTTGGCCTTACCCGCTTCCTCCTCGGGCAGCACCTCGGTGACGTAGGGACCGAAGCGCCCGGACTTGGCCACGATCGACCGGCCGGTCTCGGGATGGGTACCCAGTTCCCGGTCGCCGTCGGAGGCGGTTTCCAGCAGTTCCCGGGCCTTGGCCACGGTCAGTTCATCCGGAGCCACGTCGTCGGGCACGCTGGCCCGGGTCGGCTTGGCCTCATCAGCACCGACCGAGGTATCGCCGGCGCCGGCCGCACCGTTCGCGCCGGTGCCGCTGTACTCCAGGTAGGGCCCGTACCGGCCCACCCGCAGCGTGATCCCGTCACCGATGTCGATGGAGTTGATCTCCCGGGCGTCGATGTCGCCGAGGTCGGCCACCAGGGCCTGCAGTCCCTCGACGTCACCCCTGCCGAAGTAGAACCCGGTGAGCCAGTCCACCCGGTCCTCCTGCCCGGCGGCGATCCGGTCCAGGTCCGATTCCATCCCGGCGGTGAAGTCGTAGTCGATCAGGCGCCCGAAGTGGGTCTCCAGCAGTCGCACCACCGAGAACGCCAGCCAACTGGGCACCAGCGCCTGCCCGCGCCGCAGTACGTAGCCGCGGTCGGTGATGACCGAGATGGTGGCGGCGTAGGTGGAGGGACGGCCGATGCCGCGCTCCTCCATCGCCTTCACCAGGCTCGCCTCGGTATACCGCGGTGGCGGGCTGGTGTCGTGCCCGTCGGCGAGCAGGTCGTGCACCTGCAACCCGTCCCCGCTCGCGACCTGGGGGAGGCGATCGGTGCCGGAGTCCCGGGACTCGTCGTAGCGCGCGGCATCGCGCCCCTCCTCGTAAGCGGCCAGGAAGCCGCGGAAGGTGATCACGGTGCCGGATGCGGAGAACTCGGCGTCCTGACCGGTCGACGACGACGCGCCGAGCCGGATCGTCGCGGTGGAACCGGTGGCATCGGCCATCTGGGAGGCCACGGTGCGCTTCCAGATCAACTCGTAGAGCCGGAACTGCTCCCCGGAGAGTTCCCGGGCCACCTGGGCGGGGGTCCGGAAGGAGTCCCCGGCGGGACGGATCGCCTCGTGCGCTTCCTGGGCCCCCTTGGACCCGGCGTAGACCCGTGGGGAATCCGGCACGTACTCGGCGCCGTAGAGTTCGGCGGCCTGGCGCCGGGCGGCGTTGATCGCCTGACCGGACAGCGCCGAGGAGTCGGTCCGCATGTAGGTGATGTAGCCGTTCTCGTACAGCGCCTGCGCGGTGCGCATGGCTGCCCGGGAGTTCATCCGCAACTTGCGCGAGGCCTCCTGCTGCAGCGTGGAGGTGGTGAACGGCGCGGCCGGCCGGCGTTTGTAGGGCTTCTCCTCGACGCGGCGGACGGCGAAACTCGCCGAGGCCAGGCCCTCCACCAGGGCGTGGGCGGCCTCGGCATCCAGGTGCACCGCCGAGGCGGTGCGCAGAACCCCGTCGTCACCGAAGTCCTTGCCGGTAGCCACGCGCGAGCCGTCCAGGGCCACCAGGCGAGCCTTGAACACGGCGCCGGAGTCGCCGTCGACGTTCTTGGCCTGCACGCTCGGGTCGGCGGAGAACTCCCCGACCACGTCCCAGTAGTTGGCCGAGCGGAACGCCATCCGCTCCCGCTCGCGTTCGACCACCATCCGGGTGGCGACGGACTGCACGCGCCCGGCGCTCAGCCCCTGTCTCACCTTGCGCCACAGCACCGGCGAGATCTCGTAGCCGTACAGCCGGTCCAGGATCCGGCGCGTTTCCTGGGCGTCGACCAGGCGGGTGTCCAGTTCCCTGGTGGACTCCAGGGCGCGCTGGATGGCCTCGCGGGTGATCTCGTGGAACACCATCCGCTTGACCGGAACCTTGGGCTTGAGGACCTCCAGCAGGTGCCAGGCAATCGCCTCGCCCTCCCGGTCCTCATCGGTGGCCAAGTAGAGCTCGTCGGCTGCCTTGAGTGCCTTCTTGAGTTCGGTGACCTTCTTCTTCTTGTCACCGTCCACCACGTAGTAGGGGTCGAAGCCGTCCTCGACGTTGATCGCGAACTTCTTGTACGGGCCCTTCTTCATCTCCGCAGGCAGCTCGGAGGGCTGGGGCAGGTCGCGGATGTGCCCCACGCTCGCTTCCACCTCGAAGTCCGAGCCCAGGTAGCCCGCGATGGTGCGGGCCTTGGCGGGGGACTCGACGATGACGAGTTTGCGTGCGGGGGTTGTCACGCGGTTGCTCCTGAAGGGTTCGAGTGCGGGCGTTTCGCCCTGGGCGGTGTCGGACGGACGGGGCTCAATGGCCCGACCCGTTCGGCCTATTCGTTCGGCTGGTTCGGCCGGTGCGCTGGGCTGGTGATCGTGGCGGCTCCGGCGGGGACGACGACGACACAGCATCGTAGATCAGTCCCGCAGGGTACAGCCACGTCTGGGCGCATACTAACCACACCTTGCGGTGCAACCGCACACGGCCGTCGTGTCACCGACGGAAAGTGAGGTCCAGCTAACCCTCCGCGAGCACCTGCTCGCGCCACGCGATCGCTCGAGCGGGATCGTCCGACGTCACCCCGTTCGCGCCGACGCCGATCGCTTCGCGGATGTCGTCCAAGGTCCGCACCGGCCACAGATGCACCTCGAGGCCCGCCGCGCGGAGCTGTTCGACCAGTCGCGGTGTCACGCCCGCGAACCCGCACGCCAGACGTGTGGCCCTCGCGTGTTCGAGCGCACCCCACAGACCACCAGCATGGTGCTGGACACCGGCGATCGCCTCCATGATGAGTTGCCTACCAGTACCAGGGATGAGGTCGGCGACCGCGCGGGTCACATCGGCACAGAAGGACGCCACGATCGTTCTGCGCGCGTGCTGCGGACGCGAGGCGTAATACTGCGCCAGGTGCGGCGTGACGGCGGGGTCTTTGATCTCGAGTTGAATGCGCACCCGGGTCGCCTCATACATCTCTTCCAGCGTGACCACGCCCCGCCCCGAACCGAGTGTGACGCTCTGCAACTGGGCGAGCGTCAGTGCCGACACCGGTCCGAGTCCGCGCGCGGCGCCATCGGCGGCAATACGATCCAACGTCTCATCGTGGACCAGGACGAGTTCTCTGTCGCTGCTGAGCCGTACGTCCAGTTCGATCTCATCGGCCCCCACCGCTTCGGCGAGCGCGAACGACGCGAGACTGTTCTCCGGCTCATGGGCCATGGCACCGCGGTGACCAACGATCGCCAGACTCAACGGTTCAACACTTCCTCCGGTGCTCAGGGGCTGTCCAGGCGGTGATAGGGGCGCATCCCCAACATCGCCGCCATGCTGAGGGCAGCCACGCCCATCACGCCGGCCCCCGCAGTCAGGTAGGCCAGCACCTGGGCGGAGAAGTCGACCCCGGGGACCTGGGTGAACGTCAGGATACCGCCGGCGATCCCGACCAGTACCCCCGCTCCGGCAATGAACCACAACCACGCCGAGGCGTTGCCTGCAGGCGCTTCGCCGTATCCGCGGGGCAGGGGCCGCAACCGCAACCCCCGGGCTGCTTCGATGAGGAAGTACCAGACGGCGGCCACCGCGTAGGCGGCCACGATGTCCGAGGGACGGTGCCAGCCGAGCACCAGGGTGCCGACCCCGGTGGCTCCGGCGTAGGCGGCACCGGCCAGTGCGACGGGGCCACGCCAACGCGCCGGAGCGATCAGCAGTGCCGTGGCCGCTACCGTTGCTGCCGCGGTGGTATGCCCCGAGGGCAGAGTGTTCACCGGTCGTTCGGTGAGGCCGAAGTCCGGGCGCGTGAGCAGGTACTCCTTGAGCAGTCGGGTGGTGACGTTCGCTCCGCCGAGCATCACGGTGGCAGCGATCGCGATCGACCAGCGCCGCTGCATGGCGGCAACCCCGAATACCACCAGGGCCGCCAGCACCAGGAACGGTTCGGAGATGACTCGGACCACCGGTTCGACCAGGGCATCGAGGCGGTCCCGGCCGTACTGGCTGCCCTGCCAAGCGGCGTCGTCGACGAGTTGGCCCGTGGGCCACAGCACGAAGACGCGCCAGGTGGCCCACAGCCCCACCACCGTGACGGCGGCCAGGAGCAACGGCGGCAACAGGCCTCGGGCGATGCTCGCTGCGGACCGGCCCTGCCCGGGTGTGGTGGCGGTGGACACGGGCCCACGGTAGCTCGCAGGGACTGGGGATGGGGACATAGCGTGGAACGATCACCTCGCGGCGGGCTGCGCCCCGAGGAGCAGCCCTTCTCCGGGCGGTGGGCGCGGTGGCTATTTGCTCAGGTTCTTGAACTGCCGGATCGCCAACGGGATGAAGATCACCATCAGCAGGGCGGGCCAGCCGACCGCTCCGGCCAGGGCGTGGCCGTCGATCCAGTACTGGGCCTCGCCCTGCCCCGCCCCGGGGGTGGCGAAGAGTTCCCGGATCGCGTTGGCGGTGGAGGAGACCGGGTTCCATGCCGCGATCGCTCCGAGCCAACCGGGCATCATCTCCGGCGGGGCGAACACCGAGGAGATGAACCCGATCGGGAAGGCCACCGCGAACAGGCTCCCGGCCGCTTCGGAGTTTTTCAACCGCAGGCCCAGGAACACGCCCACGAAGATCAGGGCGAGCCGCAGCCACAGCAGCAGCCCGAAGGCTGCGAGGGTCGCGACGAGGCTGCCCCCGGAGCGCCACCCGATGATCAACGCCAGCGCGGCGATGATCGTCAGGTCGATCGCGGCATGGATGATATCGGCGATCCCGCGCCCGGTGACCACCGCCGAGGAGGACATCGGCATCGAGCGGAACCGGTCCATGAACCCCTTCTCCTTCTTCAGGGTGACCTCGAAGGCGGTGTTCATGAACCCGAACGCCATCGTCATCGCGAACAGCCCGGGCATGGCGTAGTCGATGTACCCCTCCCCCGCGCCCTGGCCGGTGACGTCCATTGCCGAGCCGAACACGTACACGAACATCAGAACCATCATCACCGGCATGCCCAGTTGCCAGGCGAAGGTCGAGGGCTGGCGCACCAGGTGCATGAATTCCTGCAGCACGATGGTCCAGCAGTCCTTGAGCGCCCAGCGCAGGCGTCCGGCGGCGGAATCGTCGATCGCTACCGCCGCGTGGGCGGTTGCGGGCGTGTGAGTGGTCATCGAACGGCCTCCTTCTGAGGTACGGGGCGGTCGCCGATCAGGTGCAGGAACGCCTCGTCCAGCGTGGGTCGGCGCAGGGCGATGTCGGCGATCTCGATGTGGCGCGCGCGGACCTCGGCGGCAACCGCGGTCAGGGTCCGTACGCCGTCGGAGACCGCCACACTCACCGTCCCGGTGCTCTCGATCACGGCAGGTGGCGCGCCGATCAGCGTGGAGACAGCCTCGCTCAGGGCGGGTAGGTCGGCCGGGTCGGCAACGGTGACCTCCAGGTGCTCGTCTCCGATCCGGCGTTTCAGCCCGGCGGGGGTGTCCTCGATGATGTTCCGGCCATGGTCGATCACGCTGATCCGGTCACAGAGTTGGTCTGCCTCGTCCAGGTAGTGGGTGGTCAACAGCACGGTGGTGCCCCGTACCGCCAGGTCGCGTACCACCTGCCACACCTCCCGGCGTCCGGCCGGGTCCAGCCCGGTGGTGGGTTCGTCCAGGAACAGCACCTGCGGCGCCAGAATCATGCTGGCCGCCAGGTCCAGCCGCCGGCGCATCCCTCCGGAGAAGGTTTTGGGCACGCGGGCGGCTGCCTCGGTGAGACTGAACATCTCCAACAACTCATCGGCGCGACGCCGGGCGGCAGTCCTGTCCAGCCGGAACAGCCTGCCGAACATGGTGAGGTTCTGGCGGGCGGTGAGCAGGTCGTCAACGGCGGTCTGCTGACCGGTCAGGCCGATGCGCTGGCGCACCTGCCGGGCCTGGGTGCGGACATCCAGGCCTGCCACCTCCGCCTGCCCCTCATCCAGCCGCGTCAGGGTGGTGAGGATGCGTACCGCGGTGGTCTTCCCGGCACCGTTGGGCCCGAGCAGCCCGTGCACGGTGCCGGCGGGGACGGCCAGGTCCACCCGGTCGAGGGCGAGCGTGTTCTTGTACCGCTTGATCAGGCCGGTGGCCCGCACCGCCGTCTCGGGATGAGTCATAGGGGCGCCTCACATTCTGCGTACGGTGTCCGCAGGAGACTATAGCGTACGGTGTCCTCAGAAAGTCAATGGAATTGCCGCACGTACGGCAACGCGCGCGAACGGGGTGCATGATGAGCGAGGAACAGGCGGCACAGAATCCTCTCGCGGTGAGCCAGCGGCTGCTGTGGGAAGGGCTCCCCGAGACCCGCAAAGGACCCAGGCCCAGCCTCACCCTGGACCAGATCGTCACCGCAGCGATAGACATCGCCGACGCCGGTGGGATCGATGCGCTCTCGATGCGCAAACTCGCCGCCGAACTGAATATGAGCCCGATGGCGCTGTACCGCTACGTTCCGGGCAAGACGGAACTGCTCCACCTGATGCTCGACGCCGTCGAGGTCCTCCCGGCGGACTCCGCAACCACGCCCGACGACGGATGGCGCGAGGTCCTGGAGGCCTGGGCCTGGCGGGGACGCGCCTTGCACCTGCACCACCGGTGGCTGCTGCAGGTCAACTCCACGCGTACTCCGATCGGCCCGCACAGCCTGGCCGGCATTGAGCGGTTGATGTCCGGGCTGGCCGACATGCCGTTCAGTGACCAGGAGAAGGTCATGGTGATGTCCCTGCTGGACGGGTACGTTACCGGCACCGCGCGGCAGGAGATCCTCTACCAGCAGGCGGCTGAGGAGTCCGGGGTCAGCGATGGCGAGTTCTGGGAATTGCAGCTGCCACTGCTGGTGCAGGCGGTGGAGTCGGGCCACTACCCCACGATGGCCGGGATGGCCGAGGACACCTTCGACGGCGGCTGGGAAGAGACCTTCGCCCTGGGCCTCCACGCCCTGCTGGACGGCCTCGAACTGGAAGTGCAGCGGCGCCGCGCGGGCCGAACCCCCACTGAGGACGGTCTGAGGTGAGATAGGGGGCGCCGGAGAGGGTGGGAGAGCGCGGCGGGAACAGGCGGCGGGACCGGGCGCAGGGTCAGACCGCGCGTAGGAAGCCGTCCAGGACCAACTCGCGCACCATCGGTGCCACCTCGGCGCGTACCGCCTCGACCGGCTCCTCGCTAAGCACCGCGAGGGCACCGATGATCTGCCCGACGGCCAGTTCCCCGTCGCAGGCACCCACCAGCGCCGCGGTATGGCTCGATACCCGCAGGCTGCGTCCCAGGCCACCGCCCTGGTGCAGCACGATCACCTCCGGGTCGGGCTGGCCGGGCCGGTAGTGCCGCTCCTCGGTGACATCGCAGGCCACGAGATAGCGCCGGTCCAGGAGGTTCCCGGCCAGGGCGGGCACGGCGTCCAGGGTGGCGCCGATGGCTACCCCGGCACCTGCTGGCAGCGGGGTGGTGAGTTCCTCGAAACGGCGCCACGGCCCGCCCGTCGGAGCGAACTCGCCACCGCGACCGCCGCCATCCACGGTGCTCTCCACGGCACGCATGCCCCCGCCGGTCTCGCGGCGGCGCAGCAGCACGTACCCGAACCCGATGGCGCCGACATCACGCGCGGCGAAGTCCCGCAGGTAGGTCCGGTATGCGTGCTCCCAGCCCTCCCGGTCCCGTTCGGGGCTGAGACCGCCGTCGCGCAGCCAGGTCTCGGCGTACCGGGCCGGATCGATCTGCTCCCGCTGGATCACCCAGACGTCCACGTCCAGGTCCCGCGTCCAGGCCTCGAGGCGCTCACTCCACCGACCGCCGGCCGGGATCTCCCAGTTGGCCAGGAACTGCGCGGTGCCCCCGGGCCCCAGGTGCTCGGGCAGTGCGCGCACCAGGTGGGCGATGAGGTCATCGCCGCCCCGACCTCCGTCGCGGTAGGTGATGGGGGGCGCTTCGGTGCGGGGGGTGATGACGAACGGCGGGTTGGACACGATCAGGTCGAACGTCTCCCCCGCCACCGGCGCGAGCATGTCCCCGGCGCGCAGGTCGAGGCCCACCCCATTGAGACCGGCATTGAAGGAGGCGTAGGCCAGCGCGCGCGCCGACAGGTCGCTTCCCACCACGTCCGGGCAGAATCCGGCCACATGCAGGGCCTGGATGCCGCATCCGGTGCCCAGGTCCAACGCCCTGCGTACCGGAGCGGGCACCGTGATCTCGGCCAGGGTCCGCCCTGCCGCACCCACACCGAGCACGTGCTCGGTGTCCAGCACCGCGCCGGTGACGGCCTCCCCCTGGTCGGAGGCCAGCCACCACGAGTGCGCCCCGGTGCTGACCGGGCGCAGGTCGACCTGCGCGCGCACCGGATCGCCGGCGCCCTGCCCGGCCGCGCGGACCAGACCGAGGCGGGCTGCGCCGTCGGCCCCCACCGCGGGCAGGGCACGGTCGAGCTCGCTCCTGGTCAGTTCCTGCCCGAGCGTGAACAGGCGCATCAGCGCTGCGGCGGGTTCGGTGCTCGCGGCAGCGGCGTCCCGGGCCGGCAGTGGCTCCTCCCGGTCCAGCGCGGCGATGGCCACCTCACCCACGATCTCGCCGAGATGACCCACCTCATAGCCGGTGGCGGCCAGGTCACGGCGCAGGTCGGCGATGAGAACGGGATCTGCCGTGGGCGCCGGTGGATGCGGCTGATCGGCCACCAGCGCTCCCTTCTCCCCAGTGGTTCACCTTTAATTCACTGTCGGAACTTATTCTTCCACCGCAAAGACCGCCGCGGACGATACCGTGCTCGATATGACAACCCACTCCGGGCAGGGCGGACAGGACGAGCCCCCGCACCACCGGGCCGGCATCGACGCCAACGGTCCCACCATCGCCGCCGCACCACGGCGCCGGTCGTTCACGCCCGGGGACCGGCGGCCGCTGCGTACCCTGTCCTGGCCGGTGCTTGCCTGGTCGCTGTGGGACTGGGGCTCGGCGGCGTTCAACGCGGTGATCACCACGTTCGTCTTCACCGTCTACATCACCTCCGATGCCTTCGGGGAGAACGCTGAGACGAACCTGGGTTTCGCGCTGGCCACCTCCGGGGTGCTGATCGCGGTGTTCGCCCCGATCAGCGGCCAGCGCGCCGACCGCACCGGCCGGCGCACGCTCTGGCTCGGGCTGAACACCACGTTGGTGGTGATCGCCTCCGCCGGGCTGTTCTTCGTGGCCCCGGCGCCGGAGTACCTGTGGTTGGGCCTGTTGTTGCTGGCCGCGGGCAATGTGGCCTTCGAGTTCGCCTCGGTGAACTACTACGCGATGCTCAACGACCTGTCCACGCCGAAGAACATCGGCAGGGTTTCCGGGCTGGGCTGGGGGCTGGGCTACATCGGCGGCATCGTGTTGCTGCTGATCATCTTCTTCGGGTTCATCGACCCCGAGGTGGGTCTGTTCGGCGTGACCAGCGAGAACGGGATGGATGTGCGCATCTCGATGCTGCTGGCCGCGGCCTGGTTCGGGGTCTTCATGCTCCCGGTGCTCTGGGTGATGCGTCGCACCGCCGGCGAGCCGCGCCCACCGAAGGAACGATTCGGCGTCATCGACTCCTACCGGAGGTTGTTCGGCACGATCGCCCACCTGTGGAAGACCGACCGCAACACGGTGTTCTTCCTCATCGCCTCGGCGGTGTTCCGGGACGGGATGGCCGGTGTGTTCACCTTCGGTGGCGTGGTCGCGGCGACCGTGTTCGGCTTCTCGCCCGGGGATGTGATCATCTTCGGGATCGTGGCCAATGTGGTGGCCGGGGTATTCACCATCGCCTTCGGTCCGCTCGATGACCGGTTCGGCCCGAAGAAGTTGATCGTGGTCTCCCTGGTCATGATGATCACCTCCGGCATCATCATCTTCGCCTTCCACGACCGCGGCCAGATCATCTACTGGGTGTTCGGGCTGTTGCTGGCGATCTGGGTGGGCCCGGTGCAGTCGGCCTCGCGCACGTTCCTGTCCCGGCTCATCCCCAAGGGCAAGGAGGGGGAGTTCTTCGGCCTGTACGCCACCACCGGGCGTGCAGTCAGTTTCCTGGCCCCGACTGCTTACTCCAGCGCGATCCTGCTGGGGGTGTGGTTCACCGGGGCGGCCTCGCGCACCGAGACCTCGCACTGGGGGATTCTCGGTATCGCCACCGTGCTGCTGGCCGGGCTGGTGCTGGTGCTGCGGGTGCGCACCGGGGTGCGCGCGGACAGTGCCCTGACACAGGAACCGACGACGACGCAGGAGCCGGTGACCACTGAGTTACCGCCGACCGGGCGTGCCTGAGTAGCCCGGGCTCACCCGATCGTGCTGTCCCCTCGACGCCGTCGACGTGCAGGCCACACGCGTCGGGCGAGCCGCCGACGCGCGTGACCGGCCCGCTCAGCGCGGGCTGTGCACCGGCTCCCCGGACTGGGCTGCCATGTCCTTATCGGACTTGGCAGCTCGCAACCGGTTGATGATGATCGAGGTGAAGATGATCCCGGCGGCCACTACCGCGATGCCGATGCGCAACGTGTGGTTGGCATCCGCGGGCATGCTCATCGCCACCACGGCCGGGGCGATCAGCAGCGCCACCAGGTTCATCACCTTGATCAGCGGGTTGATCGCCGGGCCGGCGGTGTCCTTGAACGGGTCACCGACCGTGTCACCGATCACCACCGCCTCGTGTGCGGGCGACCCCTTACCACCGTGCGCGCCGTCCTCGACGATCTTCTTGGCGTTGTCCCACGCGCCACCGGAGTTGGCCAGGAACACCGCCATCAGCACCCCGGCTGCGATCGCACCTCCGAGAAACCCGGCCAGCGGCCCCACGCCCAGACCGAAGCCGACGGCGATCGGGGCGAAGGCGGCCAGCAGTCCGGGGGTGATGAGTTCACGGAGGGAGTCGCGGGTGCAGATGTCCACGACCTTGCCGTACTCGGGCCGGGTCTGGCCGGTCATGATGCCGGGCATCTCGCGGAACTGGCGGCGCACCTCGTACACGATCGCGCCGGCGGCGCGGGTGACGGCGTCGATGGCCAGTCCGGAGAACAGGAACACGGTGCTGGCGCCCAGGATCACCCCGACCAGGGTGATCGGGGAGATGATGTCGTAGGAGATCATCGAGGCGACGATGTCGTGCATCGCACCGACGTCCACGCCGAGATCACGCATCGCGGCGCTGACCGAGTCGGCGTAGGACCCGAACAGCGCGGTGGCCGCCAGTACCGCAGTGGTGATCGCGATGCCCTTGGTGATGGCCTTGGTGGTATTGCCCGCGGCGTCCAGGTCGGTGAGGATCTGGGCGCCGGCTTCATCGACGTCCCCGGACATCTCCGCAATGCCCTGGGCGTTGTCGGAGACGGGCCCGAAGGTATCCATCGCCACGATCACTCCGACGGTGGTGAGCAGACCACAACCGGCCAGGGCGATCAGGAACAGCGACAGCCACACCGAACCGCCGGCGAGCAGGAACAACCCGCACAGTGCCGCGGCGATGATGCCGGCGGTGTACACGGCCGATTCGAACCCGACCCCGATACCGGACAGCACCACGGTGGCCGGACCGGTGCGGGAGGTCTCGGCCACGTGCACCGTGGGCTTGGACGTGGTGTTGGTGAAGTAACCGGTGACCCACAGGATCACCCCGGCCAGTACTACGCCGATCAGCACCGCCAGTGCGGCGATCAAGCGCGGGTCTCCGGGGTGGGTGCTGAGGTCCACGCTGCCGGGGGTCAGGTCCGCGAAGGTCGAGGGCAGGTAGATGAACGCGGCCACCCCGCCCAGCACCGCACCGGCCAACGCGGATTGGTAGAAGCCACGGTTGATGGCAGCGAGTGCCGATTCGGCGCCCCGCACCCGGGTGATGAACACACCCATGACGGCGACCAGCGCGCCGATGGCGGTGATGATCAGCGGGAAGATCAGGCCCTGTTCACCCATCGTGGCCCGGCCCAGAATCAGGGCGGCCACCAGCATCACCGCATAGGACTCGAACAGGTCCGCGGCCATCCCGGCGCAGTCCCCGACGTTGTCGCCGACGTTGTCGGCGATGGTGGCGGCATTGCGGGGGTCGTCCTCGGGAATGTTCTGCTCCACCTTGCCGACCAGGTCCGCTCCCACGTCGGCGGCCTTGGTGAAGATCCCGCCGCCCACGCGCATGAACATCGCCAGTAGCGCCGCGCCGAAGCCGAAGCCCTCGAGCACCAACGGTGCGTCGGAGCCGAAGATCAGCACCACCGCCCCAGCACCCAGCAGGCCCAGTCCGACCACGCTCATGCCCACCACGCCACCTGTGCGGATTCCGATCCGGGCGCCCTCGACGTTGCCACCGGGCCGGGTGGCAGCCGCGGCCACACGCAGATTGGCGCGGGTGGCCAACCACATTCCCAGGTAGCCGATCGCGGCCGAGAAACCGGCTCCGAACAGGAAGGCGATGGCCCGTCCCACCTTGACCCCGAGGTCCCCGGGCAACAGGAACAGCAGGGCGAAGACGATCACGGCGAACAAGCCCAGCGTCTTGAACTGCCGATACAGGTAGGCCCGAGCACCCTCCTGGATCGCTTGGGCGATGGACTGCATGGCTGGGGTGCCGTCAGCGGCGGCCAGAACCTGACCGCGCAGCACCGCAGCGATCGCCAGCGCGGCGAGTGCGATCAGCACGATCACCGACACGATGACAATGCTCGTGGTGTCGAGCGTGGGCATGCATTCTCCTCTATGAGCGCGGCAACGAACTGTGACCGGTTGCACGTCCAACCGGACATCGATCCGGCAGAGTCTATCTGCCCGGAGATGGTGTGTACGCCACTCCCGGCGGGGTGCGCCCTGCCGGTTCACCATCCCATCGTCGAGGGGCCAGATCTTGTTGGCATACACCACGGCAGTGGCCACGATGGCACCATGAGATTCTTGCTGCTGACCGGGCCTCCGGCCGTGGGAAAGATGACGATCGGCCGGTGGATCGCCGCCACCAGCGACTTCCGGTTGTTCCACAACCACCACACGATCGAGCCGCTACTGGAGGTGTTTGGTTACGGCACCCCTGCCTTTACCACCCTGGACCTCGAGTTCCGCCGCCGGGTGATCGAAGAGGCCGCCGGCGCCGGGCTGGACCTGATCTTCACCGTGGTCTGGGACTTCGCCGATCCTGTCGATACGCGGTACGTGGAACACATCACCGCGCCGTACCGCGAGATGGGCGCGCCGGTGCGGGTGGCGGAGTTGCTGGCGCCGTTGTCGGTGCGGCTGGCCCGCAACCACGGGCAGGACCGGCTGGCGGCCAAGCCCTCCAAGCGGGACCTGGAGTGGTCGGACCGGAATGTGCGTGATCTGGAGCGCCACGTCCTGGACTCAGCCGACGACGGCGTCGCCCCCGAGGCGACCGCACTACTGCAGCGACTGGGGCACCGTCGGTTCGACACCACCGGACGGTCAGTGGCCGACACGGCCGCCGACGTGCGTACCTGGGTGGAAGCCGGGACCAGCTGACCGCACCGGCCCGGCTCTGACGCCGGCTCACGGTGCAGGGGCGACCTCGCACAGTAGGCCGAGTACCCGCAGCGCCCCGGCCTTGTCGAGGGGGGAGTTGTTGTTGCCGCATTTGGGCGACTGCACGCACGATGGGCACCCGGTGGCGCAGGGGCAGTGCGCGATCGTGTCACGGGTGGCGCTGATCCAGGTGCGGGCGGCCTCGAAACCGCGCTGGGCGAACCCGGCGCCACCAGGGAGCCCGTCGTAGACGAAGACCGTGGGCGCGAATGTGTCGGCGTGCAGGGCCGCTGACAGCCCCCCGATGTCCCAACGGTCACAGGTGGCGATCAACCCGAGCAGGCCGATCGCGGCGTGCTCGGCGGCGTGCAGCGCGCCGGGGACCTCGCCGGGGCCCACACCGGCCTCGGTGAGCACGTCCTCGGGTACGCTCCACCAGCATCCGGTGGTGGCCAGGGTGCGTTCGGGCATCTCCAGCGGGTAGGAGCCCACGATCTCCATACCGGGCAGACGCCGCCTGTCATACCCCGTGACTCGGAAGGCCACCTCGAGGTCACCGAAGCCCCAGGTGACCGGCCCCCAGGTGCGCGAGGTCCGGGTGCTCACCACCCGCACCTCCTTGTCGGTGCGAGCGCGGGTGCGGTAGGGCACGTCCGCCTCGACTACCAGGGCCACGTCGTCGGCGAAAGCCTCCACCCGGAAGGTGCGGCCCTGGTGGATGTAGATGGCCCCGGTGTGCACGCTGGCATCGGCCCGGGTCTCATCCACCGTCCCCAGCACCCTGCCGGTGTCGGCCTCGACCACCTGCACCTGGGCCGAACCTCCGCCGCGCAGGTCGGTCAGGTCCGCCGGTCGTTCGGGACGGTCGTAGTTCCAGTACCACCCGCCGGCTCGGCGGCGCAGCAGGCCCCGCGCGGTGAGCGCATCGAGAACGGCCGTGTCGTTCAGGGAGAAACGGGGCAGGTCCTCGGGGGTCAGGGGGGCCTCGGCAGCGGCCGCGCACAGGTGTGGGCCGAGCACGTAGGGGTTGGTCGGGTCGAAGGTGGTGACCTCCACGTCGGCCTCGAAGATCGCCTCGGGGTGGTGCACCAGGTAGTTGTCCAGCGGGTTGTTGCTGGCCACCAGCACCGCCAGCCCTTCGGCGCCGGCTCGTCCGGCCCGGCCCACCTGCTGCCACATCGAGACCCGCGTCCCGGGCCAGCCGGCGATCAGCACCGCGTCCAGCCCAGCGATGTCAACCCCCAGTTCCAGGGCGTTGGTGGTGGCCAGGGCCAGCAAGTCGCCGGTGCGCAGGCGCTGTTCGAGGTCGCGCCGCTCCTCGGGCAGGTAACCGCCGCGGTAGGCGGCCACGGCCCCCGGCCCTACGTGGGCGCCAACCAGGTGCAGTTGTTCCTGGGTGTGCTGGGCCACGACCTCGGTGGCCAGGCGCGAGCGCACGAACGCTAGGGTGCGGTGGCCCGCGCCGACCAGATCGGCCAGGAGTTCGGACACCTCGGCCAGAGCCGAGCGCCGGGGGCCTTCGTCGTCGTCCTTCTCCTGCTCCTCGCTCCACGGCAGTTGCGCCAGGGCCGGCTGCCACAAGGCGATCGTGCGCCGTCCGCTCGGCGCGCCGTCGTCGACCACCGCGTGGATCCGCCCGGCCTCCACGCCCAGCATCCGCTCCGCGGTGGCCGCCGGGTCTCCGGTGGTGGCCGAGGTCATGATCACCTGCGGCTCGGCGCCGTAGCGGGAGGCGATCCGCAACAACCGGCGCAGCACCAGTGAGACGTGCGCTCCGAATACTCCGCGGTAGGCGTGGCATTCATCCACCACGATGAATCGCAGGCCGCGCAACAACCGGTCCCAGCGGCGGTGCGCCCCGAGCATCGCGAAGTGCAGGAAGTCGGGGTTGGTCAGCACGATGTCGGCGTAGTCCCGGGCCCAGTCCCGCTCCAGCAGCGGGGTGTCCCCGTCGCAGGTAACGGCCCGGACGTCGGCGATGCCCCCGTCGGTGAGCAGCCCGCTCAGGGCGTGCAACTGGTCGGCCGCCAGGGCCTTGGTGGGGCTCAAGTACAGCGCCGTGGGCCGGCGGCGCAGTTGCGAGATCCGCCCGGTACTGACTGGTGCGCGGATCGCCGATACCGCCGGGAGCCACGCCGCCAGGGATTTGCCCGAACCGGTCGTGGTCGCCAGCACCACGTGCTTGCCCTCCCACGCGGCATGGGCCGCCTCCACCTGGTGGGTCCAGGGGTGGTGCACGCCATGAGCCGCATAGGCGGCGACCATCTGGGGGTCGGACCAGGTGGGCCAGGTGCCGTGCCGGGCCGGCCGGGCCGGGATCTGGTGCAGGTGGACCAACCGGTCGGCCCGGCCGGCCAACACCACCTCGACTGCTGCGGACGTCACCTGAGTGATTGTCTCAGGGACTCCACGGCAGTGGGTGGGCGAGCGCCTCGCACCCCACCGGTCCTGAGTGCCGGAGCAGGCAGCCTCAGCCGGCTGCGGCTGGGTGCCGGCCGGCCTGGGGTCGGCCCGGGCAGGCGGGTCGGAGCACGAGGAGCACCACCGCGAACCAGACCGTCCCGAGCATCCAGCCACCGACCACATCGGTGGGCCAGTGCATCGCCAGGACCACTCGAGTGAGTCCGACCCCCACCGCCAGGGCCAGGATTCCCGCGGCGAGGAGGAACCGCCGCCAACTACGCCGCCACCGCACCAGCAACCAGGCCAGCAGCAACCCGAGCACCATCGCCCGGGTTGCGTGACCGGAAGGAAAAGCGGAGAACGTGGCGGTCTCTGCGGCCTCCCCCGGACGGGTCCGGTTGACCAGGAGCTTGGTCACCGCCATCAGCACCGCCCCGCCCGCGAGCGCCAGCAGCGCGACCGCAGGCAGGTCGGGTCGCCGGGTCCGCCACCACAACACGCCCACCACGACCACGGTCAGCGCCGCCGAGACCCAACGGTCCGCCAGGCCTGAGAGCACGCCGACGGCGGTGAGCGTGCCGGGACCGGACGATGACAACCGCGACAGCAAGGTGAGGTCGACACCGACGCCCTGGCCGGAAACGAGCACAAGCCCGACCGATGTTGTCGCGAGGACCAGCAGAACCGCGCCCACGGTCAGCCCGGCAGCCGCGCTCAGGCGCGAGCGTGCGCCGGTCAGACGGATCTCACCCAGATCGCCATGCCGGATCTTCCTGTTGCCCTCGTGGTCAATGGCTGACCTCCCGACGTGGTCGAAACCATCCATTCTGCAGGAGCCGGCGGGGGCCTGTCACGAAGGGCGGACCTGTCGCAGAAGGCTCGCAGGTGCCGGGAGGTGGGGTGAGCCGCGCGGGAGGCGTGAGGTAGCGCGTGCGCCGAGAGGGTCGATGCCGACCGGTCCCGCCCGTGCCCCGGCGTGAGCTCTGGTACGCCATCCCGGCAGTGGCTGGAGGGACACCGCCACATGCACCTGTACGAGGGGTCCCACGGCCCGGCACTCGGTGAGTTGCACCTGGTGCCAAGCCGCCACACGGGCAGCCACCGGGCACCCGGGCACACCACTGCGGGCGTACTCGTGCGCGGCGGCCAACGCGGCCAGATCGGCAACGCCCTGCGCGCGGGCCTGGGCGTGGGTGGACCGGGCCAGGGCGCCGAGTCCGAGGGCCAGGACCAGGGCCACGGAGACCACCCCGAGCATCAGTACGGTCATCGAGCCCCGGTCGGCTCGGCCTGGCCCGGCCCGAGTACGTTTCGCCCGGACCGGGCGGTCCCCATTCGTTTCGGGGTGCGCCGCTGATCCCGGCCGGCGCTGCGTGGCGCTCACGGTTCGGCGCTGGGTTCGGGGACGGCGGAGAACTCCGCACTGATGCGCCAGGTTCCCCACCACTGGCTCACCAGGGGCCGGCTGACCTGTACCCGCACCCAATCCGGGCCGGCATCGATCCGCACTGCGGCGCCGTCACCTGCCCGGTCTGCCACGATCCTGTGCACCTCGGCCTGGCCGTGCCCGAGGGCTGCCGCCCGGGCCCCGGCGCGAGCGGCGTCCGTGCAACGCAACTGCGCCACGGACGCCGCCCCCAGGGTCACCACCAACAACAGCACCAGGAGCACTGCCGGCAGGCACAAGGCGAGTTCGGCGGTCACCGAACCCCGCTGCACTGCTCGTCGGTGGTGGGCCATGGGTCAGCCCGCCACCGAGAGCGCTTGCCGGATGATGCCCATCAGGAATCCGCGCACCTCATCGGAACGCAGGATCAGTAGCAGCACCCCGGCGAACGCAGCCGCCGCCAGGGTGGCGATGGCGTACTCAGCGGTGGCCATCCCGGCATCGGTGGTGCGTCGCACCGCCGACCACCGGCGCCGGAGCTCGGCCCCGGCGTGGGTTTCGGCCATGGTTCTCTCCCTCCTGCACCCACACGGTCGGCGGGTGCGGTGCACCCACTGTGGGATGCCGTGCCCACCCCGTGCCGGGGCCGCCCGAGTGGTTGTGGACACCGGTCGCGGCGGCTGCGCTCTGTGGACCCGCCGGCCATCCAGGGGCAGGGCGAGCCACGGGGCTCTCAGGGCCAGAGCGAACCACCGGTGGACAACAGCACCGGGGCCAACCCCAGGAGCACGAACGCAGGCAGCCAGCACAGGCCCATCGGCAGCACCAGGCGCACACCCAGGCGGGCCGCGGCCTCCCGCGCCTCCTCCGCCCGGCGCCTTCGGATCTGCGCCGCGGCGTGCCGCAACAGGCCGCCGGGCGCCACACCGTCGGTCCAGGACGGCTGCAGTGCCCGGTTCAATGTCTGCAGGTCCTGACCCGCCCGCGCCCACGCCGTCGGCCAGTCCCCACCCAGGCGCAGGGTCGCGGCCACCTGCTGCAGTTCCTGCCCCTGCTCGCCCGGCACCGCCCGGCCCAGCGCCGCCAAGGAAGCCGGGATCGAGGCACCGGCCTGGATCGCCGCACCCAGGATGTCCGCCAGAACAGCGGCGTCCACCCGGGCGTACTCCGCCGTCGGGCGGCTGTCCGCACCTCCCGTACTGCCGGTGCAGGACGCCGCTTTCGCCCTTCTCAGCGTCCACGGAGCTGCCGCCAGCACCAGCAGCACCGGAACCCACCACGGGCTCATCACGACCCGACCCGTTCAGCAGCACGCACCATTCGGGCCGACCAGAGGTGACCGGCCGCCATCAGCAAGGCTCCCAGTACCAGGCAGGCGCTGCCCCACCCGCCGTCGAAGAGAACCTGGGCCGGAGAGGCACCCCACGCACTGCCCAGCACCAGCCCGGCCAGTGGCAACCAACCCAGCAACCGGGCGGTAGCACGCGGGGCCGCGAGCGCCGTGCGCCGTGCTGCCCGGGCACGGCCCGCCTCGACCACACCGTCCGCGCTGGCCTGGAGCACCCGGGCCAGCGGAGCCCCCACCGTGTGCGCCATCCGGCACGCCACCTCCGCCCCGGCGATCTGATGGATCAGTGCCACCTGGTCCTTGCCGGCCCGGCGCCGCCCGAAGCCGATGGGCCGGCCCGGGTGCGCCGGAACCGGCCGCAACGCCCCCAGTGCTGCCGGCACGCCGTCGTCGGCCATACCCGCTTGCCCCGTCGGCACGCGGCCCGGTAGGGCCTGTTGCCAGGCCCGCCCGGGTGCGGCCCCGGCGCTGATGCGGGCAGCGACCTCGGTCAGCACCGCACCCAGATCCACCGGTGGTGACCGCCGGCGCCAGTGCACCAGTCGCTGCCGCCACCCCCGGGCTCGGCCGGCACCGTGAGATCGGCCGATCCCGCGCGTTCGGCCGGTACCGCGGGTGCGGTCGCCATCGCGATCACGGTCCGGATCCTCGCCCTCCAGAGCGCTCCGGCCATGCCACGCGCACATGCCCGCGGCGCGGACGGTGCGGCCCACCGGCCGCCCCGGCAGGGTCCAGGCCGACGCTGCTACCACCAGCAGCAGTGGTAGCGCGGCGGCGGTCAGCGTCGCCCAGACCGGGCTCATCGCGGTCCGGCATCCAAGCGCGCGGCGAGCGCGGGCCAGGCAGGTCCTGGGCTGAACGCCCCGTCGGAGCCGGCCGACATCGCCACCGGACAGGTCATGGCGCCGGCTGTGTCCAGGGTCATCACCGCGATCTGGTCGAGGTATCGGCGCCCGCCGTCGCGGCGCAGGTGCACGATCGCATCCAGGGCGCTGGCCGCCTGCACCGCTACCGCTGCGGGGTCCAGACCGGCCAGGGAACCCAGCGCCACCAGCCGGGCCGGCACGTCACCGGCGGCGTTGGCGTGCACGGTCGCCCAGCCGCCGTCGTGGCCGGTATTCAACGCGCCGAGCACCTCCCGGACCTCCGCACCCCGGCACTCCCCCAGCACCAGCCGGTCCGGCCGCATCCGCATCGCGGTACGGACCAACTGGTCCAGTCCCACCCCGCCGGCACCCTGCACGTTCGAGCGTCGCACCTGCAGGTGCACCACGTGTGGATGATCGGGTATCAGTTCGGCAGCCTCCTCGATGCACAGGATCCGCTCGGTGCCCGGCACCAGGGACAGCATCGCCGCCAGCAGGGTGGTCTTGCCGGCGCCGGTGGCCCCGGAGACCATGACGTTGGCCCGCACCTGCACCAACTGGTCCAGGATCTGCGCGCCGATGCCATCGACGAAGCCCTGCTCGCGTAGTTCGGCCAGGGACAGTGCCCGGCGCCGCATGCTGCGCAGCGAGATCACCGCATCGACGGTGGCCAGCGGTGCCAGCACCGCATGGAGCCGGGTGCCGTCCGGCAACCTGCCCTCGGCCACCGGTGCGGCGTCATCGAGGCGCTGCCCCGCCGCACCCGCCAGCCGGGTGGCCAGCGCGCGCACCGGTCCCAGCCCCGGCACGTCCACCGGCTGCAGTCCGGCGCCCCGGTCCAGCCAGACCTGACCGGGACCGTTGACCAGGACGTCGGTCACCTCCGGATCATCCAGGAGGGGTTGCAATACCCCTGCGCCGGCCACGTCCTGGTGAGCCGATCTGGCCAGGTGCCAGCGCTGGTGGTCCGAGCGCAGCCCCGGCACCGACCGCACGGCCGTGGTCACCGACTGTGCGCCGGTTCCCGCGGCAGCCAGGTGCGTGCGGATTCGCGCCAGCGAGGACTGGGCTCCCGAGTCGTCCGCGTGCCCCACGGGCACCGGCTCGGGCAGGGCCCCCGCAGTCATGCGGCACTTCTCCGGCCGGCCAGGTCGAGGGCGGCGGCCAGCGCCCGTCCGGTCCGCATCAGCGGTCCGTTACCGTGATCACCCGGCGCGACTCCTCGTTCCAGACCGGCGGCAAGTGCCCGTTCCGGGCGCATCTGTGCCGCCAGGGGCACATCGCAGGCTTGCGCGATCTCGGCAGCGGTCAGGCCGCCCGGTGAGGGACCGCGCACCACCAAATGCACCGCTGCGGCGCCGAGCGCCCTCCGGGTGCTTTGCACCCCGGCCGCCGAGATCACGTCACAACCGGCCAGCAGCACCACGGCATCGCACATCCGGGACCAGCGGTGCCAGCCGTCGTGGCGGGCGATGTCCAGCACCATCACATCCAGGTCCCCCCACAGGGCCTGCAGCACGGCATCGCCGGTGGGGGTCGGCACGCCCCCGCGCCAGTCCGCCGACAACACCCGGACCGAATGCCAGATCGGCAGGGCGGCGGTCAACTGCTGGCCGTCATAGTCCCCCTCCGGGGCGGTCAGGTCCGCCCAGCGCACGCCCGGCTCATCCTCGATCCCCAGCAGCAGGTCCACCCCGGCGCCCACGGCATCCAGGTCGACCAGAGCGGTGCGGGCCCGGTCGGCGGCTGCGGCCCGAGCCAGTACCGCAGCCAGGCTGGAGGCACCCACACCACCCCGCGCACCCACCACCCCCACCACCACGGCCTGCCGGATCCGGGCAGCGGCACGGATCCGCCGCAGCAGCTCCTCCCCCTGCCGGGGCAGCCGCAGGATCCCGTGCCGACTCCCGCCGTCGGGCCCTCGCCCGGACCGGCCACCACGATCGGGGGCCTCCCCCTCCCCGGCCATCACCGGGAGCACGGAGGCACCCCAGGACGGGTGGGACGGAAGCGCTTGTGTGGGGTCCTCCAACAGCAGCCGGGCACGGGGCGCGGGCGCACCGGGCGGGCAGATGAGGATCGCCACCTGCAGCAACTCCCCGATCGCCCGGACCTGTTCGATCAGCGCCGGATCAGCCGACCGCAGCGCCACCGGCGGCGCGTCGGGCTCGCCCTCCTGCCGGTCGTGGTCCCGATCCATCCTGCTCCGCCTCCCTGCTCGGCCAACGCCCTGCTGGCCTTCTCAGCGTGCCGATCACGCCCTCGCGCAGCACGGCCGCCGGGGCACGCTGTGGACGCCGCCCCCCGAAGCACAGTCGCTGTGGACAAGCACCGCATCGGAGCACCGCTCTCGCGCACGCGCAGTTCGCCGGCGGTGTCCAGCGCAGTGCCCACAAGATGAGACCGGGACGCGGATCGATCCGCCGAACCACTCGCGCTCGGGCCGATAACGGGGTACAAAGGAAGGACAACTCCATCGGGCAGTGAGAACCCACGCGCGATCAGTCCACGCATAGGACCGGGCGAACGGGCAAGTCCCGTAGCGACCCATACGAGATGAGCACGCTTGATACCTCACCGGCACGATGAAGGCGACGACGGCGCCCCGCCCGGGCGTCGTCGTTGTGCGTAGGGCGGATTGGATACCTCCGGCGCGCCCGGGGGGCGCGGCCAGCATCGGATCGCTACGGTGAACGCATCCGGATCAACCTGGAGGCATTGTGAGCACTGACCCGCGCCATGACGAGGCACGCGACCAAGGTGATGACGTCGAGCCCGTCACCTCCGATAAGGCACCCGGGGCCGCGGCGGGCGAGGAAGTCTCTCCCGGGCCGCTGCCCGGCCCCGCCCCTGCCGAGGGCACCGGCACCGCCGGGGACTCCTGGAGGGGACCAGGCGACGCCGAACCCACAACGGCCATGAGTTCCTCCTCCGAGCGTTCTGACGTCGATCGGTCCGCCACCGACGCCGACCCGGGTGCCCGCTCGCCCGGTGAGGCAGGAAGCGGGAACGCCGACTACACCGGCGGCTCAACCGAGGACGAGGCCACGATGGCCGTACCGGCCGCGTCCCCGACCCACGACGACGACGCCGCCCTGCGCGAAGAGCGCGAGCGCCGGTTCGGTCGCTTCGGGCGCTCCCGCGACGCCGATAAGGAACCGGCCGAGGGTGAGGTACGCACCACCGCCCTCCCCGCCCCGGGCGCGACCGCGCCCGGGCAGACCGGCCGGGCCCCCGCGGCCCCCGACGACGCGCGCCGCTCCCGGACCGAGATCAACGAGGAGGACCCGTTCCAGGACTGGGACGACCCGCCGCGCTCGCGCGCCCAGGCGCACTGGTGGGTCGTGCTGATCACGCTGGTGTTCACACCGCCGGCCTGGTACCTGATCGCCGACGGTGGGGAGCGCTGGAGCAACGCACGCGAGGTGGCACCCGATGCCATCCACTTCGGCGCCCTGGTGGAGATCGCCGGTGGGCTCCTCCTGCTGGCGGTCGTGCTGATCGGGGCCCGGTGGTCCTCGGTGGGTCCGATCATCATGGGCAGCATCGCGACCCTGATCGGCGGTGCGTTCCTGGCGATCCCCCAGATGGTCGAGGACTTCCTGGCGGAGTACTCCGACATCTTCACCCGGCTGGGCCAGTTCGGGCAGAACGTTTACGACCACCTGCTCACCGACGGCAACACCGGGCGGATCCTGGCCTACGGAGTCGTGCTGATCCTCGCCGGGGTGATCTCCCACGGTGCGCGCCGGCAGGGCCGGCGTGAGGAACGCCGCCGCGCAGCTGTCGAGGCGCTCTGAGCCACCGGACCGGTCCGGTCGCCGCTGATCCAGCGTCCCAGGTACCGCGGAGCGCTCCGATCGTCTTAGGGTATGGATGGATCTGCACCATTGAGGCTGCCTGGAGGATTGATGAACGACTCAAACAACTCGTCACCCGCACTGGAGAACCTGCTGCAGGAGAAGCGCGCGTTCCCACCCGATGAGGCACTGGCTGCCAGTTCCAACTCCTCACCGGAGCTCTACGAGCAGGCGAACGCCGACATGCCCGGGTTCTGGGCGGAGCAGGCGCGCTCGCTGCTGACCTGGGATACCCCGTTCACGCAGGATCTGGACTTCTCCGATGCACCGACGGCACGCTGGTTCGCCGACGGGCGCCTGAACGCCACGTACAACGCGGTGGACCGGCACGTGGAGAACGGCCTGGGTGACCGGGTGGCGATTTACTTCGAGGGTGAGCCCGGGGACTCCACCACGCTGACCTACGCCCAGCTCAAGGACGAGGTCTCCCGCGTGGCGAACGTGCTGGGAGACCTGGGGGTGGGAACCGGGGACCGGGTGGTGATCTACCTGCCGATGATCCCCGAGGCCGTCATCGCGATGCTGGCCTGTGCGCGGATCGGGGCGCCCCACTCGGTGGTCTTCGGGGGGTTCAGCGCCGATGCCCTGCGCACCCGGATCGAGGACGCCGAGGCCAAGGTGGTCATCACCGCCGACGGCGGCTTCCGCCGGGGCAAGCCCTCCGCCCTCAAACCCGCCGTGGACGAGGCGCTGGTCTCCGGGGGATCCTCCGTCACCAACGTGCTGGTGGTGCGCCGCACCGAGCAGGACGTGGACTGGACCGACGGCCGGGACCTCTGGTGGCACGAGCAGGTCGCCCGGGCCTCCACCGAGCACGCACCGGTCTCGGTGGACGCCGAGCACCCGCTGTTCATCCTGTACACCTCCGGAACCACCGGTAAGCCCAAGGGGATCCTGCACACCACCGGTGGGTACCTGACCCAGACCGCCTTCACCCACCACCACGTGTTCGACCTCAAGCCCGAGACGGACGTGTACTGGTGCACCGCCGACGTCGGCTGGGTCACCGGTCACTCCTACGTCACCTACGGCCCGCTGATCAACGGCGCCACGCAGGTGCTGTACGAAGGCACCCCGGACACCCCGCACCGAGGCCGCTGGTGGGAGATCGTGGCCAAGTACAAGGTGTCGATCCTCTACACCGCGCCCACCGCGATCCGCACCTTCATGAAGTGGGGCGAGTCCATCCCGGCCGAGCACGACCTGTCCTCCCTGCGCATTCTGGGCAGCGTGGGTGAGCCGATCAACCCCGAGGCGTGGATGTGGTACCGCCACGTGATCGGTGGCGACCGCACCCCGGTGGTGGACACCTGGTGGCAGACCGAGACCGGGGCGATCATGATCTCCCCACTGCCCGGTGTCACCACCCTCACCCCCGGCTCGGCCCAGGTCGCCATCCCCGGCGTGCAGGCCCAGGTCTGGGACGACGCCGGCACGCACGTGGGCCCCGGCGGTGGCGGCTACCTGGTCATCACCAAGCCGTGGCCGGCGATGCTGCGCGGCATCTGGGGTGACGAGCAGCGCTTCCGCGACACCTACTGGTCCCGCTTCGAGGGCACCTACTTCGCCGGGGACGGCGCCAAGTACGACGACGACGGTGACATCTGGGTGCTCGGACGCGTGGACGACGTGATGAACGTATCCGGGCACCGCCTGTCCACCACCGAGATCGAGTCCGCCCTGGTCTCCCACGAGTGGGTCGCCGAGGCGGCCGTGGTGGGGGCCTCGGACGACACCACCGGGCAAGCGGTGGTGGCGTTCGTGATCCTGCGCGGTGAGGCCGTCGAACGAGCCGATGAGGTGGGTGAGGGTGACGATGTCGTCTCGGTCCTGCGCAACCACGTCGCCCGGGAGATCGGTGCGATCGCCAAGCCCCGTTCGATCCTGGTGGTGGCTGAGTTGCCCAAGACCCGATCGGGCAAGATCATGCGCCGGCTGCTGCGTGACGTGGCCGAGAAGCGCCCGGTCGGGGACGTCACCACCCTGGCTGACTCCTCGGTGATGGACCTGATCACCCAGGGGATGAACGCACCCACAGCCTCGAGTTGACCGCGACGCGTTCTGCGCGCGCCGGCGGGCGGTGCCACCGGTCCCGCCCGCCGGCACTAGCCTGATCAGCGTGAGCGACCCCAATCTGGTTCTGCGCGAAGGACCGTGGCAGCACCGGATGATCCCGGCCAACGGCACCCGCATCCACGCCGCCCTGACCGGGCCGGATGATGGCACCACCCCGCTGGTGGTGCTGCTGCACGGCTTTCCGCAGAACTGGTTCGCCTGGCGCCACCAACTCGTCGCCCTGGGTGAGCGGGGTTACCGGGTGGCCGCCCTGGACCTGCGCGGGTACGGCGCCTCGGACAAGCCTCCGGGGCGGTACGACCTGCCGGTCCTGGCCGCCGACGTGGCCGCGGTGATCCGCTCCCTCGGCGCGGCCCGCGCCGGCGTCGTCGGTCATGGCCTGGGCGGGCAGGTCGCCTGGGCCATGCCGTCGCTGACGCCCGGGGTGGTGCGCGCGGTCGCGACCCTGGCGGCGCCGCACCCCGCGCGACTGGCTGCGGCCACCGCCCGGACGGCTCCGTTGCGCACGATCCGGTGGCTGGCGCGCGTGCAGGCGCCGTGGTTCCCCGAACGCTCCCTGACCCACGGGACCATGGCCTATCGGGTTCTCGAGGACTGGTCGGCTCCGGGGTGGCGCTGTGGGCAGGCACAGATCTACGCCGACTCGATGCGGCTGTCCTTCTCCGCCCATTCCGCGATGGAGCAGGTGCGGTGGCTGGTGCGCTCCACTCCCCGCAGCGACGGGCGCGCCTACCGGCGCGCGGTCTCCGCCACGGTCCGGGTGCCGGTGCTGGCCATCCACGGGGGAGCGGACCGATTCCTGCCGGTGGGGGCCGCGGACCGGGACCGGGACCTGACCGATTCCGGTTACCGACGAGTAGTGATCGCCGACGCCGGACACTTCCTGCCCGAGGAAGCACCGGAGCAGACCACAGCGGCGCTCACCGCTTGGCTGGATAGGGTTCACCGGGACGACTGAGGACGCGGCGCGCCGTCCTGACCTGCGCGGGCGCCATCTCATGACACACTGTGGAATACCTCACAGACGGTGCACACGATGAAAGGGATTCTTCGATGAACGAGGCCGTGGTGCGCGCAGCGCCGCTCTTCGCCGAGCTGAACGACGAAAGCTTTGCCGCGGTGCGGGCCAAGATGACCGACCTGACCTTCCGGCGCGGCGAGGAGATCTTCCACGAGGGCTCCCCGGGCGACCGGCTGTTCATCGTGGCCTCGGGCAAGGTCAAACTCGGGCACACCGCGCCGGATGGCCGTGAGCACCTGCTGGCCATCCTTGGTCCCGGGGAGATCCTGGGTGAGGTCTCGCTCTACGACCCGGGCGCGCGCACCGCGACCGCCACGGCGCTGGCAACCACCGAGCTGGCCGAGTTGAGCCACACCGAGTTGCTGCGTGTGCTCGATGAACGCCCCGAGATCTCCCAGCACCTGCTGCGTTCCCTGGCCCAGCGGTTGCGGCGCACGAACAACACGGTCTCCTCGCTGATCTTCTCCGACGTTCCCGGCCGGGTGGCCCGGGCGTTGCTGGACCTGGGCCGCCGGTTCGGCCAGCAGACCGATCACGGGGTGCGCGTGACCCACGACCTGACCCAGGAGGAACTGGCCCAACTGGTCGGCGCCACCCGGGAGACGGTGAACAAGGCGCTGGCGGAGTTCTCCTCCCGTGGCTGGTTGCAACTGCACGGACGCAGCGTCACCCTCATCGACATCGAGCGGCTCCGCCGCCGCGCCCGCTGACCAGCACCCGGGCGCTCAGGAGAGGGAGAAGACGAACTCCACCTCGACCGGAGCTCCCAGCGGCAACGCCGCCACACCGACGGCGGAGCGAGCGTGCACGCCGGCGTCACCGAAGATCTCCTGCAAGGCCTCCGAGGCACCGTTGATGACACCGGGCTGGCCGCTGAAATCCGCGGCTGAGTTGACGAATCCGACCACCTTGACCACGCCACTGAGATGATCCACGTCGCCGGCGATGTGGGCGGCCGCCGCGACCCCGTTCAGGGCGCACAGCCGGGCGAGGTCATAGCCGTACTCGGGGCTGATCTCCCCCCCTACCTTGCCGGCGGCCTGCAACTCGCCACCTACCACGGGGAGCTGCCCGGAGGTGAACACCAGGTCGCCATGGCGGATCGCCGGAGTGTAGGCGGCCAGCGGCGCGACCACCTCCGGCAGTTCGATGCCCAGTTCAGCCAGGCGCGCCGACACGCTCATTCGCTCTTCTCCCGCTTCAGGTAGGCAACCAGGTTGTTGGTCCCTTCCGGACCGGGCACGACCTGTACGAGTTCCCAGCCGTCCGCACCCCACTGGTCCAGGATCGCCTTGGTGTTGTGGATGATCAACGGAATCGTTGCGTACTCCCAAGTAGCCATGGGCCGATCCTACGTCAGCGCGTGCGCCGGGCTCACGCGGACCCGCCCCGCCCACCGACGAACGGTCAGGGCACTAACTGCCGGCGGCCCGCGCTACGCTGCGCCGGTTCCGGCCCAGACCCCAGCGCTGCCCGAGCAGCACGTCGAGGTCGTTGCCATCGAGCCCCTCCAGCAACTCCGACCAGGACCCCACCTCGGGACTGCGGCGCAGCAGTGCGCGGCGTTCCCGCTCGGTCATTCCGCCCCAGACCCCGAACTGGATTCGATTGTCCAGCGCATCCGCCAGACACTCGGTGCGGACCGTGCACGAGAAACAGATCTCTCGTGCCGACCGCTGCGCGGCACCTTGGACGAACAAGTCATCCGGCGCTTCCTTGGCGCAGGCGGCACGGGCCGTCCAACTCTGATCGATGTCCACACTCATCGCAAGAACCTCCACGTTGAGGGGTGGAAGCGGCCCCTATACCGCTCCGCACTTTACCTGTTCTTGAGAACATAAGGTACGGCGGCATGGTTTGCCAAACTTCGGCCCCGTGAAGGAAGTGTGAACCTTGCCCGGATGTGTGGCACGCGATAGCCGATCCGGCCCCGCCGACGGCTCACATGCGCGTACGCATCGTAGGCTAGTGGGATGGCCAAGCCTCCTTCCCGTAGTTCGCGGGCGGTGAATCCCGCTCAGTTGCTGTCGCTGTTCCTGGCATTCGTGCTGGTGGCAGCAACCGGTGGCGTACTTACCGCAGGGCTGGTGATGCCGATGGTCGCCGCTGTCGGGGCCACGGCCAACGCCTCCACCGAACTCTTCGACGAACTCCCCGAGGACCTGGGCAGCGAACGGGTCTCCGAGCAGTCCCGGATGTACGCCGCGGACGGCACGCTACTGACTACCTACTACGCCCAGAACCGCATCGTGGTGGCGCTGGAGGAGATCTCTCCGCACATGGCCGACGCGGTGATCGCCATCGAGGACCACCGCTTCTACGAGCACGGGGGTGTGGACCCCGAGGGACTGATGCGGGCGGCCGTGACGAACCTGACCAGCAACACCGTCCAGGGCGGTTCCACCTTGACCCAGCAGTACGTCAAGAACGTGCTGATCGAGGCCGGGCAGATCGCCAATGATCCCGAGGCCGTCGAAGCCGCCCGAGCGGCCACCCTGGGGCGCAAGTTGCGGGAGGCCAAACTCGCCATCGCCCTGGAGCGGGTACGCAGCAAGGACGAGATCCTCGAGGGCTACCTCAATATCGCCCAGTTCGGACCATCCCAGTACGGCGTGGAGGTTGCTGCCCGGTACTTCTTCAACAAGAGCGCCGCGGACCTGAACATTGCCGAGTCCGCGCTCCTGGCCGGCGTCACCCAGTCCCCTGCCCGGTGGAACCCACAGGTCCACCCGGAGAACGCCCAGGTGCGCCGGGACCGTGTGCTCAGCCGCATGTTCGCCGAAGACTTCATCACCCAGGAGGAGTACGACGAGGCCGTCGCCACCAACGTGGAGGACATGCTCGAGGTCACCCCCACCCCCACCGGGTGTGGCGCCGCGGGCCATGCCGCCTACTTCTGTGACTTCGTCACCAGCATCATCACCAATGACCCCGCGTTCGGGGAGACCGAGGCCGAACGGCGCCAGTTGCTCCTGCGCGGGGGCCTGGAGATCCACACCACGATCGACCTGGACATGCAGGAGCAGGCGCACCAGACCGCGATGGAGGCCATCCCTGCTGATGACCCCTCCGGGGTCTCGACCGCGATCTCCACCGTGGAACCCGGGACCGGTGAGATCAAGGCGATGGCCCAGAACACCGACTACGGCAGGCCCGCAGAGGATGCCACCCGTAACACCGAGGTGAACTTCAACGTCGACCGCGCCTTCGGTGGCGGCGGCGGGTTCCAGACCGGCTCGACCTTCAAGGTGTACGTGCTGGCCGAGTGGCTGCGCCAGGGCAACACTCTGGCCGACCGGGTGGACGGCTCCCAGGGCCAGGAGTTCCCGCGCGAGTCGTGGAACTTCAGTTGCGCCCCGGACGTGGCGGACGATTACGAGCCCCGCAACATCGAGGGCATCGGTACCGGGATGATGAGTGTCCAGGAGGCCACCACCCGCTCGGTGAACACCGCATTCGTGGACATGGCCAACCAGATGGACGTGTGCGGCGTCGACGAGATCGCCCGGGCCACCGGTGTGCACGTGGGCACCGGCACGGACCCGGTTTCCGGCCGGCCGTTGCGGCTGTCCCCCTCGATGGTGCTCGGCGCGAATGAGATCGCCCCGCTGACCATGGCGGCCTCCTTCGCGACCTTCGCCTCCGGCGGCACCTACTGCCAGCCGGTGGCGATCACCTCCGTCACCGACGCCGACGGCGAGGAGTTCACCGTCCCCGAGGCCGGGTGTGAGGAGCGTCTGGACGCCGACGTGGTCAACGGCTTGAACCACTCCCTGCAGCAGGTGGTCAGCGAGTCCCAGGGCACCGGCTCGGCCGCTGCGCTGCCCGGACGGTCCGTCGCCGGCAAGACCGGGACCGCCAACGACAACGCCGCCGCCTGGTTCGTCGGCTACGTGCCCCAGCTCGCCACCGCGGTGTGGGTGGGTCACTCCGAGGAGCCCACGCCGATGATCGGCACTACGATCAACGGCCAGTACTACCCGCGGGTGTATTCCAGCGTGCTGCCGGTGCCGATCTGGCAGCGCTACATGGCCCAGGCTGTGGACGGCATGTCCGTGGAAGGCTTCCCCGAGGCCGAGGAACGTTACATCCACGGTGACCGGGTCCCGGTGCCGAACGTGGTCGGCTGGGGTATTGACGGCGCGACGCGTTACCTGGAGTCCGAGGGCTTCCGGGTGAACGTGGGCGATCCGGTGAGCAACAGTTGGGCCGACGACGGCGACGTCGGTGCCACCGAACCGATCTCGGGAACCCAGGTGCAGCCCGGTTCGACGATCACCCTGCGCCCGAGCCAGAGCGCCTCGAACGAGGACGACTCCGGCGATGAGGACTCCGGCGGCGGGGACAACGAAGCCGGCTCCCGTGGTGGTGGCAATGCCGACGCCTCCGGCCCGGGCAACAGCGGCTCCGACAGGGGCAACAACGGGGACGAATCCGACCCTGGTGAGCGCGGCAACCGCGGTGGCGGCAGGGGCGGAGACTGAGCACCACGGCGGCCGGGACGGCGCTCGGGCGAACTGCCCGCGCAGGCGGGCGCCTGGGTACCGCGGCCGCGGCACTGGTGAGCGCCGGTTCCGGCGTGCTGGCGTGGTCGCTGATCGAGGCGCACTGGTATGCGCTGCGCCGGGTGCAGGTGCCGGTGCTGCCTGCCGGCTCGGACCCGGTGCGGCTGTTGCACATCTCCGACCTGCATCTGCTGCCCGGGGACCGGCGCCGGATCGCATGGGTGCGCGCGCTCGCGGGTCTGCGTCCTGACCTGGTCATCAACACCGGGGACAACATGGCCCACGCCCGCGCGCTGCCGGCGGTGCTGGAGGCCCTCGGGCCCCTCCTGGGCGCCCCCGGCGCCTTCGTGATGGGCTCCAACGACTACTACGCGCCGGTGCCGAAGAACCCGCTGCGGTACCTGCGGCCCCGCCGCGCGGGCACGCCCCCCTCCGCTCCGCGCCTGCCCGGGGAGGAACTCGGCGCCGCGCTGCGGGCGCACGGCTGGTCGGATCTGACCAACCGGCGCGACCGGATCAGGCTCGGGGACCTGGATGTGGCCCTGGTCGGTGTGGACGACCCACACCTGCACCGCGACGAACTGCCGCTCCCGGACCCCGCACCGTCGACCACCTCCACCCGGGCCGACGCCACGCCGTCGACCGCAGCCGGCGAGCCCGAGCACGCCCGCGCGGTGCTGCGACTGGGCCTCACCCACGCCCCCTACGCCCGGGTGCTCACAGCGATGCGCGCCGACGGGACGGACATGGTCCTGGCCGGGCACACGCACGGCGGGCAGCTGTGCGTGCCCGGGTACGGGGCGCTGGTGACCAACTGTGACCTGCCGCCGGCCATGGCCAAGGGTCTGCACGCCTGGCCGGGCGACCAGCAGGACCAGGGTGCCGGTTCGGTCTGGCTGCACGTCAGCGCCGGTCTGGGCACCTCCCCGTTCACCCCGGTTCGGCTGGCGTGCCGTCCCGAGGCCACCCTGCTGACTCTCATCCCACGGGCCTGATCGCCGTCCCCGGCGGGGTGATCAGTCCCACCCGGAGCCGATTTCACCTCGGGTGCCCACCTCGGCTATCCTGACCGGGCTCGGGGTGTGGCGCAGCTTGGTAGCGCGCCTCGTTCGGGACGAGGAGGTCGTGGGTTCAAATCCCGCCACCCCGACGATGGAGGGCCCTGATCTGCACCATGTGCAGGTCAGGGCCCTCGTGCTTCGTGATTCACTGAAACCATGAGCCAACCGGTGCGAGTGGCCACCCGGACCACGGGTGCGGGTGAGTTGTTCCAGTTGTTCCGCAACGGGTCCGCCCGCACCCGCGCGGAGTTGGTCCGCATCACCGGGCAGTCCCGCTCCACCATCGCCGCCCGGGTCGACTCCCTGCTGGCCGCCGGTCTGATCGCCCCGGCCGGTGAAGCGAGTTCGACCGGCGGCCGTCCGCCCACCACCTTCGCCTTCCAGTCGGACGTCCGCGTGCTACTCGCGGTGGACCTCGGCGCCACGCACGCCCGCCTCGCCCTGACCGACCTTGCCGCCAACGTGCTCGCCCGGACCTACGCCACCCAACCGATCGCCGACGGACCCGAATCGGTCCTGACCCATGTGGTGACGGCCGGGCGCGACCTGGTGGCCAGCGCCGGTCGCACCCTGACCGACCTGGTGGCGGTCGGTGTGGGGCTGCCCGGCCCGGTGGAGCACTCCACCGGACGCCCGATCAACCCGCCGATCATGCCGGGCTGGGACGACACCGACGTCCCGGCGATCCTGGCCGCCGGACTGGGCACCACGGTGCTGGTGGACAACGACGTGAACATCATGGCGCTGGGTGAGCACCGCACCTGGTGGCCCGGCGTGGCCGACATGCTCTTCGTCAAACTCGGCACCGGGATCGGGGCGGGCATCATCTCCGAAGGAGTGCTGCACCGCGGGGCCCAGGGCTCGGCCGGGGACATCGGGCACGTGGCGGTGCCCAGCGGTGCGCAGGTGCCGTGCCGGTGTGGGAACCTCGGCTGCCTGGAGGCGATCGCCGGGGGTGCTGCCATCGCCGAGACACTGGCGCGGGAGGGCCTGGCCGCCCGCACCAGCTCCGACGTGGTCGCCCTGGTGCGCTCCGGCGACCACGCCGCCACCCGGGCGGTGCACCAGGCGGGACGGGAGATCGGCTCCGTACTGGCCGCCGCGGTGAGCCTGCTCAACCCCTCGATCGTGGTGATCGGGGGGATCCTCGCCGAGGCCGGGGAGCAACTGGTCGCCGGGATCCGCGAGGTGGTCTACCGGCGCTCACTGCCGCTGGCCACCCAGGACCTGCAGATCGTGCTCTCCAAGGGGCGGGAGAACGCCGGCGTGCTCGGAGCCAGCGCGATGGCGATCGACCACGTCCTCTCCCCCGCCGAGATCGAGGCCCTCATCGCCTGAGCCGCCCACGGTCGTGGGCTGGTTCATCACCCTGCAATGCCTTTGCGCCGGCCCCGCCACCGGGAGCCGAGGGCGAGCGTGACAGCCGAGGGCGAGTGCCAGCAGGCTCGCCCTCGACGGCCAGGCTCGCCATCGAGGCCATTGGCGGCGATCCTGCGCCGCGGCCGCCGGCCACCATGGCAGGCTCACCAGCATGCCCATCCCCGAGTTCATCCGAACCCTGCGCACCCGGATCGGTCACGACCTGCTGTGGCTGCCCGGACTCAGCGCGGTCGTCCTGCGCGAGGACGGGTCGATCCTGCTCGGCAAACGCTCCGACAACGGGTTGTGGGCGGTCATCTCCGGCATCCCCGAGCCCGGGGAGGAACCGGTGCCGGCCCTCGAACGGGAGATCACCGAGGAGACCGGTGTGGTCGCCCGGGTGCGCGCCCTGGCCTCGATCCGCGCTACCCCGGTGATCACCCACGGCAACGGCGACGTCGCCCAGTACCTGAACCTGAACTTCGTGGCCGACTACGTCTCCGGCACCGCCCGCGTGGGCGACGACGAGTCCGAGGCCGTGGGCTGGTTCCGACCGCAGGACCTGCCCGAGCCGCTGGCCGAGTCCACCATCGAGCGACTCACCGACGCCCGCGCATTCCTCGACCAGCCCGACGACGGACCGCTGCTGGCCCGCTGAGGCCCGCGCGGATCCGGCCGGCGAGGCCGTCAGCCGGCGACCAGTGCCTCACCCGGCGCCGTCGCGGGCGCACCCACCCGGCGGGCCCGGACGGCCGCGGCCAGCTGCTCCAGCACCTGCTCGGTGGTCTCCCAGGACATGCACGCATCGGTGACGGACTGCCCGTACACCAACCCGGCCGGCGCCGGCTGCTGGCGCCCCGCCACCAGGAAACTCTCCAGCATCACCCCGGCGATGCCGTCCTGGCCCGTGGCCACCTGTGCGGCGATCTCCCCGGCCACCTGGGCCTGGCGCACGTGGTCCTTGCCCGAGTTCCCGTGCGAGGCGTCCACCACCAGCCGCCGCCCGCGCCCACCAACCTCCAGCAGATCCAGGGCATCGGTCAGGGCCGGTGGGGCGTAGTTGGGGCCGCTGCGCCCACCCCGCAGGATCACGTGTGCGTCGGCGTTGCCGGTGGTGCGCACCACGGCGCTGCGCCCGCCGGAGTCCACGCCCAGGAAGGTCTGCTCCGCACCCGCGGCCACAGTGCCGTCGATGGCCACCTGCACGTCGCCGTCGGAGGAGTTCTTGAAGCCGATCGGCATCGACAGGCCCGAGGCGAGTTGGCGATGTAGTTGGGACTCCACGGTTCGAGCCCCGATCGCGCCATAGCTGACCGTATCGGCGATGTACTGCGGTGAGGTGGTCTCCAGGAACTCACACGCCACACCCACACCGGTGGCCAGCACGTCCAGCAGCACCTGTCGGGCCAGCCGCAATCCGCGCGGGATGTCGTAACTGCCGTCCATCCCGGGATCGTTGATCAGGCCCTTCCACCCCGTGGTGGTACGGGGCTTTTCGAAGTACACCCGCATCACCACGTGCAGGTCCTCATCGAGCTCCTCGGTCAGCACCGCCAACCGCCGCGCGTAGTCCAGTGCGGCGGCGGGGTCGTGCACCGAGCAGGGACCGACGACGACGAGCAAGCGGTCATCGGAACCGTCCAGGATGCGCTGGGCTGCTCTGCGCGAGCGGGCGACGAGGTCCGCGCCCGCGGCGGGCAGCGGCAACTCGGTAAGCACCTGTGCCGGTGTGGGCAGTGCCTGCATACTGCGCACCCGCAGGTCGTTGGTGCGTTCAGCAGTGAGCATGGGGGTCCTCTCGGTTCGGGCGGACCGCCCTGACCGGAGCGACCGCCTCATGAATGGCGAAAGGCGCGGACCTTGGGGTCCACGCCTTGTGTCGGCTCCGGTTGCGCGTCAGTTCGTCAACGCGCCGGCCGGGGCCGACACGCTAAACCAATACTGGGTCGCACAACGCATGCCTCCACCCTACACCCGTACCGATGGGGCGGTGCGGGCCGGGGCCTACTCGGTGGCGGCGGCGTCCAAGCGCTCGATTCCGGCGATCATCCAGTCCAGGCCCATGCTGTACTCCACGTCGACGTCCTGCGACTCCCCCGAGTCGGGTCTGGCGACGTACTCCCCCGCCCGGGTCATCGGGCCCAGGGTGGGCAGGCGCTCATCGGTGATGACTTCGCTGAGCAGCGCCAGACCCTCGGCATCGAGGGTGAGATCTTCTGCCGAGGTCAGTTCCTGCTCCAGCCGGACGAACCCAGCCACCATCAGGCTGAGGTTCAGCACCACGGCGATCTTCTGCTCCATCGTGATCCGAACCGTCGACAGCACCGCGAGCGCCCGGTCGGCGACCTCCATCGAGTTGGGCATCAGCAACGCGGTGGCGTTACGCGGGATCTCCAGCAGCCAGGGCCGGGCCCGGTAGATGTCGCGCAGGTGGGCGGCCCACTGCCGCAGGCCCTCCTGCCACCCCTCCGGGGGCGGCCACGTGCCGGACTTGGGCAGTTGCACGGCGGCGTCCTGCATGAGCGTCAGCAGTTCGTCCTTGCTGGAGACGTACCGGTACAGCGACATCGTGGTGAACCCCAGCGACTGCGCCACCCGCTGCATCGTCACCGCAGCCAGTCCGTCGGTATCGGCGATCTCGATCGCCGCGCTCACAATCCGCTCATGGCTCAGCGCGCGACTCGGCCCGCGCTGGGGCGCCTCAAGCATCCCCCAGGCGATGGCCACCACTCGCGGGATGCCGTGCTCGGTCGTGTCCTTCATGCCACCTCACTGCGCTGGGTCCGATCGCCCAATGGTGGCACGTGCCGGCGGTGCCAGTGCGCCCGGTTCGGAAATTGACTGTGTACGACATCCACTGCGTGTGTCATGCTCTGTATATGTCACACGCAAAACAGAAGCGCACCATGTCATCCGCACCGGCCATCGAAGTCACCGGACTGCGCAAGGCCTACGGCACCCACACCGTCCTGGATGGCCTGGACCTGAGGGTCGATGAGCGCATCCACGCCCTGCTCGGACCCAATGGTGCCGGTAAGACCACCTTGATCAACATCCTGTCCACCCTCGTCCCACCCGACGCCGGCAGCGTCCGCATCCTGGGCCGCGCCCTGCCCCGGGACCGACGCACAGTGCAGCGCATGATCAGCCTGACCGGTCAGTTCGCCGCCGTGGACGAACTCCTCTCCGGTACCGAGAACATGGTGATGATGGGCAGGCTCATGGGCCTGTCCCGCGCAGACGCGCGCACCCGCGGTGCCGACCTGTTGCACCAGTTCGATCTGACCGAGGCAGCGAGTAAGGCGGTGAGCACCTACTCCGGAGGGATGCGGCGCCGTCTCGACCTGGCCATCAGCATGATCTGCGCCCCGGCGCTGCTGTTCCTGGACGAACCCACCACCGGCCTGGATACGCGCAGCCGGCAGGGTCTGTGGGATCAGATCCGCGCCCTCGCCCAGGCGGGGACCACCGTGTTCCTCACCACGCAGTACCTGGAGGAGGCCGACGTGCTCGCCGAGCGGATCTCGGTGCTGGACCGGGGCACGATCGTGGCCCAGGGAACCCCGGAGGAACTGAAATCCGGGGTAGGAGGCACCGTTCTGCAACTGCGCGACGACGAGGGTCACCTGACCAGCGAGTTCCCCACTGACGGCTCGGTCGGCCACGTCACCCACATCCTGGCCGATCTGGCCAGGAGCCAGCCCGGGGCACGGGTGTCCCTGCGCCGCCCCACCATGGACGAGGCGTTCCTGCACCTGACCGGCGCCGGACCGGCTCCGGACCCGGGTGCCCAGGCGGATCCGGCCGACCCGGGCGCCTCCGGCCCGACGCCGGGCGCACCGGTTCCCGCAGGCCCCCGCCCGGGGGGCGATACCCCCACCCGACTTCAAGGAGCACAGCGATGACCACGTTTCCCCTGACGCCCGGCTCCGGCGTCCTGCGCGCCTCCAGCATCTTCGTGGGGCGCAGCGTGCGTCACAGCCTGCGGGACGTGGAGTCCCTCCTGATGGCGGTGATCCTGCCGGTGATGATGTTGCTGCTGTTCACCTTCGTCTTCGGTGGGGCGATGGACGTCGGCGCAGGAGGCCGCACCGACTACCTCACCTACGTGGTGCCCGGCATCATCCTGACCTGCGCGGGGTTCGGCGCCGCCGGGACCGGGGTCTCGGTGAGCATGGACATGACCACCGGCACCATGAACCGGCTGCGTACCATGCCGATCCCCAGTGCGACCGTGCTGGCTGGCCACACCCTGGCCTCACTGGCACGGAACCTCGTCAGCACCGCGCTCGTGGTTGCCGTCGCGGTGGCGGTGGGCTACCGTCCCGGCGCGGGCATCCTTGATTGGGTCATCGCCACCGCCATCGTGGCGCTCTGGATCCTGGCTGTCACCGCACTGTTCGCCATGCTCGGGCTGATCGCCGAATCCCCCCAGGCGGCGAGCGGGTACGGGTTCATCCTGCTGTTCCTGCCCTACGCCTCCAGCGCCTTCGCACCGATCGAGACGATGCCGGCCTGGATGCAACCGTTCGCCGCCCACCAGCCGGTCACCCCGGTCGTCGAGACGATCCGCACGGCACTCGCCGGTGGCTCGGTGGGGTCCGAGGCGCTCGTGGCCCTGGCCTGGAGCGCCGGCGTCATCGCCGTGGCCGTCGCACTGACCGCGTGGTTCTTCCCGCGCCGAGTCGCCCGCTGAGGCATCCTGCCCCCCTGGGCCGAACTAGGCTAGGCGCCATGAGTAGTGCTCTCGTCCTCGCGTCCGCCCATCCACCGCGCCCGGCCTCTGCACCCGGGTGGGTGCGCCTGGTACGCGGCCTCGGCGTCGCGGTCGTCGGTGCCCTCGTCCTGGCCGTCGCCGTGGTCTGGTCGAGCCCGGCCCACGCCCACGCCGAACTGATCGAGTCAGACCCTGCCGACGGCGCCGAACTGAACGAGGCACCCGATGAGATCGTGTTGACCTTCAACGAGCACCTCGAGCAGATCGGAGCCGAGGTACTCATCACAGACGCCGACGGAAACGAGGTCCAGGACGGTGACCCCCGGATCAGCGGCCCGACGCTGAGCCACGACCTCACCGAGGACCGTCCGGCCGGGGAGTACACCGCGCAGTGGCGAGTGGTCTCCGCAGATGGGCACCCGGTCTCCGGGGAGTTCACCTTCACCGCTGCCGAGGCCACCGGCCCCGAAGCCGGGAGCGAGCCCGATGCCGGCGACGCAGCGCCGGATGCCACCGAGGACGGCGAGGCCCGCACGGGTGAGGGCGCGGGCAATCGTGACACCGATGCCGGGGATGAGGCTGCCGGCGGGGATGCCGCCGCCCAGGCCCCCGCAGATGAGGTCCCCGAGACCGAAGCCCAGCCGCTGCTCCCCTGGGGGTTGATCTTCGCCCTGGCCGGTGTCGGCGTGGTGCTGGCCCTGGTGGTGCGCGCGCGCCGCCAGCTCCGGGACCGCGAGGAAGCCGGACCCAGGGCGATCGATCCGGAGGATTCTGATCCGAACTCCTGATCCCGCTGGCCTGTACCCGCCCCCGCGCTGGGAGCAACGCTTCCGGGCCGGGCGCGTCTTCCTGCCCGAGTGGGCCTCCCTGGCGCCGGAGCGGGCGGCACTGATCGCCAGCTCCGGGGGCGCATTGCAGGTGCACTCCTTCGAGTCCGGCACCGGGCGGCTGGTCCGGGCCACCGACCGTCCCGGCGGCACCACCCGCGCCACGATCGACCCCACCGGGCAGTGGATCTGGTGGTTCGACGACACCGACGGCAACGAGTTCGGCACATGGCGGCGCCAACCCTTCGGCTCCACGCCGCCCCGCTACTCCTTCGGCTCCACCCTGCATCGCCACGAGAGCGCCATCGACCTTGCCCCGGCCTACGACGCCGGGCTCGTGCTGGGCGCCGACGGCACCGCGATCGTGGGACGCTCCGATCCGCGTTACGGCACCCAGGTCCACCAGGTGCTGGTAGGCGCAGCCGGTTACGGGGCCACGGCGCCGGTGCCGCTGTACGCCCACGCCCAGGACGCCCGGGTGGCCGCACTGAGTCGGGACGGGAACCTGGTGGCGATCAGCCACTCCGAACGGGGGGACGCCCTGCACCCGGCGATCAGGGTGGTGCGCGCGGACACCGGCACCGTGGTGGCGGACCTCGACGACGGTGCGGGCCTGGGCCTGTGGGCGCAATCGTTCGCGCCGGTCGCCGGGGACCACCGGCTCCTGGTCCGCCACGAGCGCACCGGCAGCCCGGCGCTGCTCATCTGGGATGTGGTCAATTCGCTGCAGCGACCGGTGGACCTGGGCCTGCCGGGCGACGTGGCGGGCGCCTCCTGGGCCCCCGACGCCCGCTCGCTCCTGGTCAGTGTGGACCACCGTGCCCGCACCCTGCTGTACCGTTACCGGCTCTCCGACGGCCGCACCCACGCCGTCGGGCCCAGGTCGGGCACGGTCACCGCCGCCACGCCACGCCCGGACGAGGACGCCTGGGCACACTGGTCCTCAGCGGCCGAGCCCCCGGCGGTCACGGCGACCAGCACCGGTGCCGAACTTCTGCACGTGGGCACCCGGGCGCCGTCGTCGGTCCCGGTGACCGACGTCTGGGCGGACGGGCCGGGCGGGGCCGTGCATGCGCTGCTGCGCCGCCCGCCCGGGGTCAGCGAACCCCACCCGGTGGTCGTGCGCCTGCACGGCGGCCCGCACGCTCACGACACCGACGCCTTCGACGCGGAGGCCGCGGCGTGGGTCGATCACGGCCTGGCCGTGCTCAACGTGAACTTCCGCGGCTCCACCGGATACGGCAACACCTGGCGCGAGGGGCTGGGTGCCGACACCGGGTTCGCCGAACTCGCCGACGTGGCTGCCGTGCACCAGACACTGATCGATGACGGCGTGCTGGACCCGGGAAGGTCGGTGCTGTCCGGCAAGGGCTGGGGCGGGTACCTGACCCTGCTGGGTCTGGGCACCCAGCCCGAACGATGGGCGGCCGCCATCGCCGTGGCGCCGGTGGCCGACACCGTCGAGGCTTACCGCAGCGAGTCCGCGGCGCGCCAGGCGTGGGACCGGTCCATGTTCGGCGGGACGCCGGAGCAAGTGCCGCAGGCCTACCGCAAGGCCTCCCCGATAACGTACGTGGACCAGGTGCGCGCGCCGGTGCTGATCGGGGCCTCCCGCAACGACACCCGCGGGCCGATCGGCCAGATCGAGGGATACGTCCAGGCGCTGCGCGCCGCGGGCGGTCACGTCTCGACCAGCGTGGACAACCTGGGGCACGGCACCCATGTGGACACCGACCGGATCGCGCAGATGCGCGCTCAATTGGTGTTCGTGCACGAACACGTGCCTCCGGCCCGCTAGTGTCCGGGGGCTGAGCGCTGGGCCCAGCGCTCAGCCCTGGGCGAGCAACTCCGCGATCTGGATGGTGTTCAGGGCTGCGCCCTTGCGCAGGTTGTCACCGGACACGAAGAGCGCGAGCCCGCGACCGTCCGGAACGCCCGGGTCGGTGCGGATGCGCCCGACGAGGCTGTCATCGATCCCAGCCGCATCCAGCGGGGTGGGTACCTCCTGCAGCCGTACGCCCGAGGCGCCGGAGAGCACCTGACGGGCCCGCTCCGGGCTGATCGGGCGCTCGAACTCGGCGTTGATGGACAACGAGTGCCCGGTGAATACCGGCACCCGCACGCAGGTTCCCGACACCAGCAGATCCGGAAGGCCCAGGATCTTGCGGGACTCGTTGCGCAGCTTCTGGTCCTCGTCGGTCTCACCGGAGCCGTCATCGACCAGGGAACCGGCCAGGGGCAGCACGTTGAACGCGATCGGCGCGGTGTAGGTGGCCGGCTCCGGCAGGTTCAACGCGTGCCCGTCATGGGTCAGGGCGGCCAGATCCTGCTCCACCGCGGCCCGCGCCTGGGTCTGCAGTTCGTCCACGCCCGCCAGCCCGGATCCGGAGACCGCCTGGTAGGTCGAGACGATCAGTCGTTGCAGCCCCGCCTCGGAGTGCAGCACCTTGAGCACCGGCATCGCGGCCATGGTCGTGCAGTTGGGGTTGGCCACGATGCCCTTGGGGATGTGGCGCAGGGCCTCGGGGTTGACCTCGGAGACCACCAGCGGGACGTCGGGGTCGGACCGGAAGGCCGAGGAGTTGTCCACCACGACCGCGCCGGCCTCGGCGAACCGGGGAGCCAGGGTCCTGGAGGTACCCGAACCGGCCGAGAACAGCGCGATGTCGACGCCCTCGACGTCGGCTGTGGTGCTGTCCTCCACCACGATCTGCTCATCGCCCCACGGCAGGGTGGTGCCGGCCGAACGCGGTGAGGCCAGGAAGCGGACCCGATCAGCCGGGAAGTTGCGCTGCGCCAGCAGGGTGCGCATGACTTCACCGACCTGCCCGGTGGCTCCCACGATTGCCAGGTCGACACCCATCAGCGTCCCGTCCCTCCGTAGACCACGGCCTCGACCTCATCGGCGTCCAGGTCGAACGCCTCGTGCACAGCGCGGACCGCCTTGTCCAGGTCCCGCCGCCGGGTCACCACCGAGATCCGGATCTCCGAGGTGGAGATCATCTCGATGTTGATGCCGGCATCGCGGATGGCACCGAACAACTTCGCGGCCACCCCGGGGTGGGATCGCATCCCGGCGCCGACGAGTGAGAGTTTGCCCACGCCGTTGTCGAAGACCACGTCGTGGTAGCCGATCTCGTCCCGGCAGGCGCGCAACGCGTTCGCGGCGGATTCGGCGTGTTCGGTGGTCAGGGTGAAGGAGATGTCGGTGACGCCGCTGCCCTTGGTGGTGGGGACGTTCTGCACGATCATGTCCAGGTTGATGCCGGCCGCGGCGACTGCCTCGAACACTCGGGCGGCCGAACCGGGGATGTCGGGTACGTCGATGACGGTCACCTTCGCCTGGGACCTGTCGTGTGCGACGCCGGAGATCAGGGGGTCTTCCATGCTTCCTTCTTCGGGTTCTTCATCGGTGACCAGGGTGCCGGAGTTCTCCGAGAACGAACTGCGGACGTGCAGGGTGACGCCGTAGCGGCGAGCGTACTCGACGGCTCGCAGGTGCAGGATCTTCGCGCCGTGGGCTGCCATCTCCAGTGTTTCCTCGGTGGAGATGCGTTCGATCCGCCGGGCCGTGGGCACGATCCGGGGATCGGCAGTGAACATGCCGTCGACGTCGGTGTAGATCTCGCACACCTCGGCCTGCAGCGCGGCTGCCAGTGCCACCGCGGTGGTGTCCGAACCGCCCCGGCCCAGCGTGGTGACGTCGTTGGTGGTCTGGGTGACGCCCTGGAACCCGGCCACGATCGCGACCGAGCCGCCGTCGACGCTGGCCTGGATCCGTTTCGGGGTGACCTCGGCGATCCGGGCGTTGCCGTGCGCGGTGTCGGTGATGACCCCGGCCTGTTGTCCGGTGAAGGCCTGGGCATTGACGCCCAGTTCGGAGATCGCCATCGCCAGCAGCGCCATCGAGATGCGTTCCCCGGCGGTCAGCAGGATGTCCATCTCCCGGGCCGGGGGGTTGGGACTGATCTGCCTGGCCAGGTCCAGCAGTTCATCGGTCGTGTCACCCATCGCGGAGACGACGACGACCACCTCGTGACCAGCACGTTTGGTGTCGACGACCCGTTTGGCGACACGGGCGATACTGGCGGCGTCGGACACCGACGATCCGCCGAACTTCTGGACGATGAGGGTCACAGGCACTCCGCTGGAGATCAATGTTTGGTGAGCAGCGCTACTGGTGATGCGTACCGGGTGCGTCTCAACTGAAGGGCATCGCGAGAGTGTGCTGCTCGGAACCGGCCGGCGGGGATGGACGCACGCGCCACGTACCCGTCCTGACCCGCGGCCGGGACAACCCGCCCTCGACCGACGTGCCCGACCATGCTCGCATCACAAGCGCACCAGATACCCAATCACACTTTCAGTCCGGAGCTACCACTTGATAATACTCCCGCCGCTCACTCACCGGTTCCGCCGCACACATCGGCATCTGGGCGCAATCGCGACGAAGCCGCGGATTCTCAGCCCTTCCGGCGCAGGTTCACCTGTGCCGGACCACCGAACTCCCGGGTCGGCGACCTTGTGACGTGTCTAACGATCTCACCGGGGCTCCCTCGGGCCGACGTGATTCGTCTCACTATCCGGACGAGATTTCAATTGATTTACCCGCCATTGATCCACCCCGAGCTTCGGTTGCGCTACCAACGATTACCCCGAATCCACTCGCCGGCGATCCGCCCCACCTGGGCCCGGATCAGCCCCGGGGACCGGTTTAGATCCGGCCGCAACCTCGCTACGGTGAATGGCGGTATGACTACTTCCACAACGACCCCGCCCCCTACTGCCCAGATTACTTTTCGAAACCCAACCGTTGAGGACGGCGCCGCCATGTGGCGCCTGGCGCGCGATTCCGGATCCCTCGATCTGAACACCTCCTACGCCTACCTGTTGTTCGCCAGGGACTTCGCGCAGACCTGTCGCATCGTCGAGGTTGACGGTGAACCTGCCGGCTTCGTACTCGGCTACCGTCGTCAGTCCGAGCCCGAGACCCTGTTCGTATGGCAGATCGCCGTTGCCGCCGAGCACCGCGGTCGCCAACTGGGTCTGCGCCTGCTTGACGACGTGGCGACCGAGGCCACCTACGTCGAGGCGACCATCACTGCGGACAACACCGCCTCACAGCGGTTGTTCACCAGTTTCGCCCGCTCCCGCGGCACCGAACTGAACCGCCGCGAGATGTTCACCACCGAAGACTTCCCCGACGGCCACGAGGCCGAGGGGTTAGTGCGCATCGGCCCGATGCGCACGAACGCCAATGAAACGGAGACCCGTCCTATGAGCACTGTCGAACTGGAATCCCAGGTTCGCAGTTACTCCCGGTCCTGGCCCACCTCGTTCGATCGCGCCTCCGGCGCGACGATCCACGACGTCGACGGCCGGGCCTATCTTGACTTCTTCGCCGGCGCCGGGGCCCTGAACTACGGCCACAACCACCCGCACCTGAAGGAAACGCTGCTGGACTACTTCACCAGCGACCGGGTGGTGCACTCCCTGGACATGTTCACCCCGGCACGGGACGACTTCCTGGCCACCTTCCACAACGAGATCCTCAAGCCCCGCGATCTCGACTACAAGATGGTGTTCCCCGGACCGGGCGGCGCCAACGCCGTCGAGGCCGCACTGAAGTTGGCGCGCAAGGTCACCGGCCGGGAGTCGGTGGTGAACTTCACCAACGCCTTCCACGGTATGACGCTCGGGGCACTGTCGGTGACCGGAAACGCGATGAAGCGTGGCGGAGCGGGCCTGCCCCTGGTACATGCCACCCCGATGCCCTACGACGACTACTTCAACGGGGACGTCCCGGACTTCATCTACCTCGAGAAGTTGCTCGGCGATGGTGGCGGGGGCCTGAACGAGCCCGCCGCGGTGATCGTGGAGACCGTCCAGGGTGAGGGTGGGCTCAACACGGCCCGCGCCGAGTGGCTGCGCAACTTGTCCGAGTTGTGCAAGAAGCACGGCGTGCTGCTCATCATCGATGACATCCAGATGGGTGTGGGACGCACCGGTTCGTTCTTCAGTTTCGAAGAGGCCGGCATCGTCCCGGACATCGTCACACTGTCCAAGTCCCTCTCCGGGTACGGCCTGCCGATGGCCGTCACCCTGATCCGTCCGGACCTGGACATCTGGTCACCGGGTGAGCACAACGGCACCTTCCGTGGCATCGGCCCGGCCTTCGCTACCGCTGCCGAGTCCATTCGTCACTTCTGGCGGGATGAGTCGTTGAAGCAGCAGACCGTCGCCCGCGGCCTGCAGGTCGAGTCCCGGTTCAACCGCATCGTGGCCCAGTACGAGGAGCACCAGCTGGTGGCCAAGGGCCGCGGCATGGCCCGGGGACTGCAGTTCGCCAACGGTGAGCTCGCCGACCAGGTCACTACGACTGCATTCGAGCGTGGCCTGCTCGCCGAGACCTCCGGCCCGGAGGGTGAGGTGCTGAAGTTGCTGCCGCCGCTGACCATGACCAAGGATGAGTTCGAGCGCGGCATGACCATCCTCGAGGAGTCCATCGACGACGTCCTCGCCGCCAACCCGGCCGACAAGATTGAGGAGCTCGCCACATCATGATCGTCCGCCACCTGGATGACATCTCCGACACCGACGCCGACATCACGACCGAGAACTGGCGCTCGCGCCGGATCGTGCTGGCCAAGGACCGCGTCGGGTTCTCTCTCCACGAGACCGTCCTGAAGCCCGGCACGATGAACGAGTTCTGGTACGCCAACCACATCGAGGCGGTCTTCATCACCGAGGGCGAGGGGGACATCACCGACGTCGCCACCGGCGAGGTGCATGAACTGCGGCCCGGGTCGATGTACCTGCTCGACCAGCACGACAAGCACGTCCTGCGCCCACGCACGCAGATGCGCACCGTGTGCGTGTTCAATCCGCCGGTGACCGGCCGGGAAGTGCACGACGAGAACGGCGTCTACCCGCTGATCAAGGAAGACCCGCTGCAGCCGGCCTGAGCGCCCCAGCACACCCAGTGGCACGATCCCCGCGAGCCGGGGGTTGTGCCACGGTCGTTCCTGCGCACGAAACCTTCACCCATCCGGCGCCACCGCCTACTGGGAAGCGGGGCCGCACGGGCCTAGATTGTGCTCATGGCAACAACCGCCGATGCCGTGCCCCCCGTCACGCCGCCGGCTACCCCACCGGCGATCTGGGCCCGGGGTCTGTCCCGGGCCTTCGGTGAGGTGCGAGCCGTGGACGCCGTGGACCTGGATGTACGCCGGGGCAGCGTCACCGCGCTGATCGGCCCGAACGGGTCGGGCAAGACCACATTGTTGCTCATGCTCGCCGGGCTGCTCGCCCCGGACACCGGGGAATTGCTGGTGGCCGGCGCGGACCCGACGCGCTCGGCGCAGGCCCGGTCACGGATCGGGTGGATGCCCGATGCCTTCGGCACCTGGGAATCCCTGAGCGCCACCGAGATCCTCACCACGATGGGTGGCGCCTACCGGCTCGGACCGACCCAGAGCCGCCGTCGTGCCGCCGAGTTGCTGGCGACCGTGCACCTGAGTGAGTTCGCCGATGCGCCTGCCCAGGTGCTCTCCAGGGGGCAGAAACAGCGCCTGGGGATGGCCCGGGCGCTGGTGAACCGGCCGCAGGTGCTGTTGCTGGACGAACCGGCCTCGGGCCTGGACCCGCGCTCACGGATCGACATGCGGACGCTGCTGCGCTCCCTCGCGCAGGCGGGCACCACCGTGCTGATTTCCTCCCACGTGTTGGCCGAACTGGACGAGATGGTCGACGACGCGGTGTTCCTGGCGCGCGGTGCCACGGTCTCCTCGGCCGGGTTGCTCGCCGCGACCAGCGCCCAACGGCGCTGGCGGCTGCACAGTCTGGATGCCACCGCACTCACCGTCTGGGCCGACCGTGCCCAGGTCAGGCTGATCCCGGACACCGACGCACCTGCGGGGGCCGCCACCGTCCTGGTGGAACTGCCCGATGAGCGGGCCGCGGCACGGTTGCTCGCCGATGCGGTGGGGGCCGGAGTGCCGATCAGCGAGTTGGCGCGCCGGTCGGCGGGCTGCTGGAGCAGGCCTATCTGACGTTGGACGCGGACCGGCGATGACCACCGGGACCCCCACCTCCCGGCACCCGGGTGGCGCCGACCCGGGCGGCCCGGAGCACCCGTTCGGCCCGGCCCCGGTGGAACCGGCCGAGCAGCGGGCGCGCGCGGTGAGTTGGCAGGGTATCCGCACCGTCCTGGTGCTGGAGTTGCGCCAGCGGGTGCGCTCGACCCGGTGGAAGGTGGCCCTGGTGGCCTTCTTCGTACTCGTGGGGGTGGTCTCCATCCTGTTGCACCAGGCCCTGACCACCGTGGGCGGGGCGCCCGGGAGCCGTTTCGTCTACGAGTTGATCCTGATGTTCGTGCTCGGCCTGGGGCTGCTGGTCACGCCGACCTTGTCCTCCACCGCCATCAACGGGGACCGTCAGGCCGGCACGTTGGCGATCATGCAGATCACCAAACTCAGCCCGGTCGATCTGGCGCTGGGGAAGTTACTGGCCGGGTGGTTCGCCGCGCTGTCCTTCCTGGCGGTCTCGATGCCCTTCCTGATCTGGTCCTGGGTCCTGTCCCGCACCGGTATCGGACGCCTGGCCCTGGCCCTCGTGGTGCTGGCGTTGCTGCTGGTGGTGGTGTGCGCGGTCAGCCTGGGATTTTCCGCAGTGACGAACCGTCCGGCCGGGTCCACCGTGTTGTCCTATCTGACCGTGGGCACCCTGAGCATCCTTTGTCTGGTGCTGTTCGGGCTGACGTTCCCGTTGATCACCCAGGAGCGGGAGGTGCAGGTGTACACCGTGCCCTTCGCCCAGGGCGAGGATGCCCGGTGCCGTTGGGAGACCCACCTGCAATCAGTCTCCGACACCGACCGCACCTGGTGGCTGCTGGCGGTGAACCCGTTCGTGATCCTCGCTGACTCAGCTGCGCCGTCGATCGACCCCGCCGACAGGTACTCCTCCGAGGGGCCCCTGGGAGCGATCCGGGGCGCGGTGCAACTGGCCCGCGAGGGGCCGAGCGCGCAGGTGGATCAGTGCTGGAGCGGCAACTACGGTCCGGACGCACCCGAACCGCCGGCGCTGTCCCAGACGCCCCACTGGCCCTGGGGGCTGGGTCTGCACCTGCTGCTGGGGGCCGGTGGCCTGACCCTCGCCATCCGCCGGCTGGCGGTGCCCTACCGGACCCTGCCCCGGGGAGCGCGAGTCGCCTGACCGCACGGTCCCATGGCGTGGCCGACGACGGCGCACGCGGGCTTCGCGCGACGCTTCGGTGCCGGCGCGGGTCGCAGCGTGGACGGGCGCCGGGTCAGTCACCCGATGCGGGGGTGCCCCGGGCCGGCCGGCCGTCCGCTGCCACCTCGCCGGGCGTGGCGTGCAGGGCGTGGAACTCGGCGTCAGCGGCAACCTCGTCGTCAACGTCCAGGCGCAGGTGCGCGATCAGGCTGATCAGGACCCGGGTGGCGCTGGTGGCTCGTTCACCCCACACCGAGAGGTAGGAGAACTGCCACCACCACAGCGCCTCGTCGGGGTGTCCGGCGCGGTGATGCTGCAGCCCGGTGGACAGCGCGGTGGCGATGTCGGCCAGGTCGTCGCTGAGCCGGGCGGTACCGGTGTCGGCGCTGATGAGCGGGTCGATCACCTCGGAGTAGGCATCCAACCCCTCGAGCACGTTCGCCAGGGAGACCCGCAGCGGCTCACTGTCGACCTCGGGGCCGTCGTCGGGCTCGAACCGGTGGGCCGGGACCACGTCGGTGATGGCGCCCAGCCGCGCGCCGGCGGTGACCAGATCCGAGACCGCGAGCAGCAGCAGCGGGATCGCCACGCCCGGGCTGGACCCGGAGGCCACCTCCTTGGTGGTGCTGAGGAACTGCTCGGCTACCGCTGCGGTCGCCGTACCCAGCACGCGCAGGTCCGCATCGAGACTCGCTTCCATCGGTTACCCACCTTCGGTGTCGTTGGTGTGCCCCCACCGTAGGCAATCGACGTGGGTTGCGGCTATCTTCCCGGCTGCGGCACGCCGATCGGCCGGCTTCCCGCGGGCCGGCACGCTCAGCACTTCGAGCACCTCCCCCGCTCGCGCGCGCGTCAGCACAACGTCCGGGCCGGGAGTCAGCACCACCAGGTGTCGTTCAGCGGAGGCGATCCGCTCCATCCAGGGCCGACGCCTCGTACCGCAGCCGTAGCTGGCGCACGGCCTCCGGGTCGGGGCCCATCCGGGCGTGCCCGGCTCGAACCGCGGAGTAGAACACATCACCATCCAGCGCCATCGACGGAGGGCCGAGGCGGTCGGCCAGCAACGGCGCGAGGGTGGACTTGCCGGCGGCCTGGACCCCGGTGATCAGGACCACCTTGGGGTCGCGGCTCATGCGTCGACGGCCCGGCGGCCCTCGAACGCCCGGCCCAGGGTGACCTCGTCGGCGTACTCCAGGTCCCCGCCCACCGGCAGGCCGGAGGCGAGCCGGGAGATGGTCAGGCCCATCGGTCGCAGCATCCGCACCAGGTAGGTCGCGGTGGCCTCCCCCTCCACGTTGGGGTCGGTGGCGATGATGATCTCGGTGATCTCATCATCGCCCAGCCGGGTCAGCAGTTCGCGGATGCGCAGATCGTCCGGACCCACCCCGTCGATCGGGTTGATGGCCCCACCGAGCACGTGGTAGCGCCCGCGGAACTCCCGGGTCCGTTCGATCGCCACGACGTCCTTGGCCTCCTCGACCACACACAGCAGCGCGCCGTCGCGACGTGGGTCACGGCAGATGCGGCACTGCTCCTCCTCGGCCACGTTGCCGCACACCTCACAGAACCGGACCCGCGCCTTGACCTCGGTCAGGGCGGTGGCCAGGCGCTGGACGTCCTCGGGATCGGCGCCGAGGACGTAGAAGGCGATCCGCTGGGCGCTCTTGGGCCCCACCCCGGGCAGTCGGCCCAGTTCATCGATCAGATCCTGGACGGCGCCGTCATAGGCCACCATCACCGCACCTGCCCGGGATCGTCGATCTCCTCATCGATCACGGTTCCGCCCAACAGACGCGCCACCAGCGGCGCGCCCACCACCTCGGTGGTCTCCAGGGCCGGATCGTCATCGGAGTGCTCATCGGCTTCGTCCCCGAGGCGCTGCACGGGTGCGGGCGCATCTGGGTTGCGCGGTGGCTCGGCTACCAGGGCGGCTTCCTGCGCCTGGGTGGCGATCGCCCGGTAGCCGGAGGTGCCGTGGTCCGGTGCGTCCGGGGCCAAGGAGAGGTGTGAGTGATCGGGTGTGGCATCGGAACCAGGTGAGACCGGCGCGCCCGGCCCGGCCGTCTGCTCCGGGATCGCGCCCGCGCGGGGCGGCACGTCATGGTCCAGCGCACCCGTAGCGCCGGATTCGCTGCCGGAGCCGGTGGCCTCGCTCGCCGCTGCGGACCAGTTCTGCGGTGGCCGCCGTACCGGGACATCGGCCCAGCCATCGCCGTCGATTCCCGGCGTGGCATCGCCCGCCGGAGCCTCGCGCGGACCCTTGACCTCAGCGGAGGTCGTGCCCGCCGACCGGGCCGCGCCCGTGGCACTGGGTCCGGTCCGGCCGGCACCGTGCGGCCGGTCCGATGAGTGGCCGTCACCGGCTTCCGGGCCCGCAGGCTCCGCACCGCCACCGACCGCACCGCCACTGACCGCATCGAGACTGCGAGGCGCGGGCTGCTCGGCTCGCGCCGCCTGTTCCGGCTGCGCGGGTCGCTCCGGCGGCGGGGCCTGCCCCGGCGCCGCGGTCTGCTCCGCTGGCCCGGCTTCCGACTGACGACCCGGTGCCGGCCGGGAGGTCTGCTCGTGCGGGGCACTCGGGGCGGACGCGGTGGGATCGGCGGCCGGGGACCCGGGACCGGATTGCGTCGGCGCCGGCCGGCGCGGAGCGGCGCCACCACCGCCCGCGGAACCGTCGTTCAGGACCGGCTCGATCCGGACCTCCACGCCCAGGGTCTCCCGTAGCGCCTGCGCCACCATGTCGGCGTGCGGGCCGGACCGGAACGCGGTGGCCAGGCCCGAGGTGGAAAAGCCCAGCGACAACGTGGTCGGGGATAGGTCCATCACCTGGGCATCCTGGGAGACCAGCGCCCACGAAGTCCGCTTGAGCCGGGCCAGGGTGTCCAGCACCTCGGGCCAACGACGACGAACCTGATCCGTCGTCATCGCGCCTCCGGCCTGCTCGCCTGCCGGGGCTTGCTCGCCTGCCGGGGTCTGCACGGCTGCAGGCGGTGCCGGTGCCTCCGGGCCCGCCGGTGCCTCCCGTCTCGTTCCCGGCCGGTGAGGTCCCACGTCCGGCGCCGGTCCGGAGTCCGGTTCGGGTGCGGGCTCGGCCGGCCGGCTGGCCGGTTCGGGCTGGGCCGCCCGGGCCGTCTCCTGGGCTCGTGCCGGAGCCTCAGCGGGCCGCTCGGTCATTCCTGCGCTCGCGGGCACTTCCCGGGCCCGCGGCTGGGGGGCCGGCTCCGTCGTCGGACGGGCAGTTGTCGGGGTGCTCGGCGAGGGCGCACCTGCGATCGCTGCTTCCAACCGGTCCAATCGTGCGGCGAAGCCGTCCACGCCGTCATCGGCAGCGGGAAGCAGCAGGCGTGCGCACAGCAACTCCAGTTGCAGGCGCGGGGACGTGGCGCCGGTCATCTCGGTCAGGCCATCGTTGACCAGGTCCGCGGCGCGAGACAGGGCACCGGCACCCATGTGCTGGGCCTGGGAGCGCATGCGCTCGAGTTGGTCGGCAGGGACGCTACGCAGCACTGAAGCCGCCTCCTCGCCGGCGGCGCGGACCACGATCAGGTCCCGCAGCCGCTCAAGCAGGTCCTCCACGAACCGTCGAGGGGCGTGCCCGGACTCGATCACCCGGTCCACCACCCGGAACACGCTCAGCCCGTCACGCGCGGCCAAGGCCTCCACGGCATCGTCCAGGAGGGCGGCGTGGGTGAACCCGAGCAGCGCCACCGCCCGCTCATAGGTGAGTTCGGCATCCTTGGCCCCGGCGATGAGCTGGTCCAGTACCGACAGGGAGTCGCGCACCGACCCACCGCCGGCCCGCACCACAAGCGGGAGCACCCCGCCGGCCACGCTGATCCCTTCGGATTGGGCCAGGGACTGCAGGTAGTCGGTGAGTTTCTCCGGAGCCACCAGACGGAACGGGTAGTGGTGGGTGCGGGAACGGATGGTGCCGATCACCTTGTCCGGTTCGGTGGTGGCGAACACGAACTTGATGTGCGGCGGGGGTTCCTCGACGAGTTTGAGCAGGGCGTTGAATCCCTGCGTGGTGACCATGTGCGCCTCATCGAGGATGAAGATCTTGTACCGGTCCCGGGCGGGGGCGAACGCGGCGCGCTCGCGCAGTTCCCGCGCGTCGTCCACGCCGTTGTGACTTGCGGCGTCGATCTCCACCACGTCCAGGCTTCCCGACCCGCCCCGGGCCAGTTCCACACAGCTGTCGCACCGCCCGCAGGGCTGGGCGGTGGGGCCCTGGGCACAGTTGAGGCATCGTGCAAGGATCCGCGCCGACGTCGTCTTCCCGCAGCCACGCGGACCGGAGAAAAGGTAGGCGTGGGTGACCCGGTCCGCTGCCAGCGCGGCCATCAACGGCTCGGTGACGTGCTCCTGCCCGATCACGTCGGTGAACGTCTCGGGCCGGTAGCGGCGGTACAGGGCGGTGCTCACGCGCCTCACTCTAGGTGAGTGGGCTGACATCGGGCGAGCTCGCTGTGGATGTATCCGGGCAGCAAAGGACCCCCCGCGCACCCGCCAGAGCTCACCTGCCCTTGCTGCCTTCCGGCCCTGGGGGAGTTCAGCAAGATGACGCCACGCGAGGGGTCGCCACCCAGTGTAACCGGGAGTCGGCGGTGGGTCGACGAGGTCGCGGAGCGCCTCGGGGTAGGGCACCGCCCGGCAGGCGACGGGCAACGAGGGTCGGCGATCTCACAGCACGCGGATTCGGCCCGGGCGCACAGTTCCGGTATCCTCATGGGGCAGTTCCAGGAGGATTCGCATAGTGGCCTAGTGCGCACGCTTGGAAAGCGTGTTGGGTTAACGCCCTCGGGGGTTCGAATCCCCCATCCTCCGCCATGCGATGTCTCGGGACATCACCCGCGGCCCGGACCACACCTGGATCCGGGCCCCCTGCGTTCCGGGCCCCATCCCCTGTTCCGGCCCCGCTGCGTTCCGGGCCCGCTGCTTTCCGGGCCCGCTGCGTTCCGGGCACCCCCAGGCCGAAAACCGCCCCCACCCGGACCGGTCCGCGCCCCACCCGGCCGAATGAACCGCCAGAACCATCCAATTGGAGAGTTGCGGCGCCGCAGGCGCGCCGAACGGCGCCGGGAGCGCTCAATTGGATGGTTTTGGCGACGTGAGGTGCTCCGCGCCCGGGGGGCGGCCAGCCGCGAGGTGTGCCCCGGGCACGTCAGTCCGAAGGAGTGGGGTTGTGCGGCACCGACGCCGGGGAGGCGGGCTCGGCCGAGGTGCCACGCCAGCGGGAGACGCTGCGCATCAGGTGGTAGACCCCCAGTGCCGCAGCGGTACCCAGAGCGATGCCCTCGAACCGCAGTTCGCCCACCACCCAGGTGTAGTTGGCGATGCCGATCACCAGCGCGATGCCGGCTGTGGTTAGGTTCACCGGGTCGGAGAAGTCGACCTTGTTCTGCACCCAGATCCGCGCCCCGAGCACCCCGATCATCCCGTACAGCACGGTGGCGGCACCCCCGAGCACACCGGCCGGCACCGTGGCGATCAGTTCACCGACCTTCGGCGACAGGCTCAGCAGCAACGCCGCCACCCCGGCCACCGCATAGGCGGCTGTGGAGTACACCCGCGTGGCTGCCATCACGCCGATGTTCTCGGCGTAGGTGGTGGTGCCCGAACCGCCACCGGTCCCGGCCAGGGTGGTGGCCACGCCGTCGGCGAAGAGCGCCCGGCCCATCGCATCGTCCAGGTTCTCCCCGGTCATCGTCGCCACCGATTTCACGTGACCGACGTTCTCGGCCACGAGCACCAGCACCACGGGCACGAAGAGGCCGACGACGGCGATGTCGAACGTGGGGGCAGTGAACTGGGGCAGGCCCACCCAGGCGGCCTCGGCGACGCTGGTGAAGTCCAGCTCGCCGCGGATCACCGCGACCGCGTAGCCGGCGAGCACGCCCACCAGGATCGCCAGCCGCCCGAGGATCCCCCGGAACAACACCGTGATCAGCACGATCCCGGCCAGGGTGACGATCGCCGTCACCGGCGACTCCTGCACATTGCCCCAGGCGGCCGGGGCGAGGTTGAAGCCGATCAGAGCCACGATCGTGCCGGTCACCGCCGGCGGCATGACGATATCGATCCACTTCGCACCGGCGAAGTGGACCACGAGCCCCACCAGGGCCAGCAGGACCCCGGTGATCAGAATTCCACCGACTGCGGTGGACATGCCCTGGGAGGCCGTGACCGCACCGATCGGGGCGATGAAGGCGAAACTCGATCCGAGGTAACTGGGCACCCTGTTGCGGGTGATGATCAGGAAGAGGATGGTCCCGATCGCGGAGAAGAACAGCGTCGTAGCCGGCGGGAATCCGGTGAGCAGCGGCACCAGGAAGGTGGCGCCGAACATGGCCACGACGTGCTGGCTGCCCAGCCCGATGGTGCGGGGCCACGTCAGGCGCTGCTTGGGGCCCACCGCCTCGCCGGGGGCTACTGACTTACCGTCTCGGTACAACGTCCATATCGCCACAGCGCACCTCTGCGTTCCTATTCGGCCTGATCCTGTCGTCCACCTCGGCGTGGCTCGCCCGGCATCGTATCGGTACGGATCGCACGTCGTGGACGTTCCCACGAGCTGGTCCTCTCACCAGATACCGCCCGGCTTCGGGCCGGCACCGAGGCGCGTCGCCCTCAGGGCTCGACCTGCCGCGCCCAGCGCTACCGGGCACAATGGCGAAAGTGAGTTCTGACCAGGAAGCACCGGGCCGGAAGGCACCACGCGCCGAGCGCGCCGAGACCGAGACCGAGCGCTCGGACCGCAACTGGGATGAACTGATGCAGGAACTGCGCGTCACCCAGACCGGGATCCAGATCCTCACCGCGTTCCTCCTCACCCTGCCCTTCCAACCGCGGTTCACCGAACTCGACGACTTCCAGCGGGCGCTGTACCTGGTGCTGGTGGCCCTGGCTGTCACCACCACTGCGCTCCTGGTGGCCCCGGTGAGCCTGCATCGGCGGCTGTTCCGGCGCCGGCGCAAACCGCAACTGGTCGAGACCGCGAACACACTGGCCCAGATCGGCCTGGTCACCTTCGGCCTGGTGGTCACCGGTACGGCCGCGTTCGTGTTCGAGATGGTGCTGGGCACCCCCGCCACCTGGATCGCGGCCGGCGCTGCGGCGGTACTGCTGATCGGTCTCTGGCTGGCGCTGCCGTGGCGCATGGGTCGACGGCCCCTCTCCCCACGAGATTCCTAGGGTCCGCGTGGCCCTGATCCCCGCCCGGCCCCCGATCTGCACGCGCCCACCGGGGCACGAGCAACACGCGGCACCTCCCCCAACCCGCGCCCGGAGCACCGGACACACTCACGCCGGCCCCGCGTCGCGGCGTCGGCGTGAGTCACGGCACCTCCGGGTCGCAGGTACCATCGAGGAGTGATCTTCAAGGCCGTGGGCGAGGACCGCCCCTACCCCGAGCACGGTCACGAGACCCCCAAGGACTGGGCCGAGATCCCGCCGCGGCAAGTCCGCCTCGATGAGTTGATCACCACCAAGGCCACCCTGGACCTGCGCAGCCTGCTGTCGGAGGACTCCACGTTCTACGGTGACCTCTTCGCCCATGTGGTGGCCTGGCGCGGACAGTTGTATCTCGAGGACGGGCTGCACCGGGCGTTGCGAGCGGCGCTGCAGCAGCGCAATGTGCTGCACGCCCGGGTGCTCGAACTCTGATGCCCTTACGTTCACGGTTCGGACCACGGGCCGTGCAGGCCAGCGTCATCAGCCCGTTGTCGGATACGGTTCTGCCGTGAGTTCGATCGACGCCAAGCGCGCACACGAGGCGCGCGAGTCCCGCCGCCGGCACCTGCAGCAGCGCCAAACCGTGATCTTCGGTTCGCTGATCGCGGGTCTGCTGGTGATCGGCCTGGCCGCCGGAGCGATCTGGGTGGGCATCCTGCCGGCGCCGGTGAACATCCCGATCCAGACCCCCGAACCCGAGGAAGCCGCACCCGCCGCCCCGTGCCCTCCTCCCGATGCGCTGCCGGTGCCGATGGATGAGATCGCCGCCGACGTACTCAACGGCACCAATCGCGCCGGCCTGGCCGCCGGAACCGCTGCGTCGCTCGCCGAGCGCGGAGTCGTCATCGGCGATGAGGGCAACGCCCCCGTCCGCTTCGACGGAATCGTGCGGATCGTCTCCGGCCCCAGCGCGGTGGCGAACGCCTACACCGTGGCCGCCCACTTCCCCGAGGCCCACATCGAACTCGACGGGCGCACCGAAGACACCTTGACCATCACCGTCGGTGGCGAATTCGACGGGTTACTGCCGCTGGAGTCGGTGACCCTGGAGGAGGAGGTGCCCTTGGACCCGCTACCCGGCTGTGAGCCCGTGGTGCTCGACGATGTCGACGAGGGCGGCGAAGGTGAGGACAGCGGCCAGGACGAGGGGGACGACGGCGACGGCGATGAGTGACACCGGCACGGACACCCGCACCGGCACCACACGCCCAGCCGGCTTCGCCCCGTTGCGCACCCCCGCCGCCCCGATGGCGGCCACGCCGGTGCAGGTCACCTCGGGTCCCTACGCCCAGGGCCCGGTCGGCACCGCCCGGCTGCTGCCGGATTCGTCCGCGTTCGTCAACGAGTTCACCCGGCCGCTACCGGACCCGGCGGCCGTCTTCGCCGGTCCGGGCTACTACTCCCCCCGCACCCCGGCCTGTGGGTTCGCTGCGGCCTCCCTGGTGCTGGCCCTGGCCGGGGTGGTGATCGCCGTGCCCGCGCTGCTGGCGATCGTGTTCGGGCACCTGGGGGTGTACCGGACCCGGAACTACCAGCGCACCGGACGGGGAATGGCCCTTGGCGGGATGGTCCTGGGTTATGCCGTGACCCTGTTCTGGAGCGTGCTGATCGGCACCACCTGGCTCACGAACCTGTGAAGCCGTTCCTGCTGATCGCCACCCGGGCCGAGGACGACGCCGCGGACAGTGAGTACGCAGCGTTCCTGAACTACGGGCAGTTGCGCCCGGAGGAGTTGCACCGGGTGCGGGTCGAGGCCGGTCCGCTGCCGCCGATCGATCTGGACGCCTACTCCGGTGTACTGGTGGGCGGTAGCCCGTTCAACTCCACCGACCCGCCGGAGGCGAAGTCGGCGGTGCAGCACCGGGTGGAGGCCGACCTGTCGACGCTGCTCGATGAGGTCGTGACCCGGGACTTCCCGTTCCTGGGTGCCTGCTACGGCGTCGCTACCCTGGGCGTGCACCAAGGTGCGGTGGTGGACACCACCTACGGCGAGGCCGTCGGGGCGGTGCCGATCACCCTCACGCCCGAGGGACGGGCCGACCCGCTGCTGGAGGGACTGCCCGACACGTTCGATGCCTACGTGGGCCACAAGGAGGCATGCTCCCAACTACCACCCGGCGCGGTACTGCTCGCCTCCTCCCCTGGCTGCCCGGTGCAGATGTTCCGGATCAAGCAGAACCTCTACGCCACGCAATTCCACCCCGAACTTGATCTGCCCGGGTTGCTGGGGCGCCTGGCCACCTACGATCGGCACGGGTACTACCCACCGGAGGAGCAGTCCGCGTTGTTCGCCGCGCTGGAGCACACCTCCGTGCAGCACCCCCCGGCCATTCTGCGCAACTTCACCGCCCGCTACGCTCAGTACTGAAACGACCCACTGCCGGAGTCGTCGAGGCCACGCCCGTGCTCGGCGGGCACATGTCCGCGGCACCGGGGATGCCCGGCCACAGGAGCGCTATGCACCCGAACGAGGACCAGAATCGCCGGTTGCTGCGCGCCCGGGACGCGATGGACCGCGACTTCGCCGAGCCGTTGGACGTGCCCGGCCTGGCCCGGGTGGCGGTGATGTCTCCGGCTCACTTCTCCCGGCAGTTCCGCGCCACCTTCGGAGAGACGCCGCACCGGTACCTGCAACGCCGCCGTATCGAACGTGCCTGCGCGCTGCTGCGTGACACCGAACTGAACGTCACCGACATCTCCTTCGCGGTCGGGTTCGAGAGCCTGGGCACCTTCAGCCGTACGTTCACCGCGATCATCGGGCGCTCGCCGAGCGCCTACCGGGCACAGGCGACACCGCTGACGGCACCTGTGTGCTTCGTGAAGGGGTGGACCCGGCCGAGCAGCGCAGACAAAGCAGCACAACCGGATCGAGCAGGCAGCGCGGACCGAGCAGTTTCGGATAAGCACCCGACCCTGCCCACCTCCTAGCGTGGGGACCATGCTCACCACCATCGGAATACACGGAATCTACGTACTCGACCAGGAGGAGGCGCTGGACTTCTACGTCGGCAAACTTGGCCTGGAGGTCACCAGCGACGTGGACATGGGCTTCATGCGCTGGCTCACCGTTGCACTGCCCTCGGACCCGGGCCGACAGATCCTGCTGGAGGTGCCCGGGCCACCGGCGATGTCCGACGACGACGCAGCGCGGATCCGCGACCTGGTCACCAAGGGCGCCATGGGGGCGGTGGCGATGTTCAACACCGACGACTGCCACGCCACCTACGCCGCCCTCCGGGACAAGGGGGTGGAGTTCACCCAGGAGCCGGTACAACAGCCCTACGGGATCGACTGCGCGTTGCGGGACCCGTTCGGGAACCACGTTCGCATCACCCAGCCCACCGAGATGTCGCAGATCACCGACGACGATCTGGCGCGCTGGCAGGCAGGCCCGCAGGCCTGAGCAGCGCTGGGGTGGCCTGCGGGGCTGCTAGCGTCGGGCGGGTGTTCGCCCCCGGCCTGTCGATGCTGTGGGAGCGCGTCGACGCCGCCCGGGCACTCACGGAGCGATTCGGATTCGCCGACCTACCCGAGATGTCCCATTGGCTCACCGACGTACTGCGGTGGTACTGGTCGCTACAGGTGCGACAGGTGGAGTGCATCGTGCTCAGCGACCACAACGCGATCGCCTGGACGCACACCGACCGGGGCATCGTCGTGGTCAAAGCGTGCGCGGACGCCACCAGGTTCGACCGGTTAGGCCTGATCGCCGACGTCGTGGCCCAACTGGGGGAGGTGGGCCTTCCGGTCGCTGCTCCCAGGCCGGCGAGCGACGGCTCCACCCGGGTGGTGCTGCAACGATCTGCAGCCGGAAGCGAACGCCACGATGGGCTGCACGACGACGCCGGCCCGGTAGCGCAGGCGGGTGCGGCTACGGCAGCGTCCGGCACGCACGATCAACCGTTGTCGGTCATCGTGCAGCCGCTGGTACCAGGCACCCTGCTGGATGCCGGGGACCTGGCCGGGGTCCGCGCGGCCGGTGTCCTCCTGGCCCGGCTGCACACCGCCGTCGCCCACCTGCCCCGAGCCGGGCACCGGGTGGGCGAGCCCGACCTGCACCGCCGTCTGCACCGCGCCGTGGCGGGCCCGGCCCGCCACCGCGTGCCACGCGCCGCGGACCGCCTGGATGCCCTCGTAGCCGACCTACCCGCCCTGGGCACCCCTACCCAACTGGTGCACCACGACTTCCGGGGCACGAACGTGCTCATGAACGGCCCGGAGGTGAGCGCGGTACTGGATTTCGACGAGATGGCCCTCGATCACCCGGTGCTGGACCTGGCCCTCGCTTGCACCCTGCTCGCCACCCGCTACACCACCTGGGACCCGGCACCCCCGGCGGCCCGGGAGTCCCTGGTGGCCGGATACCGATCGGTGCGGCCGTTGAGCGATCTGGAGGAGCGCTGGCTGGGCGCGCTCGCCCTGGGGCTGTCCATCGCCCAGGTCCTCGACGGACGGAATCCGGCCGGGTGGACACAGGCGGCTCAACACCTGAGCGCCGGCCTGTGACTCAGTGATCCATCTGGAGCCTGGACCAGGACCGCCAGAGCAGCAGGGCGAAGAGCACGGAGGTCACGACGACGATCAGCACGTGCACGCCCGTGACCGTCGTCCCCGAGGCGATGCCCACGGCCGGCGTCCCGGAGCCGGACATCGCCCACAGCGCCGGCGCGGCGAGCGGGAACCAACCTCCGGCCCCGGCCAGGACCCCCACCTGAGCGAGCGCGACAAGTCCGATGGTGGCCCCTACTCCGGCCAGGACCGAGCGCGTCAGGGTCGCGACCCACGCCACCGGCATCGCGATCGCGCCGGTGAGCAGTCCCAACACGAACAGCCGCAGGATGCCCGCCCACACTCCGGCGTCCGGGACGCCGTACCCGAGCAACAGACCCAGCGCTAGCAGCCCGACGGCGAGCGCCAGGTGCACCGCCACCACCCACAGGCCATAGACGGTGATCTTTCCCAGCGCGATGCGCCCCACCGACACCGGGAGGGCAAAGAGTGCACTGATCGTGCCGTCACTGAACTCCCGGCCCACCATCCAGGTGAGCACCACTCCACAACCCAAGAAGGCGCCGGCCGCAGTGATCTGCATCGCCATGGCCAGCATGCCCGCCCAGTCCAGTTGTGCCCCGGGGCCGGCTTGTGCGATCACCTGAGGGTTTCCGGCCCGCACCGCAGTGGTGAGCCCGGCAACCAGGACGAGCACACCGCCGACGAGCGCGACCGTGCCCAGCACTCCCACCGAGGACCGGAGGAGTTTGAGCGCTTCGGCCCTGATCGCCGCCGTCATCGCGACTCCTCGCCCGAAGCACCGTGACCAGGTCGATGGCTGCCGGGGGCCCCGGGTGAACTCCGGCGTTGTTCGTCGTCGCGGCGGACGCTTTCGAAGAAGACTCGTTCCAAGTCCGTGGCGGCCGGATCCAGGTCCGTGATGAGGCGACCGGCGTTCATCACCACGATACGGTCGGCGATCCGGGCCACCTCATCGAGGTGGTGGCTGCTGACCAGCACACCCGCGCCGGCCCCAGCACGGCGCCGCAGTGTCTCTCGCAGCACGATCACGCCCGCAGGATCCAAGGCTGCGCTGGGTTCGTCGAGCACGATCAGTTCCGGATCATGGCCCAGGGCCGCGGCCAGACCCACCCGCTGTCGGTTCCCCGCGGACAACCGGCGGTAACGGCGGACGGCCAACTCGGTCAGTTCCCAGTGCTCCAGCGTTTGCGCGATCCGGTGGGTTCCGGTGCCCCGCAGCAGGGCCACCAACTTCAGGTTCTGGAGCACGCTCAACTCCGGATAGGCCAACGGCGTCTCTACCAGCGCGCCGAGGCGAGCCAGTTGGGAGGCGGGCAACTCGCGCAACGGCCTGCCGAAGAGGTGCGCGGTGCCGCGATCGGGGCGGAGCATGCCCAACGCCAGGCGCATCAACGTCGTCTTGCCTGCCCCGTTGAGGCCGACGAGCGCCACGATCTGACCGGCTCTGACATGTAGGTCGAGGTGGTGCACCCCGGGCCCGTTGCGATAGGTGCGGCAGACGTCCTCCAGGATGAGCATGGCTACGCTCCACCCAGGACGTCGAGGGCGACGTCGAGCGCGGTGTGCCGCGCGGGGCCGACCTGGTGCCAGGCCTGCCGGACGGCTTCGGTCACGGCCCGCATCGGTCTCTCACCGGCAGGGCGGGCACGCGCCGCTGGTGTGTGCGTTCCCAGCGACCCATCCCTCGATGTTAGTCACTAACACAGGTCGGATGGGCCTGCCGCATCACCCAGGGCGCGCGACTGTGGAGATCAGCCCCGGCCGGTGGCCCGCCGGACGAAGTCGGCCAGGTCGGCGCACTGGGCCACCCGGCTCGGCTCGTGCACGTACATCATGTGGCCGGCCTCGTAGTACTTGCGCTCGATATTGGCCTGCAAGGACTCCGGGATGTCCAGGTGGGCCAGATCCTCCTCCGCACTGGTGAACGGGGTGGCGCCGTCGAAGTAGCCGAAAGCCGCGTGCACCTGCAGGTGCGGGTTCTGTCGCATCGCACGGGAGAGCCGGTCCAACACGTACACCGGGGCGTTCTCGAATTCCTTGTAACTCCACTCCCCGATCACGTTCGGTCCGAACACATGGAAGGGGCTGGGGTCCTTCACCTCCAACTCGGCACGCATGTAGTGCTGGTAGGCCGTGGCGTAGGGACCCAGGATCACATCCATCGATGGGTCGGCGTCCATCCGCTCGGCGATACCGGAGGCGGCCGGCCCGGTGAACCGGGAGTCCAGCCTCCCCACCGTGAGGCCCTCATCGCGGCGCAACTCGGTGAAGTAGCGCAGGTGTTCCAGGCGCAGGTTCGCCCGGTCCACGTACTCCTCGCTCACCCCGGCCAGGCGGGCGATGCTGGTCACGGCCGCAGTACGCTCCGCAGCGGTGAGCCGGCTACCCCGGCTGAGCACGTAGGGATAGTCACGCGCCGCGTATGCCTCGGCCTCGGCGATCACCTCATCCAGCTCCCGGCCCGGGTGCTTGCCGTGATAGTGCGCGGTCGCGGCATAGAAGGGCAGGAACATCGCATACGCGTCGTCGTTGCCCGGCTGGAACCGGTTGGTGCCGAAGTTCAATACCGCCGAGATCAGCATCAGCCCGTTGAGGTACATCCCGCTGGATTGCAGGTGCTGGGCCAGCGCGGCGGCACGGGTGGTGCCGTAGGACTCCCCCGCCAGTAGTTTCGGGGACATCCAACGTCCCTCGGCGGTGACCCACTGCCGGATCACCTCGCCCACCGATTCGATGTCTCCGGTGAACCCGTGGAAGTCGGCGGCCTTCTGCCCCTCCACCACCCGGGAGTGCCCGGTGGAGACCGGATCGATGAACACCAGGTCGGAGACCGTCAGCAGGCTCTCGGGGTTGTCGGCCAGGGCATAGGGCGGCGGGAGGAGGTCGCCGACGTCACCCATCACCACCCGCCGCGGACCGAGCACTCCCAGGTGCAGCCAGACGCTGGCCGAGCCGGGACCACCGTTGAAAGCGAAGGTAACCGGCCGCTCGGCCGGGTCGGCGTCGTCCAGGGTGTAGGCCGTGACACCCACCTGGGCGCGGGCCTTACGGCCCTGCCACACGCCGTCGTCGACTTTGTCCTCATACAGCACCACCCGGCCTGCCTTGGCGGTGTAGTGCAGGGGTCCGGCAGAGGTGGTCAAGGTGTGGCTGGTGGTGACCAGTTCGTCCTCGACACTCGGCTCCGGAGTGGGTTCGCTGGTTTCAGTTTTCTCAGACATCACCGGCGAGCCTACCGAGTCCGGCGCACCGCACTGAATCCGAGTCCGGCGCAACCGCTTCCCTGCACCTCGACCGCGATCGCCGAGAGCGATAGAGCCTGGAACGGCGCGGATCTCGTGGCCCGACGCAGCGGCTGCAATCACCCCTTCCGGCCGCGACCACACCGTTCAAGATGCCGAACCGCACGATATCCGCCATGCTCGATGCGACCGAGCGCCTGCAGGCGCATCGAACGAAGGAGCAGAGTATGGCCCTGTGGTTGATCCTTATTATCGTTGGCGTGATCATGCTGGTGATCGGAGTCGCGGTCGAAGCGGCCCAGATCCTGATTTGGATCGGGATCATCATCCTGGTCGCCTCGATCATCATGTCCTTGGTCACGAGGGGCCGGGGTCGCGTGTAGCCCTACGTACTGCCCATGATCTCCGTGCACCGGGCCGCCCCACGTGGGCAGCCCGGTGTACGCATGTCCGGGCCCGGGCGACACAGGCGTCCCGGCCCCATCGCTCGGGCCCATTGGCTCGACACGCCCGGTCCCCCTACCGCAGTAGGGGGTGGAGGTTCGCTCTGGCGGGTGATGTGCCGGTGCCGATCGGCAACCTAGATTCCAGGTATGACCACTATTGCTCGGGCACCCCAGTCCGTCCGGCCCGGGGACGACGCACTGATCGGTGGCGCATCCTTGCCCGCCGATCCTGCGCAGGCCGGTGCCACGCCTTCTGCTCGGGCCGGTGCCGCGCCCCGGACTCCTGCGCGCGGCGGTGCCGTGCAGGCCGCGCAGCGCGACTTCCTGGAACTGAAGCGCAAGGTGAAGGCCGCCGGGCTGCTGGGTCGCCGTCCGGGCTGGTACATCGCCCGTGGAGTGGTGTTGCTGATCGCCTTCGGCGGAGCGTTCACCCTGCTGTTCACCTTGGGCCGCACGCCGTGGCAGTTGGCGGTGGCCGTGCTATTCGGGGTGCTGTTCACCCAGGCCGCGTTCCTGGGCCACGATGCCGCACACCAGCAGGTGTTCTCCACGGGCAAGCGCAACGAATGGCTCTCCATCCTGGTCGCCAACCTGGTGGTGGGGTTGAGCAATGGCTGGTGGGCTCGCAAACACGGCAAGCACCACGCCGACCCGAACACCATCGGCAAGGACGGGGACATCAAGACCGGGGCGCTGGTCTTCAACCCCGAGGACGCCCCCGGCCGCAGCGGCGTGCTCGGCTGGGTCACCCGCCGGCAGGGATGGCTGTTCTTCGTGATGATCACCCTGGAAGGGTTCAACCTGCACTTCCGGGCGATCCAGACGATCGTCACCAGCAAGGACCTGCGCTACCGCGGGTTGGAGTCGGTGCTCGTGGCCGTGCGACTGATCGGCTTCCCGGCCCTGCTCGTGTTCGCGCTCGGACCGTGGCTGGGCCTGGCGTTCCTGGTGGTGGAACTGATGGTCTTCGGCTTCTACATGGGCGCGAGTTTCGCTCCCAACCACAAGGGCATGCCGCTGATCGGCAAGAACGACACGGTCAACTTCCTGCACCGTCAGGTGATGACCTCCCGCAACATTCGCGGCGGGGCGGCGATGACCTGGGCGATGGGTGGGCTCAACCTACAGATCGAGCACCATCTGTTCCCGAGGATGCCCAGTGTGAACCTGCGCCAGGTGCGCCCGATGGTGCGCGAACTGTGTGAGGCCCGGGGTATCCCATACACCGAGACAGGTCTGCTGGAGTCCTACCGGATCGTGGTGGAGTACCTCAACCGCGTCGGGCTGGGTCACGCCGACCCGTTCGAGTGCCCGATGGTGATGAACAACCGCCCCTTCTGAACGCCGGCCGCCGGCAGCGGCTCAGAGCAGCGCAGCGGCACCCGGCGCCACGACCCTCCCGCACAGCGAAGTGTCTCCAAGGGTATGGCGCCCGGTATCGCACTGGACGCGCCTGAAACGCCCGGATGTGGCGCGGTCGATCTCCGCGCACCGAGTTCCGCCCCGTCCGGCCCGGAACGTGGACGCTGCCCCGAAACCTGGATGTGGCCTGGGTGGGAGCGCTAGAGTGTGGCGCACTTCACCGAACCAGTCCGGGCCGGGTGGTCCCTCCGGGAAGACCGGTCGACATCGACGAAGATCGGAGACGGTGTGAACTCTCTCATCCTCGCCCTCATCGGCGTCAGCATGATGATCCTGGGTTACCTGCTCTACTCCAAGTTCCTCGGCCGGCGTATCTACCGGCTCAGTGCCTCGTTCCGGACCCCCTCCCATGAACTCCGCGACGGGGTGGACTACGTCCCCACCAACAAGTACGTGCTCTGGGGCCACCACTTCACCTCCGTCGCCGGCGCCGCGCCGATCGTCGGCCCCGCAGTCGCCGTCATCTGGGGCTGGCTGCCGGCCTTCCTGTGGGTCACCCTGGGCACCGTCTTCTTCGCCGGTATGCACGACCTGGGCGCACTGTGGGCCTCGGTGCGCAACAAGGGTCAGTCGATCGGCACCCTGTCCGGCCGGTACATCGGACCCCGGGGACGCAATCTGTTCCTCGTCGTCATCTTCCTGCTGCTGCTGATGGTCAACACCGCCTTCGCCGTGGTGATCGGTGGGCTGCTGGTCGCCAACCCCAGCGCGGTGATCCCCGCCTGGGGAGCTCTGGTGGTCGCGGTGCTCATCGGCCAGGCGATCTACCGGTGGAATCTCAACCTGATCTGGGTCTCCATCATCGGAGTGGTCGCGCTTTACTCCCTGATCATCCTGGGTGACAACTTCCCGATCGTGCTGCCCGAGACGGTCCTGGGCTTGTCCGCCGAAGCGTTCTGGGTGCTGGTGCTGTTCCTCTACGCCGGCCTGGCCTCGATGCTGCCGGTGTGGGTGCTGCTGCAGCCACGCGACTACATCAACGGACTGCAACTATTCCTCGCCCTGGGCATCCTGTACGTGTCGGTGGCGATCGCCTCGCCGACGATGGTGGCACCGGCGTTCAACGACGCCGTTCCGGCCGGCACTCCGAGTCTGGTGCCGCTGCTGTTCGTCACCATCGCCTGCGGGGCGATATCGGGCTTCCACGGAATCGTCTCCTCGGGCACCAGTTCCAAACAACTCGACAAGGAGTCCGACGCCCGGTTCGTCGGGTATTTCGGAGCCGTGGGTGAGGGGCTGCTGGCACTGGGGTCGATCATCGCAGTCACCGCGGGCTTTGCCACCCTGGCCGACTGGGAGAGCGTGTACTCGGCCTTCAGCGAAGGCGGGGCCCCCGCTTTCGTCCAGGGCGGTGCCAACATCGTCAACTCCGGGCTGGGCCTGCCCGTCTCGCTCAGCGCCACCATCCTGGCCACCACGGCGGTGCTGTTCGCCGCCACCACCATGGACACCGGTGTGCGTCTGCAACGCTACGTGGTCCAGGAGGCATTCACCATCGCCAACAAGAAGATCGGCACGATCCTGGCGACCGTCATCGTGCTGGTCTTCGGCTTGGGCCTGGCGTTCTCCATCAGCGCCGAGGGTGCCGGGGGCATGATCATCTGGCCCCTGTTCGGGACCACGAACCAGTTGCTGGCCGGGCTGACCCTGTCGATCATCACGGTGATGCTGCTGCGCAAGGGCCGCAACCCCCTCCCGGCGTTGATCCCGCTGGTGTTCGTCTTCGTGATGTCGCTGTACGCGGCGCTGGTGCAGGTGGGCCAGTTCTTCTCCGATGCCAACTGGTTGCTCTTCATCCTCGATGTCATCATCATCGTCGCCGCCCTGTGGGTGATCGTGGAGGCGGTGAACGCGATGCTCAAGGCCCGCAAGGAACCACTCGAAGCCGACGACGAGCCCGCGGTGGTCGCCGAGGACAGGACCGCTGACGAGGGACGGGAGCGTTGACGAACGGGGGCGAGAACCTCTCGGCCGCACGCCGCTTCGCGGCTGGACTGCGGGAGTTCTACGTCGCCCCCTACCGGCGCACCTTTGCCCGTGCCCAGCGTGACGAGGACGACCTGTTCATGATGATCGTGCTCGCCGAGATGCTGGGCGTGCCCAACCCGGCCAGTTACTACACGGTGGAACTGCTGCCGGTGATGTACGACCGCTTCCACGACTGGCACCGCAGGATGGGCATGGACCACTCGCCGCTGGATCACTTCTCGTGCTGCTAGGACTCGCTGGGTCCCGTCGGGTGTTATTCGTCGGCGGCAAGGGCGGAGTGGGCAAGACTGCGGTCGCCTCCGCCGTCGGATACCACCAGGCCAGGGCCGGACGGCGGGTGCTGGTGGTCTCCACCGACCCCGCCCACAACCTGGGTCACCTATGGCACCGGGAGGTGGGTGATGAGGTCACGCCCCTGGCCGGGGACGTGCAGAACCTGGAAGGTCTGGAGATCGATCCGGCCCGCACCACCAACGAGCACCTGGCCGCGGTGGGTCACCAGCTGCGGCGGCTGATGCCCGAGCACCTGTCCGGTGAGGTGGACAAGCACCTGGCGCTGGCCCGCGATGCCCCCGGCACCTATGAGGCGGCCGTCCTGGAGCGGGTGGCGCAGGTGCTGGAGGACGCCTCGCACGATCTAGTGATCCTCGATACCGCACCCTCGGGGCACACCTCGCGACTGATGAGCCTGCCCGAGACGATGTTCGCCTGGACCGAGGGGCTGCTGCGCCGGCAGGACCGCTCGGCCAAGTTCGGGGCCGCACTGCGCGGGCTCGACCCGGACGCGGGTGCCGCCGGGATCGTCGGAACCGGGCGGCGGGTGGACCAACGGGCCCAGCGTGATCACGAGATCAGGCGGATCCTGCTGCGCCGGCGCACCCGGTTCGAACGGTTACGGGACCTGATCACCGACGCCGAGCGCACCGCGTTCGTGATTGTGCTCGCCGCCGAACGGCTTCCCGTCCTGGAGACGATCGAACTCTACGGACAACTGCTGCGCTCAGGGGTGCACGTGGGCGCCCTCGTGGTGAACAAGCGCTCCCCCGCCGACGCCGGAGGCCTGCTCGCCGACCGCCGCGCCCAGGAGGAGGTCCATCTGGACACCGTGCGCGAGGCGCTGGGGCACGTGCCGATGATCGAACTGCCACTGCTGGCAGGTGACATCGTCGGTGAGGCAGCGGTGCAACGCTTCGCCGACCTCATCGCCACCGCCTCCTGAGCCCGCCGCCACGGGCACGCTCCGGTGCCACCCCTCCGAGGACGACGCTTGTGGCCGTGGTCGATGGTCCTGCCCGTCGTCTTCGGCCATTCGCGTCGCTTTCGGCGCCGGACACCAGGGCGGCGGGCTGGTGATGGCCGTAGGCTCCGTTTCCATGGAGTCCCCGATCGATGTCTACCTTCGCAGGGTGCACGCGGAGATCTCCGAGGTGCGCGAGGGCACGCCCTACACGGTGGGCCCACGGGGCACCACGATCAACCCCGACGACTTCGGCATCTGCCTGGCAACGGTGGACGGGTACATCTACGAGGTGGGCGTGACGTCCAAGGCGTTCTCGATGCAGTCGCTGTCCAAGCCCTTCAGTTACGGGCTGGCGCTGAGCGACCTGGGCCCGGAGATCGTGGACGAGAAGGTGGATGTGGAACCCTCCGGGGAATCCTTCACCGAGATCTCCCTCGCCCCGGGGTCCGGGCGTCCGGCCAACGCCATGATCAACGCCGGCGCCCTCGCGGTGAGTTCGTTGCTCAAGGGGGCCGGGGGCAAGTCGGCGATCACCCGGATCGAGGAGCACTACTCCGCCTTCGCCGGGCGTGAACTGCGCAGCAACGCCCGGGTCTACGGGGCCGAGCGGCGCAACAGCGACCGCAACCACGCCCTGGCCTACCTGCTCAGTTCCGTCGACATCATCGAGGGCTCCCCGACCGCTGCACTGGAGACCTATCTGCGCCAGTGCGCGGTCCAGATCACCTGCCGTGACCTGGCCATGATGGCGGCCACCCTCGCCAACGGCGGTACGAACCCCCGCACCGGGGAGGAGGTGCTGGACATCGGCGCCGTGGAGCGGGTGCTGTCGGTGATGATGACCTCCGGGATGTATGACAGTGCCGGAGACTGGGTGGTCAACGTCGGTATGCCGGCCAAGTCGGGTGTGGGGGGAGGCACGCTCGCCGTCCTACCGGGCCAGGCCGGGCTCGCGGTCTTCTCGCCGCCATTGGACGAGCACGGCAACAGCATCCGCGGCGTGGCCACCTGTCAGCGGCTGTCCAAAGACACCGACATGCACTTCGTGCGCTCCGCCCGCGCGGGCCGGTCCGCGATCCGGGCGACCTACCCGATCACCGAGGTTCCCTCCGATGTGCGCCGCACCGAGGACGCCGAGGTGGGTCTGCGCGAGACGGGAGACCGGGCGATGATCATCGAACTGGCCGGGGACCTCCTGTTCGCCGGTACCGAGTCGATGATCCGGGAGATCGCCGACCTGCCCGGGGAGGTGGAGTTCGTCGTGCTCGATGCGCGCCGGGTCGATGAGGTCAGCCGCATGTCCGTGAACCTGCTGGGAGAGGTGATCGACCTCTTCGAGGAGGCCGGACGCCGGCTGGTGCTGATCGACCCCGACGCGAACCTCACCTCCGTACTGCCCGTTGCGCACCTACCCAACAGCCAGGTGCCGGTCTTCAGCACCCGCAGCACCGCCGTCGCCCACTGCGAGGAACAACTGCTGCGACGCCACTTCCCCGACCTCGCGGTGCCCGCGCGCGTACCGGTGCGCGACTCCCCGGCGATGGCCCAGTTGAGCCCGCCCGACGCCGAGGCCCTGGTGACGCGGATGGAGTCGCGAACCTATGACGACGGCGCGGTGCTGCGTCGCATCGGCCAGCGATTCGGCGGGGTGTACTTCATCGTCTCCGGGACGGTCACCACCACCGCACGCGACCCGGAGGGCAACCAGGTGCGCCTGACCACCCTCAGTTCGGGCATGACCTTCGGCGAACTCTCCCTGGGACGCCAGGACCGCCAGCGGACCACCCAGCGTGCCGTCGGGCCCGTGGAGGTCATGGTGCTCACCGACGACGCGATCGCTGATCTCGAGCACAGCGACCCCCGCCTGGCGGTGGAACTCTGGCGGTCCCTGACCCGGGAGGCCTACACCCGGGTGGACCAGTACATGCGCGAGGTCACCGCCCTCGTTCGCGACTGAGGCGATCCTCAGTAGACTGGGGAGCCCGCACCGGGGATCCATGACGCGAACCGACGACGCCGTCACACGAAGCCATCGAGGAGCCAAAGCCCGCACCGGGACGCTGCGAGGGAAGGAGCACAACGGTGAACTTCTTCGAGTTCCTCGCCAACCGCAGCGGCGACTTCATCGAACTGGGGCTCGAGCACGCCGCCGTCGTCGGCGCGTCCGTCGTGATGGCGACCATCATCGGCGTCGGCGTCGGCATCCTGACCTACAAGAGCGAACGCTCCCGTGAACTGGTGCTGGCCACCGCCGGGGTCATCCTGACCATTCCCTCCTTCGCCCTGTTCGTGCTGTTGCTCGGCCCGCTCGGGCTGGGTTGGCAGCCGGTGCTGGTGGCGCTCACGGGATACGGCCTGCTGCCGATCCTGAGGAACACGATCACCGGGTTGCGCGGCGTCGACCCCGCCGTCATCGAGTCGGCCAAGGGCATGGGCATGAACCGGCGCCAGCAGTTGCTCAAGATCGAGTTGCCGCTCGCCTGGCCGGTCATCATCACCGGCATCCGGGTCACCACCCTGGTGCTGCTCGGGATCGCCGCCATCGGCGCCATCGTCAACGGCCCCGGCTATGGCGATTTCATCTTCGAGGGTCTGCGCAGGGTCGGGACCCCGGTGGCGGTGAACCTGGTACTGGCCGGCATCGTTGGCGTGATGGTCCTTGCCGTGTTGTTCGACCTGGTGTTCTACTCCGCTCGCCGCCTGACCACCTCCAAGGGGATCCGATGACGACTTCCGAACCGACCGCCAGTGCCGACCGCGAGGTGATGATCCGCCTGGAGGGGCTGACCAAGCGCTACCCGGGCCAGTCCCAGAACGCCGTGGATGCGCTGGACCTGGAGATCTACCGGGGTGAGATCGTCGTGCTGGTCGGACCGTCCGGGTGCGGCAAGACCACCACGATGAAGATGATCAACCGCATCATCGAGCCCACCGACGGGCGCATCATCATGGCCGGGGAGGACGTCACCAAGGGCAACCCGGATGAGTTGCGGCGCAAGATCGGCTACGTGATCCAGCAGGTCGGGTTGTTCCCGCACATGACCATCGGGGAGAACATCGCCACCGTCCCGCACCTGTTGGGCTGGGACAACGCCCGCACGGCCGAGCGGGTGGACGAGTTGCTGAACCTGGTCAACATGCCGGCCGAGACCTACCGCGACCGGTTCCCCAAGGAACTCTCCGGCGGGCAGCAGCAGCGGGTGGGGGTGGCCCGCGCACTCGGCGGTGACCCGGCGGTGCTGCTCATGGATGAACCGTTCGGCGCGATCGACCCGATCACCCGGGACCGGCTGCAGAACGAGTTCCTGCGCCTGCAGGCCGAGGTGCGCAAGACCATCGTCTTCGTCACCCACGACATCGACGAGGCGATCAAGATGGGCGACCGGATCGCGATCCTGCGGGAGGGGTCGCACGTGGCCCAGTACGACACCCCCGAGCAGATCCTCACCGCCCCGGCCGACGACTTCGTCTCGGAGTTCATCGGCCGCGGCGCCTCGCTGAAGCGGCTGAATCTGTCCAGGGTCGCCGACATCGAGTTGCGGCCATGGCCCACGGTGAGCATCGACACCCCGCCGGCCGAGGCGTTGCAGACCCTGCGGGGCGTAGCGGAAGCCTCGCTGCTCGTGCTGGACGGGGCCGGCCGGCCCCGGCGCTGGGTCAATGCCGAGGACCTCAGTCGCGCCGACGGGCGCCGGCTGGACCAGGTCGGACTGGCTCCGCGGGCCGTCGTGGAGCCCCGCGCCACCCTCAGCGATGCCCTCAACGAACTCATCACCGCTCGCTACGCCATCACGCTGGTCGTCGACGACACCGGCGCCTACCAGGGCGTGGTGGACATCGATCAGATCAACGAGGCGATCCGCACGATGCGTGCCTCGGCGGTCGACCAATCACGGGCCGGGCTGCAGGAGCAGCCATGAGCGTTGCACCTGCGGCACAGGCCAGATCCAGCATCGGGTCGGCGGCGGGGGGGCGCAGCCTCGGCAGTTACCTGCTCATGCCGCTGCTGCTGGCGGGGGTGCTCCTGGCGCTGTACCTGTACGTGTCCAACCAGGAACTGGACTCGATCGAGGCCCGCACCCTGACCTTCCCGAGAATCCTCAATGCCGCCCGCGACCACGTCCTGCTTGCCGCGGCCTCCACCGTCATCACGTTGCTGATCGCCATCCCGCTGGGGATCATGCTCACCCGCCCCTTCGCCCGCCGGATCAGGGCGTACGTGATCGGCGTACTCACTGTGCTGCAGGCGGTTCCCACGATCGCGGTCCTGGTGCTGCTGGCCGTGGTGTTCCTGATCCTGGGGTTCTGGATAGCGATCATCGGGCTGGTGCTGTACGCCATCGTCCCGGTACTGCTGAACACCATGGTCGGGATCGAACAGGTCGACGACAACGTCCTGGAAGCCGGCCGTGGCATGGGGATGTCCAAAGCCACCGTGCTACGCAGGATCGAACTCCCACTGTCCATCCCGGTGATGCTGGCCGGGATCCGCACCGCACTGGTGATCAACGTCGGCACCGCCACGCTGGCCACCTACATCAATGCCGGCGGTCTCGGCGACATCATCTCCGCGGGCCTGGCCACGAACCGGTTCACCATCCAACTGGTCGGTGCGGTCCTGACCTCGGTGCTGGCCCTGTTGATCGACTACCTGGCCGGGGTCGTGGAGGAGGTGCTCCGGCCACGAGGGCTGTAAGCCCGCCCCGGGCCGCGGCGGTGACGCCCGGCAGAACCACCTACACAAGGAGACGGAACCATGATTCGCAAGCGAACCACCGCAACGATCGCGGGCGGGGCCACCGCGCTGTTCATGCTCGCCGCATGCAACGGTGACGGCAACGGCGGCGCCGGTGACGGCGAGTTGGAGGGGGCCACCATCATCGTCGGCTCCAAGGAGTTCACCGAGCAGCGCCTGCTCGGGCAGATGACCGCCGCGCTGCTGGAGGACGCCGGTGCCTCGGTCACCGACCAGACCGGCCTGGAGGGCACCGCCACCGTCCGCTCGGCCCTGGAGAACGGTGAGATCGACATCTACTGGGAATACACCGGAACCGGCTGGGTGAACATCCTCGGCAACAGTCCCGACGACGTGCCCGAGGACCTGTGGACCGCTGTGTCCGAGGCCGACGCGGAGAACGGGATCGCGTGGCTGGAGGCGGCGCCGTTCGAGAACACCTATCGGATCGCCGCCACGGAGGAGTTCGCCGCGGAGAACGGGCTGGCCACCAGCACCGACATGGCCGAGTTCGTCCAGGCCAACCCCGACCAGGGCCGGATCTGCGCGGCCGCGGAGTTCATCGCCCGTGACGACGGGCTCCCCGGTCTGCAGGAGACCTACGGGTTCGAGTACTCCGAGGTGGTCGAGATGGCCCTGGACCTCATCTACACCCAGGTGGGCGAGGGTTGTGAGTTCGGTGAGGTCTTCTCCACCGACGGACGCATCGTCGCCAACGATCTGATGGTGCTGGAGGATGACGAGAGCTTCTTCGTCGAGTACGCCGGGGCGGTGACCCTACGCCAGGAGACCCTGGATGAGTACCCTCACATCGGCGAGGTGATGGAAGCGGTCAGCGCCGAACTGACCAATGAGACCATGCTCGAACTCAACGCACGCATCGACGTCGACGGAGAGGGCGAACGGAACGTCGCCGAGGACTGGTTGACAGAGAACGGCTTCCTCGACTGACACCGGCTATCTGAGGCCACCGCCCAAGCACGACGACGACGGGGCGCCCGGGCACCGGGCGCCCCGTTCTCGTGTGGCCGGCCGGGCGATGCTACGCCTCGACGAACCGTCCGATCGTGCGGCCCACGTTGAGTCCGGGCAGCGCCTCGGTGAACATCCGGTAGTAGGCCAGTTCCTCCCGGGTGCGCAACGGCGGGTCGAGCACATCGGCGTTCGCGTGCAGATCCTCTTCGGTGACGGTGGCCTCATAGTGCTCGCGCAGCACGTCGTTCATCCCGGTGCCCTCACCGAACTGCTCCTTGCGGCGCCACAACACCTCATCGGGCAGCCACCCGTCGAACGCCCGCCGCAGCATCCACTTGGCCGGCCGGTCCGGCCCGATGAGCTTCCACTCCGGGGGCAGTGCGAGAGCCAACTCGACCACATCCAGGTCCAGGAAGGGCAGCCTCGGCTCGATCCCGTGGGCGCCGGCCATCCGGTCCACGCGCTGCAACCCGCCGATGTGCATCCCCTCGAGGGTCTCGATCAACTCTTCGTGCAACTCCGGACCCGAGGTGTGCCGCCCGTAGTGGGCATACCCGGCGAACAACTCATCGGCGCCCTCGCCGGCCAGCACCACCTTCACATGCCGTGCGGACAGACCGCTGACCAGGAAGTGGGGCACCGCGGAGTGCACCAGGGTGGGGTCGAAGGACTCCAGTTCAGCGATGATCCGCGGCACCAGTTCGATGGCGTCCGCCGCGGTGTAGGTGAGTTCGTGGTGCTCGGTCCCGCAGTGTTGTGCCACCAGTTGCGCGGCGAGCAGGTCGGGACTGCCCTCGAGCCCGACGGCGAACGTCGGCAGGGTCCGTCCCTGCCGGCCGGCGAGGTGGGCGGCCACCGCCACCACGATGGAGGAGTCCACGCCGCCGGACAGCAGCACCCCCACCGGTACTTGCGCGTCCAGGCCCTGCTGCACCGAGCGGATGATGGTGTCCCGTAGCGCGGCGAACACCCAGGGCGGTGGCTCCTCGTGCGGGGCACGGCTGTTCAGCAGCACCGGGGAGGCACCGGGGAACGTCGGCCCGGCGATCAGCCCCTCCTCCGGGGTCCAGACATGCCCGGGCGGGAAGGGCTCGACGTCGGCTCGCCAGTCGGGATCGAACGCGGTCAGTTCGGAGGCGAACAGCACCGTGTCCCTGCGACGTGCCCAGTACAACGGAGCAATACCGAGCACGTCCCGAGCCACCGTGAAGCGGCCGTCCGCTGCGGTGATGACCAAAGCGAACGTGCCCCACAACTGCTCGAAGGCGCGCCAGCCCCGGTCCTCGTACAGGTGCAGTGCCACCTCCAGATCGGACTGGGTGCGGAACCGGTCGCTGCCCAACTGGTCACGGAGGCGCCGGTCGTTGTAGATCTTCCCGTCCCCCACCAGCCAGATCGCCTGCCGGGTTCCGGCCAGCGGCTGCGCACCGGTCTCGGGATCGGTGATCGACAAGTAGCGCGAGCCGACCCAGCCCTCGCCCGCCCGACGGAAGCCCACGCCGTCGGGCCCGCGGTGTGCCATTCGTTCCAGCATGCGCCTGCCCAGGTCGTCCTCGAAGGGCCCGTGGGCGGCAACGATCGCTGACATCTGCTCCTCGTTCCTCTCGGCGGTGCCGATGGTCTGTCCCGGCAGCACTTCCATCATCGGACGCTGCCGGCGATGGGCAACTCGGCGCACGGCAGTCCGCCCCAGGGCCTCGTGGACCACGTCCATGCTGCACGACGGCGAGAATGGCACACAATGGTGCGATGCCCCTGCTCACCGTTGGTCACGGCGCGCTGTCCCGCGCGGAACTTCTGGCCCTGCTGATCGGCGCGGACGTGGAATCGGTGGTGGACGTGCGGCGCTTCCCCGGCAGTCGGCGAAATCCCGATGTGGGCCGGGACGCGCTGGCGTCCTGGTTGCCCGCGGCCGGCATCGGCTACCGGTGGGAGGAGAACCTCGGTGGGCGCCGGCACCTGACCAAGGCGGCGCAAGCACGCTCACCCGACACGTGGTGGCAGGTCGCGGCCTTCCGCGCCTATGCCGGTTACACCCGCAGCGAGGAATTCGGTGCCGCACTGACGCGGGTCGTTCAGGAGGCACGCACCGCGCGGGTGGCGGTGATGTGCTCGGAGTCGGTGTGGTGGCGCTGCCACCGCCGGATCATCGCTGACTTGACGGCGTTGACGACGGACGTCCCGGTCGCCCACCTGATGCACGACGGCGCCGTGCGTGCCCACACGCCCTCCGAGGGTGCGCGCACGCGGGAGGATGGCCTCGTGTGGGACGTGGCCGGTAGCGTGGACGCACCCAGCCGCACCGACGAGGATGGAGCACACCGATGAGCGCCACGATTCAGGTCACCTTCGACGCACGCGATCCACGCGCCCTCTCGATCTTCTGGCGCGACGTCCTCGGGTACACCCATCCCGCGCCACCGGGGGTGGACCTGCCGCCGGGAGGCGATCCACTGGCGGCCTGGGATCAGTTCCTGCAGGATTCCGGATTGCCGGAAGAACTGCACAACAGTGCCTCGGCCCTGGAGGACCCCGATGGCTCGGGTCCGCGGATCTTCTTCCAGCGGGTACCCGAGGACAAGGTCGCCAAGAACCGGGTGCACCTCGATGTGCGGACTGCCTCGGAACTTCGGGGTGAGGAGCGCATGGAGGCCCTGGAGTCGGAGTGCCGACGGCTGGTGGCCCTCGGCGGCACTCGATTGGAGCGGCACGAGCCGGAGGAACCTACCAGTATCGGCTTCATCGTGATGGCCGACCCGGAGGGCAACGAGTTCTGCCTCGACTGAGGGGCCCGGCCCAGCGCGACGAGGCCGTCCCGCTGGGCCGGGATGGACGCTCACGCCAACGGTGTGAAGTCCCGGCTGGCGATGTGCTCGGGCCTTGGCCGGCTCGCGCCGAATGGCTCGACCAGCGCGTTCTCCACGCTGTTGAACACCAGGAAGATGTTCGAGCGCGGGAAGGGCGTGATGTTGTTGCCCGATCCGTGCATGATGTTCGAGTCGAACCACAGGGCCGATCCGGCCGGTCCGGTGAACTGCTCGATGCCGTACCGGTGGGCCATATCGGTGATGGCCTCGGTGCTGGGCACGCCGATCTTCTGCTCCTTCAGGGAGGACGCGTGGTTGTTGTCCGGCGTGGCCCCCACGCTGGGGATGAACTCCTTGTGGGAGCCGGGCATGACCATCAGCCCGCCGTTGTAGGGGAAGTTGGGGGTGAGGGCGATCGAGCAACTCACCGCCCGCGGAGCCGGCATCCCGTCCTCGGCGTGCCACGTCTCGAAGTCGGAGTGCCAGTAGAAGCCGGCGCCCTTGAATCCGGGCATGTAGTTGACCCGGGTCTGGTGCAGGTACACCTCCGATCCCAGGAGTTGCCGGGCGCGGTCAAGTAGCCGCGGGTCGCGGGACAATGCGTCGATCATCGGGCTGAGGCTGGTCACCTCGAAGATCGAACGCACCTCACCGGAGGCCTTCTCGGTCACCACGCGCTCATCGCCGGTGATCGACTGATCGTTCACCAGGCGGTCCAGCTCGGCGCGGTAGCCCTTGACCTCCTCGGCAGTGATGAAGTCCTGCAGAATCGAGAAGCCACGCTCTTCGTGGGCTTGCAGGGCAGTGTCATCGAACGGGCCGCCCTCGGCCGTCCCCCAGACTGTGGGGTGATTCCGCTGGACCGGCGCTCCGGCCTCGGTCAAGCGGGTCGGGTACAGGTCGTGGGCGCGTTGGGCCACGGCTGTCACGGAACTCTCCTCTCGTCGGTTCAGGAATCGAGCCCTGCCCCTGCAAGAAGCGTCCGGTCCGGTGGCACCGAACCGGTCGATACCTGAGGGAACTAGGACCCGCATTCGACCGTACGCCACATCGGCGGGTGGTGCGCGCAGACAGTCGTGACCGCCCGGGTAGTGGCGGTGCCACAACCCGGGCGCAGGAAAGAGCTTCCGCGCGGCACAGCAAGCGAAGCCGGGCCATGGAAGAACGAGAAGAACTACTTCGAAAAAGACTTGGCTCGCTTCGGGCCGGCGCCCTAGTCTCGATCTGTTCCTGATCCCCTGGACCGTTGCCTAGCCAGCAAGATGCGGTTCCACGACGCCGAAGGAGGTGAGCACCCTGATGAACACCATGAAGATCATGACCGGTCTCGACACCGGCGCATGCATTGCCCGTAAGGGCGCAGATCTGCGTCCTCGTGCCGACCGCGCCCCGGGTGCCGCCTATGGCGCATTCGGCACCGGCGTCACCACCATCGGCTTCGCGGCCAGCAGCTAGCCACCAGCACTGCACTCCACCGCCGCGGAGCCACCCTTCAGGGTCCGCGGCCTTCCTGCTTCATGGCAGAAGGAACTCCGGGCTCGGTAGACCATCACCACCGCTCAGGAGCATCTCGTGCAGTACACATCGATTCTCGATCAACCGTCGGGGTCCTCGACCACGTGGCCGCTGGATGCGGGCACGCTGGTTGCTGGGGTCCAGGTAGACCTGCCCTGTCAGGACGGGGCCACCAGCGATCTGTGGTTCGCCGAACACACCCAGCAGATCGAGCGAGCCAAGGCTATGTGCCACTCGTGCCCCCTTAAGGCCGAGTGCCTCGAAGGCGCGCTGGCACGGCAGGAACCCTGGGGCGTCTGGGGCGGAGAGGTCCTCGTGGACGGGGCCATCGTGGCTCGCAAGCGTGGCCGCGGCCGACCCCGCAAGGACGATCCGAGCGCCCCTTCCAACCACCGCTCTCACTCCGCCGCGTGAGGTGAGGAGCGACCCAAGAACTAGCAATGAGGAGTACCCATGGCTATCAGCCAGTTGCACCTGATCCCCCGTCGGGTCGCGTACTCGGCAGGGCATTCGCTCATTCACTGGGCGAGCGGGCCAGCCGCTGAAACCGACCGCGCCAGGACCATCGCGCGGGAGACCGCGCTCCGGCGGCACCGCGCCCGGCGCGACGTCGAACTGGAGCAGCAGCGGGCCCTGAACGTGAATGCCTTCGCGTGGCTGCGGCTCTGAGGAACGACCCCGGGCGGGACAGCCCCCGCGCAACGCCTCGGGCCCCTGGTCAAGCAATCATGCTGATCGGGGGCCCGAAGTCGTTTCCAGGGGCGGCGACGACGAATCCAGGACCCCGTCGCGACCTACGGCGCGCAGTTTGACCCGATCGGTATAGGTTTCGTGTGGAGCGGTGGCACGTTGGTCGAATGACGGCCACCCTGCGTGAAGGTGGTGGAGGTCTGGGATCATGCCCAACGATTCGGCGATAACTCCCGGGCCACGCAATGGCGTGGGCCGGATCGCCCTGCAATTGGGGGTGGTTGCCGTCGTCACTGCCCTGATCCCCGTGGTGGGGGACTTCATCGCCCCGCCGGCCGCCCTCACGTCCCTGGTGTTGGGGATCGTGGGATACCTGCGTGTGGAGAAGAAGGCGGCGACCAATCCCATCCAAGCAATCGCCGGAGCGATCCTCGGATTGTCGGCCGGGCTCCTCATCTTCATCACATACGTCATCACCGCGGCCGCACCTTGATCGGTCGCACCAGGAAGAACTCGCACCCCAGTCGCAGTTCGGTCGGCCGTCTCAACCGGCCAGGAGCACCGCGGCGACCGCCCCGGCCATCATGGCGGGCCCGAACGGGATCTGCGAACGTCGCGACCCCCGCCGGCTGACCAGCACCACGACCGCCACGAGAGCGTTGATGAGGAACGCCAGCAGCGTGCCCGCGCCGACCTGCCACCACCCGAACCAGCCCAGGAAGGCACCGATCACCGCAGCGAACTTCACATCCCCCAACCCCAGCCCCGAGGGCGCGATGAAGGCCAGCACGAAGTACCCGGCCACCAGGGCGAGGGCACCCAGGCCGGCTCGCCCCAGATCCGGCCAGGCACCGCTGATCCCCGCTTCCAGGACCAGGGGCAGGACCAGGCCGAGCAGGGTCGCCCCGACAACCCGGTCCGGCAGCCGGTGTACCGCCAGGTCGATCACGGTCAGCAGTGCACAGCCCACCGCCGCCGCTGCGAACCCCGCCAGCTCGGCCCACCCATCGGCGAGCGCTGCGGCGCCGGCTCCGCCGGCGGCGGCCAACGGGACGTGCGCCCGGGAGCGCAACCACCCGGACTCCCTGGGCGTCACCGCCGCGACCTGGCTGGTGAGCAGCCATGCCACCGCTGCAGCCACTATGGCGGTCAGGCCCGCCAGCATCGGTACCGTCATGCCTCAGATACCGCTGAAGGCAGCGATCATACTCATCGCGGCCGGGCCCATCACCACGATGAACAGCACCGGCAGGATGCACAGCATCAGCGGCGCGAGCACCTTCACCGGCAGTTTCTGGGCCTTCTCCTCGGCCCGCTGGCGGCGCTTGAGCCGCATCTCGTCGGCTTGGGTGCGCAGCACGTCGGCGATCGAGATTCCATAGGCATCGGCCTGGATCACGGCCCGGACGAACCGGCGCAGGTCCACCACGGTGGTGCGGGTGGTCAGTGCCTCGAAGGCCTGCCGCCGGGAGCGGCCCACCTGGATGTCCTGCAGGGTCCGGGCCAGTTCGGCGGCAAGTGGTCCGTTGCCGTTCTGGGCGGCACGGGCCATCGCCGAGTCGAACCCGAGACCCGCCTCCACCGCGATCGTCATCTGGTCGAGGGTATCGGCCAGTTCCAGCTGGATCTTCTCGTTACGTTTCTGGCCCTGGCTGTTCAGCAGCAGCTCGGGCAGGAAGTAGACCACCACGGTGGCCAGCACCCACATCAGCGCGAAGAACGGGGGGGTATCAGCCAGCAGGATCAGGACACTGAGGACCGTGCCCAGGGGCACCCAGAGCATCTTCATCGTGAGCAGTTTGTCCATCGGCCAGGCCGCGGGCCGTCCGCCCAGGGCGTGCTGACGCTCCAGGACATCGGCGATCAGACCCGGGGTGAACCGGCGCGCCAGTCTCGACAGCCCGCTGCCGCTGCGCTCGTCTGCTTCGGGGTCCGTCTCGGTCCGACTCAGCGAGGCACCGGGCCGGTGCAGGTTGGCCTGCACCCGGCGGCGGCCGGGGTCCAGCGCACTCCAGGCGGTCCAGGCTCCGATACCCACGGCGAGGCCGGTGAGGATGGCGGCGATGAGGATCGGGGACATATCAGAACTCGATCTCCACGACCTTCTTCAGCCACAAGCCGCCGACGGCCAGCATGATCGCCCCGAGCACCAGCAGCCCGTAGCCGAGCAGGCTCTCGGTGAACGGTGCCAGATAGGAAGGATTGGTCATGAGCAGGAAACCCCCCACCCCGAACGGCAGCGCCATCAGCACCATCGCGGACAGCCGGCCCTCGGCACTCAGGGTGGCCACCTGACGACGGATCTCGTTGCGCTGGCGGATGGTGTCGGCCACACCGTCGAGCACCTCGGCCAGGTTCCCTCCCACCTCCCGGTTGATGGCGATGGCCTGGGTGACCCAGGTGAAGTCATCGCTGGCCATCCGGGCCGCGGTCAGTTCCAGCGCGTCTCCCATGTCCCGGCCCACCCGGGTCTCGTTGACCACGCGGGCGAACTCCTCGGAGGTGGGGCTGTCCGCCTCACCCGCCACCGAGGCCAGCGCCTGCGGCAGGCTGTGCCCGGCCCGAAGGTTGGAGGCCATGAGTTGGAGTGAGTCATCGAGCTGGGCGGCGAACATCTTCTGCCGCTTGGCGATGCGCCTGCTCACGCCGAGTTTGGCGCCGATCGGGGCCACGCCGGCGAGGAGGACGACGACGAGGGGGTGTGCTCCCAGCACGAGCCCGGCCGCTGTGCCCACCAGGGATCCGACCAGGACGAGGAAGAAGAAGTCCTGAGGGCGCATCCTGATCGCCGCCAACTCGAGTGCGGAGGCTCCCGCTGGGGTGCCCCGGCGGTGCATCACCCGTTCCACCGCTGCGGTGGCCGCAGCGGCACCGCGCTGTAACGGGCTCGGTGCCGGGTCCCGGTCGGGTCGGCGCCGCTGCACCGGGAGGCGCACCGGCCGGGGTGCCAGCGCCAGGTAGCCGGCGATGCCGGCGGCGGCCACAGTGGCGACCACGGCGGCGCTCAGCGCCGGGTCGGCGGCCAGTGCCGCCATCATCGGGCGAACCCGCCCTCGGCCTTGGCGAACACTCGCGGGGACAGCGTGATGCCCTGTTCGGCGAACTTGTCGGTGAACCGGGGCCGGATCCCGGTCGGAACCGGCTTACCGAGGAAGCGGCCGTTGGCATCCACACCGGCGGAGTAGTCGAAGGTGAATACGTCCTGCAGCGTCACGGTCTGACCTTCCATCCCGTGCACCTCGGTGACGGCCGTGATCCGGCGGGTGCCATCGCGCAGCCGGGTCAACTGGACGAACAGGTCCACCGCGGAGGAGACCTGCTCGCGGATCGCCCGCAGCGGCAGGTCCATCCCGGCCATCAGCACCAGGGTCTCGAGCCGGGAGATCGCATCGCGGGGGGAGTTGGCGTGCACCGTGGACAAGGATCCATCGTGTCCGGTGTTCATCGCCTGGAGCATGTCGAGGCTCTCCCCGCCGCGGACCTCACCGACCACGATGCGGTCGGGTCGCATTCGCAGGGAGTTGCGGACCAGGTCCCGGATGGTGACCTCGCCCTTGCCCTCGATGTTGGGTGGGCGCGATTCCAGGCGGACCAGGTGCTCCTGTTGCAGTTGCAGTTCGACGGCGTCCTCGATGGTGACGATGCGTTCGCCGTCGGGGATGAAGGAGGACAGCACGTTCAGCAGGGTGGTCTTACCGGTGCCGGTACCGCCGGAGATGATCACGTTCAACCGGGCCTGCACACAGGCCTGCAGCAGTTCGGCCATCTCCGGGGTGAGGGTGCCGAACCGGATCAGGTCATGGACCTTGAACGGGTCCTTGCTGAACTTGCGGATCGTCAGCGACGAACCGTTGAAGGCCAGCGGTGGGATGACGGCGTTGACGCGGGACCCATCCGGAAGACGGGCGTCCACCATCGGGGCGGATTCGTCGATCCGGCGTCCCACCCTGGAGACGATCCGTTCGATCACACGCCGGAGGTGCTGCTCGGAGGCGAACCGGCCGTGCGCTCGCTGCAGGCGCCCCTTCTTCTCGGTGTAGATCATGTCCGGGCCGTTGACCATCACCTCGGTCACGTCCGGATCATCGAGGAGGCCCTGCAGCGGACCGTAACCCAGCACGTCGTCCTGGACCTCGGCGGTCAGGCGGGCGCGTTCGCTGCCGGACAGCGGGATGGCGGATTCCTCGATGACCTCGTGCAGCTCGGCGCGCACCAGGGCGTGCACCTGGGCCTCATCGAGGGAGGGATCGTTCAGCCGGGCCCCGATGCGCGTGAACAAGGTGTCCGCCGCCCGGTCCTTGAGCCGGCGCACCGCGTCGTCGGCGGGTACGGTGCTGGCCGGTGGGGTGGTCGCAGCCCGGCGCGAGGCGGGCCGGGGAACTGCGGCGCCTGTGGTCTCCGCGCGAGCCGGTAGCTCCGATGACGCGGTCCCGGCTGCCGGTGCAGCGATCTCCCCAGCCGGTGTTGTGGTGCCGTGGTCGGTCGTGGTCGGCTCCGAGACCGCGGAGTGCTCCTCGGCGGTGGGGTTGCCCTGCGCGGCGGGGTGGCCCTGGGCGGCGCGGAGGCGTTCGGACAGTCTCATCGGGCACCCCTGCGTGCCCCACGGTGCTTACCGCGCCCTTCCAGCGTGATGCCATCGGGCAGCAGGCTGTCCACCAACGGCGTCAGCGCCTTGACCAGGGGGTCACGGATGCGGGACTGCATCAGCGGGATACCGCGGTTGAGGGAGGCGGGGGCGGCCTTGGACGTCGGCAACGATGTCCCTACCGCCACCCCCAGGGTGGCCTCGACGTCATCGGCGGACATGCCGTGCCCGGCGTCGGCGAAGTTGACCACCACGCGATGGCCGCCGGAGAACATCTGCAACTGGGACAGGGTGTCGATGACTTTTCGCATCCCGCGGGCACCGGGCACACTCAGGGCCGTGAGCAGCAGCGGGTCGGTGGTCTGGTCCAGCGCTGCGAGGGTGTGATCGGACAGCCCCGGGGAGGTGTCCACCACCACGTAGGTGAACTCGGTGGCCAGCAGTTGCAGCAACTGGCTGATCTGGGCGCTGGAGATGGTGTCAGCGGCGGCCGGGTGCTCCGGTGCCGCCAGCACGTACAGGCCGGTCTCCAGGTGCAGGCTCAGGTAGGTCTTGAGGGCGATGGTGTCCGCGCTGGCAGCACTGGGGAGGGCATCGGGCAGCGTGTAGTCCGGGGTCAGGTTCAAGGCGGTGGCCACGTCCCCGAACTGCAGGTCCAGGTCCACCAGCACCGTGGAGTGCGGCATCGTGCGGGCCAGGGCGACCGCGAGGTTGGTCGCCACGGTGGTCTTACCCGCACCCCCCTTGGGTGAGATGACGGTGATGACGCGGCCTTTGGCTCCTCCCGGGCCCTCACCGGGCTGGGAGTTGGCCACGCTGGTCGAGAGCCGGTTCGCGGTGCTCACCGCGGCCTGCAGTGCCTGGCGGATCTCGGTGGCATCGGCGGTGGTGGGGATGATGTCGCGGACCCCGGCGCGCATGGCACGCAGCCCGACCTCATCTGACCGGTCACTGGCCAGCAGCACCACCGTGCCCGGACGCTCGGCGGTGAATCGGTCCGCGAGCGCCAGCGCGGAGTCCGCATCGGCCCGGGAGTCCAGCACGAGCACCTCCGGGTCCCCGGCGCCGTTGACGTGGGCCAGCAACACATCGGGGTCGGCGGCGACCGGTCCCGGCATGGACAGATACGCCCCGCCGGTGGCCTCGGCGAAGGTGCGCTCGAAGTCGGGGCCGGCACCTGCGAGTGCGACGTAGGTCATGGCAGCAGGTCCTCCCGGTCCACCACGCGGGTGTCGTTCTCGGGCGCATCGCCGGGCTCCAGGGAGAGCCAGAGGCCCCGGAACTCGGCGGCGTTGACCAGGATCTCGGCATCTGGCGCGGAGACCGCGAAGGTGACCATGAGGGAACCGGACGCTTCCTGGGTCTGCTCCTCGCCGTCGTCGTTCTCGGTACTGGTGGCACCGCCGTGCACGCGCGTGATGAGCACCTTGTGCAACCTGAGGTGGGTCTCGTCGTCGTCGCTGACGAAGACGCCCACGGTGTCCCCGGCGGCCAAATGGCCACCGATGACCCGGTTCGCGGGTAGTTGCACGCTGACCTGGTGGAAACCCTCGGGGATCTGGAAGGCCTCCGTCTCCTCCTCCGGCGGGGCGAACCGGGCGGCCAGGAGCTGTTCACCGGCCTGGAGCGCCGCGGTGGTGACCTGCCCGGCGATCTCCTCCAGGTCCTGCACCCCGCCGGGAACCACGGCGGTGGTGGGCAGTTCCGCCACGGTCAGGTACTCGGCCAGGTCCTCCGAGGGGGTGCCTTCCGGTACCGGCTCGCTCACCACGAACACCGACGTCGGAGACATACCGGCCATGGCCCGTTCATCTGCGCCGGAGACGTAGTTGATCACCACGGCGCCTGCGCCGGTGGCGAGCAGGAGGGCCACGACGGCGGCAATGAGTCGACGGGACATGATGTTGCCTTACTCGGTCAGGGCCACGACGGCGACACCGAACCGGGGGCCGTCGGGGCTGTAGTCGAAATCGTCGCTCAGGTCGACGAAGCGGTCGAAGGTACCGCGGATACAGTTCTCGCCCCCGCCGCAGTGGGGCGCGTTGTAACGGATGCCCGGGAAGCGGTACCCGGTGAGGGTGAAGGCGGCGTAGCCGATGATGTGGAACTCGGCTCTGTTACCGGTGTCTCTGGCGTCGTCGAAGAGGGGCACCAGTACGGGTTCGCCGAGCCATCGTTGGAAGGTCGCCTCGTTACAGGGGGCGTCGGTGCCCGTGTCGATCCTGACCCACTGGTCGATCGCGGTGGTGATGCTGCCGCAGCCGCCGTCCCCGGGTCGCAACCATCCGAAACCCCCGGGGACCACGTTCCCGGAGTTCGGGGTGCAGTCGGTGTCGGAGGCCTTGCTGAACAGGATCGTCTGCTCCTCGGTGGACTCGGGCAGGTCTACCCCGATCAATTCGCCGTCCTCCCAGATCTCGGTGCTGCCGGTCTGCGCGGCGAGCTCGCACACGTAGATCGCCAGCGGCAGGATCGTCAAGCCACCGGTGGGATAGCCCCATCGCGCCCCCGCGCGGGCCTCCAAGTCGGTTTCGTGGATACCGATGATGGGAGCGAACCAGTGCTCGCGCACCGTCGTGGTCTGCACCAGCACCGATCCGGCCGCCTCGTCCAGTTCCAGAACGTCGCCGGCGGCATCGCCATTGTTCTTGTTCGCTGCCGCCATGTCGTGGGCGGTGGCATCGGCGGGTTCGCAGTCGCCGCCGGCACAGTCCTGGGCGATCGCGAGTGCGGCGGCGTCGGCGCCGGTCTGCAACTGCTGGCGGTCGGTGTGCATGGCGGCCACGTCGATGGCAAGGGCCGCGAAGATGAGCAGCGGGACCATCAGCAGCGCCACGAAGACGGCGGTGGCGCCGCGGTCGTTGTTCCTCAGCCGTTGCATCGCATGGTCCCCTTACCGGTGAGGGTGATCGGCCCGCCGATATCGCCGAGAAGCAGAAGGTCCACCGGGTAGCGAATGATCACCGTGGCGGTGCGGCCCGAACTACCAGGTCCCTCGCAGGTCGGGTCGATGGTGATGTGGCTGTGGTCCAGGGCGGCCGAGGGCGACGCCGAGGTGATAGCGGCGGCCCGGGCGTTGGCGGCGGCGTCGTTCTGATCGAGCGCCACGATGCGCACCGCGTCCCGGGCGGCGCTGGAGAGGGCCGACTGCACGTGGTACGCCTGCCCGAAGGCCATGATCCCCAGCACGAGGGCGAACAGCAGGGGGACGACGAGCGCGAACTCGACCGCGGACGCACCGCGATCACGCTGTCCCCCGAAACGCACGTTCAGTCCCTTCCTGACGTCAGTATGCGCCGGCACTTGCCGGCGGTGTGTGCAGCGGGTGCCCGCCGGTGGAACGCGCAGATCCCACCGGCGGCACCTGATGTCACTCCGTGGGGTTGACGTTCTCGTCGAGGGTATCCCCCACGTTCTCGAAGATTCCCGTGAGGGTATCTCCGAGGAAAAGCACCGCCGCGATGATCACGACGGCGATGAGACCCACGAGCAGGCCGTACTCGACGGCGGTGGCGCCCCGGTCCTTGCGGCCGGTGAAGCGGTCGCCCACGGCGGTGAAGATGGTTGCAACATATGCAGCGAGTTGGTTCATGAAACTTTCTCTCTTCTAGCAGTTACGGCCGATCCGGCCCTTGGTCAAGCCCCCGGTACCTGCTGGAAGCGGGTGCCGGTAGTCACTCTCACAGATGTTTGCAGGCCACGCAAGACTACGTGTCCAGTAATTTTCGTGAAATGGCGCACATCCTTCTTACAGCTACGCTTCCCTGGGATTTGACGCGTTCTCAGTGGCTTGTGAGCCGAAGCACAATACCTAGGACTTAGGTCCTACCCGGCATGCCAGTGCCTAACTGGTAAGATTGCACTCCAGGCATAACGGCGTGGTGCGCATACATCCGGGCAGGCGTTTGAGTGCCGGGCGGTCTGCGTTACCATGACGTTCACACCGGGGGCGTTCATGGGAGGGGCACGATGGAAGAAGAACTGAGTCTGCGCGAGATCAAGAAGCGCATGACGCGCGAGGCGATCGCTGCGGCCGCGCTGAAGTTGACGGTGGAGAAGGGTCTCGCCAACGTGACCCTCGACGAGATCGCCCGGGAGGCTTTCGTTTCTCCCCGGACGGTCTCCAACTACTTCTCCGCCAAGGAGGAGGCGGTGCTGGCCGCCGGCAACCACGGCCTGAGCGAACTCATCGAGGAGTTCGACAGCGAGGACTCCCAGACCCCGCCGCTGGCGGCGTTGTGGGACATCCTCAGTTCTTATGCCCGAGAGCACCCGGAGAACCTGCAGAAGGCGGCCCAGACGGCGGATCTCGAGCGGGACAACCCCTCGCTCCGGCCCTTCCGGGTGGCGCAGCAGGCCGAGTTGGAGGACGTGCTGCGGTCAAGGATCGCGGCCCGCACCGGAACTGACGCGGCCACGGATGTGTATCCGTGGCTGGTCTCATCCGCTGTCGGCGCCGCCCTCTCGGCCTCCCTGGCGATCTGGTCGCGCAGGGGGTTTCCCGAGGGAGAGCTCCCGCGCCTGCTCGATGAGGCGTTCATGATCGTGACTTCCGGCTACCCGGCCGTCGCGATCGCCGAACCGCGCGCAGCGGCAGCGGGCGCCACCTCTGCCTCGGGCGGGCAGACCGATCACAGCACGGGTATCGAAAATTCCACACCGATCGAAAACGGCACAGCGACCACGGTCGGCAGTCCTGCGCAATAGGTCCGAGCACGAGCGCCGGCGTCCGCACCTGCGTCACCCCGTGCCGGGATCTCCGACGTCGGCGCCTGCGGCGGTGGTGTTCTGCTCAGATCAGCCGCGCACCCTGATGCAACAGAATCCGGGCCGGGGCGCGAGTTCGGGGGTGAGGTGGGCACCGAGCCCGTCGACCACACCGCCGATCAGGTCGAGGTTCATCCCGCAGACCAGTTCGGCGTGCTGGGTGGCGAGGCGGTCGAAGGGGCAGTTGGCCAGGCGGATCTTGCGCGTGGACGCGCGCGGTTCGTAGCCGTGCCGGGCGAGTACGCGCGATGCCCGCTCGAGGTCGTCACCGCCCGTGGCGCCCTCGTCGGCCATCTGCCGCCCGGTCTCCAGGCCACCTCACGTACAGCCTCCGCCACGGGCATCCCGTCGCGCATCGACCGGTGCACCGCTGCGGCGAGGATCTCGATGATGGCCGTCGGCGTCGTGGAGATCGCGGCCGGCGGACGAACACCTGCGATAGGGGCCGCGGCGAGCGAGCCGAGGTCCGTCGTCGTCCTCGGTGGTGGGCTGGCGGGGCTCGAGGCCGTCGAAGGACGGGCGAGTCCCGGCTCCCGAACGCGCGTTTCTGCAGGTCCGGGAGCCGGGGCTCCGTCGGCGGTAGCGGTGGGCTATGAACCCCACGTTGCGGCAACATGCGTTCGAATATGCAAAGCGGCCCTGACCTGCATGAACACCCGGCGAGCATTGCTTCTTGGGACCAGAATGCACCGAGAATTGGCAGTTTCTGATGGGTAACTGATGGGTTACCGCCGCTGCCGCCGGATGAACCTTGACGCGCATGACCGGGAACAGAACCGCCGCCGCCGAGCCCCTTGTAGCGGGCAGAACTGCGCGCCACACTCCTCGCAGGTAACTACGGTGCCCAGCCGGCGTGAGCGGTTACTCTCAACCCGCGCTGCTTCATTGCCTCCAGCCCGGCGGGAAAATGGACGGTGCCGGCCTACAGTCGCGCCTCGGTTGCGCGGGCCGGGTCACGCCGCGCCACAAACAAGGGCTTCGCTTCGAAGGTTCGACGAGCGTTCTCCGTGATCGCGGCGGGCGCTACCTCGCAGCTGGGGCTGCTGGATCGCCCGGCCGGGATGACCCCGGGGCGGCCCGCGATCGATGGCGTGGACGACCGGTCCCCTGAGGCGGACGTTGATGGTGAGCGGTCGGAGGTGGAGGGCCGCATCACGGCCGACGCGGTCGGCGCTGACCTATCAGCCCTATCTGCACCCGGAAACGACGACGGGCGCGGCGGTGGTGGTGGGGCTACCAGCGCCGTGGGACGTCGGCGATCTCTATGTCATGCATGCAGGCGGGGAAAAACAGGAGCGCGCCCGGATCGGTCCTCTCTGACCCGGTTACCGGGGACCCGGTGGGCGACCTGCGCCCGGGGGTGGAGATAGGCCTACCCGATGGCCGCACCGCGATTCTCGGGAGCGCCCGTCCGGTGAAGGGCGACCTTGGGGATCCCCGTACGGGCGGGCGGCCACGGTGGCAACTTTTCGGCATGGCGCTGAGCAAGGGCGACAGGTCTGAGGAGGGCTACCCCCCACCCCGGCCCTGCCCGCGGTGGGGGTAGAGCATGGGACCCCGCTGGGGTGATGCCTTCTCGTCACCCGGCCCAACCGGGCAGTTCGAATATCTCCTCGTTTTCGGGTTCATGGGGCCCGTCGATGACCGCGCCGACCCCGCTCAGAGTCCAATGGAAATCCGGGCTTTCTGGACCCGGGTTCCATTCGTAGCGGTGGGCACGCTCGCCGGCAATGACCGTGCCGTCCACCGGGTCGGCCAGCACAATGCTCCCCGTCTCCTCGTCCGTGACGATGGTGTACGAGGTCACCGAGATCAGGTCACACCACGTGCCTTCGCTGCCCAGGGTGATCGAGGGCCCGCCTCCTGCCCGGCGGATCCGCATGAGCCGCGCCGGGGCACCTTCTCGCACGTGGATCAGGTCGGTGGTTGTCGATCGGTCACGGGCGACGCGGTAGACCCCGGGGGCGGCCGTGGCCAGGTCGAGTTTCTCGATGCTCATGGTCCGCACATCTCACCATGTGCCGCGCCCTAACTTCGGTGCCTGCGGGGGTGGATGCGTGGCGGGTTGGGGGTCGGCTCGGTAGTCATGCCTTTCGTATGTGCGGACCGGGGGCTCCACGTTTTGGGGCGAGAGCATGATCCGGTGCCACGGCGCGCGGCGGGTCCTGAGCGGGCGGTCTACTGGGATTAGCCGTCAAGTCGGGACAGTAGTTCCTCGCCTATGAGTGACGCGGCAGATTCGATGGTGTACCCGGCGCGCCATTCGTTGATGAGCGGGTCCAGGTCGGTGCGGAATGCTGGGTCGTCCCGCTTCCGGCTGAGGTTGTCTTTGGCGCGTTCCGCGGTCATCCCACCGGGCCGGTAGGGCTCGAACGCGCTGAGGATCTCCGAGGGTTCGAGTCTTAGGTGGTCTAGCGCCAGCCAAAGGTCGAAGAGGTCGCGACCTTTCGAGCGCTGATACAGGGCGTGGACCTTCGTGGCCACCAACTCTTCAGGCTGGAACGTGGGCACGCGAGCGTGCCCCGACCACCATAGGGAGTCCACCCTGTGCTCGACCCGGGTCGGCGGCATCGCCGGGGAGCGTTCATGGGTGTTGACCTCGACCTTGATCCGTATCGGCACTCCGGTGTCGCTGGTGGTGCGCCAGTAGACCTTCGGGTGTCGCCCAACGCGGGTGCGGACCTCGAATCCAAGGTCGTTGCCAAGGCTGGTCAGGGCCCGCGTTAGCGGTCCGATGCCGGAGGCGGATCGGCGCACATAGTCGAGGTCCTCGCTGTACCGCAATGGCCGGTCCAGGTGGAGTTTGTGCAGTGCGGTACCGCCGCGGAACACCAGTTCCGAACCCAGGTAGGGGTCATCGGCGATTGCGCAGATCCCGCGGGACAGCAGCAGGTCTTGCTCCACCTGTTCCGGTGTTGTCCAGGGGTGGTCCAAGCCCCAAGCGGTGATCGCGTTGGCCGGGATCATACGTCGGGTTCTAAGTCGCGGTTGATGTAGAGCATCCAGTCGCTGTCAACGGGGCCGGACGTGACGCCGGTGGCACTGAGCCTTGATGGGGAGTGTGCGGCGCTGCGAGCGAAGTCGCTTAACTCGTGGAGGTCATCGCGCCCGGCGAAGTGATCGAGGATGAAGCCGACACGGCGTGCAGCAGCGGCAGGGAACCGGCCTGCCAAATGAACCAGTTCGGTGGTGTCGAATTGGTCATGTTCTGAAAGTTCGATGATGACGGTGGCGGCGTTGTTTGGTCCGCCGGCTCGTGGCATGTCGGCGGCGATGTCGAGCATTGTCGCGGCCACGGTTGAGATTCGGGCGGTGCCAGAGCGGGTTGGCTGCTCGATCACTGGTATGTGGTCGACGCTGCGCTGGGCGAAGTCGAACCTGGTGCGTCCGACTGTTCGGTTGCGCACGTGCCGGTTGACGGCTACCTGGAATACTTGGGGCGCTTGGTGGGCTGCCCCGTGGCGGCTCGCGGCGGTCAGCCAGCCGACGTAGTAGTTGATGTTCAGGTGGCCCATCATCGCGTCGACGATCTCGATCCCGGGAGGTGCTCCCCAGGTGCGAAACTCCGGAGGGACGGCGATCCATAGCCCTTGGATGGGAGTGACCCACTCTCCACGGCCGGCGGGTGCGTGCAGTCGCCGGCGAACCTGGTCGTGTGGCACACCGAGCAGTTGGGCTAGTTCTGGTGTGGTCCAGGTGGGCCGTCCGCGCGCGAGGGCCCAGTCGGCGGCCTCTGGCGCCCGGACTTCACCCGTTCCTACCTTCATATTGCCAATCGTCACACAATCCGTGACGTTTTGCAATCTGCAGATATTGCCTGGCTCGGTGCAGTTCGTTACAACCTATTGGGGCTGAAGGCTATAGCCGCACCGCCCGCCTGGGGCGCGGGCATAGTTTTCTGGCACCGCTGCCGCACATGCGGACGGCATGGACACCGCACAGGACATCCGCCCCGACGCCGTCGTAGATCCCGCTCCCCCACGCACCAGAGTGCGTCTTGGTGGTGTGGCGGCCTGGGTGCTCATGGCCATTGCGATCACGTGGTGGGTGCTGGATGAGTCCGGGTCGGGGTGGCCGGTGATTGGCTGCATCCTGGCCGGATTCGGGGTGTTGCACTTTGCCGGACGGCGGGAAGCCAACGGGGACGGTCAGCTCGAGCCTTTCGATTCCCATGCGCCCATTCCACCATGCGCAGCTTTAGAAGTCGCCAATCTCCTCAAGGAGCAGATCGACTTCGAGGCGACGCTGCTCGATCGTCTCTACGGCCTCACCGACGGCCGCCAGATCGTCGATGATCGGCAGTCGCCAGCCGGCGGCGGTTTCCTGAAGCGCTCCGATGGCGGGCGAGACGTAGGTGAACGCGATCGCGAGCAGCACCGCCGCTGTGACCAGCCACCCGATCGCGGAAAATGCCGTATCGGCGAGTCGTTCAGCCGGTGTGCGGGGGACCTGCTCCATGGCGGCTCACCTCCCGGGCAGCGTGGTGGACGGTCAGGAGGAACGCGTTGTTGATGGTCATACTTGGACTCCAAAGGTGGCGGTAGACGGATCGAGTCACTACGACCGTCGCAGCCGACGGACCAATGGCTTACGAGCAACACGCCGGCTCGGTCCCGGGGCGCGTAGCCGTGACGTCGCTGGGCGCGGTGCGCCATCATGTGCGGCATGGCACCTAAGGGCAGGAAGCGCACAATGGGTCCAGGTGCATCTGCTGCAGCCGCGCGTGGAAGCCGAAATTGAACGCCAACTGCTCGAGACCGGGCATGCGCAAGTCCCCCTCGGTGAGCCTCGTTTCCAACTCGATCTGCTCACGGTCCGCGCGGTGGTGCGGCAGATTTCGCAGCGTCATGGGCGGAGGTACCGGACCTACCGGGCGCCGGGTGATGCCCTCTTGGTCGCCGAGTGGACCTCGTGGCCGGAGAACCCGCGCGAGGAGGCTCTGGATCGGCAGGTGCGCCGGCAGGCAGTGGAGGCCTACTCGGCGAGCATGAGGGCGGCCCGGGCCCGCCGTTTGCAACGGGAGCAGGACGAAGACTGAGGCCGGCCGGGTGATGAAGGGATACGCTTCGCGGATCGTGCCGTCGTGTCCATCATGGAGCGCATCGGCCGGCACTCCGAAGCCGCCCACATCGAATCCGACCTGCACACCGCGCTGGCCCTGGGCACCCGCGACGTACTGGCCGCCCTGGCCGACTCAGGGCACCACCTGCCTGACGGCGGGGCCGCGCTCACCGCGGAGGTGACCGAGGCGCACACCCTCGGGTGGGCGAATCCTTGGCCCTGACCGCCGACGACCTGGACCTGAACGCCGACCTGCCCGTGATGCACGTGCGGGCGACAGTCGTGCCGGTCAGCGAAACCGGGCTCATCAGGCAGGTCGAACCCAAATCGTCGGCCTCCCGCCGGACGGTCCCGATGACCTCCGATGCTGTGGCCGCGGCGAGAACTGCGATGGGGTTGGGGCTCGACCGGGGGCCCCTTGGGTTGGTCTTCCCCAACACTCGTGGCGGGCTGCGCCAACCCGGCAATGTCCGCACCGACGTCGCCCACCTCCTCGACGGCACCGACCTGGAATGGGTAAGAACGCATACGATGCGCAAAACGGTGGCCACTAGGGTGGCAAGAGCACATGGCTCCACGGTGGCTGCCGCGGTGCTGGGGCAGTCCGGCACCGCCACTGCCGAGCGGCATTACATCGCCCGCATGGCCCAGGCTCCGGACGTCCGCGCGACGCTCGAAACGGGGCAAAGTTTCTGATGGGTAACTGATGGGCCCAACCCTCAAAACCAGCGTTTCCCCAGGTCAGAGGGCTGGGCCACACCTGTTCGCGGTAGCGGTGGGATTTGAACCCACGGTGGCTATGAACCACACGGCATTTCGAGTGCCGCACCTTCGGCCGCTCGGACACGCTACCTCGGCGGTTCAGCCTACCCGGATCGGCGGGCCTGCCTCAAACTCGCGTGCGCGGTATCACGCCAGGGTGGGCTGTCCCAGCGACAGCATCAGCCGGTTCGCCCAGTTGAAGAACGCCGTGGCGGCAACCAGATCGACGATCTCGGGATCGCCCAGGCCGGCGGCGCGCAGGGACTCCAGGTGCACGCCGCCGAAGTCGGCCGGGGTTCGGGTCAGGGCGGCGGCTGCCGCGGTGAGCACATTCCAGCGTGGTCCCAGGTCCGCGTCGGTGCCCTCATCCAGCAACCGCTGCACCGCGTCCGCGTCCTTGCCGTAGTGGGCCGCGAACCGGGCGTGCACGGAGGCGCAGAATACGCACCCGTTCACCCGGGAGGCCACGGTGGCGGCCAGTTCCCGCTCAGCGCGGGGCAGTCCGCCGTCGGTGTTGTAGAAGATGTCTTTGTCGGTTCGGGTTCGTGCACCCAGGGCCTCGGGGTCGCGGGCCAGCAGCATGAAGTACTCCGACTTGGCACGTGCGGCATCGACCAGGCCGTGGTGGTGCCGCTGGGTGAGGTCATCGGCAGTCAGCGGTTCCAGCCAAGGCAGCCAGCCGAGTTGGTCCCGGGTGAACGCGGTCGGTCCGGTGCCGCCGGGATGGGTGAGAACACGATCGCCGCCGCTGGTCCCGGCTGGGTCCGCAGAACCCACCTTCGCCCCCTCCGCCGCATCGGCAGCGCCCCGCGGGGGTGTGACACCCTCCGCCACGCCACCCCGGTCGGGCGCATCGGCGCCACCGAGGTAGGACAAGCCATGGACCAACCGAACCTGGTAGGCCAGGAACGCGATCAGTTGGGACAAGGTGACGATTCCGTCGGTGGACCATCCGGCATCGAGCAGCCGCTGCAGATCCTCCGGGCCGGCCTCACGCGGGCGGAAGGTGAGCAGGTGTGCATGCTCCAGTCCCGCGCGGACCCGGGCAGAGGTGGCCCGGGCTGAGGTGTCCGGAGCCGCATCGGTCTCGATCCGGTACACCGGCCCCGTGGTCGACTCCTGCACCAAGCCCGGCTCGGCGTAGCCGCCGTAGGGCCCGCGGGTGCGGGCGGCTTCCGCGCTGGTGAGCACCACCCCGGCCAGCCCGGGATCGAGGTGCTGCAACGAGCCGGTGTAGTGAGCCGCGAGCGCCTGCACCGCCGTGGGCGCCCCGAGCCGCAGGTGCAAGGTGACCGTGAAGGCCGCCACCGCGAACCGCTCCAGCACACTGATCCCGGTGGCATCGGTCGGATCGAACAGCACCTGGTAACTGCGCTGGGTATGTTCGCGAGCCTGCGCACGGACGGCCCGCACGCGATCCAATGCATCGCCGGGGGTGATCCCGAGCACCCGATCCACCAGGTCCGCCCCGGGCCGGGCCGGTGCGCCCGCGGGCTCGGTCTGCTCTGCGTCTGCCTGAGTCATGTTCCCGTCCTTACCGTCTCGTCATGGTGCGTCGCGGCCGCGACCTGCCCCTGGCCGGGAATCGCCGCGATCAACTCTTGGGTGTAGGCCTGGCGCGGACTGGTGAACACCTCGCGCACCGGCCCGGACTCCACCACCTTGCCGTGCTGGAGCACGCTGACGGTGTGGGCCAGCCGGCGCACCACGGCCAGGTCGTGTGAGATGAACACATAGGTCACACCCAGGTCGCGCTGCAGGTCCGCCAGCAGCCTGAGGATCTGGGCCTGCACCGTCACGTCCAGCGCCGAGACCGGCTCGTCCAGCACCACCACCTCGGGCTCGAGCACCAGCGCGCGGGCGATCGCCACCCGCTGGCGCTGCCCTCCGGAGAGCTCGCCGGGGCGGCGGGCCAGCATCGCCTCGGGCAACGCCACCTGGTCCAGTTGCTCGCGCACCCGTGCCCGGCGCTGCCGGGGATCGCCGATCCCGAAGTTGCGCAGGGGCTCGGTCAGGATCGTCTCGATGTCCTGGCGCGGGTCCAGGGAGGAGAACGGGTTCTGGTACACCATCTGGGTGGTGGCGCGCATCTGCCGCCACGCCTTCCCGCGCAGCCCGTCCACCCGCTGCCCGGCCACGCTGATGGACCCGGATGTGGGTTGTTCGAAGCCCAGCAGCAACCGGGCCGTGGTGGTCTTACCGGACCCGGACTCCCCCACCAGTGCGTGCGTGCTGCCTTTGGTCACGGTGAAGGAGACCTGGTCGACCGCCCGGAAGGGTGGGCGCCGGCGCCCGAGCGTGAACTCCTTGACCAGGTCCTGCACCTGCACCACCTCCTGTCCGCCGGGTGGCTCGGGTGCGTCCTCGACGGCGAAGGCCGGGGCGTCCCGCAGCAGTTGCCGGGTGTAGGGGTGCTCGGGGTGCCTCAGCACCGAGCCGGTCGGCCCGGACTCCTGGACCGCACCCTCGGAGAGCACGACGACGTCGTCGGCCCGGTCCGCCGCGACCGCCAGGTCATGGGTCACCAGCAGGATCGCGGTGCCGGACTCCGCGCGCAGGTCATCGAGCAGGTCCAGCACCCGCCGTTGGACCGTCACGTCCAGGGCACTGGTGGCCTCGTCGGCCACGATCAGTTCCGGGTCCAGCGCGATCGCGCTGGCGATCAGCACGCGTTGCTTCATCCCGCCGGAGAGTTCGTGCGGGTACTGGCGGGCCCGCAGCTCCGGTTCGGGGATGCCCACCCGGTCCAGCAGTTCGGCCACCCGGGCCCGGATCGCCTTGCGGTCTCCCCACTTGTGAATGCGCAGCACCTCGGCCAGGTTGTCGCCCACCCGGCGCACCGGGTTCAGGGAGTTGTTCGGGTCCTGGGGCACATACCCGATCCGGGTACCCAGCGCTGCACGCAATTGCTTGGGTGACCAGCCGGTGATGTCGGCACCGGCGAAGTCCACCTGCCCGCCGGTGCGTTCTCCGGCCGGGGGCAGCAGGCCCAGCAGGGTCTGGATCGTGGTGGTCTTGCCGGAGCCGGATTCGCCCACCAGCGCCACGGCGCCGGCCGGGGCGACGTCGAAGGAGACCTCCCGCACGGCCGGTACCTGCCCGGCGCTGCCGTGATAGACCACGGACAGGTCACGCACACTCAGCAGCGGGGTACTCACTGGTGCCGTCCGATCAGTGCGGAGATGCGGTTGGCGGAGAGCACCACAGCGACCACCACCAGACCCGGGAGCGTGGTCAGCCACCAGGCGGTGGCCAGGTAGTCACGGCCCTCGGCCACCATCAGGCCCCACTCCGGGGTGGGGGGCGGGGCCCCGTAGCCGAGGAAGCCCAGGGTCGAGATGGCCAGGATCGCGGTGCCGAACTGCAGCGCGGCCAGGGCCAGCACCGCAGTGGTGGAGTTGGGGAGCACGTGCCGCCACAGCACCGAGAAGAACGTGGCCCCGGAGCCGAAGGCGGCCTCGACGTAGTCGCTGCGGCGCACCCGCACCACTTCGGAGCGGGCCAGTCGGGCGAACGCGGCGATGGAGGCCACCCCCACCGCCAGGGCCGCCTGCAGGGTGCCGAATCCGAGCAGGATGATCACGCTCAGGGACAACAGCAGGGACGGGATCGCCAGCAGCACATCCACCACCCGCATGATCACGTCGTCGACCACCCGGGGTGCCGATCCGGCCACGATCCCCAGGGTCGACCCGACGATCAGGCCCACGGTCACCGCCAGCAGCGCACCGGACAAGGAGTGGATCGCCCCGTGCACCACGCGGCTGAACACGTCCCGTCCGGTGGCGTCGGTGCCGAAGAGGTGCTCGGCGTTGGGCGGGGACAGCGCCACCGCCGCGTTCCCCGCGATCGGGTCCGCCGGGGCGAACAGACCGGGGAACGCCGCCCAGGCCACCACCAGCACGATCACCGCCCCGGGCAGGATGAATGCGCGCCTGCTGCCTCGTCGTCGTCGGTCCTTGCCAAGCCGTCTCGACCCGCGCGGGCCGGTGGTGGTGAGCGTCTTGGGCTGCGCACCCGCGCCCTGGGGGTCGGCCGGTGCGGGTGAGTCGAGGACCTGCAGATTACTCATCGTGCCGCAGCCACCTTTCCTCGCAGGCGTGGATCGACGCGCGGGTAGAGCAGATCCACACCCAGGTTGATCACCACGAACACCGCCGCGGCCAGCAGCACCACACCCTGCAGCACCGGGATGTCCTGGTTGCGCACCGCCTGTTCGGTGATCCGGCCCAGCCCGGAGCGGGCGAAGACCGTCTCGGTGACCACCGCGCCGGCGATCAGCTCACCGAAGAGCACCCCGGCCATGGTCATCGTGGGCAGCACCGCGTTGCGCAGCACGGCGTGCCACTGGGTCCACAACTCGGTGGCGCCCTTGGCGCGGGTGACGGTCACGAACGGTTGCAGGCTGACGGCGTCCATGGAGCGGATCAGGATCTGGGCCAACGGTGCCGAGATCGGTACCGCCAGCGTCAGCACCGGCAGCACCAGGCCCACCACCGGGCCCGGGTTGATGATCGGCACCCAGCCGAGCCGGAAGGAGAAGATCTGGATGAGCAGGATGCCCAGCCAGAACACCGGCACCGACACGAACAGACTCGGCGCGGCCCGCAGCAGGGAACGCAGCCAGGCGAACCTGCTCAGGCCGGCGGCGAAGGCGATCGAGAAGGCCAGGCTCGCCGCGACCACGAATCCCAACCCGGCTAGCATCAGGGTTCGGGGCACCACGTCGGCCAGGATGGCGCTGACGGCGGTGCCCGACTCGATGGAGTAGCCCAGGTCCCCCCGGAACACCCCGGACAGGGAGTGCCAGAACTGCAGGTGCAAGGGGGTGTCGGCACCGTAGGCGGTGCGCAGGTCGGCGATCTGGGCCGGGGACAACCCGAGTTCGGGGTTCTCGAACCGGATCATCAACGCGTCCCCCGGCATCGCCTGCAGCAGCAGGAACGCGGCGGTGAAGGCCACCAGCAGCACGGTGGCTGCCTGGCCGATCCGGGCGGCGAAGTACGGCACCCCTGTCCCTCTACTCATCCAGCCAGGTCTGGTACCAACTGGGCCGTGCCACCGACTCCCAGCCGAAGTCGCGCACGTGGGTGCCGGCACCGTAGACCTGGGGCTCTTCGAACAGCGGAATCACGTAGGCGTTCTCGGCCAGGTAGGTCTGGACCGCCTCGGTGTTGGCGATGCGCTGGTCCGGGTCCGCCTCCGAGGCGACCGCCTCGAGCAGGTCCTCGAGTTCGGCGTCGGCCACCGGCTCATCGCCGACCCGGTTCAGCAGCGTGTTGCGGTTCTCGCTGTGGTACTGGGACTTGATCACGTCCAAGTCCGCCCGGCCCACCATGGAGTGGAACAGTTGCACCTGGTCGGGGTCCAGGATCGCCTCGGCGTAGGTGCCGGCGTCGGCCCGCAGGATCTGCAGATCCACCCCGATGCGCTGCCACTGCTGGCTGACCAGGGTCAGCGCCTCGAAGGAGCGCGGCTGCGGCGCAGCCTCGTTGACCACCAGACGCAGCGGCTGGCCGTCCTTGACGCGGATGCCGTCCGGCCCCTCGCTCCAGCCGGCCTCCTCGAGGAGTTCGACGGCCCGCTCGGGGTCATAGGCCAGGTGCTCGGAGGTGTCCAGGTACCCTGAGGCCCCGGCGCTGAGGGTGGAGGTGGCCAGGGGGTAGTGGTCGGTATAGATCGTCTCGACCACCTCGGCCCGGTTCGTGCCGGCGATGAGGGCCTGGCGCACCCGGATATCGGACAGGGTCTCCTGGGTGAAACGGATGGAGAGGGAGTTGTTCACCCCGTTGGTCTGCGGGGCGTGGATCTCCAGGCCCGCAGCCTCCACCTGGGCCTCATCCTGGGCCTGGACGTAGCGGACCACATCGGCCTGCCCGGACAACAGCGAACCCACCCGCACACTGTCCTCGGGGGTGACCTCGATCTGCACCGCGTCCAGCAGTGCCGGGCCCTGATGGGGTAGCGAGGGTGGCGCCCAGTCGTAGTCCTCCCGGGCGCTCAGTGTCAGGGAGGTGCCCAGCGATTCATCGGTGATCACGAACGGCCCGGTGCCGATCACCGCGGCGGAGTTGCCCGGGGCGAAGTCCTCGAAGGCCCCTTCGAGGGTCTCGGCCGAGACCAGCCCGGAGTTGATCGTGGAGGTGGCCTGCAGGAAACCCGGTGCCGGGGCGTCGAAGTGGAACCGCACGGTGGTCTCGTCGATCACCTCGCTGCTCTCGTAGTTGTTGACCGCCTCGGAGACGATCAGGGCCCGCTCGGGGTCACCGTGGCCGTACAGGTCGAAGTTGGCCGCGACCACCTCGGCGGTCAGCGGGGTGCCGTCGGAGAAGGTGACGTCGTCACGGATGGTGAAGGTGTACTCGGTGGCGTCGTCGTTGATCTCCCAGTCGGTGGCGATCCACGGCTCGAACTCCAGCGTCTCGGGGTTCTGGTACACCAGTCGGTCGGTGATGTTGTTGACGATGCCGCCGTTGGGGTAGAAGCCGGCCGAGGGCGGGTACAGGGTGTCATGGGGTTGGTGCTCCAGGTACACCAGGGTGCCGCCACCCCGTTCTCCGTCCTCGCCCGCGCCACTCGCCGAACTGCCACACGCGGACAGCACCAGGGCGGATGTGAGGACCAGGGCTGCGCCGGCGGCGCGGGAACGGATCAGTGACATCATCTACCTCTCTGCGCGGACCGGGTGGTCCGCCGTGGTGACGAGCGTGCGCCAGCGAGGGCAGGGGTATCCACAGCACCCCGGTTGGTATCAGAATGTGGACGCCGTGCCAGAGGCGGTCGGCGCCAGAGGCGGTCGGCGTTCGGCGCCGGCTCACCGGCGTGCGCAGGCGCCCGGCGCCCCGTGCGCTCAGGCCCGGTCGATGGTGTCGCGGTCCAGGGAGGCCTCGGCCAACTCGGCGATGGTGCGCTGCCATCCGCCCAGCACCACATGCTGGTGGGCGGCGAAATGCTGAGCGACCTCCGGGGACACGTCGGTGTCCATGTCCTTCAGGATCCGGGCCAACTCCCCGCGCCGGTCCTCCACCTCATCGTTCCAGGCCTGCAGAGCATCGTTGTAGCCGGGCAGCGCCTCCGCTCCGGTGCCGAGGGATCCCCGCAGCAGGTCCATCGCGTTCTCGGCGCCCTCCAGCTGCGCACCCGTCAGGGCCCGGTCGGCCTGGCAGACCGCCTCGTAGCCATCGAAGCAGTGGTCGGTGGCCAGAACCGTGCGGACCTGATGCATCCGGGTGTAGAAGTCCACCGTGGCATTGGCGTACTCCTCCCGGTCCGCGCGCACCACCGGCAGGCATCCGTCCGGGTCGGAGCACTCCACGGTCCAGTTGCCCTCGCGCTGGTTCTGTCCCTGCGGCACCAGGACCGCCTCCATGCGGCGGTGATAATCGGACTGCTCCGCGGCCATCGCGGTAGCCGCCTCCGACCACGCCGTGCAGTAGAGGAGCAACTGTTCGGACAGGTCCCGCCCTGTGGTCACGTACTCCTGCTCCGCCTCGCCCAGGCGCGCGGAACTGCGCGCCGCCGATGTTGCGCTGCGGTAGGAAGGGCTCGTTCCGGGCACCTGCGCCAGCGTGGGCCGGGTGGAACCGCCCAGTCCGGAGAAGGCAGCGAATGCCTCCTCCTGGTCGGCGCAGGCCCGGGCCAGGTCCGCAGCCGGCTCGGCCAGTTCGGTCGCGTCGAGGTTGAGGTTGAAGAACACCTCGGCCACCTCCACCCCGTAGGTGGCCTGCACCGCCTCGGCGCTCCAGTGTTGCTCGTGTCCCTCGACCGCAGCGAAGAAGTCCCGGGCAGCCTGGTCGGCCTCCTCGGTCTGCTCCCGCTCCAGCTCCTCGGCGTCGCGCCGCTCCCGCTCCGCGGCGAGGTAACTCAGGGTCGCCGCGATCCCGCCCAGGACCAGGGCGATGATGGCCACCGCCGCCACGATCGGGACCCACCGGGGCCGTCGACGCCGTGGCTCGTCCGGTGCCGGGTGCGGGTCCATGCCGTACCCGCGTCCGTCGTCGGGCGGGGGCGAGGATGGAAACGGATCCGGCGGCACAGACATGATGGGGCCAGCCTAAAAGATCCGGCGCCCACCCGGGATCCGTCACGGCCGGCCGATCGCGGCGCACCAGGACGGCGGTAGTCCCGCGTCAACGCAGCATGAAGAACAAGAACGCAAGCGCCAGCACCAGCATCGGGACGAACCACGCGATCACCGAGCGGATCAGCACCCGGCGTCGCACGGCTTCACGCGCTGCGGCGTCGTCGTCGTCCTGAACCATCAATCCACCCTCCGTACTCGCCGCCGCACACCGGCTCGATCCGATGCGACCAGAAACCCGGTGGTGCTGGACCCCACCTTATCCCTGCCCGTGCGGCGCGAGCGGGCCGAGGCCGAACTCGTGCCGGAGCCGAGTTCGCGCCGGAGCCGTACCCTGAAACCTGGACAGTACCGAGCCTGACGGATGTCACGACCGGACCGGGCCGGACGCACATGAGCCGATGGCAGCCCACATGGCCCGCCGGGCCTGCGATAGGACAAAGTGGAGTCATGAACAACGCCAGCGACACCCCCACCGAGGAGAACCCAGACCACGGGCAACCGTGGGCACGCCCGGACGGCGCCCCACGCTCCGCGGCACCACCCGGTCCGACAGGGGGAGCGCAGGTCGACCCGCAGGGCGCGGGGACCACCCCTGCCCCCGGTGCCGACCCGTATGCACCACCGACGACGACGCCGCCCGGCTCGCAGGGGACCGGCACCGATCCGTACGCCGCGCCCTACGGCGCCGCGCCGGGGCCCGCCCCGATGCCCACCCAGTACCAAGGGGCCCCCGGTCACCCGGCCTACCAGCCCGCGCCCGGATATCAGGGGTACCAGCAGGCACCCGGATATCAGGGGTACCAGCAGGCACCCGGCTACCCGGGGCACCAGCCCGCGCCCGGCCACCCCGGCTACCAGCCCGCACCCGGCTACCCCGGCTACCAGCCCGCACCCGGCTACCCGGGTTACCAACAGGCGCCGCAGCCACCGCGCGCCTACCACCACGCGCTGCGCCGGGACCAGGGCGGCAACATCTGGCGCGGCATCCTCGCGCTCGTCATGTTCGGCGTCGGGTTCGTCCTGCTGCAGATCCCCGCCACCGTGGTGATCCTGGTCCAGAGCGACGTCAATCTGCTCGGCGACGACCTGATGGCAGGGCTGCGGATCACGCCGCTGGGCATGCTCGTGACCAACCTGTCCCTGGCCGCGCTGTGGCCGTTGTCGCTGGGGATCCAGCGCCTGCTGTACGGGGTGCGCCCCGGGTCCCTGCACTCGGTGGCCGGGAAGATCCGGTGGCGGCTGTTCCTCATGCTGGCCGCCGTCCTGCTGCCGGCCTACCTGCTCTACACGGCGCTGAACCCGTTGGTCTTCCCCACCGAGACCGGTGTCTTCACCGCCACCCACGCTGCCTTCATCGTCATTGCCATCCTCACCACACCGCTGCAGTCCGCCGGTGAGGAGGTGGGTTTCCGCGGCCTGGTGCAACGCGCCGTCGGGGGCTGGTTCGCCTCACCGCGGGTGGCGCTGGTGATCGGCACGTTGACCTCCGCGGTGCTGTTCGCGATCGCCCACGGCGCCGGGGACATGTGGCTGAACGTCTACTACGTCGTCTTCGCGGTGGCGCTGACCATCATGACCTGGCGAACCCAGGGGTTGGAGGCGGCCATCATCGTGCACGCCGCCAACAACACCTTCATCATGATCCTCAACTCCGCGCTCGGGATGGACTTCGACGGGATGTTCGACCGCGAGGCGGGTGTGGGTGGTCCGTTCATGCTCGTCGGGATGGCCATGTGCGTCCTGGCCACCGCACTGGTCTGGTGGCGCACCCGCACCCCCAAGGCACGCGAGGCGATGCGACTGCCCGGGCCCATCACGCCCAATCCCTGGGAGGGTAGAGGCCCGGGTTCATAGCCTGGCCCGATGGTGCTACGGCCCGGCCCACCCGCGCTCGGCCGCACCCCTCGGACGTGCCGGATGGCCCCGCCGGCCGGTCCGGCGCGACCGGGACCGGCTACAGGCCCTGCCACTCCGGTTTGGCCTGGAACGCCTGGCGGTAGTAGTCACCCAGTTGCAGCCGGGCGGCGGCGCCCTCATCCAGGAGCACGCTCACGTGCGGATGGTGCTGCAGAATGCTGGCCGGCCACATCGCACTGACCGGCCCCTCGACCATCTGGTGCACAGCCTCGGCCTTGCCACCACCCTGGGCGAGCAACACGATGTGCCGGGCTGCGCTGATGGTCGCCAGGCCCTGGGTGAGGCAGTGGTGCGGGACCCGGTCCACGTCGTCGTCGAAGAACCGGGCGTTGTCGACGCGGGTCTGCCCGGTCAGGGTCTTGATCCTGGTACGCGAGGCCAGGGAGGATCCCGGTTCGTTGAAGCCGATGTGGCCGTCGGTGCCGATGCCCAGCAATTGCAGGTCCACCCCGCCGGCATCGACGATCGCCTGCTCGTAGCGCGCGCAGGCCAACGGGATGTCCTGGGCCAGGCCGTCCGGCCCATGGACCCGTGCCGGGTCCAGATCGATCCTGTCCACCAGTTCGGTCAGGATCACGTTGCGGTAGCGCTGCGGGTGCTCCTGCGCCAGGCCCACGTACTCATCGAGCAGGAAGGCGCTGACCCCGGCGAAACTGACCTCCCCGGCGCGGTGTCGCTTCGCGAGTTCGTCGTAGACACCCAACGGGGAGGATCCGGTGGCCAACCCGAGCACAGCGTCGGGTTTGGCGTCGATGAGGGCCACGATGGCATCGGCCGCCAGACGGGCCGTCTCCTGGGCCGGCTTGATTACAACTTCCATGCCGGAAGTCTGGCAGGTCCGGCGCGACCCACCCAACTCCTCTGCCCCGGGTTCCCCCGAGAACAGCGGCATCGCTGTTGCGGCGGCCCGCAGCGGGGCCGCGCCTGCGCGAGCGCTCCGCTTCGTAACCCGCTATCCTCGGCCGACGCGATCGAAGACGCTCCAGAACGTCCTTGCGCTCTCCGTATCGCCTGAGGTCCACCGACACACTCAGAATCCGTTCCGTGACAACGCAAAGGATGGTCGATGTCGAAACGTAGATCCTCCCCGACCACGATCGCTATCTGGTCGTTGGTCATTGCCGGGCTGGCCGTGCTGCAGTTCCCCGGGATCCTCCTGTATCACGACGTGGCCGAGCCGCGGATCCTGGGGATGCCATTCATCTATGGCTTCAATCTGGTTGTCTGGGCGATCCTCTGCGTGGTGCTGTTCTGGGCCTACAAGGTGCACTGGGGCCGCGCCCGCCCGCACAACTCGGATGAGCGGTTCGACGCGGAGGTGGACCAGTGAGCAACGCAGAGATTCTCGGACTCGGCGCGATCGCCGCCTTCCTCATGGTCCCGCTGATCATCGGGGCGTACTCGGCGACCAAGTCCGCGGGCACCGCCAGTGACTACTTCGTCCAGGGCCGGACCATGGGGTCGATCGCGGTCTTCTTCACCGTCACCGCCACCTGGTGGAGCGCATTCGCGTTCCTGGGTTCCAACGCCAGTTTCTATCTGGACGGCCCGCTGTACTGGACCGCCCTGGTCTGGAACATCTTCTTCGGGGTGATGTACTACTGGATCGGCAAGCGGGTCTGGTTCCACGGCAAGCGCGGCAACTACGTCACCGCCCGGGACTTCTTCGCCGACCTGTTCGGCTCCTCCCGTCTGGCCACCCTGGTCGCGGTGATCCTGGTGATCTTCACCCTGCCGCACCTGCAGATCCAACTCACCGGGGGCGCCTACCTGATGGAGGTCGCCTCCGGTGGCGCGCTGCCCTTCTGGCTCGGCGCGTTGCTGTTCTACCTGGTCATCATCATCTACGTGTGGGCCGGGGGCGTGCGGGCCATCGCCTGGACGGACATCTTCTACGGGGTGACCATCTTCGTGGGGCTGATCGCCGCCGGGATCTTCGTGGTCGGCGAGGTCGGCGGAATGGGCACCATGTTCGATGAGATCCAGCAGGTCCAGCCCGAGCACCTGATCCTTGCCGACGGACAGTGGATGACGTGGGTCGCGATGTTCCTCATCACCCCACTGGGCGCCCTGATGGGCCCGCAGATGTGGACCCGGATGTATGCCACGAGGAGTTCCCGGCTGTTCGACCTGATGCCGTTCCTGGTGGGGTTGATGGCGATCGCCTACATCGGTTCGATGCTGATCGGCAACACCGCGGCCGTGGTCCAGCCCGACGTCGACGAACCCGACCAGGTGTTGGCGGTGATGCTGCTCGACTATGCGCCCCTGGTGCTCGCCGTCGTGGTGATCGCCGCCGGGGCAGGGGCGGCGATGTCCACTGCCAACTCCCAGGTCCATGCCCTCGGTGCCAGTTACACCATCGACTTCCACGAGAGGTACTTCCAGAAGAACCTGCCCGAACACAAGCGCGTGTGGGTGGGGCGTTGGGCGATCCTGGGCTTCTCCGCAATGGCCTACATCATGGCCCTGTACGTCCCCGGCCTCCTGGTCACGATCGGGCTGGTCGCCTTCGCCGGCCTGGCCCAGATCGTGGTCCCCACCGTCGGGGCGTTGTTCTGGCGGCGGGCGAGCGTGGCCGGCGCCACCGCGGGCCTGCTGGTGGGCGTGACCAGCCTGGTCGTCTTCACCGCGGTCCCGGCCACGATCCCCGGACCCTTCTCCGTGGGTGGCGGCGGCCTGCTGTCGCTGCTGCTGAACATCGTCGTCTTCGTCGGGGTGAGCTTGTTCACCAAGCCCCGCGATTCGCGCCTGCTCCTCAAACTGAGCCGGCGCAGGGACGACTTCGACCGGGAGCGGTTCAACGAGCCGGACCCGGAGGAGTTCGCCGACACCATCCCGGATGACTCCCGCCGGTGGCCCTTCACCGAGCCGGGCGGCGGCTCGGCCGGCCGGACCGGGAGCGGGTAGCGGGTAGCGGACGATGACCATCGACCAGGTACAGAACGCCACGCACCAGCTCGACGTGCCCGGCTTCCTCGCCGATTTCCATCACACCACCACCTTCGGCGCGACCGTTGCCGGCGGGATCGACCGGCAGGCGGGCACGACCGAGCACGGTGCGGTCCGGGACTGGTTCTGCTCCCGGGCCACGGACCTGGGGTTCGAGATCCGGGTGGACCAGATCGGCAACGTCTTCGCGTTGTGGTCCTGGAACCCCGGTGCGCCGTACGTGCTGGTCGGGTCCCACCTGGACAGCCAGCCCCTGGGTGGGCGCTTCGACGGCACCTATGGCGTGATCGCGGCGTTGCACGCCGCTCACGCGGTGGCCCGGGCAGCCACACGGGACGGGATCATCCCCGGCCTGAACCTCGCCGTGGTGGACTGGTTCAACGAGGAGGGGGCCCGGTTCCCACCCTCCATCATGGGCAGTTCGGTCTTCGCCGGTCTGTTGGATCTGGATCGGGCGCTGGCCACCACCGACCCCCAGGGCGTCACCGTCGCCGACGCGATCGGCGCAATCGGCTACCGAGGTGAAGCGGTGACCATCCCGGCGGGCGCCTACGCCGAGATACACATCGAGCAGGGACGGCGCCTGGAACAGTCCGGCATCCCCATCGGTGTGGTGCAGGAGAGCTGGTACACCCAGAAACTCCTGGTCCGGGTGCTCGGCGAGCAGTCCCACACCGGCGCCACCGCGATGTCCGACCGGCGCGACGCCCTGGTGGCGGCCGCGCACGTGGTGCTGGAGGCGGAGCAGGTCACCGGTGAGTTCCCCTCGGGATCCATCGTGACGTCGGTGGGCAAGTTCGACGTGCAACCCAACTCCCCGATCGTGGTGCCCCGCCAGGTGGACCTGGTGCTGGACATCCGCGCCGACGACCCCGCGCACGTGGCGCGAGCCCGGGCGTTGTTGCTCGAGCGTATGGCTGACCTGGGCAGGCGCCGGAATGTGGAGATCAGCGCCGAGGACTTCGACATCCGCCCGGTGCAGCGCTTCCCGGCCGAAGGTGTGGACCTGGGCGCCAAGTCCGCGAGCGACGAGGGTGTGGAGTCGATGCTGCTGGCCACCATGGCCGGACACGATTCGATCGCGATGAACGCGATCACGCCCTCGGTCATGCTGTTCGTGCCCTCGGTGGACGGGGTGTCCCACTGTGAGCGGGAATTCACCTCCGATGCGGATCTGGTGGTCGGGTTAAGGGTGCTCACCCAGGTGGTGCAGCGCCTGGTGAACCGGGAGATGGCCGAGGTGGCCCCGGGAGAGGCGGGCCCGCGATGAGCCTGGCCCGGTCGGTGTCAATGCCTTCGCCCTTCGGCGCAGCGCTGGACCTGGTGTGCCCGGGGCCGGCGCTCGCCCCGGCGCCCGGACCCTAACTGCGGCCCGGCGGCGCCAACGGCAGCGCCGCGACCAGTGCGATCCGCTCCTCCAGGTCCGCCACCGTGGCCGGCACCGGTAGGTCCACGTCCAGCACGTGCACCACCAACTCCTCGGTGCCCAGATGCACCGACAACGACCCGGGCATCAGGTTCGTCAGGTTCGCCACCGCCACGCGGCCCGCCCCCGGCGGCAGTCGCATCGGGCATCGGACATAGCCCGGGTCCAGGTCCGGTCGCCGCGTCAGCGACCTGCGGGCCACGTCCAGCCCACCGTGCAGGGAGCGTCGCAGGAACCACCCGGCCAGCCGCACCAGCGCCCAGGTGCGCCGCAGCCGGCCGGCGCCGGGCCGGGGACCCCGGTAGGGCGCCAGCGCCAGGCTGGTCGCGACCGCGATCGGGACGACGACGCCGCCGTAGGCCCAGGTGGTCATGTCGCCTTCGGTCAGGGCCCACCACAACAGGGCGAAGACCGCCATCCTGCGCACCAGTGAGGCGGCACGATGCCACCAGCGGAACGGGGGTACTCGGTTGCTCATCATGCCCCCCACCAGGCCAGGATGACGAAGACCCCGGCCATGCCCAGGAACGTCAGTCCCGAGGCCCGCCACGTGGCCAGGCGCTGTTCTCCCAGGTTGAACCAGCGAGCCGGTGCGGGCACCCGCCGGGTGCCCACGGCGATGACGTCGCGGCCCCGAGCGATCGAACGGCTGAGGGCCTGCACACCCTGACCGATCATGCTCGCCAGCCACTCCTCGGCGACCACCAGGTCCCCCGGTGGCACCGCCCGGCCATCGGGGTGGGCGAGCCAGTCCGGCAGCGCCCGCGTCCTGGACAGGCGCAGTGCCAGCGCCGCAGCACCCACACCGGCCAGCACCGGCCAGCCCTGGGCCCACCAGGTGCCCAGGTCCCACCATCCCGGCACCGACACCTCGCCCCCGCCCGCTGCGGTCCACAGCACCAACGGGATCGAGGCGCCGATGAGTCCCACCCAGCCCAGCAGCATGATGTCCACCCCACGCGAGCCGGCCCGGCTGTGCCCGAGCAGCCACACTGCCCGGGCCAGCAGCACCGTGGACCCCATGCCCACCAGCACCAGTGCCGAGGCGACGTCGAGGCCGGCCACCAGCACGCCGTCGGCCGCTTCCTTGGCCGAGTACTTGGCCAGGTAGCCGCTGGTCCAGGGCAACCCGGCCAGGGAGAGTCCGGCCACCGCGAATCCGGCGATCACCACCACCCGGCCCGAACCGGCGCCGTGGGCTCCCCACAAGCCCACCCCGAAGAACAGGGCGGCCTTGATGATCCCGTGGTGCAGGGCGTAGAGCACGGCCGCGGCCACGAGCACCGGGGCACCGTCCGGGTCGATCAGTGCGACCCCCACCAGCGCCGAGAGCATCCCCATCTGGCTGATCGAGGAGTAGGCCAGCACCGCCTTGGTCTTGGCCTGCATCACGCCCAGCAGCACCGCCAGGTAGGCCCCGGCCAGGCCGCCCACCACGAACACCAGGCCCCAGGTGGGCATCGCAGCCTCGCCCAGGGGCAGCATCCGCAACCAGCCGGCGAGCCCGCCGGTGATCATCGCCCCGGACAGCACCGCGCTGGCCGGTGTGGGTGCGGCCGGGTGCGCCAGCGGCAGCCACACGTGCAGGGGCACCACACCGACCTTGATGCCGAACCCGACCCAGAGCAGCGCCACGATCAGACCGGTGTGCCCCGATGCGGCCACCCGCTCGGCCGTCACCGCCAGTTCCAGCCCACCGGCGCGCACCACCAGCATCGCGGCCACCAGCACCGCCGCTTCCCCCAGCACGGCCAGGAACAGGTAGATCCGGCCGGAGCGCCGCGCATCGGGGGTGCGGTCGTGGATCACCAGGCCATATCCCACCAGGCTCATCACGGTGAAACACAGATACAGGGTGACCACGTCCGCGGCGACGAACACCCCGGCGTTGGCCACGAAGCACAGCAGCAGCAAGCCACTCAGCGCCGATGGCCTGGACAGATCGGAACGGGCCACCATGACCAGGGCCAGCCCGTACAACACAGCCGCCAGCACCAGTAGGGGCCGGCCCACGTCGTCGATCCGGAACGTGGTGCCCAGCAGGAGCCAGTCCATCGCCACCCCGACCCCGTCCGGGGCAGCCGACCCCAGCCACGCTGCCGGGAGCACGGTGACCGGCGCCAGGGAGGTCAGCACCAGGCGAGACCTCTCGGCCAGGTGGTCCGGGAGCAGCCCGGCCATCGCGAGTCCCAACGCCACCAGGAGCGGCAGCGCTGCGGTGCCGATCCAGAGCGCGGTCATGAGTAACTCCTGACCGCGACGAGTTCTGCCAGCGACAGCGGCGAGTAGCCGAGGCCGGCCAGCACCCCCACGGCAAGGGCGAAGACGGCCGTCAACAGCGCCGGAACCAGGAGTGACAGCGGGGCCTCCACGCCGTGGCGCTGATGGGTCTGCGCGCCCTGCCAGGCAGCGCCCTCGTCCGGGTCCTTGAACCACAGGACGTAGATGATGGGCAGGAAGTAGGCGGCGTTGAGCAGGGTGGAAGCGGCCAGCACCCCCAGTACCCACGGCTGCCCGGCCTCGAGGGCGCCCACACCGAGGTACCACTTGGACACGAACCCGGCCATCGGTGGGATACCGATCATGCCCAGCGCGGCCACGGTGAAGGAGGCCGAGGCGACCGGCATCCGGCGGCCCACCCCGGCCAGTTGGCTCACTCTCGTCAGCCCCAGCACCTCGGCGAACAGGCCGGCGCAGAAGAACAGGCTGACCTTCATCAGTCCCTGGTGCACCAGGTGAGCGATGCCCCCGGTGGTGGCGGTGACCGCGAGCAGGGTCGCGCCGAGGGTGATGTAGGAGACCTGGCTGACGGTGGAATAGGCCAGCCGGGCCTTGAGCTCGTCCTGGGCGAGCGCACGCACCGAGCCGTACACGATGGTGATCCCGGCCAGCACCGCCAGCGGCGTCAGCACGCCCAGGTCGGAGGCCAGGTGCACCCCGAACACGTCGTGGACCACCCGGATGATCCCGAACACGCCCGCCTTGACCACGGCCACCGCGTGCAGCAGCGCACTGACCGGCGCCGGTGCGACCATCGCGATCGGTAGCCAGCCGTGCACCGGCACCAGCGCCGCCTTGACCGCCAGGCCGGCGATCAGCACCGCGAAGATCCCCACCGCCGTGCCGGGATCGGCGGCTGCGAGTTCGGTGACCTCCTCGGCACCACGGGAGCGGAACTCCACCGGCCCGGCCACCGCCGTCAGCCAGGCCACCCCGCCCAGCAGCACGATCCCGCCGGTGACGGTGTAGGCCAGGTAGGTGCGCGCTCCGCGCAGGGCCGCCTTGGTGCCCCGATGGGCCACCAGGGGGTAGGTGACCAGGGTGAGAACCTCGAAGAAGAGCAGGAAGGTGACCAGGTTCCCCGAGAGCGCGATCCCCACCGTGGCGGTCACGCACAGACTGAAGAAGCCGAAGAACCGGGACCGGTTCGCCGAGGTCTCCAGATAGCCGATCGCATAGATCGTGGTGAGCAGCCACAGCAGCGTGGACAGGCCCACGAACAGCAGCGCCAGCGGATCGGTGATCAGCACCAGGTCCACCCCGGGCAGCAGTTGCTGGCGGTACTCCAGGCGCAGCCCGGAGGTCACCGGGGGCACCAGCGCGATCACCAGCCCGACCTTGATGATCGCACCGGTCAGGTTCAGGGTGGTGCGCCAGCGCACCTGGTGCTCGCGCAGCCCGAAGATCACCAACCCCGGCAGCAGCGAGGTGAGCAGGATCGCCAGCGGAATCCAACTGGCCTGGGTGACGGTCTCGTTCACGGGGCCCCCCCGATGGGCAACGCCGGGCCGAGGAACTCCGCCAGCGGCACCGCCAGCAGCCCGGTCCCCACCGCCACGACCGCCAGGAGCAGCGCGATCGCCGGCATCCGGGCCGGCACCGCCACCGGCTGGTGCCGGCCGGCCGCCCCGGGTTCATCGAAGGTGGCTCGCACCACCCGGGCGGTGTAGGCGAAGGTGAGCAGCCCGCCCCCGAGCAGCGCCGCCAGCCACCACCACTGCCCTCCCTGCAGTGAGGCCTGCAGCAGTTGCCACTTGCCGGCGAACCCCAGCGTGGGGGGCATCCCGGCCAGGACCACCCCGGAGACGGCGAAGGCCAGCACCGTGCCCGGCATCCGGTTGACCGCACCGACCAGACCGTCCAGGTCATCCCCGCGGTGGGCCAGGGCGAGCACCCCGGCGGCCATGAACATCGCCGCCTTGGCCAGTGCGTGGGACAGCACCATCAGCAGCACCCCCACCCAGGCCGCCTGAGCGGCGAGCGCCGCCGGGCTGCCCGCCGGCGCGCCCGGGGACGGGGCGAGGTAGGCGAACAACAGGAAGAAGTACCCGACCTGGGCCACGGTGGAGTAGGCCACCACCGACTTCAGCCGGTCCTGTCGCAAGGCCACCACGTTGCCCCACACCACCGCGACGCAGCCCAGCACGCCGAGCACCGTCGGCAGGCCCGCCAACGTCGGCGCGGCGGCGTCGAACACCACGTACCAGACCCGGATGAGCAGGTACAGCGAGGCCTTGATGACCAGCGCGGACAACAGCGGACTCACCGCGGACGGGGCTGCTGCGTGGGCTGAGGGTAACCAGGTGTGCGCCGGGAACAGCGCGGTCTTCAGCGCCATCCCGGCGGTGATCAGCACCAGGGCCACCGAGGCGGTAGCGCCGGCGGTCAACACCTGCCCGGCCCCGGCCATGTCCAGGGTGCCGGTCTGTGCGTAGACCAGCGCCACACCGAACAGGTAGGCCAGCGACCCCAGCACCGCCACGAACAGGTACCGAAGGCCGGGGCGCCACGCCGAGCGCCCACCGAGGACCACCAGTGCCACCGCGGACAGGCCCATCAGTTCCAGCGCCACGTAGGCGTTGAACAGGTCCGCGGTGACGTACACGGCATTCAGCCCGGACCACAGCATCGCCACCAGGGGCCAGAACGCCTCGCTGCCGCGCACCCGCGATGTCCCGGTGGCGTACAGCAGCACCAGCACGCTCACGAGGGCCGTCATCGCCAGCATCAGGGCGCTGAGCGCGTCCACCCGCAACTCGATCCCCAACGGCGCACGCCACCCGGCCATCCGGTACTGCACCTGCGACCCGGAGGCGACGTCGAGGACCACCGCCAGGGCCATCGCGGTGAGGCCCAGGCCGAGTGTCACGGTGAGCCAGGGCCGCCACCGCGCCGGCACCAGCGCCAGGACCACTGCACCGGCGAGCGGGGCCAGCACCAGAGCGGGCAGCACGCCACCCATCAGCGATCACCCCCGCCCGCCTCGGAGGGACCGGACCCGGAGGGCCGGTCCCGAGATGCCTCGGCCGCGCCGTCCGGCTCGGCCGCGCCGTCCGGCCCCTGGCCGGATGCGCCCACCGGCGCCTCGATCCGGCGGATGAGCACCAGCGCCAGTCCGGTCACCGAGACGGTGATGACGATGCCGGTCAGTACCAGCGCGTGCGGAACCGTGTCGGGCGGGTCGGTGCGTGCGGCGAGGGCCACCAACACCATCAGCACCCCACCACTGGCGATGTTCAGGGCGATCACCCGGCGAACCAGGTCGGTGGTGGTGAGCAGTCGCACGATGCCCAGCACAGCCAGGGCAACCGCCAGGATCACGAACACATCGGAGCGCATCACACCCGATCACCGGCCGCGTTGATCCGGTCCATCAGCACCAGCAGCACCGCCAGGGTGGCCCCGATACTGAGCATCAAGACCGCCTCCAGGCCAAGGATCACCCCGCCGGCCCAGCCCTCCCCCAGCACCAGCCAGCCACCGCCCAGCGCCGCGGTCACGGCCGCCAGCAGCAGAAACGCCGCCAGGCCGGCCAGGAGCACCGGGCGCACCCACCGCTCCATCGAGCGGCGCGGGCCGAGGCCGGACAGGTAAATCATCAGCACCGCGCCGGTGAGCAGTGCGCCGGCCTGGAAGGCTCCTCCGGGACGGGTGGACCCGGCCACCAGCAGCCAGCCGAGGAGCAGGACCAGGACCGGCACCACGACCCGCACCATCGCCCCCATCGGGCCGGTGTCCGGCGCGGGCTCGGGCAGCAGCCGCCCACCCGGCGCCAGGGCCAGGGCGCCCAGCGCGGCCGCGGCCAGCACCCCGATCTCCAACAGGGTGTCGTAACTGCGGAAGTTCAACAGCACCGCCGTCACCGGATGCGACACCCCGGTTGCCGCCATCTCCCCCTGGGCCACCGCGCCAGCACCGGTGACGGTCTGCCACTGCCACACCGCTCCGAGCAGTGCCATCGCCAGCACCGCGGCAAGTGCCCCGCTGAGCAGGCCGTACCAGGGGCCCGGGTGGTGGCCGGCACCGGCCAGGGTTCGCGGCGGTTCGGGGGTGGCGGTCACCGCGTTCATGACCAGCACGCCCGTCACCCCGGCACCGAGCACCGCCTCGGCGATCGCCACGTCCGGTGCGTGCAGCCAGGCCCACGAGACCGCCAGGAGCACCCCGAACACCAGGAACATCGCCGCGGCACGCACCCGCGAACGGCCGAACAGGGCGTAGCCGGCAACCGCGAACACGCCCACGGCCAGCACGACGTCGAAGACTCCCACCGCTTCCATCAGCGCGTCCGCGGCCCGCGGTCCCTGCTGCCGGCCTCCTCATCGCGACCGGCACGGTCATCATCCGGCGCAGCGCCGTCGTCGGCCTCGGATGCCTCGGTCATCGCCGATACCCCCGCGACGTGGGACCGGTCGGCGAGCAGGTAGGAACTGGTGGCCGCGGCAAGGAGGGCGAGCAGCCAGATCAGCACGAGTTTCATCGCGACCGCCACACTCGACTGCAGCGCCAGGGCCGCCAGCACCAGCCCGAGGCCCAGGTTGTCGGCCTTGACCAGGGCGTGCAGCCGGTTGTTCAGGTCCGGGAAGCGCAGCAGACCCACCGTGCCGGCCCCGAAGAAGGCGCACCCGGCCACAGCCAGCACCACCGAGACCACGTCCAGGATCATCGGCGCGCCCGCAGGGTTCGGACCCGGGCCAACACCACCAGGGCGGCCAGTGCCACCAGGGCCAGCGCAGCATCGCGCAGTGCCGCCACCACCATCACGTGGGCCAGCACCGCCAGCACGGCGGTGGCGGTGGTGCCCATCAACAGCAGGGCCAGCAGCCGGTCGTGGTCGGCCGGTCCGCGCACCACCCGGACCAGTGAGACGAGCACGTTGATCACCAGGAAGACGACAGCCCCGTACAGGACGGCATCGATCACAGGGGTCTCCATGGTGGGGGGTGGAAGACGACGTAGGCGACCATCCGGCCGAGCCCTACCACCCTATGCGCCACTGCCCGGCGTGCCACCGGTGGGGACTCAGCCCGATGGACCGGGCGGTCCGCCCTCGGCCTCTTTCGCGGCAGCCACGCCGGGTTGGACGGATGATCGGTCACGGTCACCGGAATCGCGTGGACGCAACCGGCCGGCCCCGGATCGTGTGCGACGGCCGGCCAGGGCCAACGCCACACTGATCGCCGCCAGCCCGACCAGTTCCCACGAGGTGGGCCGTTGACCCAGCACCAGCAGCGCGATCACGGTCGCCGAAGCGGGCAACAGTGCGTTCAGCAGCGCGAAGGTCGCCATCCGCAGCCGTTTCAGGGTGACCTGGTCCAGCATGTAGGGGATCACCGAGGTGAGCACCCCCACGGCGACCACCACCACGAACACGTCCATCGACAGCGCCGGCCCCGCCCACGGCGCAGCGATCGGGGCGAACAGTACCGAGGCCACGGCGGTGCCCACCGCCAGGGAGGAGATCCCGTCCCGTTCGGTTACGATCCGGCCACCCAGCAGCATGTACACCGCCCACGCCGAGCCCGCCGCCAGCGCGCAGGCGATCCCGAGCAGGAGGTGCCAGCCCGATTCGGCACCGGCCCAGTCCAGCCCGAGCACCGAGATCGCTACCACGCCGAACGCGGCCAGCACGATCGCCACCCGCTGCCGCAGCGTGCGCCCGCCCCAGGCCGCCACGGCGACCGGCCCGGCGAACTCGATCGCCACCGCCGCACCGAGCGGCAGGTACTCGATGGAGATGTAGAACAGCATGTTCATCGCCATCAGCACCACGCCGAAGACCGCGCTCTGGGTGAACGTGCGGCGGGTCCAGTGCTGGCGCCGCCAGGGCTGCACCAGCACCAGCAGGATCAGTGCGCACACCACCGAACGAAGCCAGGCCACCGTGTGCGCGGGCATCAGCGGGTACAGGCCGACGGCGATCGCCGCGCCCAGGTACTGGGAGGCACCGGCGATCAGGAACAGCAGCGGCGCCGGGACCCGGTCCAGGGGGTTCCTCATGCCCAGTGCACCTCGGTGGCCAGGACCCGGTGATCGGAGATGGCCAGCCGGCGCGATGCGGTGTTCACGGTGGTCCCGCCCCGGACCAGGATGTGATCGATCTGTCGAACCGGGGTGCCGGCGGGGAAGGTCAGCGCCTCGGGCAGGTGCCAGTCCGGGGCGATCCTGCGCACCGTGCGGGTCGGCAGGTTGAAGTCTCCGGCCACGATCGCGCGCCGGCCCAGCCCGTCCACGCCGGAAAGCAGGGTCTGCAACTGCCGCCCGGCCACCGGCGGCAACAGGGACAGGTGGGTACAGGCCACCGCGAAGGGGCCGTCGGGGCCCTGCAGCACAGCGGCCAGCCCCACCCGGGGTTCGTGCACCCACCAGCCCGGCCGCAATCCCTTCAGGGTGGGTAGGCGCCGCACGCCCTGTGGCAGCCGCGTGGCGAACCAGGCGGTGATCGGGAACCGGCTGACCAACGCCACCCCGTATGCCGGTCCGGGATGCTGCCCGATCGGATCGGCCGTCCAGCGCAGGCCGCGCACGTTCCCGGCCAGCGCGGCTGCATACCGGTGGTGCGAAAGTCCGAGGGCCTCGGCGATGATCGACACCTGGTCGATTCGGTTGCTGCGGTTCTGGTACCTGTCCACCTCCTGCAGCAGCACCACGTCCGTCTCGATCCCGGTGAAGGCGGCAGCCAGCTCGGGGCCGGTGGTGGGCGCACCTGCGGCCGATAGGCCGGACTGGATGTTGGCAGTCAGTACACGGACAGATGTCATCAGGTGGCCTTCATCGATCGTTGGCCTCCGGGGCGAATCTCATCGCGACCGAGTTCATGCAGTACCGATCGCCGGTCGGAGTCTGGGGTGCGTCGTCGAACAGGTGCCCCAGGTGGGAGCCGCACGAGGCGCAGCGCACCTCGGTGCGGACCATGCCCAGGGACCGGTCCTCGAGCAGTTCCACCGCATCACCGGCGCTCGGTCGGTAGAAACTGGGCCAGCCGCAGTGGGCATCGAACTTGGTCTCGGAGCGGAACAGTTCGGCCCCGCAGGCCCGGCAGGAGTAGATCCCCACCCGGTCCTCATACAGCAACTCCCCGGTGCCGGGTCGCTCGGTACCGGCCTGCCGGAGCACCTGGTACTCGGCAGGGTCGAGTTCGGCCCGCCACTGCTCCTCGGTCTTGGTCACCTCGTAGTCGTTCCTCACCTCACGCATGCCTCTATCCTCACCCATGACGGCGCACGTGTCCCAGCGGACTCCCACGGCGTCCCCTCACTTTCGGCATCGCCGGGCCGGGGATCGACTATCCGTAGTCGCTGCCGAGCAGACGACGACGCAACTCCTGCCCGGCGAGTTCGGTGCGCGAGGCGGTGCCCGAGGCGGCCAGCAGCGCCGAGACGTGCACTGCGACCGTGCGCTGGGAGCAGCCCAGGCGCTCAGCGATGTCCCGGTTGCTCCAGCCCTCGACGAGCAGGCCGAGCACCCGGCGTTGGGCGGGGGTGCCCGGCACCGAGGGAGTCACCTGCTCCACCGCTGCTTCGACTCGCTGCAGGACGCGACCGGGCCAGTGCCGCACGATGGTGCGGGCCCGCGCCAGATCCTGTGCGGCAGCGGTGTGCAGCCCGGTCCGGCTGCGTTCGGCAGCACGCACCAACAGGATCCGCGCCCGTTCCGGGGCCAGTTGCCGGGGGATGTCCGCGGCCTTGAACAGGTCGGGATCGACTGGCCTGCCCTCCCGGTGGCGAAGTTGCACCTCGGCTGCCGCATGCAGCGCCGGATGCTCCAGTCCACCGGGCAGGGTCTGGTCCAGGAACGTCCGCACCTGCGCTGCCGGAAGACCGGCATCCAGGGCCACCTGGGCGGCCAGCCACGCGCGGTTCGGCCGGGTGGCGTGCCCGGCGCGGGGAGTACACCGGGTGTAGGCGCGCAGTGCGGCCTCCACTGAGCCCGCCCCCGCGGCCGCGGCGATCACCCCACCCAGGTAGGCGTACACACGCACCCATGGCAGGTCCACCCCGACGCTGGCCGCGAGGGCCTGCTGGCCGTAGTGCCGGGCGTGGTCCTCCCAACCACGCTCCCAGGCCAGTTGGGCTGCCTTGGTCAGCAGCGCCACCTGTTCGTTGCGGTGTTTGTCCCGGTCGATGTCGCTGAGGGCGTGGTCCCAGGCGCGCGCCCACTGCCCGGTGTGGAAACCCAGATCCACCGCCTGGCGCACGACCGTTCCGGGGTCGCGCAACTGCTCGCTGAGCACGCGGGCGCGGGAGACCCAGATCCAGGCCTGCGCCTCCCCGTGCCCACTGCCCAGGTCCGCCTCGATACCGGCCAGCCGCAGCACCAGTGCTCCGGTGATGGCCCGGATGCGCGCTCCCACCAGCGCCGGATCACCGCTGGTAGCCACGGCGTCGAGGTCGGCCACGGCCTCGGCGATGGCCTCCTCCTTCCGGCGCCCGGCGGAGATCGCCCCGCCGCGAGCGAGGGCGTGGCTGACCCGCGCATCGGCCACCGCTGCACGTACCGCGTCGTCCTGCGCGCTCGGTCCTGCCTCGCCGAGCCAGCGGTCCCGTTCCGCCGGGCGCGGCTGCCCGGCCGCGCCGGGCGCCTCGGCCGGCTCGGCCGCCAGCGCCAGGCACTGCGATGCGGCAGCGAGTGCCTCGGTGGCGCGTTCGGCCCGCACGCACGCCACCGACCGCTCGGCCAGCACCAGGATCTGGAGGCGGCGGTCGGCTCCGGCCAGCTCCTCGGCCTGCGCCAGCGCCGCCCAGGTCCCGGCAGCATCACCCAGGAGCCACCTGGCCCGGGCGTCCTGGAGCAGGTGCCCGCACCGGGCGTCGACCGAGGTCATCTACGCATTATTGACTAGGTTCGCCCCGCGGCGTCGCACCATCCTGGATGGCGTGAACGAGTTGGCACTGGACCTGCAGTCGCTACGGCGCACCTTCCGCCGCCGCGGTCAGGGAGAACGCGTCGCCCTGGACAACGTGGACCTACGCCTGCCCGCCCGCGCCTCGAGCGGGCTGGTGCACGGGCTGCTGGGTCCCAACGGAGCGGGTAAGACCACGATCTGCAAGATCGTCGCCACGGTGCTGCTGCCGACCTCAGGCCGCGCCCGCGTGCTCGGCCACGACGTGGTGACCGAGGCTGCCGCCGTGCGCCGCCTGATCGGGATCGTCTTCGGAGGTGAGCGGGGTCTGTACGAACGGCTCAGCGCGATGGAGAACCTGCAGTTCTGGTGTGCCATGCACGGCCTGGGTGCCCGGGCCGGGCGGCGGCGCTCGACCGAACTGCTGGAGCGGCTCGGCCTCGGCGAACGGGCAACGGAGAAGGTGGAGACCTTCAGCCGGGGCATGAAGCAGCGCCTGCACCTGGCCCGCGGCCTGGTCGCCGAACCAAGGGTGCTGTTGCTGGACGAGCCGACCGTCGGCATGGACCCGGTCTCCGCCCGCGACTTTCGCACGTTGGTTACCGAACTGCGGGGCGAGGGCCGCACGGTGCTGCTCACCACCCACGATATGGCCGAGGCCCAGGCCCTGTGCGACTCGGTCACCTTCATCGATCAGGGCCGGATCCTGGGCACCGGCCCACCGGCGCAGGTCCGGGCCATGGTGGCCGGCTCCCAGCAGATCACGGTGGACGACGTCGACCCCGCTTCGGCGGAAGCGCTCACCGGCGCACTGGGTGCCCTGCCCGACGCGGCCGAGCGGATCCACGCCGTGCACGACGCGCGCTCGGGCGTGCTGCAGATCACCGTCACCGGTGGCGCCGAGGCCGTCTCGGCCGCCCTGCGTACCGTGCTGGCCGCCGGACACACCCAGATCACCTCCGCTCCGCCGTCGTTGGAGGATGTCTACCTGGACCTGCTCGGGACCGATGCCGTCGGGCAGCGCCGCGGGATGGGCGTGTGATCGGCCCGGCCCGGGCGGGTTTCGCCCACCAGGTGCGAATGATGCGGGGCACCCCGGACTGGTTCCTGGCGCTGTTCACCGCACCGCTGCTGACCGCGGTGTTCGTCTCGATCTTCACCCACGCCGGGCGAGGTGACCTGAGCAGTTACGGCGTGCTGGCTCCGGCGCTGATGGCGTTGTGGGCGATGTCGCTGCAGACCGCCGGGGAGTTGATCTCCCGGGAACGGGAGAACGGCTCCCTGGAGGCGTTGCTCGCCGCACCGGCGCCGTTCGCCGCGGTGCTGTTCGGGCGGATCAGCGCGGTCACGAGCATCTCCACGGTCGCCTTCGCCGAGTCCTGGCTGGTGGGCTGGGCATTGACCGGGGAGCCGGTGATGATCATCCATCCGGGCCTGTTCCTGATCACCGTCGCGCTGACCTTGATGGCGATGACCGGGTGGGCCGGGGTGATGGCGTGCGTGTTCGTGCTGGCCCGCTCGGCGCGCACGTTCCAGAACTCGCTGAGTTACCCGTTCTTCGTGCTCGGCGGGGTGATCGTGCCGGTGGCGCTGCTCCCGGACTGGCTGACGTGGCCGGCCCGGGCGGTGTTCCTGTCCTGGTCGGCGGACCTGCTGCGCGATTCCCTCGCCACCGGGCCGGTCGACGCCGCGGTACTGCGGCTGCTGCTCGTGGCCCTGCTCGGAGCGGCCGGGTTCGTACTCAGCCACGTGCTGCTCGACCGGACGCTGCGTCGGGTGCGGATGACGGGGAGGCTGGCCCATGCATGAGCGCGTGCTACCCGGCCACCGGGTGCCCGGGCCGTGGGCGATCGCCCGGGCCGCCACCCGCACCGCGTTCGCCGACATGCGCGCCACCTACACGCCCCTGACCTGGAGCGTTGGCTGGCTCGGCCGGATCCTGATGCAGGTGACCTTCTTCGCCCTGATCGGGCTGCTGCTCGATGAGCCCGGGGCGGTGCTCTACCTGTTCATCGGCCAGGCTGTGATGGCGTGTGTGGTGGAGGTGTTCATGTCGGTGCCCTCCACCACCTGGGAACGGTTCACCGGGACCATGGGGCTACTGGTGGCCGCACCAGGGCCGCTGTGGCCGGTGTTCGTGGGCCGTTCGGTGCAGTGGCTGCCCAGCGGGATCGCCACCGCCAGTGTTGCGCTGTTCGCCCTCGGGCCACTGTTCGGGGTGCGCTGGAGCCTGGCCGGTGCCCTGGGAGCCTTCGCGATGCTGGTGCTCACCGCAACCACGATGTACGCGGTGGCGCTGTTCGTGGCTGCGCTGGTGCTGCGCGGGCCGCGGTGGCGCAACGTGGCCAGCAACGTCAGCCACACGGTGGTCATGCTGATCACCGGCGTGACCGTGCCGACGCTCATCTGGCCGGGGTGGCTCCAGGCCGCCGGGCAGGGTCTGCCGATCACCCACGGGCTGGGCGCGATCCGTGATCTGCAGGCCGGCACCGCCGACGCCGGTTCGCTCGCGGTGGCCGCCGGCGCCGCACTGGGCGCCGGCCTGGTGTGGTTCGTGCTCGCCGCCGTGGCATTCACCGCCTTCGCCGGGTCCGGCCGGCGCGACGGCAGCATCGATCTGCAGGAGTGATCAGGCCGGCGTCACCAGCCGCGAACGACGCGGTGCGGTGGCCCGGACCGCAGCACGCGCGCCCGGTGATCCTGGCGGTCAGCGCTCGCGTTCCTCCTCGGGCAACTCCGGGTCCGCCCCCGGGCCCCCACTCCGGGTCGGTTGCTGCTCGTCCTGGGGGGTGTCCCCATGCTGGGAGCCGGGCACGTTGTCCTGGTCCGCCTCTGGCTTCGGGCGGGAGGTCCCCTCCGATGTCATCACAGTCCTCCTCATTCGGGTGGCGCCATCTCAGGCTAGGTGGCCCGACCCGCCGCCGCGACTCGGGCCCGGAGAGTCCCTACCGGGCCAGAGTCGCAGCACTGTCGGTGGGCACCTGCGCACGGTCGGACATCCCGTAGTCACGGCTGACCCCGGCGACGCGGAGCCGGTAGTGGGCGAACACCTCGGTGATCCCGGCCCGTTGCGCGTCCCGATGTGCGGCGTTCGTGCGCCACGTGCGCACCGCGTCCTCGTCGCGCCAGAACGACAGCGACAACACTTTGCCCGGCTCGGTCAGGCTCTCGAATCGTTCGATGGAGATGAACCCGTCCACGTCCTCCAGCTCGGCGCGCAACTGCCCGGCCAGGTCGAAGTACCGCTCCCGCTGAGCCGGTTCGGGCCACACCTCGAAGATGACCGCGATCATCCCGGAGTTCCCGGGGCGTGCGGACCGGAGACCGGCCGGGTGAAGAGGCGCTCCTCGGAGCGGATGAACTGTCGTTGCCTGGCGAACTCGTAGTTGCGCCGTCCCAGCGGATCCTGCGCCAGTCGTTGCCGGTAGGCCTCATAGGAGGCCAGGTCGGGGAGGGTGTAGATCCCGTAGGCAGTGGTCAGCGAACCTTCGTGAGGAGCGAAATAGCCCAGCAGGTCGGCGCCGGCGCGGGGGATCGCCTCCCCCCAGGTCCGGGCATAGTGCTCGAAGTCCTCCTGCCGATAGGGATCGATCTCGTAGCGAATGATGCACGTGATGGCCATGTGCCCCTCCTGGGTGGCTCGATGGGTTTCGGTCGCTGCCGAGTCAACCGTGCGATGTTTCGGGCTGCGCCGAAGTGGGCATCGGTACCGTAAGGACAGTGACGTCCGAACGGCTGGTCCTCGTCGGCGCGATGCTGGCCGACCGCAGCCGGGTCGCCCTGCTCACCGCCCTGTTCGACGGCCGCGCGTACACGGTGACCGAACTCGCCCGGCACGTGGGCGTGGCCACCGCTACCGCCAGTGAACATCTGGCCAGGCTGCGCGATGCCGCACTGGTGACCGTGGAGCCCTCCGGGCGGCACCGTTACTACCGGCTCGCCGGGCCCGAGGTCGCCGAGATGCTGGAGTCGCTCGGTGCCGACCCCGCCGCGGCACCACCCCGACCGCATCCCGCCGGCCTGGACCTGGCCCGCAGTTGCTACGACCACCTCGCCGGAGCGGTCGCCGTGGCCGTGTACGAGGACTGCATCCGCGCCGGCTACCTGACGCAGGAAGAAGGGTCGGCACTCCGGCTCACCACCATCGGGCGCACGTTCTTCGACGAGCTAGGCGTAACGGCTGCCGTTGCCCGTACGGACCGGCCGCTGGCCCGGCGGTGCCTGGACTGGACCGAACGGCGTCCCCATCTGGGCGGACTTCTGGGCGCCGGCCTGCTCGCGTGGCTGTTGGCCCACGGCTGGATGGTCCGCGGCGACAGACCCCGCACGATCCGGTTGACCAGGGCCGGCCAGCGCCATCTGCCCAGCCACTTTCCCGGCGTCTTCGATGGCAGGCCCTGACGTGCGCGTGCCAGCATGAGCCATGCGCCTGTGGTCACTGCACCCGCGATACCTGGATCGGCAGGGGCTGCTGGCGTGCTGGCGGGAGGCCCTCCTGGCCCAAGCCGTGCTGACCGGACGTACCGTCGGCTACCGCAGCCATCCTCAGTTGGACCGGTTCCGGACCACCCCGGACCCTGCCGGCTCGATCAGGTGCTACCTGCGGCACGTCGCCGACGAGGCCGACGCCCGAGGCTACCGGTTCGACCGCACGCGCATCGACAACGCACCTCCCGCGGAAGCCCCCGTCGCAGTCACCTCGGGGCAGGTGGAGTTCGAACGAGCCCACCTGCGGGCCAAACTCGTGCACCGCAGCCCGGCGACGGTAGCGGCCCTGGACGCCGATGACCCCCCGGACCCGCATCCGCTGTTCATGGTGGTCCCCGGCCCCGTGGAGCCCTGGGAGCGGGGCTGAACCCGTTCGCCGCCCCGCTCGGGCACCGGGCACAATGGTGCGCGGACCAACCAGGCAGGCCAGCCCCCTGCCACGAAGGAGAACTTGTGCGATGCGCGTCCTGATCACCAACGACGACGGGGTCTCCTCCCCCGGACTGACCGTCCTGGCCAACGTGGCCCATGAAGCTGGGCACGAGGTGATCATCGCCGCGCCGAACCGCCAGTACTCCGGATACAGCGCCGCACTCAGCGCGGAGAACGGCGACAACACCGCCGGCTACCCGTCCGGACCCAGCAGGCCCCAGCACGGCTTGCGGATCTCGACCGCGCGCCCCCCGGGAATCTCCGATGACGTCGAGTCCATCGCCGTGCACGCCAGCCCGGCCGCGATCGCCTACGCCGCCGGGATGGGCGCGTTCGGGCCGCGTCCGGACCTGGTGCTGTCCGGGATCAACCTGGGGCCCAACGTCGGTCCCGCGGTGGTGCACTCCGGCACGGTCGGTGCCGCCCTGTCCGCGGCAGCCCAAGGCATCCCGGCCCTGGCTGCCTCCAGTGCCTCGTTCGACCCCGAGCACTGGGACACCGCCTACCCGGTGATCGCCGAGGCCCTGCACTGGTTGAAGACCCACCCCCAGGACGGCCGGGTGCTCAACATCAACATTCCCGACGTTCCCCTGGAGCGGCTCCGCGGCCTGCGCCCGGCCGAACTCGCGACCTTCGGGACGCTGCCGGACACCGTGGACCGATCGGTGCGGCAGATCCTGTTCGCGCACATGGACGACAGCGGCGAGGCGCCCGCGACCTTCCCCGAGGGCACCGACGTGCACGAACTGATGCAGGGCTGGGCCACCTTGTCACTGATCCGGGCGCCCCGTCACGACGTGCACGAGGCCGCCCTGCCCGCCTTCGACGATCTCTCCTTCGCTCGGGGTCGCGCAGGGGTGCCGCGATGACGTGGTTGGTCACCGGGGGCGCCGGGTATATCGGTGCGCACGTCGTGCGAGCTTTTGCCGGGCAGGGCATCGGCACCGTCGTGATCGATGACCTCTCCAGCGGGCACGCCGACTTCGTGCCGGAGGGAGTCCCGTTCGTCCGCGCCTCCATCCTGGACACCGAGGCGGTCCGCAGCGCCCTGGTGGAGCACCGGATCTCCGGGGTGGTGCACGTGGCCGCGTTCAAGTACGCCGGTGTCTCGGTGCAACGGCCGCTGCACACCTATGCCCAGAACGTGACCGGCACGATCTCGGTGCTGGAGGCGATGGCGCAGGCTCAGGTCAACTCGATCGTGTTCTCCTCCTCCGCCGCGGTCTACGGGACCCCGGAGGCCGAGCAGGTCACCGAGTCCACGCCCACAGCGCCGGAGTCGCCCTATGGGGAGTCCAAACTGATCGGCGAGTGGCTACTGGCCGATCAGGCGCGGGCCGTGGGGCTGAGGCACACGTCGCTGCGGTACTTCAATGTGGTGGGCTCCGGATCTCCCGACCTTCCCGACACCTCCCCGCACAACCTGTTCCCGCTGGTGTTGGAAGCCCTGGCCGCCGGCCGCACCCCGCAGATCAACGGCACCGACTACCCGACTCCGGATGGCACCTGCGTGCGGGACTACATCCACGTCGCGGACCTGGCCGTGGCCCACGTGGAGGCGGCAAAGGCGTTGGCGCAGGGGACCGCCCTGGAGCCGGTGTACAACCTGGGCAGCGGCACCGGCGTGTCGGTCCGGGAGATCATGGACGCGATGGCCGCCGGCACCGGGATCGACTTCGACCCCATCGAAGCGGAGCGCCGCCCGGGCGACCCGGCCCGGATCGTGGCCGATGGTGAACTGGCTGCCCGCGACCTGGGCTGGACGATGCGCCACAGCCTGGAGCAGATGGTCACCAGCGCCTGGCGGGCCCGCCGGCACCAGGCGTGACCCTACCCCGCCATCAGCCCCAGCCGAGGTCGTGCAGGCGTTCATCGTCAATGCCGAAGTGATGGGCGATCTCGTGCACCACCGTGATCGCAACCTCCTCGACCACCTCCGCCTCGTTGTCGCACAGGCGCAGCGTGGGGTTACGAAAGATCGTGATCCGGTCCGGTAGCGAACCGGCCGCCCACCACTCTCCGCGCTCAGTCAGCGGGACGCCCTCGTACAGCCCGAGCAGATCGGGTTCGCCGGCATCGGCCGGGGGTTCGTCCTCGACCAGCACCACCACGTTGTCCATCAGGTCGGCCAACTCGTCCGGGATCAGATCCAGCCCGTCGGCCACCGCCTCCTCGAACTGCTCCATCGACATCTCGATCATGGCGCTGTGCACCCGCTCGCGCCGGTGGCAGCCGCCGTCCCGGCAACTCGGCGGCTGGGACCGGTCGGCACCCCGGTCACAGGCCTCCGGCCACCGCGGCCCCGGCACGCAGCCAGGCGCGCTGGGTCTCCGCCGCCAGCGATTCGAACCGCAGCACCGATTCCACCATCGCCCGGTCATAGGGAATGGTGACCACCTCGCGCACCCAGCCGGCGAACCCGTCGGCGATCTGCTGCACCGAGGGATTCACGTCCTTCTCCCGGGCCTGGGAGACCACCACCACGGCGCCGTGGGCCAACCGGGCGCTGTGCTCATCACGCTGGCCCAGGGCCTCCAGCAGTAGCGCACCGGCCTCGGCGTGCTCGGGCTTGGCGATCGTGGCCACGACCAACTGGTCGGCCTTGTCGATCATCCGCAACCAGTGGTCGGCGGACTCATCGTTGCCGGAGTCGATGAAGATGAGCCGGTAGTAGCGCCCGGCCACGTCGTGCACCAGATCCACGTCCTCCCCGGTGATGCGCTGCTCGGCGGAGAGCACATTCGGATTGGACCGCAGCACGTCGTACTTGTCCGCGGCCTGGTGATGCACGAAGTGGGAGATGTCCCCGGCCTTGGCCGCCGGATCCAGCAGCGCGTGCCCCCGGGGCAACAACTCCTGCACGGTGGCCTCGTGCTTGCCCTGCTCGGTGCGCCAGCCCAGCGTCCCGCGCGTCTCGTTGTTGTCCCAGGCCAGGGTCGCCGCACCGGAGTTGCGCGCGAAGACCGCCGCCAGCAGCGCCGTCGTCGGGGTCTTGTTCGCCCCACCCTTACCGTTGACCACCGCGATCGTGCGCACCCCGGGCCAGTGCTGGGAGACGGCGTTGACATCGGCCCGCTCGGCACGCTCGGTCGCGCTGGGACTGGTGCGGATACCGACCTTGGTCAGGGCACCGCGCACCCCCTGCGTCGCCGGGGCCTCGGCCTGCTCGGTGCGCAGGAACGACTCCCGCAGTTCCCGACGCCGGGGGGAGGACTGGGCGTCGTCACCGGATTGTGCGCTGCCGGTGTGGCGCACGGGGGATTCACCCGGGCCGTAGTGATCCGGCGGCGGTACTGTTCCGGGCAACGCGGCATGGCTGTGCCCGTCGTGGCCCGGCGGGGCGTAGGCTCCTCCGGCGGGGCCGGGAGCGGCCGGGCCGGGAGCGCCCGGGATCTCCGGCAGTACCTCGGTCTCCTGTGCCCGAGCGGTGCTGCCCAACACATCGCGCAATCCGCCCACCTGTTCCGGCGCCGCCGGCGCCGCGGGTGCTCCGGGCTGGTCCCGGAAGGCGTGCGAGACCGAGCCGGGCGAGAACGCGGGTCGCACGGAACGACGTTCGGGGGCTGCTGGGGGCGCGAACGCCTCCGGCCCCGGCTCGACGCCGAGGCCCAGGTCGGGCCGGGCAGCCGGGTCGGCCGCAGTGGGCGCGGCCAGAATCGCCGGGTCCGCCGTCTCGGGATCCAGGGTGCCGGATCCGACGGCGGTGGCGGTGGCCGGCGAGGCCTCCTCGGCCGAGCCTGCCGTCGGGGCCGGGCTGTGGTCCTCGGCTACGGTGTTCATCGTTCCCCCTGCCGCCGGCGCCTCATCGATCACCTCCCCATCCGGGGTCACCACCAGCCGCCACCCCGTACCGTCCGGATCCGTCAGTGCGACCTGTACCGGCCCACCGACGATCTGTGCCGCCAAGCCGGTGATGTAGTGCAGGGCCTCCGCCCGGGTATCGGCGAGATCCCGTCCGCTCAGCTCGTAGGTGCCGCCGTTGAACGCCACCACCGCGGTGCGCTCGGAACGCACCTGCGCCAAGACCTCGGGAAGCACACTGTGCTCTCCGATCCCCATCGCTTACTCCTCAGTAGATCGGGTCACGTGCGGATTCCCCAGCACTCTATCGACAACCAGCAGCCGCACGCGCTTCGAGTCGGCCAACCCACCCGGGTGCCGGTTCGCAACCGCCCGGTTCCGCCGGCGCTCACCAGGGTGCGCAAGACCACACCGGGCCGTTTTGCCCTGCCGCAGTTGGGTACCGTATGATTTCGGAGGTCTTGGGGCGCCGAAGTGCGTCACGGGCGTCCAGTAGGAACAGACCGGGCCCCCATCGTCTAGCGGCCTAGGACCCCGCCCTTTCACGGCGGTAGCACGGGTTCGAATCCCGTTGGGGGTGCGAATCGCAACAAGAGAATGTCCAGTACCATCAGTATTTGCAAGGCCCCGTAGCTCAGTTGGTTAGAGCGCCGCCCTGTCACGGCGGAGGCCGCCGGTTCAAGTCCGGTCGGGGTCGCGAGACAACAAGCCCGGCCCACCCGCACCATGGTGGCCGGGCGTTCGTCTCGGGGCTCTGTAGCTCAGTTGGTAGAGCGTTCGACTGAAAATCGAAAGGTCACCGGATCGACGCCGGTCGGAGCCACCTTCGAATACGGGATTGCGCCGCAGGTCAGAAGCCTGCGGCGTTTCTCTTCCCGGGGAGGGGTCGCCGGTGGGAGCCTCCCCGGCCGATCCGTAGCAGCATCGAGCCGAGGAACACCCATGGAAAGGGACCTCAAGATGCGAGTCGCGATCGGAGCACCGGGCAACGGGGCGGCGCTGAAGGACGAACTGAAGGCCCACTTGGAGGCGGACCCGCGCGTGAGCGAAGTCATCGACCTTTCCACGGCGGAGATCACCTATCCGCAGGTGTCCTTCCAAGCGGCCCGTGCCGTGCTCGACGGCACGGCCGAGCGCGCGATCCTGGTCTGCGGAACCGGGATCGGCACCGCGATCGCGGCGAGCAAGGTCAAGGGCGCCCGGGCGGCCACTGCGCACAACCTCCTCACCGTGCGCGGGTCGGTGGAGAACTACGACGCACAGATCCTGTGCATGGGTCAGAACGTGATCGCCCCGGTGGCGGCGAAGGCGCTGGTCGATGTGTGGCTGGACCTGCGTCACGATCCGGCGAGCAACTACGGGCTCCGGCTCACCGAGATCGATGACTACGAAACACGCTGACGCGCCGTCGCGGCGGCCGGACCGGCCGGCGCCGGTCGAGCGGGCGGCGCCACTATGGGCTTAATCCGCGTCCTGAGTTGCCCCGAAGCCGCAGGGGCGGTTGGCTGAGTCAGCAGACTAGGGTGAGGGATAACGCAGGACGGAGACAAAAAATGGTCCAGGACAGTCACAATACGAGAGTTCCCTCCGGCGAAACGCCCTCGGTCGGCGCACTGCTGGCCAAGGTCACCGAGAACATCTCCGCGCTGGTGCGTGACGAGATCGAACTCGTTCAGACCCAACTCACCGAGAAGGGCAAGGCGATGGGCCTGGGTATCGGCCTGTTCGTCGGTGCCGGGGTTTTCGGGCTGTTCATGCTCGGTTGGCTGCTCACCGCCGGGATGTTCGGTCTCGCCACCGTGATGCCTTACTGGGCGGCCTCGCTCATCGTGGCCGGGGTGCTGCTCGTGGTCGTCGTGATCCTGGCGCTGCTCGGCAAGTCCGCCCTGTCCAAGGCGCCGTCGCCCCACACCGGTGAGAACATCAAGAAGGACGTCGAAGCCGTCAAGCAGGGAGTCAAGTCATGAGCACCGAGACCGGCAAGGGGCCCGGGGCAGCCGACCCCAAGGAGACCCGTAAGCGCACCGCCGACGAGATCGAGGCGGACCTGGCGGCCAAGCGGCTCGAACTGACCCGCAGCGTGGATGCCTTGGTCGACCGCGTCGACCCGCGCACCCAGGTCTCCGGTTTCGTCAACGACGTCAAGTCGGGCGAGCCACGCGCGGTCTCCATCGTCGGCGGCGTGGCTGCTGCGGTCATTGGTGTGATCGGCGTGACGATCCTGCGCCGTAGCCGCTGATCCCCGCGTTTTTCCCCGGGCCTCGGATCGCCTGCCGCAGGTAACCAGTTGGCCCATCGCCACCGCCTACATGTACGGTGGTAGTACGACACATTGACCAAATCCCGGTGGTCACTACGTCCTCGGACGGTGTGACCCCGGCAGTATCCGGTGGAGGGGGTCTCGCTCATGGGGCGCGGCCGTCAGAAGGCAAAGCAGACCAAAGTCGCTCGGAAGTTGAAGTACTACAGCCCCGAGACGGACTACGAGGCGCTCGAACGCGAACTCGCCGGTGGGACGCAGACCGATCTTGCCGATCGGTACGACATCCCGCCCGCGACCGACGAGGACGACGACGACTGAGACAGGCCCCCGAACTGAGGCCGTGACCAGGTGTGCCGCAGGGGTCCGTGACCCCTGAACCACCCGGTTCCTCAGTGGTGCCCGGAGCGGGCGACGGCCACGCCGTCACGCGGTGCGGTACGCACCGTGCATCTGCACACCTCCGCCGTGCACACCCTTGGTGCCCCGCACCACCGGCGCCACGCATTCATCGATGTCGCCTGCCCGGTGCACCTGACCCAGCGCCCAGGCGGGCACGTCGCGCTCGCCGAGCAGCCGAAGGGTCTCATCCACCCCGTCTGCCGCCACGATGGCGATCATCCCGACACCCAGGTTCAACGTCGCCTCCAGATCCGCCCACGGCACCGCGCCCAGGCCGCGCACCACGTCGAACACGGCCGGCACGTCCCAGGACGAACGGTCCACGGTGGCCACCAGATCGGCCGGCAGGACCCGGGCCAGGTTCGCCGCCAGCCCCCCGCCGGTGATATGGCTGAAGGCGCGCACCTGTGCCGGGGCGTGCGCGGCCAGGGCCAAGGCGTCGAGGGCATACACCCGGGTTGGTTCCAGTAGTTCGGCGCCCAGGGTACGGGCGAACTCCGGGACCTGCCGGTCCAGTTCCCATCCGGATCGGGCGATCACGGCGCGCACCAGCGAGTACCCGTTGGCGTGCAGACCGGAGGAGGCCATCGCGACCACCACGTCACCGGCACGGACCCGGTCCGGGCCCAGCACGTCGTCGGCCTCCACGACTCCGGTGGCCGCGCCGGCGACGTCGTACTCGTCCGCGGCGAGCAGCCCGGGATGCTCTGCGGTCTCTCCACCCACCAGCGCCGTACCGGCCACCTGACATGCCTGCGCGATCCCGCGCACGATATCGGCGATGCGCTCGGGCACCACCGAGCCGGTCGCGATGTAGTCGGTCATGAACAGTGGCGTGGCGCCGACCACGACGATGTCGTCGACCACCATGCCCACCAGGTCGAAGCCGATCGTGTGGTGCACATCCATTTCCTGGGCGATGGCGACCTTGGTGCCCACCCCATCGGTGGAGGTGGCCAGCAGTGGACGGCGGTAGTCCTTCAGGGTCGAGGCGTCCACCATTCCGGCGAACCCGCCCACCCCACCGATCACGGCGGGTGTGTGCGTGGCGCGCACCGCGTCTTTCATCAACTCCACGGCTTTGTCCCCGGCCTCGGTGTCGACACCCGCGGAGGCGTAGGTCAGCGGTGCATCCGGGCGCACTGCCTCCGGTGCCCCCGGGGTGCCCGGCTGGCGGTCGTCGTCGGGCCTCACGGTCGCAGCAGTGCTCCTTCGCCGCCGGTGGCCACGGACAGTGACGGCAGCCCGTCACTGGGGTTGCCCAGCGGAAGTTCGTCCTGGTCGGTCATCTCCGCGCGGTCGGCTGATTCGGACACCGGGATCGGGTAGTCGCCGGTGAAGCAGGCCGCGCACAACCTGGCCGCGTCCTGCTCGGTGGCCTCGATCATCGCCTCCAGGGAAATGTATCCGAGCGAGTCCGCGCCCAGGCTGGCGCCGATCTCCTCGGCGCTGAGCCCGTTGGCGATCAGTTCGGCGCGGGTGGCGAAGTCGATGCCGTAGAAACAGGGCCACTTCACCGGCGGGGCAGAGATGCGCACGTGCACCTCGGCGGCTCCGGCCTCGCGCAGCATCCGGATCAGGGCGCGCTGGGTGTTGCCGCGCACGATCGAATCGTCCACCACCACCAGGCGCTTGCCGCGGATCACCTCCCGCAGCGGATTGAGTTTCAGCCGGATTCCCAGTTGCCGGATGGTGTCGGAGGGTTCGATGAAGGTACGACCCACGTAGGCGTTCTTGGTCAGCCCCTGGGCGAACGGGATACCGGACTCGGTGGCGTACCCGATCGCGGCCGGGGTACCGGACTCGGGCACCGGGATGACCAGGTCGGCCTCGGCCGGGGCCTCACGGGCCAGCGAGCGCCCCATCTGCACCCGGGCGGCGTTCACGGACCTGCCGGCGATCGTGGTGTCCGGGCGCGCCAGGTAGACGTATTCGAACACACAGCCCTTCGGAGCCGGTGCGGCGAAGCGGCGCGAGCGCAGCCCGTCGTCGTCGATCACGATCAGTTCGCCGGGCTCGACCTCGCGCACGAAGGAGGCACCGATGATGTCAAGGGCGGCGGTCTCGGAGGCGACCACCCAGCCACGGGCCAGGCGCCCCAGCACCAGGGGACGCACGCCTTGAGGGTCCCGGGCGGCGTACAGGCCGTGTTCGTCGATGAAGGCGAGTGAGAAGGCACCGCGAACCCGGGGCAGCACCTCCATCGCGGTGGTCTCCAGGTCATGGCCTGGGTCGCCGCTGAGCAGCGCGGTGAGCACGGTGGTGTCGGTTGCGCACCCGTCGAGTCGATGGCGCACCGCGGTGCCGTAACGTTCCTCGACCAGGGCGATGAGTTCGGAGGTGTTCGTCAGGTTCCCGTTGTGGCCGAGCGCGATCGTGCCCGAGGACGTCGGACCGAGGGTGGGCTGGGCGTTCTCCCACACCGAAGCCCCGTGGGTGGCATAGCGCACGTGACCCAGCGCGATGTGCCCGGTGAGCGGGCGCAGCGAGGTGTCGTTGAACACCTGCGAAACCAGGCCCATGTCCTTGTACACCAGGATCTGCTCACCGTTGGAGGTTGCTATCCCGGCCGACTCCTGGCCCCGGTGCTGCAGGGCGTATAGGCCGAAGTAGGCGAGTTTGGCCACTTCCTCCCCCGGTGCCCAGAGCCCGAACACCCCGCAGGCATCCTGGGGCCCCTTCTCCCCGGGGAGCAGTTCATGTGAGAGTTGACCATCTCCGCGCGCCACGGCCCCATCGTCCCACATATCGCCAGGGCCGCGTGTGGCGCCCGGACAGCCTCGCCGAAGTCAGGATCGACGACGACGGGCCCGGGCGTCCATGAGCAGCGCCACCGCGCAGGCGGCCAGGGCGAACACAGGGACCAGGAACACCGAGATGAGCAGGAAGACGCCGGGCAGGGACAGGAACTCGGTGGGTCGAGCGAACACCGCCGTGCCCACCGCGCAGAAGATCAGGCCAACCAGCGCCCCGAGCATCCCGATCCGGCGGAAGCGAGGCACCTTGCGCACCGTGGTCGGATCCGCCATCGCCATCGCCTCGGCGCCGCTGACCACATCAGCGGTCGACGGCGCAGCCTCCCGGGCTGCATCGGCGCCGGTATCGGCGTGGTCATCCTGAGCGTCATTCACGCCTCCGACGCTAGCACCGCCGATCACAGCGGCAATGGCAGCACCTCACCGAGGTCGGCGCGCAGTCCGGAGGCCTGGACGCGACCACTGGCCAGCGCCTCATCCCAGCCGAGCGCGCCGGTGGCCAGGGCCAGCCAGGTGTGCGCGTCCATCTCGATCACGTTCGGTGGAGTGCCGCGAGTGTGCCTGGGCCCGGCGATGGCCTGGGTGACCCCGGCCGGGGGCACCCGCACCTCCACCGAGTTTCCGGGGTGGTGCCGGGCGAGTACCTGCAGGGTGAACCGAACCGCAGTGCGCAGTTGCGGGCCGTCGGCCGCGCCGTTGCGCCACGCCTGCAGTGCCTGGACGCCCTCCTGGGGTGCTATCGCTCGAGCCACGCCTGGAGGCTACCGGTCGCCGCAGCGGTGGCGCTCCCGAGGGAGGCATGACCGGGCCCACCATCGGATCACGCCGCGCGCGGCGGGGTCCGATAAGGGGTTTGCAAACCCGCTACCTAGCGCTACTATGTACCAGTAGTGAGTGACACTGAGTAGTGAGGTGCGATGAGTAAACAGGTCACCGAGATGCTCAAGGGCACGCTGGAGGGTCTGGTGCTGGCCATCTTGGCCTCCCGGCCCGCCTACGGCTACGAGATCACCGCGTGGCTTCGCGATCAGGGCTTCACCGATATCGCGGAGGGCACCGTGTACGCCCTGCTGGTCCGCGTCGAGAAGCGGCAACTGGTGGATGTGGAGAAGGTCCCCTCGGAGAAGGGGCCGCCGCGCAAGGTCTACACACTCAACGCCCAGGGACAGCAAAACCTCGATGAATTCTGGAGGAACTGGACGTTCCTCACCGAGCGAGTCGAACAACTCCGTCAGGAGGGGACATAGAGATGGCAGAGAAAAGGAAGTGGTTCGAGTGGCTGACCGGCTCGCTCGAGCAGAAGAAGCGGTACAAGCAGCAGCAGGCACGTGTGAAGCAACTGCCGGCCGGCTACCAACAGGCTCAGGAAGCCATCGAGCGCTACCTCATGCACCGAGGTGGGATCAGCGACGGTGAGGAGTTGCTGCAGATGCTCGACGACCTCACCGAACTCATGGAACGTGCCGCGGCCGACGGCACCGCTATCAACGACGTCATCGGCGAGGATCCAGTGGACTTCGCCGACGAGTTCCTTGCCAACTACACCGACAGCCAGTGGATCAACAAGGAGAAGGACCGGCTGAAGAGGTCCGTCGATGACGCGACCCGGAGGCAGGACGCGGAGGACACACCATGACCACGACGACGCTCACCGAACCCGCCATTGACGTCCGTCGCCTGACCAAGAGGTACAAGGACAACGAGGTCCTCACGGGCGTGGAGTTCGCGGTTGCACCGGGAAGTATCTTCGCGCTGCTGGGCTCCAACGGCGCCGGCAAGACCACGATCGTTCGTATCCTCTCCACACTGCTGAAAGCCGACGCCGGGTCCGCCCTGGTCAACGGTATCGACGTTGCCCGCGAACCCGGCAAGGTGCGCGAGTCGATCAGCCTGACCGGACAATTCACCGCCGTGGACGAGATGCTCACCGGCCGGGAGAACCTGATGCTGGTCGCGCAATTGCGTCATCTCGAGAACCCCCGCGTCATCGCAGAGGAGTTGCTGGAGAAGTTCTCGCTCATCGATGCCGGCGCACAGAGGGCCTCCACCTACTCCGGCGGCATGCGGCGGCGTCTCGACCTCGCCATGAGCCTGATCGGTGACCCGGAGGTCATTTTCCTCGATGAGCCCACCACCGGCCTGGACCCCAGGTCCCGGCTGGAAGTGTGGGACTCCATCCGGACACTGGCGCGCGGGGGCACCACGATCTTGCTCACCACCCAGTATCTCGATGAGGCCGAGCAACTCGCCGACAGGATCGCGATCCTGCATGAAGGACGCATCATCGCGAACGGGACTTTGTCCGAACTCAAGGAACTGCTGCCCCCGGCCGAGGTCGAGTACGTGGAGAAGAGGCCCAGCCTGGAGGACATCTTCCTGGCCATTACCAGCACTGACCCGGGCGCACGCGCCCCGGAGAAGGACCAATCATGAGTACGCACGCCTTCAGTGAGACCAGAACTCTGCTCGGACGGTCCCTGCGCCACATCGCCCGCAGCCCGGACACCATCATCACCACCGCGATCATGCCGATCGCGTTCCTGCTGCTGTTCGTCTACGTCTTCGGCGGCGCCATCGACGCCGGCACCGACGACTATGTGAACTATCTGCTGCCCGGGATTCTCCTGATCACCGTGGCGTCCGGGATCGCCTACACCGCGTACCGGCTGTTCCTGGACATGCAGAGAGGCATCTTCGAACGGTTCAGTTCGTTGCCGATCTCCCGATCCGCCACCTTGTGGGCACACGTGCTGACCTCGCTGGTCGCCAACCTGATCTCACTGACCATCGTCATCGGCGTGGCTCTGCTGATGGGATTTCGCTCCAGTGCCGGTGTGCTGGAATGGCTGGCGGTCGCAGGAATTCTGATCCTGTTCACCATGGCGCTGACCTGGCTGGCCGTCATCGCCGGACTCTCCGCCAACAGCGTCGAAGGAGCCAGCGCATTCTCGTACCCGCTGATCTTCCTGCCATTCCTCAGTTCGGCGTTCGTACCCACCGACTCGATGCCCGCTGCGGTGCGAGCCTTCGCTGAGAACCAGCCGGTCACCCCGATCGTGGAGGCGCTCCGCAACCTGCTCACTGGTCAGGCGCTCGGCGAGGAGATAGGCGTCGCCTTGGCCTGGTGCGTCGGAGTATTGCTGGTGGCCGTCCTCATCGCGGTGAGGATCTACCGCCGCAAGATCTCATAGACGACTCGCTCACGTTGGCGGTGGCCACTGGCGGCTTCGGTTGTGGCGCACTTCACGTCAACGATTACCGTGCGTGCCGCCAAGCCCGTTCACCAACTGTTCCTCCGACGCCGGACGCGCAGTCACCGCAGGGTTCGCCTGTGGTTCGTCGGTGCTGGCGCGGTAGTCGATACTCCCCGAGCCGCTGGTCCCGGCCCGGTAGGCCCGCACCGAGCGCAGCCGCGGCGATGGGCCCCGGAGTTCGATGCGCAGCCGTCGGACGGTGACCGGGCTGACGGCGTGCAGACGTTTGTGACCCACGCTCTGCCCGGCGGCGAGCACCTCGGCCTTGGCGGGGTCCGTGCGGGCCGGGGCGTCGTCGTCATCGATCAGCACCCGATGGGCGCCGATGCGCTGGCCGTCGTCATAGTCCTCGGCGAGTTCCAGGTGGTCGATCATCACCGGCTCCTCGAAGGTAGCGATCCAGACGTCGCCGGCCCCGCTCAGGTGTGCCCGGATCGGCCGAGCGAAGCGCCGGTCGAGTTCGGTGCGCCAGTCCCGCAACCGGTTGGCGTCGTCGTCGCCGATCAACCCGCGGTCATCGGGCGGGACGTTGAGGAGCAGGTTCGTCCCCATCCCGACGGAGCGGTAGTAGATGCCCAGCAGGTGCTCGGTGGACTTGGGCTCGTCGTCGCGGGCCCAGAACCAGCCGCGGCGCAGCGAGACGTCGCACTCCGGGGGCAGGTAGCGCGGTGCGCCGAGGTCGGTGGTGTCGGTGACGTAGTTGGACACCTCGGTGCTCTCGACCACATAGCGCACCGGATCGGCGGCCAGGCCGTCCTCGTTTCCGACCCAGCGGATCGTGGGCCGGCCCATATTGAAGACCATCGCCTGCGGCTGATGCTCGTCGATAACCGCCATCACGCCGTCCCAGTCGTAGGTCCTTCCCTGGCTGCCGGCGCCGTCGAACCACAGTTCCACAAGCGGGCCGTATCCGGTGCACAACTCCCATAGTTGCGCCTGGTAGAAGCGGTCATAGGCCTGCCGGTCGTCATAGCAGGCGGCATTGCGGTCCCACGGCGACAGGTACAGCCCGAACGGCATGCCGGCCTCCCGGCAGGCCCGCGCCACCTCGGCTACCACGTCTCCCCGACCATCTCGCCACGGTGCGGACGCCACGGAGTAGTCGGTAGTGGCCGTGGGCCACAGGCAGAAGCCGTCGTGGTGCTTGGCGGTGAGAATGAAGTAGCGTGCGCCGGTCTCCTGCGCCGTGCGCACCCACTGGCCCGCGTCCAGGCTGCTCGGGTTGAAACTCGCTGCCGGTAAAGTGCCGTCGCTCCACTCCTTGCCGTGAAAGGTGTTCACGCCGAAGTGGCAGAAAAAGCCCAGTTCCAGATCTTGCCAGGCTCGTTGAGCCGAGCTGGGCGGGATGGGTCGCATGCTCGGCGTGCTCGACATAGGCGGCATGGTCGGCGAGGCTACCGGCTGGCCATCCTCTCCGCGATCACCACCATAAGACGCGGCCCCGGCGCCAGGATCCCCGCGCACAACGCGTGAGGCCACGCCCCTCACGGGTGCGTGCCGGTTTCGGTGTGACTGTGGCTCGCCGGTTCGATCTGGATGGTGGAGTGCTCCACGTCGAAATGCCCGCGCACGCAGTCCTGCACCGCGTCGAGCACCCGGCAGAACTGCGCCGGATCCAGCACCTGATCGGTCACCACCACGTGCGCGCTCAGTACCGGGACTCCGGAGGTGATGGTCCAGGCGTGCAGGTCGTGCACGTCCAGCACTCCGTCCACGCTCCTCATGTGCTCACGCACCCGGGTCAGTTCCAGATCCACCGGGGTGCCTTCCAGCAGCACCCGGCCCACGTCACGAAGCAGCAGCGCCGCGCGCGGGGCGATCATGAGTCCGATCGCCAACGAGGCCACCGCGTCGGCGGCGCTCCACCCGGTCAACGCGATCACCACCGCCGCGGCGATCACCGCAACCGAACCGAGCAGGTCGCCCAGCACCTCCAGGTAGGCCCCGCGCACGTTCAGGCTCTCGGACCTGCCGGCGGACAGCAGGCGGAGCGCGATGAGGTTGGCCGCCAACCCGATCACGCCGAAGACCAGCATCAGCGGACCCTGCACCTCGGGAGGCTCGAGCAACCGCCGGATCCCCTCGATGATCACCACCACGGCGATCACGGCCAGCAGCACCCCATTGATCAGGGCGGCGAACACCTCAGCGCGTTGGAACCCGAAGGTCCACCGTCCGCTCGCGGGGCGCGCCGCCAGCCAGGTGGCGACCAGGGCGATAGCCAGCCCGGCGGAGTCGGTGAGCATGTGGCCTGCGTCGGCGAGGAGGGCGAGGGAACCGGTGAGCACGGCCCCGATCACCTCGGCCACCATCACGGTCACGGTGATCACCAGCGCCAGCGCGATCCGGGACCGGTACTTCTGACCGGCGGTCACCGGCACGTAGTGCTCGGTCATGGCCCCGCTCCGGCCGGCAGCAGCGCCGGTGTGGTCTGCGAGTCGTCGGTGGCCCGGCCCCGGCCACGGGCGCCCACCAGAGCGCAGGCGCGCATCGCCATAGGCCGATGCTATCAATCGCAATCGATAACCGGGCCTGAGGTCCGGTCCTGGCTACCGCCGCGCACGCGAGCGTGCTTGCCGAGCCGCCTTGCTCCCCCGGCGCCACTGCCGGTTCTGTTCCGCGCCCAGCCGGGCGTCGGCACGCATCGCCTGGCGCTGCGCCTCCCGGCGCAGCGAGCGCCAGGAGTCCAGCCGGCGTTCGGCCAAAGCCCCGGACTCCACCGCGGCCTGCACCGCGCAACCCGGTTCACGGTCATGGGCGCAGTCGGTGAACCGGCATCCCGCTGCGATCGACTCCACGTCCTCGAACGTGGTGGCCACCGCGTCCTCGGTGGCCACCAGCCCGATCGAGCGCAGCCCCGGGGTGTCGATCAGCACCTGCCCGTGCCCCAGCGGCACGAGTTCACGATGGGTGGTGGTGTGCATTCCGCGCTGGTCCCCGCGCAACCGGCCGGTACCCATCACCTCCGTACCTGCGAGGGTGTTCACGAGTGTGGACTTACCCGCTCCCGAGGGCCCCACCAGTACCAGCGTGGAGGCGTCGTCCAGAACGGTTCGCAGGTGGTCGATGCCCGCGCCCGTGGTGGCACTGAGGGCGAGCACCCTGGCTGTGGGCGCAACCGCGCGCACCTGCTCCACCCAGTAGTCGGCGTCAGCGACCACATCAGCCTTGGTCAGCACCACCACCGGCCGCGCACCGCAGCGATGAGCGATGGTGAGCAGCCGTTCGATCCGCCCCAGTGCAGGCAGCGGCTCCAACGGCTCCGCGATCAGCACGGTGTCCACATTCGCGGCGATGACCTGCTCGCGGGAGGTGGTATCCGCGCTGTCCCGGACCAACTCGCTGATGCGCGGTGCGATCCGGGCCGCCCCCTCGGCAACGTGCAGCCAGTCCCCCACTGCCGGCGCCAGGGGCTCACCAACCACCGCCGGCAACGTGCCCTCTGGACCGGTACGCCAGGTGCGACCGGCTGCCTGCGGCACGGCGGCGTCGTCGGGCGTGTCGTGCGCGTTTACCCCGTCGAAGGCAACCTGGGTACCGTCGTCGGGGATCGCGCGGATGGCGCCCTTGTCCACCCGGGTCACACGCCATCGCGAGGGCGACAGCGCGCCCGGAGCACCGGAGTCGGCTTGCTGCTGGTTCATCACCGTTCACAGTACGAACGCCCGCAACGCAATTTGCGGCCCTTGTCCGGCGATCAGCCGCCCACGCGCGATGACGGCCGCGCCTTCGGGTCGGGGCCGGGCCGGGTGGTGCCGTGGCGCGCAGGGCCAGGAAATCGGGCGGGCGCTGGTGGGCGAGGCGGTGACGGCCGCGCGGGAGGGAGTACATCGTCCTTCCTAACGCACCACGGCGGGGCCTCTAGGCCGAGCGGATCCTCGCGATGCTCTGAGGATCCTGGCGCACACAGCCGCACACAGCCGCACACAGGCGAACACAGCCGAAGGCGAGGGTTATGGCCGAGGGCGAGCGGTCTAGCACTCGTCCTCGGCGCTCGGGCTCGCTCTCGACCGCTGTGGGGCGGAGTGCAAGTGGAGTGTCAGGAGCCGCCGCGGGCGATGAAGTTCGCCTCCACATGGCTCACCATCGCGTCGCAGGTGCGCAGGAGCAGCCACACCAGGATGGGGCTGACCAGCAACAGCACCACGTCGAAGGTGAAGTAGACGATGCCCGCGGCCACCACCAGCATGGCCAGCACGCCCAGGGCCACCAGCGGGGTCCTGGCCATGTAGTACACGGCCAGCCGGGCCACGTCGCGGGTGCGCAACGCGAAGAAGGACGTGATCACCAGGCCGTTCAGGGCCCACACCGAGAACAGCACCGCGAGCACCACCAGCACCACCCCGTAGCCTCCCGGTACTCCCGCGTACTCCAGGTTGGCCAGGGTGATGCCGATGATCGTGAGCACGGCGAGGCCGGGCACCCATAGTTTGAGGACCTCGACCACGTTGAGCCGGTAGCCGCGCAGGAATGAGGCCATCGGCGTCAGCGACTCGGCGCGGTACCGGTCCCGCATGGCGAACAGCCCGGCCGACAGTGCCGGACCAGCCGGAACCAGGCAGAGCGCGACCAGCGGGATGTTGCTCGTCGAGCGATCCAGCAGCATCAGCGGCAACGTGCCCGGGAGCGTGGTCAGGACGAGCAGCACGCCCACGACGAGGAACCAGTAGATCGCGCCGGTGCCGCGGCCGAGGACGCCATCGCCGGGGTCGCGGGCCGCTGAACGGTCAGAGGTCATGGTCATACCTGCCAGATCGGGGTTCGTCTTGGACGCATTCTGCCCCGATGCGAACGGAGCCGGTGGCGATGTGCTGCCACCGGCCCCGTCGTCACCGGGTCACGGAACCTTCGCAAGTACGGCCGAGTGATCTTACTCCTCGTCCTCGAAGGCGTCCTCGTCCACGTCGCGCTCGACGGCCTCATTGGCGACCTGGACGTAGTTCTCCATCCCGAGGCCCTCGAGTTCGGCCACGTAGCTGTCCCACTCGTCAAGTGAGCGCTGACCGATGATGAAGGCAGCGGTGTTCTGCTGCACGGCGTCGCCGAGGGTGTTGGAGGTCAGGGACTGCGTCTCCTGCTCGGCCTCGTCGTAGGGGTAGGGAGGCCCGGGCGGGATCACTTCCTTCTCTCCCATGATGGACAGGAACTCGACCATCTCATCACCGAGCATCGACTGGACCAGGTCCTCGGTCGAACCCTGTGCGGGCATCCAGACACCGTTGTGGAAGCCGTAGTCCACATTCAGTGACTCATCGGCATCGGGGTTGATGCCATGGATGTCGATGTTCTCGTTGAGGATGCGGGTGTCGCCGTCACGCTCGAAGGTCTCACCCTCCACACCCCACTTGGCGAACTCCTGGCCCTCGTCGGAGAAGTACAGCCAGTCGACCAGTTGCAGGGTCGCGACGAGCGTCTCCTTGTCCGCCAGATCGGCGGAGAACATCAGGCCGGATTCCGTCCGGCCTTCGGTGGTGACATTGCCCGCCGGGCCGGCCGGCACCGGGATCATCCGCAGTTCCACGTCCGGGTCATCGAATCCGTCCCGGTAGTTGAGGATCTCCTGGTTGTTGCCCGCGATCGCCGCGGCCTGACCATTGGTGAACTTCGCAATGGCGGTGTCATCGTCCTGGCTGACCGACTCGGGGTCCAGGACCCCGCGCTCCACCAGGTCGTTGAGGTACGTCAGCAGGTCGCGGTAACCGTCCTGGGCACCGGCGTAGACGTACTGGCCGGCGTCGTGGTCGTAGTTCAGACCATCACCGAAGCCCCAACCGGCGGAGGTGCCGAAGGAGTCGGCCATGAAACTGACGGTGGCCTCCATCGGGCCGCCACCGCTCCACCGCTCCGTCCAGCCGTAGTCGAGGTCATGGTCGTTCATGACCGTCTCGAGCTGGTCGGCGAGTTCGTCGAAGGTCTCGGGGTCCTCGGTGAACCCGGACTCCTCGAACAGATCCTTGCGGACCACCAGCGAGTACTGCGGGAAGGGGTTCTCGTGCAGGCCCGGGATCATGTAGTAGCGCCCGTCGACTTGACGCTGCTGCTCGATCTCCTCCCACAGGTCCCACTCGTCAGCCTTCTGGGTGAAGTGCGGCATCAGGTCCAGGTAATCCGAGATCGGCAGAATCGTGCCCGAGCCGACGAACTGAGCCTCGTCCCCCGCATAGGTGACCGGGATGACGTCCGGGGCGTTACCACCGGCGATCGCCAGCGAGCGGCCCTCGGCCCAGTCCGAGAGTGGCACCACCTGGTTGTTGAAGACGACGTTGTGGTTCTCCTCGATCACGTCGAAGAACATCCAGTCCTCATCGAGCGGGTAGTTCGGATGATCGCGGTACATCACCGAGATCTCCAGCGGCTCATCGGTGGTGGCCACGAACGTGTCACCGACGGAGAAGTCCTCCATCGCGCCCACGTTCTGGGACTCGTCCTCGAGGAGTTCCTCGGCGTCGACCTCGTCGCCACCACCATCGCCGCAGGCGGCCAGCACCAGGGCTGTGGCAGTCGCGGTCGAGATACCCGCGAGCACCCTTCTTCGTGTATTCCTCATCTTTCCTCCAATGGTGAACGTCGTCGTTCGCGACGATCGAATGCGGGACTGGCAGTGGGCAGCGACGCTCACTGCTTGACGGCTCCGAGCATCACGCCGGAGACGAAGTACTTCTGGATGAACGGGTACAGGCACAGGATCGGCAGCATCGTCAGCAACATCGCCACCGCCTGGATGTTGGAGTTGATCTGCGCGCTCTCGGTGCCAAGACCCTCGGTGGAGAGGGCGCCGGCCATCAGGTTGCGCAGGTACATGGTGACCGGGTACAGATTCGCGTCATCGAGGTAGATGAACGCGAAGAACCACTGGTTCCAGAACGCGACCGCATAGAACAGGATCATGGTGGCGATCACCGCCTTGGACAGCGGCAGCACGATGCGCCACAGGACCCCGTAGGTATGCAGGCCGTCGATCCGGGCGGCTTCCTCGAGGTCGGCGGGGAAGTTCTCGAAGAAAGACTTCATGATCAGCAGGTTGAACGCGCTGATCGCGTTCGGGATCACGATCGCCCACATCGTGTTACGCATCCCCAGGTTGTCCACGAGCACGTAGTTCGGGATCAGGCCGCCGTTGAAGACCATCGTGAACAGCGCGATCGCGATGAAGATGTTGCGGCCCTTGAGGTGCTTCTTGCTGATGGCGTAGGCGAACGTGGTGGTCAGCACCATCGAGATCGCGGTGGCGGTGACGGTGTAGACCACGGTGTTGCGGTAGTTGGTCCAGAACCGGCTGTCGCCCATCACCGCCTCGAAGGTGGTGACGTTGAATCCGCGCGGGAACAGGTTCACCTGCCCGCGAGTGATGTAGATCTCGGCGGAGAATGCCTGCGCGATCACGTTGACGAACGGGTACAGCGTGAGGACGCACACCAGGATCAGGAAGAACGCGTTGAACCACCGGAACACGGTGTAGCCGCGGCTGTCCTTGATCTTGGTCGCCTGTTCGTTGACGCCCAGGATCTCATTCGCCCGGCCCTTGGCCTTGGCATCGACTGACGTGCTCACCAGAGACTCTCCCCCACCAGACGGCGCGATATCAGGTTCGCGCCCACGATCAAGATGGCGCCGATGATGGCTTCGAAGAAGCCGATGGCCGCGGCGTAGGAGAAGTTCGCTCCCTGCAGCCCCACGCGGTACAGGTACGTGGCGATGACATCAGCGGTCGGATACAGCAACGGGTTGTAGAGCAGCAGCACCTTCTCGAAACTGACCGAGAGGAAGTTGCCCATATTCAGGATCAGCAACACCACCATCGTGGGCCGGATCCCCGGCAGGGTCACGTGCCACGTCTGTCGCCACTTACTGGCCCCATCAACCCGGGAGGCCTCATAGAGTTGCGGATCGATCGTGGTCAGTGCGGCCAGGTACAGGATGGTGCCCCAGCCAACGGTCTGCCAGATCTCCGAGGTGATGAAGATGGTCCGGAACCACTCGGACTGCTGCATGAAGGAGATCGGACCGGCCCCGAACACGTCGAGGATCTGGTTGATCGTGCCGCGTATCGAGACGATCTGGAGCACCATCGCCGCGACCACCACGATGGACATGAAGTGCGGCAGGTAGGAAATGGTCTGCACGGTGCGCTTGAACACTCGCGAACGCAACTCGTTCAGCATCAGCGCCAGGATGATCGGCAGCGGGAACACGATGGCCAGGCTCAACCCGCCCAGGATGAGGGTGTTCTCGAAGGCGTTCCAGAAACTGGCATCGCCCAGGATCATCCGGAAGTACCGCAGGCCCACGAACTCGTCACCGAAGATGCTCCCGCCGGGACGGTACCGGCGCACCGCGATCACGTTTCCCGCCATCGAGATGTAGCGGAAGATCAGGAACCAGATCACCGGAAGCACCAGCAGGGAGTACAGCCGCCAGTCCTTCTTCAGCGCGATCCGCCACTCGTGCCCGTGCCTGCCCAGCCACGACCGCGGCCCTTCCTTGCGCGGCCCGCCGCTGGGGCCGTCGGCGCCGACTCCGACCCCGACGGCGACGCCAGGCCCGGGGATCTCGCGGCCCGGGGGGATGCCGGCTCCGGGCATGGGCTGCGGTGCGGTCACGATGACACCCCCGCAGTAGTTTCGCCGGGATCGACGACGACGACGGGAGCCAGTTCGCGGTCATGACCCACCGTGCGTAGGGCGCCGGTCAGGTCCAGGTCCACCTTGGCGAGGGTCTGGGTGACCGAGCGTCCGATGTGCAGGCTGACCTGCCCGGGTTCGACGATCCGCTCGCCGGCGAGTCCGGTGAAGGAGGTGAGGTCGGCCGACAGTGTGAAGCGCACCCCAGCGGAGGCTCCGGCATCGAGCGGCACCCGGGCGAAGGCGATCAGGCGGCGCACCGGCTGCGTCACCTGCGCCACATGGTCCTCCAGATAGACCTGGACGACCTCGGTGCCGCGCCGGTCCCCGGTGTTGGTGACGGTCAACTCCACCGTGACCAGCCCGGCCGTGTCCCACTCGGTTCCACCGCCGGCCACTGTCGCCTCACCCCACTCGAAGGAGGTGTAGGTCAGGCCGTGGCCGAAGGGGAAGAGTGCGCTGGGATCGAGGTTGGAGACCGTGGAGGCCTGGCCGAGCGGGGCGGCGAGGTAGGTGCCGGGCTGGCCGCCGGGGTCCCGGGGAATGCCCACCGGCAGCCGGCCGGAGGGGTTGATCGTGCCGGTAAGCACCTCGGCGATGGCCTGACCGCCGTGCTGGCCGGGGAAGAAGCCCTGCACGATGGCCGCGACCCGGTCGGCATAGTGTCCCAGCGCGTAGGGGCGGCCGGTCAGTAGCACCAGCACCACCGGGGTGCCGGTGGCCAGCATCTCCTCGATCAGTTCGCCCTGGATCCCGGGCAGGGCCAGGTCAGCGGCGTCGCACCCCTCTCCGGAGGTGCCCCGCCCGAAGAGCCCGGCGCGGTCGCCGACGACCACGACGCATGCATCCGCCGCGCGGGCTGCCTCGGAGGCCTCGGCCAGGCCGGAGCGGTCACTGTCGGTGACGTCGCAGCCTCGGGCGTACCGGACGCTGCCGAGTTCGGCCTCGAGACCGGCCCGCACCGTGGTGATGTCGATGCCGATCTCGTGGTCAGGATGCTGGGCTCCCACGTGCGCCGGGAAGGAGTAGCACCCGAGCATGCTGTAGGGGTCATCGGCCAAGGGGCCGACCACCGCGATCGAGGCGCCTGGTGCCAGCGGCAGGGTGTCGCCGTTGGCCACCAGCACCACCGACTCCCGCGCCATCTCCAGGGCCACCTCGCGGGCCGGCTCCGGGTCGAGGGCCAGCGACTCGGGATCGGCCTGCTCCGGGGCGTAGTCGGCGTCGAGCAGACCGAGTTCGATCTTCTGGATCAGGACCCGCCGCACCGCCCGATCCAGGATCGTCTCGGCGACCCGGCCCTCTGCGAGGGCACGGGCGAGCGGATCGCCGTAGGCGTCGATGGTGGGCAGTTCCACGTCCACGCCCGCGGTCAGGGCAAGAGCGGCAGCGTGCGATCCGTCGGCCGCCACCCGGTGCAACCGCTCGAGGAAGCGGACGCCGAAGTAGTCGGCCACCACGGTGCCCTCGAAGCCGAGGGTGTCCCGGAGCAGGTCGGTCAGCAACCAGGTGTCCGCCGCCGAGGGCACGCCGTCGATGTCGGTGTAGGAGTGCATGACCGAACGGGCCCCGCCCAGGCGCAACGCCGCCTCGAACGGGGGAAGAAGGACGTCGGCGAACTCGCGGGTGCCGATCGAGACGGGGGCCAGGTTGCGCCCGGCCCGCGACGCCGAGTAGCCCACGAAGTGCTTCAGGGTGGCCACAATCCCGGTCGACTCCAGTCCGCGGACGTATGAGGCACCCACCATCCCCACCAGGAAGGGGTCTTCGCTGATCGTCTCCTCGGTGCGGCCCCACCGGTAGTCCCGGGTTACGTCGAGCACGGGCGAGAGACCTTGGTGCACGCCGGCGGCCCGCATGGTCTGCCCGATCAGGGTGGCCATCTGTTCCACCCGCTCGAGGTTGAACGAGGCGCCCCAGGACAGCGGGATCGGGAAGGCGGTGGCCTGCCAGGCGGCGAAGCCTGCCAGGCACTCCTCGTGCACCTGGGCCGGGATGCCGAACCGGTTGGCCGCCATCACCTCACGCTGGGAGTGGGCAAGCGAGCGAGCGCCCAGCGCCGGCTCCACCGGTGCGGTTCCGTATGGCCGGCTGAGTTGGCCCAGACCGTCGGCGATCACGGCCTCCCACTCCAGGCCCTGGGGCATGTCCGACTGGTTCGGGGCCACCCCGGCTCCCGAGGCGTCCGCGCCGACCCACAGCCCCACGATCTGACCGAGCCTCTCCGCCTGGGTCATCTCGGCAAGAAGACCATCGGCGCGCTCCGCCGGTGTGCGGGTGCGGTCACGCCAAGGCGGCACCTGCGACTCAGCGGTGCGTTCGGCGCTTATGTCCGTCGTCATCGGCTCCGGTCCACTTCGTTGTGCTGACACTCTGATCGAAACTTTCGTGAAAGCATCGAAAGTTGCTTGGTGCGACCTTAAGCGGATGTGCCCGAACTCGTCAAACAACGTTTCGGTAACGGCATGGTCATGGTGATACCCTGAAGCCGAAACTTTCGCATCGGAGCAATAGGGGAACGATGAGCAACGAGGCCATGGCGGCCCAGAAGCCCAGGGCAACGATCGCCTCGATCGCGGCAGAGATCGGCGTCTCGGTGCCGACCGTGTCCAAGGTGCTGAACGGCCGTCCCGACGTCGCCAGCCAGACCCGCGCGAAGGTCGAGGAAGCGCTTGAGCGCCACCAGTACCGGCGACGCCGCTCCGGCCACCGAACCAGCCCGGCCCTACTGGACCTGGTTTTCCACGAGCTCGACTCGGCCTGGTCGGTGGAGATCATTCGCGGGGTGGAGACCGTGGCCGCCGCGCGCCAGATCGGGGTGGTGCTCTCTGAACTGGGTGGTGAGCACCGGCCCAAGCAGGAATGGCTCGATGCCGTCCTGGCACGACGCCCGGCCGGGGTGCTCTTCGTGCTCTCCGGCGTGGAGGCCGCGCAGCGATATCAGTTGGAGTCCCGATCGATCCCGTTCCTGGTGCTGGATACCGATGGCGAGCCACCGGTCGGCATCCCCACGGTCGGGTCGAACAACTGGAGCGGTGGACTGTCCGCCTCCCGGCACCTGCTCGGCCTGGGGCACCGCAGCCTGGCGGTGATCTCCGGACCCAAGGACGTCTTGTGCAGCAGGGCCCGGGTGGACGGGTTCCGCAGCGCTCACGACGAGGTCGGCGTGAGTGTGAACCCGGAGTTCATCCGGCACGGGCTGTTCCACGTCTCGACCGGCTACCAGCACGGCCGGGACCTGCTGGACCGGCCGGACCGGCCCACCGCCATCTTCGCCGGCTCCGACATGCAAGCCCTCGGCGTACTCCGCGCGGCCCATGAACTGGGCCTGCGGGTGCCCGAGGATCTGTCGATCGTGGGATACGACGACGTCGCGGTGAGCCAGTGGATCGAGCCGGCGCTGACCACGGTGCACCAGCCACTCCGGGAGATGGCGGCAACCGCCACCCGGATGCTGCTGCAGCTGGCCGACGGGCAGACCCTGGCCCACCAGCGCATCGAACTTGCCACTGAACTCGTCGTGCGCCGCTCGACCGCTCCCCCGCCCTCCTGAACCGGCGACACCGCCGCCCTGACCTGGCGACACCGCACCGTGGCCTGCCCGTACGATCATTAATTGTCGATCTGTACAAGTCGGAACACCCCGCCGGATGAACGTGTACGGCTGCTAGCACTACGGCAGAATGGACCGTGCCCCGCCGCTGCGGGGCGATGGTGCCCCCGCGGGTGGTGGCGAGACCGCGTGGTGGCGAGTTCCGGTGAAGGTGGATGTCGATGAGCGCTCCCAGTGTCAGTTACTCCATAACGGTGCGGCTGGATCTGCCCGCAATACCCACGGCGGTGAGCCTGTTGACCACCGCGGTGGAGAGGGCCGGCGGTGTGGTGACCGCGGTGGACGTGTCGGCCTCCGGGCCAGACCGCCTGCAGGTCGACCTGACGTGTGCCACCGGCGGCGAGAGCGACGCACGCAAGGTCGTAGACACCCTCGGCGAGGTCGAGGGTGTGCGAATCGGACGGGTCTCGGACCGTACGTTCCTCGCGCACCTGGGTGGGAAGATCCAGATCGAACCGAAGATGCAGATCCGGCACCGCGACGACCTCTCCCTGGTGTACACCCCGGGCGTGGGGCGGGTGAGCCAGCAGATCGCGGCACATCCCGAGGACGCCTCCCGCCTGACGATCAAGCGCAACACCGTCGCCGTGGTCTCCGACGGCTCGGCGATCCTGGGGTTGGGCAACCTCGGACCGCTGGCCGCGCTGCCGGTGATGGAGGGCAAGGCCGCCCTGTTCAAGCAGTTCGGCGGCATTGACGCTTTCCCGCTGTGCCTGGACACCCAGGACGTCGATGAGATCGTCCGGACCGTCAAGGCCGTCGCCCCGGTCTTCGCCGGGATCAATCTGGAGGACATCTCCGCGCCCCGGTGCTTCGAGATCGAGGACCGGTTGCGCAAGGAACTGGATATCCCCGTCTTCCATGATGACCAGCACGGCACCGCGATCGTTGCTCTGGGCGCCCTGACCAATGCGTTGAAGGTGGTCGGGAAGAAGCTCGAGGACGTCCGGATCGTCCAGGCCGGTGCCGGTGCCGCCGGATCGGCGATCCTGCGGCTGCTGCTTGCCGCCGGTGCCACCGATGTGGTGGTTGCCGACGTGGGCGGCATCGTGCACGCCGACCGGGACAACCTCGATCCGTCGCTGGAGTGGGTCGCCGAGGCGACCAACAAGCGTGATCTGAAGGGCACCCTCTCCGAAGCACTGGTCGATGCCGACGTGTTCATCGGGGTCTCGGCACCGGACCTGGTCTCCGAGGATGACGTGAAGTCGATGGCGGAGGGGGCGATCGTGTTCGCGATGGCCAACCCGATGCCGGAGATCGACCCGGTGATCGCCACCCGGCACGCCGCCGTGGTGGCGACCGGCCGCAGCGATTTCGCCAACCAGATCAACAACGTCCTGGCATTCCCGGGGGTCTTCCGCGGACTGATCGACGCCCGTTCCACGCGGATCACCGACGAGATGCTCATCGCCGCCGCCCACGCGGTGGCCGATGTGGTCACCGCCGACGAACTCAACGCCACCTACATCGTGCCCAGTGTCTTTCACAGCGATCTGCACACCACGGTGGCAAAGGCGGTTCAGGCGGTCGCCGAGCGCGACGCCGCGAGCCTGTCCTCACAGGATGAGCACCCCAACCCCATCGAGTTGGAGTTCAAGAAGGACTGAGTCCATCCGAGCCGGCCGGTCGGCCGGTCGGCCAACCAGGCCTGCGAATCAGGCCTGCGGGTCAGGCCTGCGGGTCAGGCAACGACGGGTGGTGTCACCACGTCCACCCACGACCACACAGCTCGAGTTCGCGCCGGGCACGTTCGGCATCGGCCTTCGGACCGGCGGGAACCGACCGGGCCGACAGGCCGGCGAGTGCGCAGGCATCGGCGAGCATGGAGTCGTAGGCCCACAGCGTCGTTCGCCAGTGGTGCTGCCGCGCGAACATGTCCGGGTCGGAGTCGATTCGCCGCAGGATCGCCGTCAGTGTGGTCAGCCGCATCTGCATCTCCAGCACCCGGAACACCTCGCGCGCTTCGGCCTCCTCTGCTCGCCGGCGAGCCCACGGCCACCAACTCTCGATCCACTCCCGCAGATCGCGTCGGTCCGTGGCGTACTCGACGGCAGCCCGGGGACGCCGGGGCCGGATCATCATCGGGGCCCCGCTCAGCGAATCCAACAGCCACTTCATCGAGCGCCTCACCCTCAGTATCCATTCTCCCAGGGATTTCGCGGTTCTGCCAGGTGGATAAGCGCGCAACGATCACATCCGGTAGGCAACGCCGACCTCCCTCCTCCGTTCTCGCCGTGCCGCCGGCGATGTGCCGGTGCCAGACTGGACGCCATGTACCCAGCAGGGATGATCAACCCCGATTCCGACCGCCGCGAGGGAGTCAGTTGCGCCGGCGTGTACATCGCGGCCGATCGCGAGCGCGTCGTGGAGGTCCTGGAGTCCCTGGGCTTCAGCGGCTGGATCGGTCCGGCCCAGGGCCGGTGGGTGCTGGTGGTCGCGGAGAACCCGTTGGGCAAGGTTGCTGCTGGTAACCGGACCATCGACGCGGTGGGGCGGGACCTGGCCACGACCACCGGCACCCTTGCGCTCGTTGCTCAGATCCGGCGGGACGAGGCCCTTCGGTTGTGGCTCTACGACGGTGACGAGCGCGTCGCGACGGTCGACACCAACCCGCCCGAGCCCGAGTACGGTGCGGGGCCCGGGCACGGCGAGTTCGGCGGGGCCGTTCCGCTCGACGAGTTCGGCGAGCCGATGCTGGACGAGTTCGGTGAACCGGTCGGGATGGCGATGCTCGAAGAAGACTCGGACGGGTTGACTTACGCCCCCATCGCACAGGCCCTGGACCTGCCGGAGGTCTCCGACGAACTCACCGAGTTGCTGGAGGACGAGCTCAGCGAGGACGAGAGCGAGTCCGAACGGCTCACCGCCATGGCTCGGCTCCTGGGGCTACCCACCTGGCTGGTCTCGGCGACGTCGCTGCCCAAGGACATCTGGGGTGGCCCGCGCCGGGAGGAAATGATCCGCCTCCAGGTCGGGCGGCAGGGTGCCGCCGGGGCGCTACTCGGCTTCGTGACTCGCCGCACCACCCGCCGCCCGCCTGCGCGCCCGGAGCGGCGCTAGCACCGGCCCCACCACCACCCCGAAGCCGACCGAACCCCTCCCAGCACCCCGAAGCCGACCGCACCCCTCCCAGCACCCCGAAGCCGACCGCACCCCTCCCAGCACCCCGAAGCCGAGCCCCGGCGCCGAGAGCGAGCCCAACAGGTATCGCCCTGGGCGGCCACGATCGCCCTGGGCGGCCTGGGCGGCCACGATCGCCCTGGGCGGTCTGGGCGGCCACGATCGCCCTGGGCGGCCTGGGCGGCCAGTTCTCCACAGCCGCCCCTGGCTATCCACACAGTCGCACCGGGGGCTCACCGCACAGCGTGGTCTCCGGACACCATGTCGCGATGGTCGCCAACGCCCCCCGGATCCGGTTCACCTCCGATTACCCGCCCGGTGCGGTCGACCGGCTCCGCCGTCAAGGCGTACTGGTCAGGGTGCGACGCGGTGCGTACGCCGAGGCCGGTGCGTACGAGGACGGCCGCGTGAGCGAACTGCTGGCGCGGTGCCGTGCTGTCCACCGTGCCCTCCGGACGGCCTTCGCCTTCAGCCACGAGACAGCCGCCGCGCTGCACGGGATCCCGACGTGGTTGGAGCGTACGGACAAAGTGCACATCCTGCAGACGTCTCACCCCGCCGGGAACCGCGCCCGGGACGTCATCCGGCACCGGGTTGTGGAGTTGCCGGAGGCGGACCTCGTGCGGACGCTGGGCCTACCGGTCACCGGTTTGGATCGCACCTGCGTGGACTGCGCGCGTACCCAGCGGCCCGGTCCCGCGCTCTCCACAGCGGATGCGATCCTTCGCCGGCTCGCGGGGACCACCCGGTTCGACTGGCCGGCATCGTCCGCCCGTGAGGCGCAGATCCGAGCCGCCTGGCTGAACAGGGTGGCGGACGCGGGGCCGGTCCGGGGAGTGGTACGGGCCCGCGCGGTGCTCAGCCATGCCGACGGCCGATCCGAATCGGCGGCCGAGTCGCTGGTTCGCTGGATCGTGCTGTCCGCAGGGTTCACCGCACCCGACCTTCAGGTAGGGGTCGCCACGGAGTTGGGCACGTTCTATCCGGACCTGTTGTGGTCCGGTGCCGACGTTCATAGCGAGTGGCAGATGGTCGGGCTGGAGTACGACGGCGTCGCCAAATACACCCAAGGCAGCGACGTCTACGACGAGAAGCGCCGCGAGGACGCCCTGCGGTCAGCCGGATGCCTTATCGTGCGCGCAACCCGTGCCGACCTGAGAGATCCCGGTCGCCTGCTCACCGACCTGCGCCGCCACGTACACGCCAGCACGCGCCTGCCACCCGAACGCCGCGGCCTACGCGAAGCGGACTAAGCCCGGCCGATCACCGAAGCCGAGCCCCGGCGTCGAGGGCGAGCCCCACAGGTATCGCCCTGGACGGCAACTATCGCCCTCAGCGCCCCGGGGCTGCGCAGCGGCCGGAGGGGGGATCGGACGGGGTCAACCGAAGATGGCCGGCAGTGTGGCGTGGTGGGCCTGCTCCAACTCGGCCATGGACAGACTGAACTGTCCGGCCAGATCCAGCCCCACGCCGTCGTCGCTCACACCCAGGCGCAGCACCGGGACCCCGTGCTGGGCGGCCAGGTCGATCACCGCATCGGTCTCGGTGGTGGCCACCAGCGCCCGGGCGGTGGACTCGGAGAACAGCGCCGTGGCGGCGTCCACGCCGTCGCGCTCCAGCACCGGCGCCAGATCGAGCCGGGCCCCGACCCCGAAGCGAAGCACCGACTCGGTCAGCGACTGGATCAGCCCGCCCTGGGACAGGTCGTGGCTGGCGCTGACCAGACCCTGGCCCACACCGGCAATCAACACCCGCGCCAGCGCCTGCTCGGCGTCCAGGTTCACCGCCGGCGGTAGCCCGCCCAGGTGGGAGTGCACCACATCGGCCCAGACCGACCCGGACAACTCAGTCGCCGTGGTACCCAGCAGCAGGATCTCCTGCCCGGCCTCGGACCATCCCGAGGGGACCACCGCGCCCACGTCGTCGAGGAGCCCGAGCACCCCGACCACCGGCGTGGGATGGATCGACGCGTCGATGTGGCCCGGGGGCAGATCAGCGGACTTGGTGGAGTTGTACAGCGAGACGTTGCCACCGGTCACCGGGATGCCCAGGGCCAGGCACGCATCGGCAAGCCCGGTGATGGAGCGCACCAGTTGCCACATCGCGTCGGAGTCCTCCGGCGAGCCGAAGTTCAGGCAGTCGGTCACCGCCAGCGGCTGCGCGCCCACGGTGGCCACGTTCCGGTAGGCCTCGGCCAGGGCATGCTGGGCGCCTACGTAGGGATCGAGTTTGCTGAACCTCCCGTTGGCGTCGGTGGCCAGGGCCACCCCGAGCCCACTGGACTCGTCCACGCGCACCACACCCGCGTCGTCGGGCTGGGCCAGGGCGGTGTTGCCCTGCACGTACCGGTCGTACTGGTCGGTGACCCAGGACTTGCTCGCCAGGTTCGGGCTCGACAGCACCGCCAGCACCTGCTCGCGCAGTTCGTGCGCCGCGGCCGGCCGGGCGAGGGCCTCGGCGGCGTCGGCGTTCAGCCCCGCCTGCCACGTCGGCTCGGCGTAGGGACGGTCGTACACGGGGCCGTCATGGGCCACGGTGCGCGGGTCCACGTCCACGATCCGCTCACCGTCGTGGTCGATGGTGAGGCGTCCGGTGCCGGTGACCTCCCCGATCACAGCGGCCTCGACGTCCCAGCGCTCGGCGATGGCCAGGAACTGCTCCAGCTTCTCCGGAGCCACCACCGCCATCATCCGCTCCTGGGACTCACTCATCAGGATCTCCCCGGCGGTCAGGGTCGGGTCGCGCAGCAGCACGTTCTCCAGGTCCACGTGCATGCCGCCGTCCCCGTTGGAGGCCAGTTCGGAGGTGGCGCAGGAGATTCCGGCGGCGCCCAGGTCCTGGATACCCTCGACCACCCGGGCGGCGAAGAGTTCCAGGCAGCACTCGATCAGGACCTTCTCCATGAAGGGGTCACCCACCTGCACGCTCGGGCGCTTGGCGGGCTTGTCCGCATCGAAGGTGGCGCTGGACAGGATCGAGGCACCCCCGATCCCGTCGCCGCCGGTGCGGGCCCCGAACAGCACCACCTTGTTGCCCACGCCCTCGGCGTTGGCCAGGTGGATGTCCTCGTGCCGCAGCACCCCCACGGCCAGGGCGTTGACGAGCGGGTTGCGCTGGTAGGCGGCGTCGAACACCGTCTCACCGCCGATGTTGGGCAGTCCCAGGGAGTTGCCGTATCCGCCGATGCCGGAGACCACGCCGTGCACCATCCGCTGCGTGTCGGGGTGGTCGGGCGCACCGAAGCGGAGTTGGTCCATCACCGCGACCGGCCGGGCACCCATGGAGATGATGTCGCGCACGATGCCGCCCACACCGGTGGCCGCGCCCTGGTAGGGCTCGACGTAACTGGGGCTGTTGTGCGACTCCACCTTGAACGTCACCGCCCAACCCTCACCGATGTCGACCACGCCGGCGTTCTGCCCGATCCCGACCAGCAACCGGGCTCGCATCTCCTCGGTGGTCTTGGCGCCGAACTGGGACAGGTGCATCTTGGAGGACTTGTAGGAGCAGTGCTCGGACCACATCACCGAGTACATCGCCAGTTCCGCGGCGGTGGGCCGCCGGCCGAGGAGTTCGCGGATCCCGGCGTACTCCTCGGTGTTCAAGCCGAGTTCGGCATAGGGCTGGGTTGCCTCAGGGGTGGCCTCGGCATGGGCGACGGTGTCGGCGGTGTGCGTCAACGAAGGGTCCTCTACGTGGCTCGGGGCAACGCAACGTAATCTACCCCCGTCCGCCTGCGGAGCGGACGACGACGCAGCCCGGGGTCCGCGGGACCGGGAGCGGACGACGACGCAGCCCGGGGTCCGCAAGAGCTGCGTCGGACGACTGCGGTCGGTAAGGCCGCGCCGCGCCCGCCCAATCGGCTGGATCGGTGTACACCGGGCTCGCCGCGGGTGAGGATGGAGGTATGCGCCTCGTCAGCATTGCCCTGGATCTGTTGGTGGTGCTCGCATTCGCGGTGGCCGGGCGGGCCAGTCACTATGACACGGTCACACCCACCGGCGTGCTGCAGACCGCCTGGCCCTTCGCCGTCGGGGCGCTGGTTGCCTGGGTGATCGCCGGGCGCACCCGGTGGGCGCTGCGCAGTCTGCGTTCGGGCCTGCTGATCTGGCCGATCACGTTGGCCCTCGGCATGGGGCTACGGTTACTGAACGGCGAGGGCACCGCGTCGGCGTTCGTCCTGGTCGCCACCGGTGTGCTGGGGCTGGGGTTGCTCGGATGGCGCGTCGTTGCGGCACTCCTGGTCCCGCAGGCACCAGGGGCGCGTCACGTATCGGAATCGAACTCCGCAGGAGGAATCACATGAGCGATCAGGAACCACACGATCACGTTGAGCAGGGTCAAACCCTCGGGGATGCGAATCTTCCCGTCGAGGCCGCCCGCGACACCCAGAATGTGCGCCGCGCCTTCGGCGAGGCGTACCAGGCCGATGGTGCCACGATCATCCCGGTGGCCAAGGTGATGGGCGGCGGTGGCATGGGCTTCGGCTCCGGGGGCGGCGACACCGCCCACGCCCAGCACGCCGAGGGCTCCGGGGGTGGCGGCGGCTTCGGCACCCGCGTCAAACCATTGGGGGTCTATTCGGTCCGGGACGGGCAGGTCAAGTGGGAGCCGGCCATCGACGTCAACCGCGCGATCATCGGCGGACAGGTCCTGGTCACGGTGCTGATCGTGGCGTGGGCGTGCGTGCGGCGCGCGCGGCACAAGGCCCGCCGCTGGGACTACCTCTCGGCACGCGCAGCCTCCCGCGGCTGAGCCCCACTCAGTCTCGGCTGGTCAGTGCGCCGGTGCGCGGCGTGCAGACCAACCGCTGAGGTAGGTGGCTGAGGCCGGTGGCCGGCCGCACCGGTTCGGGCGCCCTAACGTGCCGGCGCACCGGGTCGGGCGCCGTGCCCTACGGTGCCGCGGCGGAGAGAGAGCCGAGAATCGGCGCCAGGCGCCGGGCCATCAACTCATAACCTTCACCGTCGGGATGCAGACCGTCGGGCAACAGGTGTGCCTCGTGCAAGCCCAGGATCTGTAAGCCGTCGACCAGGTGGACGTCGTCGTCGTCGGTTTGCAGCACCTGCACCACCTCGGTGATGTCGGTGCGCATCTGCTCCAGCGTCATCCCGGCGTGGTTGGGCGTGGCCTCCCGTTCCGGGCTGGCGATCGGGGTGATCACCGTGATCGGTGCGTTCGGGTGGGCTTCGCGGACCTGTTCGATGAAACCGGAGACGTGCGGGGCGAAGGAGCGTTCGTTGAACGTCGAACCGCCGTAGATGTTGATGCCCAGGCACAGCGCGATCACGTCCGCCGGGACCGCGGCGATGGTGCGGGCGGCGATCGGGTCCAGGTGGCACTGGCCCGAGTATCCCAGGCAGGTCAGATCCCAGCCGTGGGACTGCGCCACCAGCGCCGGCCAGGTGCGGCTGGGTCCGTAAGCGGCCGAGCAGAGCGTGATCGAACTCCCGTAGGTGGTCAGGCGCCGCCCGCGTTCGATCGGCTCCACCACCTCGGCATCCTGCAGTTCCAACTCCCCGATGCGGGTCGGACCGGCCTGCGGTAGCCACAGCTGCACCTGATGGGTGCCCGGGGGCAGTGAGACCCGGACGTCGCTCACCCCCACCGGAAGGTCCATCCGGGCGTGCAGTTCGCCGTCGACCACCACATCCAGCAGCGCCACACGCTCGGTGGAGGAGTACTCGACCGGCAGCCTCAGCGCGCCGGCGTCGGTGCGGAACTCCGCCCGCACCCCGGTGGGCATCCGAGCGACCTCCAGCAGGGTGGGCGCATGGGCCCGCGCGATCCGGTCCGGCAGCACCCGCCAGGGTTGCCACCACTGCGCCTCCGGCACCCAGCCGACCGCCCCGCGCCAGAACGGACTGTCGAGGCAGGGACGTAGGATGCCGGCTTCGGTGCTCACGACCGGTCATCCTAGCCAGGCCGGGCGCGCGGGTGAGACCAGATCCCGTCCAGTGCTGTCGGGGCTAGGACCCGGTGCCTGGCAGCACCAACTGACCGATCGGTCCGGGGTTCACCGCGATCTCCCAGCGGTACCCGTCGGGATCGGCGAAGTAGCCGGAGTAACCGCCCCATTCCCGTTGCATCGCGTCCTGGATCGGGTCGGCACCCAGTCCACGAGCGCGCGCGAGGATGGCGTCGACCTCCTCGGGGGTTGCCACGTTGTGCGCCAGCGTGATCGGCGGGGCACCGGCCCCCCGGGCGATCGGACCGACCTCGGCCTCGAACGCACCGGCATCCCACAGGCTCAGCACCAGGTGCCGGCCGGTCCGGATCATCAGGACCTCACCGGGCACGTCCACTTCCGCCCGCCAGCCGAGCCCGTCCAGGTAGAAGGCTCGGGTGACATCGAGGTCACGCACCGCCAGGGTGATGAAACTGATCCGTTGGTCCATGACGGTCACGATGCCACGGACCACCGACACCACCCCTGGGAGCGGCGGCGAGCCGGACGCAACCGCGGCGGCCCCGGGCTCACCGGTTCTGGAAGCGCTCGATCCTGCGGACCGCCTCGGTCAGTTCCTCCGGCTCGCCCGCGAAGGACAGCCGCACGAACCGGTCGCCGTTCTCACGGTCGAAGTCCACACCCGGGGTGATAGCCACCCCATCGGTCTCCAGCAACTGCGCGCACCAATCCACCGACGAGGCGTAGCGCCCCATTCCCTCGGCCAGCCCGGCCCAGAGGTAGAAGGCCCCGTCCGCCGGGGCCACCGGGCCCCACCCGAGCCTGGGCAGTTCGGACAGCAGGGCCTCCCGGCTGCGGCTCATCTTGGCCACCCGCGCCTCGGCCTCGGCGTAAGCGCCATCACTGAACGCTCCGAACGCGGCAGCCTGCGCCGGTGCGGGCGGGCAGAGCGCGACGTTGCCGGCCAGGCCCGCTACGGCGTCGAGCAGGTCCGGTGGCACCAGCGCCCAGCCCAGTCGCCACCCGGTCATCCCCCAGTACTTGGAGAAGGAGGAGATCACCACCGACGTGGGCTGCGGGCCCACGTCCCAGGCACACACGCCGTGAGCGTCGCGCCCCCCGGCCCCGGAGTAGGTGATGCCGTGGTAGATCTCATCGCTGATCAGGCGCACGTCGTTGGCGCTGCACCAGGCATCCAGCGCGGTCAGCCGCTCCCGGTCGATCATGGTGCCGGTGGGGTTGGCCGGGGAGGCAAGCATCAGCCCGTCGATCCTGCCGTGGGCGGCCAGCACCGCCTCGAGCATCTGTGTGGTGGGCTGGAAGCCCACCTCCGGCCCACAGTCCAGGTCCACCACATCACAGCCCAGCACCCTCAGGATGTTGCCGTAGGCGGGGTAGCCGGGTCGCACCAGCACGACGACGTCATCTGGGTCGAACGCGGCCAGGAACGTCAGCATGAACGCACCGGAGGAGCCGGTGGTGACCACCACCTGCTCGGCATCGACCTCCATGCCGTACCAGCGCCGGTAGTGCCCGGCGATGGCCCGGCGCAGTTCCTGCAATCCCATCGGGGAGGTGTAACCGAAGTCCTGGGGGCTGACGGCGGCGTGCTCGCGCACCGCCTGCAGGGCGCCTCCGGAGGGTTCCCCGGCGCACAGGTTGATCACGTCCCGGCCCTGAGCGCGCAGCCTGGCCACCTGGTCCAGCAGCATCATGACCTGGAAGGAAGGAACGGCTGATCGGGTGGAGGCTCGCATGGTCACACGGTACCCACGCATCGGCCGTGAGGCCCCCGCTCCTCAGGGGGCGCGAGGCCCGCGCTCCTCAGGGGGCGCGAGGCCCGCGCTCGGGCGCTGTCGCCGCGTACCCGTGACGACGGGGGCCGGCTGTGCCAGGCTGGGCCGCATCCGGGAGGAAGGAGGGGGAGGTGACCTCCGTCCGGTCCGCGCCGCCCCACCGCCAGGGACACCGCCACGAGATGCAGGCGACCTACCGGTACCTGCGCCTGGCCATCATCCTGCTCACCGCGCTGTTGCTGCTGAGTGTGGCGCTGCAGATCGGGGCGGACGACGGCGAGGTTCTCGCCTCGGTCAGTGCCTACTACTACACCCCCGCCCGGGACGTCTTCGTGGCCAGCCTGTGCGCGATCGGGACCTGCCTGATCATCCACCGCGGTCGCAGCGACACCGAGGACGTGCTGTTGAACTTCGCCGGTTACCTCAGCTTCATCGTCGCGTTCGTGCCGACCAGCCCGGCTCATGCGATGAGCGCGGACAGTGCCCGCCTGCCCGATGACCTCACCCAGGCCCTGACGCAGAACACCTGGGCCGTGCTCGCGGTGGTCCTGGTGGCCTTCATCCTGGAACTCGTGGTGGTGCCGCAGCGGGAGCGGCACCTGCACACCCGGGGCGGCCGCATCGTGCTGATCGCCGGCCTGCTGGCGTACCTGGGCCTGGCGGGGGTGTTCATGTTCGCCCGCGACACCTTCCTGGCCTACGGTCACGGCGCCGCTGCGATCATCCTGTTCATCTGCGTGGTGGCCCTGGTGGGGATCAACGCCACGGCGTTGTCCCGTGCGCGCGCGGCCAATGGGATCGGGCGCCGCCGCCGGTGGGCCAACTGGTACTCCTTCGGCTTCGTGCTGATGCTCGTGACCGTGGGGATGGTGCTGGGCCCGGTGCGCGTGGTGCTGCCGCAGTGGGTGTTCGTGCTCGAGGCGGCCTTGATCCTGCAGTTCATGGCCTTCTGGGTGACTCAGACCGTCGAGCGCTGGCACGCCCCGACCCGCCCCGCCGACTCCCTGGTGCCGGGCTGATCCTGCGCCGGCCGCGCGGTCCTCACGGGTCCATCACCACGAACATCCCACCCATCAGCGGCCCCAACGTGACCAACGACAGGATCGCGGCAATGAGACCGACCGCCCGCTGGCCCCCTACGCTCAGATCCTCGGCGCCGACCTCGCGCAACCGCCCCTGCCGCCGATACATCTCGAAATGGCGGTGCAACTCCGCCCGCCCGCCTCCCTTACCCGGAATCGCGTCCATCACCAGCGGAGCGAGCGGCATCGTCCCGATCCCGAGAACGATCAACAAGGCCGACGGGCCCGCCCCGCGATCGGTCATCTGCACCAGCACCACCGCCACGATCACGGCGCATACGAACACAGCGCCGTACACCAGCAGGGCACGCCCGGGCGTTCGCACCATCCTGAGCAGCCAGGGCACGTACGTCGGCCCCAACGCCCATCGCGCACCGATCCCCCAGGCCGTCCAGACGATCAAGTAGATGAAGAACATGCTGTGACGCGTATAGACCGGCACAGGCATCAGCGTCCCGATCCTGCCCGGTCACATCTCCTCGTGGGTGTTCGGGTCGCCCCCGAACCGGCGCCCGTCGGCACGGGTGAGCGCGCTGATCGCGGTGACCTCTTCCTCGGTGAGGGCGAATCCGGCCAGGTCCAGGTTCTGGGCCTGGCGGCCGGGGTCACCGGACTTCGGCAGCGGCTGTGCGCCCAGGTGGAGGTGCCATCGCAGGATCACCTGCCCCGGACTGACGTCGTGACGCTCAGCGGCTGCGGCGATCGCCGGCGCGTCGAAGGGCACCGTGCCCTTGCCCAGCGGGCTCCAGGACTGGGTCAGCACCCCGCGTCCGACGTGATCGGTGCGCATCTGCTCCTGGGTGAAGTAGGGGTGCATCTCGATCTGGTTCAGAGCCGGGGTCACTCCGGTGGCGTCGATGATCCGGTCCAGGTGCCCGGTGGTGAAGTTGGAGACGCCGATGGAGCGCACGAGTTCACGCTCACGCACCTCCACCAACGCCTCCCACGCCTGGACGTACAGGCCCTGGCTCGGGTTGGGCCAGTGGATCAGCACCACGTCCAGGTAGTCCAGGCCCATGGTGCGCAGTGAGTCCTCCACGCTCCGCACGGCCTTGTCCTTGGCATGATCACGTCCGGGCACCTTGGTGGCCACGAGCACCTCGGCGCGGTCCAGGTCGCTGCTACGCACGGCCTTGCCCACCTCGGCCTCGTTGCCGTAGTTCACCGCGGTGTCCACGTACCGGTACCCGGCCTCCAAGGCGCTGCGAAAGGCATTCAGGCCGTCCTCGCCGCGAAGCCCGCTGGTGCCGAACCCGACGGCGGGCAGTCGGTTGCCGTCATTGAGCGGGAAGTCCGCCAGTCCTGGTGAGTCCATGCCGGCTACGGTAGCGGGCCCGCCGCCGCATCGCGCTTCCTGCCACCGCGGTCCCCTGCGACCCTCCGCCGCACCCAGCGCCGGCGGCGTACGCGGCACACCCGGCGCAGGCGCTGAGAAACTCCTGGAGCGATCGCGCCGGCAATGGCACGATCTAGGAGATGGAAAGCCTGCCCGACTTCTGGTTGCCCCGGCCGGAGGGGGCCACTGCCGGCAGCCGGGAGCGGTTCGTGGCGCTGTGGGACCACGCACTCAGCCGGGGACCGGCCGATCCGGTGCCCTATCGGCTGGCGGAACCGAAGTGGCAGTTCCTCTGCCACATCGCTGACCACGCTGACGTCGTCCTGCATGGCTCACAGCATCCGGCGATCGAACTGTTCGAACCACGCAAGGCCGACGACGTCATCGAGTTCGGTGACCGCGAGGCTGTCTATGCCGCCACCGACGGGATCTGGCCGATGTACTACGCGATCCTCGATCGGGCACGGAGCCCGATGTGGCTGACGAACGCCTGCATCCGCATCCAGGGTCCTTCCGGGGAGTGGAGCGAGCCCTACTACTTCTTCTCCATCACCGACGCCGCCCTGGTCCGTCGGCCCTGGCGGACCGGCACGGTGTACGTACTTCCCGGTGAGACCTTCACCGCCCAACCCCCGATGGCGGGGGCCCTCGGCACCGTCCAGCCGGCACAGGCGGCCAGCGCAGTGCCGGTACGACCGCTGGCCAAGATCACCGTGCACCCGCAGGACTTCCCGTTCCTCCACCAGATCCGCGGGCACGACGACCGGGTCCTCCAGGAACGCGCCACCAAGGATCCCAACGGCTTTCCTTGGCTGACCGACCCGTGAGCCCTGCCTGCCCCCGGCCCCACGCGCACCCGAGCGCGGAATACCTGCGCCCGCCAGGCGTTGCCGAGACCGTGAAGAACATCGGATTCCTCTCGTTCGGCCACTGGACCCCGCACCCGCAATCGAAGACCCAGTCTGCGTCCGACGCCCTGCTGCAGTCGATCGACCTGGCCGTCGCCGCGGAGGAGGCCGGGGCCGACGGCGCTTACTTCCGGGTGCACCACTACGCCCGCCAGTTGGCTTCCCCATTCCCACTGCTGGCCGCCATCGGAGCACGCACCAGCCGCATCGAGATCGGCACCGGCGTGATCGACATGCGGTACGAGAACCCGATGTACATGGCCGAGGACGCCGGGGCGGCGGACCTCATCGCCGGCGGTCGGCTGCAACTGGGCATCAGCCGCGGTTCCCCGGAGCAGGTGATCGAGGGGTGGCGCTACTTCGGATATCAGCCCCCGGAGGGTAAGTCCGATGCGGACATGGCCCGGATGCACACCGAGGTGCTGCTGCAGGTGCTGACCGGTGAGGGCTTCGCCGAACCGAACCCCAGGCCCATGTTTCCCAACCCGCCCGGACTGTTGCGTATCGAACCGCACTCACCCGGGCTGCGGCAGCGGATCTGGTGGGGCGCCGGATCCAACGCCACCGCCGAATGGGCCGCCGAACTCGGAATGAACCTGATGAGTTCCACCCTGAAGGACGATGAGGACGGCCGTCCCTTCCACGTCCAGCAGGCCGCGCAGATCGAAGCCTTCCGCACCGCCTGGGCCCACGCCGGGCACGGGTTCGAACCGCGGGTCTCGGTCAGCCGGAACATCATCCCGATCGTGGACGGTACCGACGCCCACTACTTCGGCGGTGAGCGTTCCGGCAAGGACCAGGTCGGCATGATCGACGCCAGCACCCAGGCAATCTTCGGTCGCTCCTACGCCGATGAGCCCGACGCCCTGGTCGAGCAACTTCGTCAGGACGAGGCCGTCGCTGCCGCCGACACCCTGCTCATCACGGTCCCCAACCAACTGGGCGTGGAGTACAACGCCCGCATCATCGAGAACCTGCTCACCCACGTCGCACCGGGCCTGGGCTGGCGCTGACCGCGAGCGAGCGAGCGACGTCCCTCGGCGAGCCGAGAAACGGAGGCATCAGGTGCCCGCGGTTCTCGCCTCGCGTCAGACGTCGTCGCGCCACGTGCGCGCACGTGTTGTAGGGGCTACGCGCGCGCCAGGTCTTCACCAGATCCTGCCCCGTCACAGCACGAGCCTCGTGGATGGTCGAAAACCGCATCTGGTCAGACTGGATGTACTTGCCACGACCGCCCAAGACGGCGTCGATCTCGGTGCAGGTGAAGTTGCTGACGGTAGTCGGTATGCCTTCGACGGCGACGCTGATCCGGCGAGCGGCATCGCCTGTTCGGCCGCGGCTGACACCTGCCGCCGGACGTACATGGCCAGCCTCCGGACCGACCGCGGCGGTGATCGTTCGCGCCGCCGGTGTTAGGGATTCAGGTAGTAGAAGACCTCCTCGCGCACGATCCTGCTGCTGGCTACGGTGCAAACGGACATCTTGACGATGCGGAACCGTTCGCCCGTCTCGCGATCTCTCATGGCAAACGTGAAGCGAATCGCGAAACGGTCGCCCCCCACCAGGGGGTCGTCCACCTGGACCGACTCCATGTCCGCACCCTCGACCTGGCGTTGGGCGTTCTCCGTGATCGCCGGCAGGCCTCGTACCTCACGTTCGACCCCGCCGTCCTCCAAGGGCGCGACACGGACGACGTCCGCGGCCAGCAGGCCGCCGGCATCGTCGAGGCGGCCGGTGCGGAACGCCTCGGCGTACCGGTGTCCCACCTCGTGGGTGGTGAGTCGTTCGAAGTCGCTGCGGTGCAGGCGCACCCAATCCTGGAAGGGTCGGGCCGCCCGTCCCAGGATCTCCTCGATGCCGGTGGTGACCGGTTCGGGACGATCCACCAGTGTCCTCCAGTACCCGAGTGCCTGGTCGGCGAAGTCCGCGCCCAGCACCGCCGCGTACTCCTCACGTGCTTCGTCCGGGTCGCGGTGCTCCACACTCAGATCGCGCCCGATGACGCCGCCGATCACGGCGATCTGCTCTCGCTGGGTCATGGTCTGCGGGCCGGTGAGGGAGAAGGCTCGACCGGCCAGTGACGGATCCAGCAGCGCCTTGACTGCGGCTTCGGCCAGATCACGCTCGTCCACGATGGACCGCCCGGCGTCGGGGTGGACCACGCGCACGGTGTCGCCGGTCCGGATCTGCTCGGCCCACTCCAGGTTATTGGCGGCGAACCCACCGGCGCGCAAGAAGGTCCACGTGCTCGGCGAGTGCGCGAGTGCACGGTCGACCTCGGCGTAGACCCCGGGCTGGACCGCACTTCCCTCACCGACATCGTGGTGCAGGTTCGCGGCCGACAGGTAGACGACGTGCCGCACCGTTTCGGTCAGCGCGTCGATCACAGATGGTATCACCGCCGCGTCGTCGCCGACCCAGATGAGGAAGGCGGCGTGGGCTCCACGTGCCGCCTCCCGGACAGCGCCGGCGTCCTGCAACGTCCCCTCGATCACGGCGACCTCGGCGGGCAGTCCCGCTGTCAGGGGGTGCCGGACCAATGCTCGTACGGCCACGTCGGCTGCGAGGAGCCCGTCGACGACGCGCCGTCCGGTCCGGCCGGTGGCACCGACGACGAGAACGGTTTGCGGAGGATTGCCGCCTCTCTGGCTCATGGGATCAGCACCGACTTCCCGACGACGCGACGTGCCTCGATCGCCGCATGGGCTTCGGCGGCACGCTCGAGGGGCCGCTTCTGCCCGATGACCGGGCGGACCGATCCCGTGGCCAGATGCTGCAGCGCTTCTCCGGCATAGCGGTGTGCGTCCTCGTCCGTGAACTCCTCGTCCAGGCCGATCACCCGGAGGTCTCGCTCGGCGGCGAGTACCTCGATATCGGCCATGTCGCCGGACGCTGCACCGTAGGAGAAGAATCGCCCGCCACGTCGCAGCAGGCTCGCCGCCTGCTCGCCCAGGTGCCCGCCGGCGCCGTCGAAGACGACATCGACCTGACCGAGCTCATCGGCCCAACCCGGCTGGCCGTAGTCGACGGCTACGGTCGCCCCTCTCCCGCGGGCGAGGTCGACCTTCTGCCGGCCGCGGGCGGCCGCGGTGACGTGGACGCCGGCGGCGGTCAACAACGGCACCAGCCAGATGCCAATTCCTCCACTGGCGGCCGTGATCAACGCCCTATCACCCGGCGACAGTCCGGAGCGGTCAACCCTACTGACGCCCATGGCACCGTCGTTCAGGACGGCCAAGGCTTCAGCGGAATCGATTCCGGCGGGGATCCGCAGTGCGCGGTCGATACTCGCTGCAGCGAACTCGGCGTAGCCGCCGCCCCGGTACGAGCCCACGGCTGAGGTACTGGTCACCACCCGGGCGCCTTTCCAGTTGTCCTTCACCCCGTCCCCGGTCTCGGTCACGGTGCCTGCGATCCCCACGCCCGGGATGAACGGCGGTTCAACCGTGAAGAAGTCCCGTCCCCAGCCACTTCGCAATTGGGTGTCGAGGAAGAGGATCTCCGCCGCTTCGACCTCGATGACCGCCTCGCCGGGACCCGGTGTCGGTCGCGGGGAGTCACGAACTTCTAAGACTTCCGGACCTCCGAAAGCGGTGACGTGCACGCTGCGCATAGGGCTATCACTCCTGGGCATGTTATCGGACTGCATTTGTCCGCTTTAAGGTAACACAGACCGGACTGGTGTTGTCCGTTAGTGTGTGCCTCATGGTTCCCCGCCGCGGACGCCAGGCCGAAGCGCGACGCAACGACATCCTCGTGCTCGAGGCCGCACTGGACGTGTTCAGCCGTGACCCCACTGCCCCGATGTCAGCCGTCGCGCAAGGGGCCGGCGTCGGTCAGGCGACCCTTTATCGGCGCTACCCCGCCAAAGAGGCGCTCCTCGTGGCGGTGGCCCGGCAAGGACTGCAGTCCATCATGGACCAGCTGCGCTCTGCGCTGGCAGGTCCGGACCCCTGGAGCGGGCTGGCAACTTTCCTGACCTGGTACGCGAACTCCGGCACCCTGCGAATGGGCAACCTGCTGGGCACCTTCACCCCGCCCGAGGACCTCTACGAACTCGCGCACCGGGGGAATCTGGCGATGCAGGAGCTCCTCGACCGCGCTATCGCAACGGGCCGGGTCAGATCTGACGTCACCGGTGCCGACCTCACCCTGATCGCGACCCAGATCGCGGCGCTCGGCGCCGCCGATGCCGAGCGCACCACGACCCTGCGGCAACGCTACGTCGACCTCGCGCTGCAGGCCCTGGCGCTCACCGATGCACCTGCGTTGACCGGCCCGGCCCCGGATGCTGCCGAACTCGAGGCACCCTGGCACGACCAGTCCTGAGTCAACTCGCCAGGGGGCCACGGCGCGCCCGGGTGCATTCAGGTACGGGCCAGGTGCTTACTCGCCTCCCGCACGCTCAGGGGACTGAGCCGGTCACGGTGCTCGGCAAGGAACGCCTGCACCCAGGCGGCGTCGGTCTTGGCGTACTCACGCAGGGCCCAGCCCACCGCTTTACGGACGAAGAACTCCCCGCCGTACCGCGACCCGGTCAGGTTCGCCTCCAGGCAGTGCGCAAGCAGGTCGGTGCTGGTGGCGGCCTTGGCGCGCAACTGTGCCAGGATCGCCGACCTACGCACCCACATGTCGTCGTCGTCCGCCCAGTCCCGCAGTACCGGGGCCACCACATGCGGTTCGCGCTGCAGCATCTCCCCGAGCAGGTGAGAGGCGATCTCGTCGACGTGATCCCACCAGGCTCCGGTGCCGATCATGTGCCGCAGCAGCGGCAGCATCGCCGTGGTGCGAAAGGCCCGGTAGCGGGGCTGTCGGGCCAGGGCGGTGGCCGCGTAGCGCTCCTCCCTGTGGGTAGCCCCGTCCCACAGCGCTCGCACGGTGGCCTCCCACTGCGCGGCGGTGGTGATCGGGTGCGCGCCGGCGAGGTCACGCACGATCCGGCGTACCTGAGCCATCGCCACCCCGTGGAACGGCAGCGCCGACTTCATGTACCGCTGCGCAGCGGCGGCCCGCGCGGGGTTCCCGGCGCGGGCCAGCTGCGCCCGTACTGCCGCAACCAGGTCGGTGCGGGCCGGCAGCGGCTCGGTCATCGAAGACCCTGCCCTCGCTGCGCCGTGGGGTGCCGGGTGGCCGGAGGCCGGCCGCGACCCGGTCCGAGAACATGGCGGATCCTGCGTGCCCAGCGCTGCCAGGGGGGCGCGATGGCCCAGTTCACCGAGAGGGTCCGGAAGGCGCGGGCAAAGCGGCGCCGCATCTGTGCCCGGCCGCGCAACGCCCGGGCCGAGACCCCCATCACCAGGGACCGGTCCAAGCGGATCGTCCGCTCCGGACCGAGGGCGAAGGCGAGGTCGAGATCGTCGTGCACCTCGGCGTCGTCGTCATGGATGCGGTCCCGGACCTGCCGCCAGGTACTGCTGTGCAGCGCCATGTTCGAGCCCCATAGCGGGCGGTGCCCCAGAGCCGCGTGGCACAACAGGTAATAGGCGCCCAGATAGAGCCCGGCCACCACCCGGCCGCTCCGGGGCAGTTCGTAGAACCGGCCCACTCCGGTGACCGCGTCCCAGCGCGTACCGGACATCAGTGTGCTCACCTGCTCCACCCACCTGGGCCCGGGGACGGAATCGGCGTCCAGTCGGGCCAGGATCTCCCCGCGGGCCGCGTCGTACCCGGCGCTGGCAGCCTGCGGAATGCCGACGCGCCGCTCGGTCACCACCCGGGCCCCGTAATGCCTGGCGACCTCGGCGGTTCGGTCCTCGGATGCGTTGTCGACCACCACGACCTCCAGCGGTGGCACGCTCTGCCGGTTCAGCGCCCGCAGGCACCGGGCCAGGGCGGGTGCGTCGTTACGAGCGGGTATCACCACGCTGACGGTTCGGAGCCGGTTCATCTCTCGTCCTCCGTTCGGCGCCGGGCCAGGGCGATCCCGGCGAGAGCCGAGCCCAGGAGCGCCGCGGCCAGATCGCCCACGGTGTCTCCCGGCTCGATCTGCACCCGTTGGTCGACGTAGACGTGCCCGAACCATTCCGCGATCTCCCAGACCACCGCCAGGACGGCGCCCACTCCGGTGGTGGTGATCACCAGACCCCACCGTCCCCGCCGGTGCTGCTTCGAGGACGTCATCCGGGCACGGTGCAGCGCCAGCCCCGCGGCGCCGGCGAGCAGCCCGTTGAGGACCAGGTGCACGAGGATGTCCAACCACCAGATCCGTTCGTACAGGTGCAGCACGCTCGCCCACGCGGCCCCCTGCGCCGCCAGTGCCGCGGCTACCTGCAGCGGCGCGGGCAACTGCAGCACGCGCATCGCCGTCATGCCGCCCAGCACCAGCGCGAACACCGCCACACCGACCCAGTCATAGCGGGTGGCGACGAGCAGGCCGGCCACGCCGAGCACCGCGACCAGGTGAACCGCGGCCCGGCGGTGGGACCGCCCGGGACCCCCAACAGCCGCACGCCCGTCGGCTTGCGGCTCGCGGGGTCCCCGGCCGGGGTTCGTAACGCGGTTCGTGACGCAGTTCGTTGGATGGGCACCTCAACCACCCCATCCGATCCAGATCAGCAACTGGGTGAGCAGGAACCCGGTCACCAGGTTCAGGCCCAGGAATCGTCGCCACCCGGCATTGGCGGTCTCGCACTGGCCGTCGGGCAGCGACCGGAACGGCGCGATGCTCACCAGGTAGGGCAGCGCGAGCAGGCCGGCCAGCATCGCGGGCCAGCCGGCGCCAAGCAGCAACAACCCGCTGACGGCGTACAACACCATGGCCAGCCGTACCGTGCGCGCGGCACCCAGCCAGGTGGCGATCGAGGCGATCCCGGCCTGCCGGTCGGCGGTGACGTCCTGCACCGCCCCGAAGGCCTGGGAGGCCACGCCCCAGACGAAGAACGCCGCAAGCGCGATCAGGGCGGTCCTGCTCGGGTCACCCCCGGCGAGCACCAGGCCGAAAACCGCTGGGGAGACGAAGTGGGTGCTGGAGGTCATCGAGTCCAGCACCGGTCGTTCCTTGGAGCGCATCGGTGGCGCCGAGTAAGCCACCACCGCGAACACGCTCACCGCCAGCACCGCGGCGGAGGCGAGGGTGCCCATCAGCAGCAGCGCGATCAGGAACGGTACGTTCGTGACCAGTGCGGCACCGATGGTCAGGCGATGCCACCGGCGGTCCAACACCACCCCCTCGACGCCGCCCTTGCGGGGGTTGCGCAGATCCGACTCGTAGTCGAACACGTCGTTGATGCCGTACATGGCCAGGTTGTACGGGATCAGGAAGTACAGCGCGCCCACCACGAACGCCACATCGACCCCACCGCCGGCCAGCAGGTACGCGGCTCCGAAGGGGTAGGCGGTGTTGATCCAACTCAGCGGGCGGGAGGAACCGAGGAGCTGGGCCAGGGCGCCGGGTCTGCTGGCCACGGTCACGACTCCTCCTCCTGCTGCGCCGGGTTCGTCGGTCGCGCGGCCCGGCGGCGAGGTCCGAGCAGGGACCACACCGCCGGGAGCAGCAGTGCGGCGACGACCGCCCACGCCAGGTCCTCCACCGGCGCGAGCAGCACATAGACACCGATCAGGTGGGCCTCGTCGTAGCGGAACAGGTCCGCATAGATCATCAGCGAGTCGAACACGATGGTCAAGGCGATCAGGGTTACCGCCGTCAGCGCCGTCGCGGCCCACCACCGACCACCGCGACGCCGCCCGGCCACGAGTGCCGTGAGCGCGGACAACAGCACCACCGCCATCGCCAGAACGGGATAGGTCACGGCTGCTCCTGCCGCCGGAGCACCAGGGAGATCAAGCCGTGCACCACGAGCGCGAGGTAGCACAGGAACACGATGAAGAAGAGTTCCTCCAGTGGCAGCTCGGGGGCCAGCAGGATGCCGGTCATCGCCGGGCTGTCACCCTTGTGGTAGAACCCGGCGGCAATCGCCACCACATCCCAGATCAGGAAGACACCAGCGCCGATAGCGATAGTGAGCAGTCCGCGGCGAGCATCAGCCCAGAACACCAGTCGGAAGCGGTGGTCCAGGAGCGCCATGCAGCCGATCACCCCGAGCAGGGCGGCAAGGTAGGCCAGCGCGATCATCGCACCGCCCCGCGAGCCGGCATCTCACCGGCGATCCGCTCGGCCACGGTCTCGGCGCTGATGAGGCACATCGGCAGACCGATCCCGGGGATGGTGCCGGCGCCCGCCAGGTAGAGCCCACGCACCCGGGTCGAGGCGTTCGAGGCCCGGAAGAACGCACTCTGGCCCAGGGTATGCGCCGGCCCGAGCATGCTCCCTCGCCACGCGTTCAGATCCTCGGCGAAGTCCCCCGGCCCCACGGTGCGCCGCACCACGATGCGCTCGGCCAGGTCGGCGATGCCAGCGTGGTCGGCGAGCATGGCGATCGCCTCGTCGGCGATCCGCTCCACCGGGGCGTCGCCCTGTCCGTCCAGGCCGCCGCGGCCGATGCCCGGGTCGGCCGGCACCGGGACCAGGATGAAGATGTTCTCACCATCGGGCGGTGCCACCGAGGGGTCGGTACGGGAGGGGGTGCACACGTAGGCCGACGCCGGGCTGGGCACCCGGCCGGCACGGATGTCGCGGAAGTTCCGCGCCCAGTCCGCGGTGAACAGCAGCGTGTGGTGGGTCAGTTGCGGCAGCCGGCCGCGCACCCCGAGGTAGACCAGCACGCCACCGGGGCCGGGATCATGACTGCGCCACCACCGCTCCGAGTGGTCGCGCAGGTGCGCCGGGAGCAGGCCGTGCTCGACGTGGTGCAGGTCGGTGGCGGCCACCACCACGTCCGCACGATGGTGCCGGGTGCGGCCCTCGCGGTCCCGGTAGGTCACCCCGGTCGCACGTGCGCGGTGGCGGCGACCGGGCAGTACCTCGGTGGTGATGGCGGTGACGGTGGCTCCGGTGTGCACCCGGGCGCCCCGCTCGTGCGCCAGTTCGGCGATCGCCCGGATGAGTTCGGTGAACCCACCCTGGGGATAACGCACCCCTCCGGTCAGGTCCAGGGCGCTCATCAGGTGGTACATGCTCGGCGTCCGGTCCGGGGAGGAACCCAGGAACACCGCCGGGTAACCCAGGATCTGGCGCAGCCGCCGATCCTGGAACCTGCTGGCGATGAGGCTCTGCAGGGACCGCAGCAGCAGTGGCGCGAGCCGGTGCGCCTGCTTCAGCACCGCACCTTTGAGCAGGTCGGTCCGGGACGTGAAACTGGTGTAGAGGAAGTGCGCCAATGCCATCTCGTAGGTGTGTTGGGCCGAGCGCAGATAGCCGCGCAACCGGGTGCCGGCACCGGCCTCGATCTCCTCGAACGTCGCCACGTTCCGGTCCACATCAGCGACGATGTCGACCTGCTGCTCATGCCCCTCGAAGAACACCCGGTAGGCCGGGTCCAAGGTCACCACATCCAGGCGCGAACCCACCGAGGCACCCATCCGGGAGAAGAAGCGCTCGAACACCTCCGGCATCAGGAGCCAGGACGGACCGGTGTCGAACCGGAACCCGTCGGCCTGCCAACTACCGGCCCGGCCACCCACCTGATCCTGTTGTTCCAGCAGGTCCACCCGGAACCCGTCCCGCGCCAGCAGGGCCGCGGTGGCCAGGCCGGCGATACCCCCACCGACGACGACGGCGCTGCGGCCGCGCGCATCCGGCGTGGGTGGGGCGGGGGTCTGCGGAGCATCGGTCATCGCCGCCCTCCACTGAGCACGGCGCGGGCTACCAGGCGCGCCTTGACCGTATCGGGGACGCGCACCCGGACGCTGCGCAACCGCTCGGCCGGGGTGCTGCGCAGACGCCCGGACAACTCGGCGAACAGGGAGTGGGCGGCCCGCACCGCCCGCCTGGCCCCGGCGGGCAGCTGACGCAGGGCCACCTCCGCCGCGCGCAGGTCGGCATCGATCTCATCGAGCAACGCATCCCGGTGGCTGTCGTCGAAGGCGGCCGGGTCCAGGCCGGGGAAGTAGGTGCGGCCCAGGCCGGTGTGGTCCTGGGCCAGATCCCGCAGGAAGTTCACCTTCTGGAACGCCGCACCGAGGCGGATGGCCCCGGGCGACAGCCGTGCGTAGGCTGCCTCGTCCCCGGCGGTGAACACCCGTAGGCACATCAGCCCCACCACCTCGGCCGATCCGTGCACATACTCGGCGAAACTGGTCTCATCGTGCTCGCTGGTGGTCAGGTCGGTGCGCATGGAGGCGAAGAACGGGGTGATCAGTTCGGGTCCGATTCCGAACTCCCGTACCGTGCGGGCGAACGCGTGCACCACCAGGTTCGCGCTCCGGGAACCGCCGCACGCGCGCCGGGTCTCGGCCTCCAGTGCGTCCAGGAGCTCGCGGCGAGCAGGACCGGGCCACTCGGGATCGGGGTCATCGACGATCTCGTCGGCGAGCCGCACCAGGGCGTAGATATTTCGCACATGCTCACGGTCAGGCTGGGGCAGCATCCGGCAGGCCCACCCGAAGGAGGTGGAATAGGACTGGATCAGCACCGCAGCACTGCGACTGGCCACCACGTCGTAGGTGCCGGTAGCGGCGGCGCGCGGACGGGACCGAGCCATCACTCGGCTCGTTCGGTGACCAGGCGCACCCAACCCTGCAGCAACGGGGCGAAGGGCAGTTCGGCCACCCGCGCACAGGCCTCGGCCGCCAGGCTCCGCGCCAACTCCTCCACGTAGGCCCGCGATCCGGACTGTTCCAGCAGGGCGCGCACCTCGGCGGCGGAGTCAGGGGACCCTGACCCCAGGTAGGGCCGGATCCTCGGCCAGAAGGCCGTGGTGCGGGCATGGGCGATCAGGGGAGTGCACTTGCCCCCGCGCAGGTCCGTCAGGACGCTCTTGCCGATGGTGGCCTCGTCCCCGAACATGCCATCGAGGTCATCGTGCAGTTGGTACGTCACCCCGAGGAGGCGCCCGAACTCCACCAGGGTCGCTTCATACCCTTCGACCCCGGCGAGGACGGATGCCAACTGCAGGGGCAACTCGAAGGAGTACACCGCCGTCTTCTGATACTCCATGTCGACCGCGTCGGCGATCTCGGCATCGGCGTCCATGCTCAACCGCACGTCGGTCAGTTCACCGGCGGCACTCAGGTGCAGGGCGCGGTCGAGCAGGTCCAGCATCCGTGCCACGGTCTGCTGGGAGGCACCGCAGAGCGCAAGCACCCGGACCGCCCCGGTGAGCGCGAGATCGCCGGCGAGGATGGCGGCGGTCTCGCCGTAATGGGTCGCCCGGTCATGGTCATGCCCACGCTCCCGGGAGTCGTCGGCGAAGATCCCCGCCACGTTCGGCCGACCGCGCCGCACGGTGTCCCCGTCGATGACGTCGTCGTGGATCACCAGGGCGGTATGCAGCAACTCCAGGGCAGCGCCGACCTCGGCCGCGGCCTGTTCATCGTCACCGCCCAGGGCCAGATAGACACTGTGGAACAGGGCCGGTCGTAATTCTTTGCCGCCGGAGGCCACCTCGGCCAGCGCGGACCACAACTGCTGGTGATCCGGCCCGGCGGCACGTTGCAGCCCGGCATCGAAGAACCGGGCCAGAGCGATCTTGGTCGCCGTCCCCGCGGCCGTCGCGGTCGCGACGACGTCGTCCTCGGCGCAGTCGGTCTGCGCGCCGGCGCCGGCAGTGCGGACATCGGCGCCAGGCGCACTCGCAGGGCCGGACCCGGCTCCGGTTTGGGCGTCCACGTCGGTGGCCGGCATCCAGGCGGTCATGTCGGTACCCGTTCCGCCCGCAGCCTCAGGCCGAGAGCACTCAGGGCCACCACGGCGGCAGCCACACCGGCCACCACCGCCACGCCCATGGAATAGGGCTCGTCCGTGCGGGCAACTGCGATCCAGGCCAGCCCCCAGGTCAGCGTCGCCGCCACCGCGAGCCGGCCCCTGCCGACCACGGCGAGAGTCACCCCGATCGCGGCCACAACCACCAGAACCGCCACGGCCCACACCTCGGGGTAGCCGCCCCCGGTGAATCCGGCACCGGCGAGCGCGGCCGCGACGTTGGCGCAGGTGGCCACACTCACCCAGCCCAGGTAGAGACCCACGGTTCCGTCGGCCACCGCGGCCTCAGCCGTGCTCCTCGGGCGGGTGCCGAGCAGGGTGGCGAAGGTGCGGGCGAGCACCACCAGCAGGACCGCGATCACCCCAACGCTGACCCAGATCAAGTCTGCCTGGACGGACAGGATCCAGGCCGCGTTCAGCAGCAACGACAATGCCACCCACCAGCCGATCCCACGCGGATCGCGCCGGTCCCACCACTGCCACAGCGTGTAGGCACCCAGCGCGACGTAGATCAACGTCCACACCGAGAAGGCCGGCGAGGCCGGCGCCAGATGGGTGGCGTCAGTGGACAGCAGTCCGCCGGCAGCCTCGGAGATCGGTGTGCCACCGAAGACGCCGACCCCGATCATCGACCCCACCAGGCAGATCACGTAACTGACGGTGACGCCGATCCGGCGCACCAGGTGAGGCGAAGATCCGTGGGCGGTCTGACTCATCGGCTACTCCCCTGCAGGGCCGGCTTCCTCTCCGAGCGCTCCCGTGTCTCATCGCGGGGAATCCGGGATCCCCACGGCCACCAGGTGGCGCGACCGACGTCATACACAATGCCTGAAACCAGCAGGCTGCGCACGATGAACGTATCGATCAGGACGCCGACCGCGACGATGAAGGCCAACTGGACCAGGAACAGCAACGGGATCACCACCAGGGCGCTGAAGGTGGCTGCGAGGACCACACCGGCGGAGGTAATCACCCCGCCGGTCATCGTCAGGCCGCGGCGGACCCCGGCCCTGGTGCCGTGGGTCAGGGACTCCTCCCGCACCCGGGTCATCAGGAAGATCGAGTAGTCGATGCTCAGGGCGACCAGGAAGATGAATCCGTACAGGGGCACCGACGCATCGGCCCCGGGGAAGTCGAAGACGTGGTTGAAGAAGATCGCGGCGAGACCCATCGTGGCGGCAAACGAGAGCACGTTCGCGGCCAGGATCAGTAGCGGTGCCACGATCGAACGCAGCAACATCACCAGCATCACGAAGATCACCGCCAGCACCAGCGGCACGATGGTGCGGATGTCCTGCGACGCGGTCTCCTGGGTGTCCAGCCGTTCCGCGGCCGCCCCGCCCACCAGTGCGTTTTCGTCGACCTGCTGCACCTCGGTGCGCACCTGGCCGGCCACCTTCGTGGCTTCCTGGCTCTCCGCGGTGGCGGTCGTGGACGCCTCGATCCGGACCAGGCCGTCCACCACCACCGCCTCGCCGTGGTCATCGGTGAGGAGGTCGGCTGCACCGATGCCTTCGACCGTGCGCACCTGCTCCAGCACTTCCTCGGCGTCGTCCTGATCGACGAGGACGAGAATGGGATCGACCTGACCGGCGTCGAAGTGCTCGGCCAGCACCTGCTCGCCGGTGACGGACTCGACGTCCTCGAGGAACACATCCGCCTCCCCGGTGCCCTCGGCCTGCAACGTGGGCAGGAACGCGGCGAGACCGAGCAGCACCACGGCGGTGCCGGCCCAGATCACGCGCGGGCGGCGGGACACCAGTGCCGCCACCCGGCCCCACAGCCCTGCACCACTGTCCACGGCGGCCAGGGAGTCGGGGGCGAACGCGGGGGTCCTCGGCCAGAAGATGCCACGGGAGCGGCGCCCACCGATCAGCAGGATGGCCGGCAGCAGGGTCAGCGCGCCGAGCATGGCCGCGGCGATCCCGATCGCGCCGACCGGGCCGAGGCTGGCGTTGGAACTCAGGTCGGACAGCAGCAGACACAACAACCCGGCGATCACGGTGCCTCCGCTGGCCACGATCGGTGGCACCGAGGCCTTCCACGCGATGCGCATCGCCGCTGCCGGCTCGGCATTGCGGGTCAGTTCCTCCCGGTAGCGGGCCACCACCAGCAGTGCGTAGTCGGTGGCCGCCCCGATCACCAGGATCGCCAGAATGCCCTGACTCTGCCCGTTCAGCACCAGCAGGCCGGACTCGGCCAGTGGCTTGACCGCCAGCGCCGACCCGGCGAGAGCGAACACCGAGGTGATCAGCACGGCGAAGGGAAGGATCGGGGAGCGGTAGACCAGCACCAGGATGATGAACACCACCACGAGGGCCACCACCAGCAACACGCCGTCGATCCCGGCGAAGGCACCCACAAGGTCCACCACGAAACCCGCTGGGCCGGTCACCCAGGCCTGCAGGCCTTCGTCCGGCAGGGTCTCGGCTGCCATGGTGCGCAATTCCTGCACCACGACCTCACTGACCCGGTCCCCGGAGTCGGAGAACAGTTCGTCGGCCTCGTCCTCGGCGATCGGGACCGGCAACAGCAGCGCCTCACCGTCCTCGGCCGGCACCACGACGACCTGTCCATCCACGTAGTCACCAAGGGCCGCCCCGCCGGGCAGTTCCCGCTCCGGGATCGCCTCCGCCAGTTCCTGGGCGGCGGCCGTCTGCGCCCCGGTGATCTCGCCGCCGTCGTCCGGGATCGCTACGAGCAGCGCCGGGAGGGTCTCGTTGTCGATGAACTCGGTAGCGAGTTCGCCGGCGCGGGTCGACTCCGCGGACTCCGGCAGGAAGGAGGCCTGGTCGTTCTCCTGGACCTGGGACAGGTTGCCCTGGGCTATGCCGCCAAAGGCGCCGATGGCGAGCCAGGCGCCGAGGACGACGACGAGAGTGAGTGCGCGCAGCACCGCTGAGCGGGTACTTTTACCCCGATGCCGGGCACTCCCCGGGCGATTACTAAGCATGCTTAGTAATATCCTTCCTGGACAGGTACCGTGCAAGTCATGGCGACACGTCCTTTTCGTGACGTCGCCCACATCACCAGCCCACCACGACGCCGGCGGGCCGGGACCAGCCAGGATCGAGACGTGAGGCGAGTGAGCGGCACAGAGGTGATCGGAACGTGAGCGGTCAGGAGTCGGTACCGACAGGCGCGTCGGAGCACACCGCGGCCTACCCCTCCCCCGATTCGTGGCCCACCGGGCGGTTGCTGTCCGCTGCGGCCCGCAGGGTCGAGCGCCGGTGGGATGAGTACCTCGCGCACTGGCACCTCACGCACGCCTCGGTCCCGGTGCTGGCCGTGCTGGTGCGCGGACCGCTGTCCCAGCGTGAGATCGCCGCCCAGATGCACGTCACCGAACAAACCCTGGGCCGCGTGCTGCCGGGGTTGGAACGCCACGGCTATCTCACCCGGGAACCACACCGGACGGATCGGCGGCGACGCCTGGTCACCTTGACGCAGAAAGGCCGGGAGTCGCTGGAAGCCCTGCAGGACGCTCAGGCGGTGGAGAGCCTGATCGGGGAGAGCCTGGACCCGGCCGAAATCGCGAAACTGCGTGAGTTGCTGATGAAGATGCTGACCGATCTGCCCCTGCCCGAGCAGCGTGACCGGGCCTGATCCGGCGTCGCCGAACCCTCAACTCCACGTATCGTCCAGGCATGACGACAAACCAGTTCGACACCCCCGCCACCACCACGCCGTTCGAGCGCGCGATGGATACCTCGGTGCGACCGCAGGACGACCTGTACGGCTTCATCAACGGCACCTATGTCCGCGAGCACGAGATCCCCGCCGACCGCGCCCGCGACGGTGCCTTCATGGTGCTGCGCGACCTGTCCGAGGCGCGCGTGCGCGAGATCGTCACCGCGGCGGCAGACACGCAGGCCGGCGAGGCGACCGACGAGGACACCGCCTCCGGTGCGGCCGCCCGGTTCGGCGGGCTGTACTCCTCGTTCATGAGCACCGAACGGATCGAGGCGCTCGGAACCGCCCCGCTGCGGGCAGACCTGGAACTGTTCACCGCCGCCACCGATTCCGAGGCACTGGCGGCAGCGATGGGCGCACTCAAGGCCACCGGCATCACCGGGGCGATCCGGCTGGGCATCGACACCGACCTCAACAACCCGGACCGCTACATCGTCATGCTGTCGCAGGCCGGCCTGGGACTGCCCGATGAGTCCTACTACCGCGAGGACACCCACGCACCGGTGCGCAGCGCCTACGTCGCGCACGTGGCCACCATGCTGGAGTTGTCCGGGCTGGTCACCGCCGAGGAGGCCGCCGGTGCCGCCCAGCGCGTGATGGACGTGGAGACACGGCTGGCCGCCGGGCACTGGGATCGGGTCAAGACGCGGGAAGCCCATCTACTGAACAACCCGCGCACCTGGGACCAGATCGTCGAGTCCGCCCCCGGCTTCCCGTGGGAGACATGGCGGACCGCCCTGGGCTTTCCCGAGGATGCCCTTGCCGAGACCATCGTCGGGATGCCGTCCTACCTCACCCACCTGGGCACGGTGTGGGAGGAGACCGATGTCAGTTCCCTGCGGCTGTGGCTGCTGTGGCACGTCGTCTCCAGCCGGGCTCCCTACCTGCCTGCCGCCTTCGTGGAGGAGAACTTCGACTTCTACGGTCGTACCCTCACCGGCGCCGAGGAGCTCCGCGAACGCTGGAAGCGGGGCGTGGCACTGGTCGAGGGCGCTATGGGTGAGGCCGTGGGCAAGGTGTACGTCGAGCGTCACTTCCCGCCCGCGCACAAGGCTGCGATGCAGGAACTGGTCGCGAACCTGATCGAGGCCTACCGACGGTCCATCGCCGAGTTGGACTGGATGAGCGAGGAGACCAAAGCGCGGGCCCTGGAGAAACTGGACGGGTTCACCCCGAAGATCGGCTACCCGGACTCCTGGCGCGACTACGACCGGCTGGAGATCGACCCGACCGACCTGCTCGGCAACGTGCGGCGCGCGCAGCGGTTCGAAACCGATCGCAACACGGCGAAGCTCGGCAAGCCGGTCGACCGCGACGAGTGGTTCATGCCGCCGCAGATGGTCAACGCGTACTACCACCCGACCAGGAACGAGATCGTCTTCCCGGCCGCGATCCTGCAGCCACCGTTCTTCGATCCCGAGGCCGACGTCGCCTGGAACTACGGCGGCATCGGCGCGGTGATCGGCCATGAGATCGGGCACGGATTCGACGACCAGGGCAGCAAGTTCGACGGCACCGGCCGGCTGCGGAACTGGTGGACGGAGCAGGACCGCACCGAGTTCGACAAGCGCACCCGGGCCCTCATCTCCCAGTACGACGAGTTCTCCCCGGCGCAGCTGGACGGCGCCCACCACGTGAACGGGGCCCTGACGGTCGGGGAGAACATCGGTGACCTGGGCGGATTGTCGATCGCGATCAAGGCCTATGAGATTGCGTTGCGCAAGGCGGGCCGCTCCGGTCTCGACGACGCACCGGTGATCAACGGGCTGACCGGGCTGCAGCGGGTGTTCTACTCCTGGGGCCGGATCTGGCAGCAGAAGGCCCGCGATGCCGAAGTCATCCGGCTGCTGTCGATCGACCCGCACTCCCCCAACGAGTTCCGCTGCAACGGCGTGGTACGCAACCTGGACACCTTCGCCCGGGCCTTCGACGTCCAACCCGGGGACGCCCTCTACCTGCCACCCGAGGAGCGGGTGCGGATCTGGTGACCTCCAGCGGTCCGCCAAGTGGCGGGGCCCCTCCTGCGTTGTTATGAAAGGAAGCCCCGCACACAACTAGGAGGACGAGATGAGCACCATCGAAGAGTCCATCGAGGTCGACGTACCGGTCTCTGTCGCGTACAACCAGTGGACCCAGTTCGAGGACTTCCCCCACTTCATGGATGGGGTCGACTCGATCACCCAGATCACCGACACCAAGAACCACTGGGTCGTCACCGTGGGTGGGACCACACGGGAGTTCGACACCGAGATCACCGAGCAGCACCCGGACGAGCGGATCGCCTGGCGCACGGTGGACAGTGAGCCCTACCACGCCGGCGTCGTCACGTTCCACAAACTGAGCGACACCTCCACCCGGGTGATGATCCAGCTCGAGTGGAAGCCGCAGGATGCCAAGGAGAAGGCCGGCGCTGCTGTCGGGGCCGACGACCGTCAGGTCAAGGCCGACGCGAAGCGGTTCAAGGAGTTCATCGAGAAGCGCGGCACCGCCACCGGTAGCTGGCGCGGCGACGTGGACTGACCGGGCACAGCGAGCGAACACCCCGCCCGCGGGCTCACTCGCCGAAGACCCGCACCTGCTCCGCGGGCAGTTTCGCCCACCAGTTCCGGTAGCGGCCGTAGACCACCGGATCGCGCTCGGCGACGAAGTCCGCGAGCGCACCCGCCTCCTGTTCGATGCCGGCCCAGTCCGCCTCGGACAGGGGGCGGAAGGTGGTGACCTCCACGGCACCGTCCACGGCGCGCCAGACCCCTGCCACCTGCCCGTCCACCAGCACAGCCGGCAGCGTGTCGCCGTTGCGGCGGATCACATGCCCGCGGTACTCGGGCGGGATGATGCGTGAGCGGTCGGCGTAGGCCAGCAGCACCGAGTCCCACATCGGCAGCAGTCGTGGCGGGGCGGGCGTGTCCTCCTCGGGCAGTGGCGCGCCCTCCACGTCCAGCAACTCCACCCCGTCCGGGCCCTGGCGCCCGATGAGTTCATCCCTCATCGTCTCGACCACCCGCCGCGCCCGTGTCACCTGGATCAGCGCGTACCGGGCCACGTCATGCACCCGCGCCGGACCGAAGGACTGCAGGTAGCGGCGCACCAGGTGCTGGGCGGCCTCATCCGGATCGGCCGACGACGACGGATGCGGGCTGGCCACGTAGGCCGGCCTGGCACCGAACGACCACGGCCCTCCGGTAGGGGCGTGCACGATCGGGGCGTAGTGGCGTAGCGCCCACCACAGTTGCGGGTGGGCGAGGTCGGCGGTCACCTGCGCCCCGGTGCGGGGCTCGGCGAGCAACTCGCCCAGGCGACCGGCGACATCGTCGGCCATCTGCGGGGTGAGCCCCTCGCCGGTGAACCGTGCATCGCCCAGCCGCGCCCCGCGCAAGGTCGGTTGCATCGCGCGGTGCAGCAACGGGTAGTCCTCGGCGTGCACCGCGTGCAGCGTAATGCGCATCAACGTGGCCTTGACGATGCGGTGCGAGCTGAAGGCGACGTCGAGATCCGCGGGGTCGAAGTCAGCCAACCGGTTCCACAGGGCGAGGTAGGGCGAGGGGGCCGATTGCGATTGGATCGCGGTGATGGCGCGGACTCCCTCGGCCACGTCCAGGGGCGCCCGGCGCAGCAGCAACTGGCGGGCCAGGGTCGCCCGGTTCAGCGTCCGGGCGGTCAGGTGCTTGTCCGGGCGCGCGTGCTCCATACGGGTACGGTAGCGCCGACCACCCACACCCGGGCTGAGCAACGGTGGCGACCCGCGCACCTGCGCTCGCCCGAGCCTCATGGCTTCTGTTGCGGTGACAACGGGCACTGTTAGCGTCGAGAAGTATGCGCTGCGCACTCATGGCCACGGGAGCGGCACTGCTGCTCGCCGGGTGCGCTGCGGGGGATCCGGACACGCCTGCGGATCCGGCCACCACTGCGGAGCCGCAGACCACTGAGGAGCACGCCGACGAGGACCCGGCCGCCGACGAGGACCCGTCCGACGGCGAGGAGTCACCGGGGGCGGAGGATGCCCGCGACGACGAGGCAGCGGTGGCGGAGTTCGAGGCCGTGGAGCACGAGCAGTTCGAGAACCCGTGGGCGCTGGAGTTCCTGCCGGGCACCGACCTGCTGCTCATCACCGAGCGCACCGGCGCCGTGCAGATACGGGATCAGGCCTCCGGAGAGGTCAGGCCGGTCAGCGGCGTGCCCGAGGTTGTCCCCGCAGGGCAAGGCGGCATGCACGACGTCATCGCCGGCCCGGACTTCGAGCAGGACCAGACCATCTACCTCAGTTGGGTGCGGGCCGCCGACGGCGGCAGCCAGGGGGTGGTCGGACGGGCACACCTGGACGCGGACCGCGCCGCCCTTGAGGATCTCGAGGTGATCTGGGAACAGGATCCGGCGTCCGGCAACGGCCACTTCGCGCTGCGGATGGTCGTCCTCGACGACTCGCTCTACATCACCTCCGGGGACCGGCAGGAGTTACAACCGGCCCAGGACATGGGCACCAACCTCGGCACCATCGTGCGCCTGACGTTGGAGGGTGATCCTGCCCCCGGCAACCCCTTCGCCGACGACGGCGGCATCGCGGCGCAGTTCTGGACCACCGGCCACCGCAACCCGCTGGGCATCGACGTGGACGCTCAGGGCAACCTCTGGTCCTCGGAGATGGGGCCGGCAGGCGGCGATGAGCTGAACCTGATCCGCGAGGGGGCCAACTATGGCTGGCCGGAGGTGTCGATGGGTGAGCACTACGACGGCACCGCGATCCCCGATCACGCCGAGGGGGACGGTTTCGAGGCACCGAAGGCCTACTGGGTGCCGGCGATCTCGCCCGGGAACCTGATGATCTACACCGGTGACCTGTTCACCGGGTGGGCCGACAGCGCGCTGCTGGGCGGCCTCTCGGGGGAGAACCTGGTGCGTGTGGAGTTGGACCGCGAGAACGCCGAGCAGGTCGATGAGTGGCAGATGGGCGATCGGATCCGCGCCCTGGCCGAGGCTCCCGATGGCGCGATCTGGCTCGCCACCGACGGTGGCGCGCTGATGGAGTTGCGCCCGGACTAGAGCCGCGGGGAACGCACGAGCGCACCGCCCCGCTCTCTCCGGCTGCCGGCCTCGGTGAGTCGGCTGGCTCCGGTCAGTCGACGAGGCGGGCGACCTCGCCGGTAGCACGGAGGAACGCGTGCGGATCGGGCTCACCCTGCACGGGCGAGAGGATGACCGCGTCGGCACCGGCGTCGGCGAAGCGTCGCACAGCCGCCGCCACGTCGTCGGGCTCGCCCCACACGCCCCGGTTGTCGTCGGTGCCGGCCTCGCCCAGCGCGGCGGCAACCCGCTCCCGGGCGCCGTCGCCGAAGGCGGTGTCGACGTAGGCCACCACCACCGCATCGCCGTCACGTCCGGCGGCGGTGCGCCCGTCGGCAATCAGGCGGGCCCGCTCACCCACCTCGGCGACGGAGAGTCCGGAGACGAGGACCGCACCGTCGGCGACCTCCCCGGTCAGTGCCAGCGTCTTGGGTCCCACGCCTGCGGCGTAGACGGGTGGTGCGGCCTCCAACGGCCACTCGAGCCGCACCTTGTCGAGGGTGACGTAGCGGCCGGCCACGGTCACCTCCTCCCCCGCCAGCAACGACCGCAACACCGTGATGTACTCGCGCATGAGCGTCAGTGGGGAGGCCGCGTGCGCGCCGGCCTGTTTCATCCACGGCAGCACACCGTGGCCCAGGCCGGGGTAGAACCGGCCGGGAAAGGTCCGCTCGATGGTTGCGATCTCCATCGCGGTCACCGCCACGTTGCGCAGCGGGATCGGTGCGATCCCCAGGCCGATCCGCAGGCGCTCGGTCCACGCCAGGGCGGCGGCGACCGAGGCGTAGGCCGACTCACGGAAGCAGTCCTCCCAGAGCCAGAGCTCGGGAACGCCGGCGGCTTCGGCTACCTCGACCGCCCCTCGCAGTGCCTCGGGTGGATTGTGGTGCGGGTTGAATATCGCGCCGACCCGAGTCATCGCACACCCCTCTGCGGGCGCGCCGGCGCGCGCTGGTCGATCTCGGCGTCGGAGGGCTGGGGATTCGTCGAACCGGTCATGATTCGAGTCTCCCACGGGCGCGCCGGGTCCCGAGCGCTCTTTGCCACGCCCTGTATGCACCCGCCCACAGGCCACCACCGCCATTACCTGCACGCAGCCACCGCTACCTATAATCACTCAACAGTGCAATGTGACATGAATCGGAGTAGACTGTTGACTCGAACGTCTGTATCAACTAGTGTGCGTTCATGGCAGTGCACCCGCTCCCGCACATCTCCCCGACCCAGGAGGTGCACGCCGCGCTGGATGGGTTGTCGCGGCTGGACCCCGGCGGGCTCAGCGCTGCCGGGCAGAGCCAGTTGCTGGTGGACCTGAAGCGGATCGAGTCGCGGGTGCGGGCCTACACACTCAAAGTCCTCAACGCGGCGGAGAAGGCCAACACCGCGCGCAAGTCCGGGCATGCCGATACCGCCTCCTGGGCGGCCAAGCACACCAACGACGACGGCCGGGACACCAGCCGCCAGACCAAACTCGCCACCCGCCTGAGCCAGCGCGGCCCCACCCAACGAGCACTCGATGCCGGGGACATCTCCCCCGACCACGCCGAGATCATCGTGGGCGCAGGCGAAAAGCTCCCCAACGGGCTGACCATCACCGAGGCGGCCCGGGTCGAAGAAGACCTGGTCGCCAAGGCCAAGCAGATGCCGCCCTCGGTGCTGCGCCAGCGAGCCCGACGACAGTTGGAAGCCCTGAAGAAGGACCGGGAGAGCATCGACACCCACGAAGAAGGCCAAATCGCCGATGAAGAGCAGCAAGCCCGCGCCCACACCCGCTTGACCATCCGGGACAACCACGACGGCACCGTCACCGGACACTTCACCCTGCCGGTCTTCCACGGCCACCTGCTACGCAAGATCATCCACACCATGACCGCACCACGGCGCACCAACCACGGCACCACCAACGGTACCGGCGGCCCCGTTGGTGCCGGCGGCGGTGGCGCTGGTGGTGCCGGCGGTGGTGGCAGCCACGACGCAAGTGGGCAGGGGCAGGCGCTGTTCGGCACGGACACCACCGGCCCCCACCGCACCGATACCGGCGCGACCGGCCTCGGCGCTCAGGGCAGCAGCACCCACGGCAGCGGCGCGCAGGATCTGTCCGGGCTTCCCGACCCCGCCCGGGTCGCCCAGGCCCGGCGCACCGACTGGGCCAACGCCCACGGCCTGGCCCTGGCAGAACTCATCGAACACCTACCCACCGACCACCTCAGCCCCAAAACCGCAGCCACCATCATCATCACCCTCGACGAACAAGTCCTCCGCGGACGCATCGCAGCCGCCGGACTGGACACCGGGGAGAAGATCTCCGCCGCCCACGCCCGCCAACTCGCCTGCAACTCCGGCCTAGTACCCCTCGTCCTCGGCGGTCAATCCCAACCACTGGACCTCGGGCGCGGCAACCGGCTCTTCACCGAAACCCAACGCACCGCCCTGACGGTTCGACACACCACCTGCGCGGCCGATGGATGCGCCCGGCCCTACTCCTGGTGCGAGTTGCACCACGCCACCCCCTGGGAGAACGGCGGACCCACCGACCTCGACAACGCCGTCCCCCTATGCCACCGCCACCATCGAATGGCGCACGACCATAAGTACCATCAGCGCCGAACATCCACCGGGACATACACCTTCACCATGCGCCACTAGCGGCATCCCCGCGCCCAGTGGCAGATCATGTTCAACTCACCAGGGCTAGCCGGGCGCGGGTGTGGTCTCGCTCGGCGCCGTCGGGACAGGCGTCGATCGCCTCAAGGTAGGCCTGACGAGCGGCCTCGGCCTGTCCGCCGCGGTGCAGCAACTCGGCGCGCACGAGCGCCACACGATGGTGCCCGGGCAGTTCGTCGGCGGCGGCGCGCAGAATAGCAAGTCCGGCCATCGCCCCCGCTGCCTCGCCCACGGCGACAGCACGGTTGAGCCGCACGATCGGTGATCCGGCGAGCGCCTCCAGACGGGTGTAGGCGCGCACGATTCCCGCCCAGTCGGTGTCAGCAGCGCGGGTGGCCGTCGCGTGGAAGGCCGCGATCAGGGCCTGCAAGCGCAACTCTTCCGCGAGGCCATCGGTCGGGGACAGGGCGGTGAGCCGGTCCAAGCCCGCCGCGATCTCGGCACCGCGCCACCGGGACCGGTCCTGATCAGCCAGGCGCACCAGAGCACCCTCCGGACTGACCCGCGCATCGCGGCGGGCGTGCTGGAACCGCAGAAGCGCGACCAGGGCTTCCAGCACCGGACGGCCGGGCATCAGGTCAGTAGCCAAACCGGCGAGCCGTACCGCCTCCCCTGCCTGCTGCGCACGGACAACGTCGTGGCCTCCTCCGGGCGCATATCCGGCGGTGAACGCCAGGTAGATCGCCCGGGCCACGTCATCAAGCCGGTCCGGCCAGGCGTTTCGGTCGGGGATCGAGAACGGGATTCCGCTTCCGGCCAGGCGCTTCTTCGCGCGGGTCAGCCGTGCCGCCATCGTGGCTGCCGGCACCAGGAACAACCGTGCGATGTCGGCAGTGGGCACACCAAGGACGAACCGGAGCGCGAGCGCCGGACGGACCTCCTCGGCCAGTGCTGGGTGGGTAGCCATGAACAGCAGCGGCAGGCGCTCATCGCCGCCCGAAGCGACTCCGGCCGGCGACGTAACCCCGCCCGGAGCGGCCGCATCCTCCGGGCCGGCTGCACGTCGTCGTCCGCTATCAGGTGGGCTTTGCTCCGGAGGGTGCGCTCATGCCGCAAGGCATCGAGCACCCGGCGATGGGCGGCGGTGCGGAGCCGCCCGGGCGGGTTGTGCGGCACGCCGGTTGTGGGCCACTGGGCGGCGGCCTGGGCGAAGGCCTCTGCGAGCGCGTCCTCGACGAGGTCGGCGCGATTGAATCGCGCCATCAGGTGGCCCAGCAGCAGGCCCCAATGGCTGTGCCAGAGTTCGTCGAGGACGCGCTGCGGCACGGGTCAGTACGGGTCCACGACCGGTGAGATCTGGATGTCATACGGTGGGAGGTGGCCGAGCAGTTCCACCAGGACGTCCAGGTCCGGTGCCTCGATCAGGTAGAACCCGCCCAAGCCCTCCAGGGCCTCGGCATAGGGGCCCTCGGTGAGCGTGACGGCACCGGCTCGGGTGCGCATCACCGTGGCGTCGGACTGGCCGTCGGAGAGGGCCTCCCCGGCGAGGATTTCCACGCCCTGGCGAGCGCCGCACGCCTCGTCGAACTCGCCGAACCTGCCCATCAACGCGCCTTGCTCCTCCGGGCTCAAGGTGTCCCACGCGGGCACGTCACCGTCGCCGATCAGCATCACGAGGTACTTCATCATTGTTCCTTTCGATGGTGGCGGCGATGGTGCCGTCACCATCATGTCGCGCGAGGACAGCAGAAATCGACAGTCCGGCAAAGATTCGCGGCCGCCCCCGCGGGGCAGTTCCGGCGTCTGTATCCCCCGCCGCTGTAGCACGTGCACCGGGACCCGGGACGCACACGAGGTCGCGTGCGAGCCGGGTGGGGACCGGCGGAGGCGGGCGGCTCAGCGCTCCGCAGCCACCAATTCCCGTACCGCCGGGGCAACCTCGTGAGCGAACGTCTCGGTGGTGGCCGAATCATCTGAAGCCAGGAAGTACCCGGTAATGCCGTGGCTCAGGGTCATCTCGGCCAGTTCCTTGGCCCACTGATCCGGCGGACCCTGCAGGAATCCGCCCGACTGGGTGGCGAACCTGCCCCCGATGTTCAAGAACCTCCGGACCGCTGCCGGTTCGCGCCCGGCTGCGGCGGCGCCGTCGTCGATGTTCTCGTTCATCCGGACCAGATCATCGGTGCCGTTCTTGAGGTATTGCCACGAGGGGATCCATCCGTCGGCCACCCGGCCGGTCATCCGCAGGATCCGTGGGCCGTACGCCCCGATCCAGATGCCCACGTCATGGGCGGGGGCGGGGCCACGCTTGGCGCCATCGACCTGGTAGTGCTTGCCCTCGACCACGAAACGCCCGCGTTCGGAGGTGTTCCAGATGCCGCGGATGATCTCGATGGCCTCCTCCAGGGCCTCGATGGACTCCCCTGGGCTTCGTCGTGGGCCGCCCATGGCCTCGATCGCGTCCCAGAACCCGCCGGCACCCAGACCCAGTTCGATCCGGCCACCGGAGAGTTGGTCCAGGGTCGCGATTGCCCGGGCCAGGACCGCCGGCGGACGCAGCGGCAGGTTCGTCACGTTCGCCGTCAGCCGCACCCGTTCGGTCTTGGCCGCCGCGTAGGCGAGCAGCGTGGAGGTGTCGTGGAATCGACCCTGGTAGGGGTGGTCCTGGAAACTCACCAGGTCCAACCCCGCGCGGTCGGCCACGATCGCTTGCTCCACCGGATGCTGGGGCGGTGAGTTCGTGGGAGTGACGAAGGTGCCGAAGAGTAGGTCGTGGCCGTAATCAGTCATGAGCGCCTCCTGGTCGATGGGGGTGATTGGTGGGGGTTGCGTGAGCGGGTGGGACCGCGTGAGCGGGTGGGACCGCGTCAGCGGGTGGGACCGCGTGAGCGGGTGGGACCGCGTCAGCGGGTGGGACCGCGTGAGCGGGTGGGATCGCGAAGTTGTCTCGGAACACTTGGTGGGGATCCAGTTCCGCCTTCAACCGACGCAGCCTGGCCAGCCCCTGGTCCCCGAACGCGTCCACCAGTCGCTGCGGGCTCCGGTCGGTTTCGAAACTGAGGTACAACCCCGACAGGTGCTCGCGCAGGTCCTCCCAGTGCCTATCCACCCGTTGGGCGTTGCTGCCCATCACGGTCAGATGCATCACGGCGTCCCGGTGTACGAACGCCGTGGCCTCAGCGGGCACGTCCCCGATCGCACCACCCATGGTGCGCAACTGGAACCAGCCGATCGTGCCGGAGTCCAGCAACCGTGCGGCAGCCTTGGTGAACTCAGGAGTGACCTGGTTCAGCAGCCCGGACCTGGACACCGGTTCGCCGCGGCCCTGGTGGGGCGCCTCGGGGAACATGTTCATCACCGCGGCATAGGGGGCGATGACGACCTGCTGCTGGATCATGGTGGGGATCTGGGCGAAGGGTTGCAGGTGTTCGATCACCACATCGGGGTCGTCGGAGTCGACCATCGCCATCACCTGCGCGGTGGCGCTGCCGCCCCGGGGCGGGCCCATGAGGAGGAACGCGGTGGTCTGCCGTGGGGCGCTGGTGGCCGCGTCGGCGAAAGCCTGCAGGAACTGCGCCACGTCACCCGCGGCAAAGCCCAACTGGGCCCAGCCGACCTGATCGACCGGCGAGGCGGTGATCTCCACCGAGGTGACGATGCCGAGATTGGCCCCGGCACCGCGCACGGCCCAGAACACCTCGGGGTTCTCCTCCTCGCTCGCCCGGAGGCGGGTGCCGTCGGCCACGGTCAGATCCGCCGCGCGTAGGTTGTCGATCGTCAGGCCGTGGTGGCGGGAGAGGAAACCCAGGCCGCCGGCGGTGACCAGCCCGCCCACGCCCACGCCGCCGTAGTCACCGGAACCGATCGACCAGCCATAGGGTTGCAGCGCGCTGGCCACATCCCGCCACCGGGCGCCAGGTCCCAGGCGCACCAGTCTGCTGGCCTCATCGACCACCTCGACCGAGTTCATCCGTCCCACATCGAGCACCAGGCCGCCGTTGTTCGTGGACCGCCCCGAGATGCCGTGCCCGCCGCTGCGGAGACCCAGTTCCAGGTGCGGGTTGCGCCGGGCGTAGGCCACGGCGTCGCTCACCTGCTCGATGGTCTCCGGGCGCAGGATCAGGCCCGGGCTGCCGCCGCGCATGTAGTTCGACTTCAGCCGTCCGTAGGCGGCATCGCCCGGTTCGACGGCGGTGTGCACCAGTGACTCTGGCACGCCCTCGTAGTCGATGCCCGGGTGTCGCTTGGCGCGCACGCTGGCGCGTCGGATCCTGCGGGAGCCCAGGTCCGGCAAAACGTCGGCGACGGCTGTGCGCACTCGCGGCACGGTGTCGGTGGCGAAGCGTTCCAACCCATCGCTATCGGTTGCCACGGCAGCGGACGACGGCGCGCCACCCGCCCGGAGCAGCAAGCCGCTCACCCCGTGGTCGACGATGAGGCGCACCAACTCACCTGCGGCAGGCTGCCCGGTCGACGCGGAGAACACCACCAGCCGGCGGATCTCACGCGGGTCCCGGTCGTGGTTTCCGGCCGCCTCATCGATGATGGTGTTCAGATGCGCCAGCCCGGCCGGCCCGCCGGCGGCGTCGAGGTCGAGCAGGATCCCATCGCCGATGGCGCCGGCGAGCCGAGCGGCCCGCTCATCGGATCCGGTCAGCCATAACGGCACCTCCCGAGCCAGCGCGGGACCGGGCTGTGCGTCGGAGATGCGGTGGTGACGGCCGGGGTAGGTTGCCGCATCGGTGCTGGTGTCCGCCATCACGCGCAGAACCGCGATCGCGTCGGTCAGCGGTGCGTCCGCGGGTGCCGCGAAGGTGGCTGTGGCGTCAGCGGTTCTTGCGTCAGCGGGCGCGGCGTCCGTGGTTGATGGGTCCGCAGCCGCGTCGTCAGCAACGTCGAGCGCCAGCGCCACCCGATCGCCGGCGAGCAGGCTCAAACTACCGGCTGCGCGGGCCAGCACCGACGGAGGGCGGTGCGTGAACGACAGACCGGCGATGGCCAAGGTGATCCGCTCGGTCTGCGCGGCTGCCCAGGCGGCCAGCGTCCATGGGTCCGGGCCCGCCCCAACCGGGGCTGCGTCGTCGCCCGGGGTACCTGCCGGGTTTACTGGGCTCGCGTCGTCGTCCGCCGCGTCGGTCACGCCACCAGCCGCAGGCTCGCCCGAGCCCTCGGCAAGGACTGCCAGATCCAGGCCGGCCAGTTCCGCGCGCACGGCCAGGTCGGCCGCTTCAGACGCACCTGCACCGACACCTGCGTCCAGCAAGACGCCGAACTGCACGGCGTGGCCGTAGTTGGGCATGGTCAATCTCCTCACAGTTGATCCTTGACACAGCGGCGCGCGCGTCAGGCGGGTGTCAGGTCGCGTTCGCGCAGGTGCTGCTGCACGTTCTCCTGGGCGTCGGGCCCACCGGCCTGCAGGTCCTGCACCACCTGGCACAGGGACTCGTCGGCGTCCAGGTACCGTGCCCCCCACCCGCCGATCGAAGTCAGCACCGGGACCAGGTCGATGCCGCGCTCGGTCAGGTCGTACCGCACCCGGTTCCGGCTGCCGGGCACCGACGTCCGCCGCAACACCCCCGCGGCCACGAGGCGCTTGAGCCGGTCGCTGAGGATGTTGGTGGCGATGCCCTCCTGGGACCCGGCGTGCAACTCGGCGAATGTGTGCCGGTCGGCGAACATCACGTCGCGGATCACCAGCAAACTCCACCGATCCCCGAGCAGTTCCACGGTCATATTGATCGGGCAACCGGATCGTTTCTCAGCCATTGCGACACCTCCACAGCACCGGTGTGACACCCCAACTGCGCACACTTGCGTTCTGCAAGTGATGCTACTACCTTCAGTCTCACTTGCAATGAACAAGTGATGCAGCCCACGAATCGGAGGTGCCATGCGAGTCGTCGTCCAGTACCGAGCAGGACAGGTCCCCGAGCAGGAGGCCGAGGCCAACGAGCGCGCGCTGTGGGAGTGGGTGGGGCGCCTCCGGGCCCGCCCCGAACACGAGCAGACGATCGTGCTCGGCGGCGGCCGCACCTTCAGCCGGGACGACGGCACCCCCGACCATGACGATGTCAGCCTGGATGGGGGCGCCGAGTACGACGGCGATCTGTTCGGGATCTCGGTGCTGCAGGTGGACTCCTTCGACGCCGCCGCCGATCTGCTCCGGGACTGGCCCGAACTCCGCTATGGCGGTCGTCTCGACGTCCTCGCCGAACTGACACCGGAAGTTGCCTCATGACGCACGCCCTGCCGCAGCAGGTTCGCGCCCTCCTGGAGGCGCCGAACCTCGCTCATTTCGCCACGGTGATGCCCGATGGCCGACCCACCAGCGTCCCGCTGTGGGTGGGCCTGGAGGACGAGCGGCTCGCGGTCCTGACCATCCCCGACTCGATCAAGGATCGCAACATCCGGCGCGATCCCCGCGTGGCGTTATCGCTGACCCCGCAGGAGAACCCCTATCAGATGGCCAGTATCCGGGGGCGGGTGGCCGAGCGGATCGACGACGAGCGGGCCTGGCCGATCATCGACCGAATCGCCCGCAAGTACACCGGGGCTGCTTATCCGGAGCGCAGCAACAGGATCGTGTTCCTGATCGAGCCCGAGGTCGCTTGGTCCGCCTCGTTCTGAACCGCCGGGCCCTCAGCCCGTTGCGTGACCGGCCGGTCCTCATCGGGCCAGCGCCCGGGGACATCGCAGCGCCAACCCTTGAGCGCCCTGGCCAGTCCGGCGGGTGCCTCGAGGAGTTCGAAGTCGACGTCGATGGTGGTGATCATCCACGCCAGGTTCCGCACCGACGAAGGCAACCAGGCACCAGTGACGGTTGAAGCGCGTATCACTCTCGCCCTGCAGCCCGGGCGCCTGGATAAGGTGTCCGGGTGACCATCCGCTTGATCGCCACCGATCTGGACGGCACCCTGCTCGATCCCCAGCAGCAGGTCACTGCCCGCACCCGCAGCGCTCTGGACGCTGCCCGGGCCGCAGGGATCGGGGTGGTCCCGGTGACGGCTCGCCAGCCCGTCGGTCTTCGTCTGATCGCCGAGCAGGCAGGGTTCGACGGGTGGGCGTTGTGCGGGAACGGGGCGCTCGGGTTGCATCTGGGTACCGGGGAGCGCCTGTTCGAAGCCCAACTCTCCGTCCCCGCCCAGCGGCAACTCGCCGAAGCGCTCCTGCAGCGTCTGCCCGAGGCGGTGTTCGTCAGTGTGCGTGAGGGCGGTGAGACGTTCGTCGCCCAGGAGGGGTACGCGGATCTAGCTGATTTCAACGACCACAAGCGCGACCCGGACTCGATGGGCGCGCACACGGTGGACCAGGTGCTGGACCAGCCCAGCCTGAAGTTCATCGTGCGCCATCCGGGCACCGACAATGACGAACTGGTCGCCACCATCCGCGGCCTGGGTCTGTCCGGTTTCGAAGTCACCCACTCCGGCGCACCGTTCGTAGAGGTGCTCGCCGAGGGCGTCACGAAGGCCTGGGGCTTGGCCCGGCTGTGCACCCACCTGGGTATCGCACCGGATGAGGTCCTCGCCTTCGGCGATGCCCCCAATGATGCCGAGATGCTCGCGTGGGCCGGCCACGGGGTGGCGATGGCCGATGCCGCACCGGAAACCCTGGCCGTGGCCGATCAGGTCACCGGCACCAACATCGACGACGGCGTGGCCGACGTGATCGAGGCGCTCACGCAGGCTCCCGCGCACCCCGACCGCACCCCACAACCCGCGCACCCCGGCAGCGCGCCACCACCCGCGCACCCCGACCGCACCCCACAACCCGCGCACCCCGACCGCACCCCACAACCCGCGCACCCCGGCAGCGCGCCACCATCAGGAGCACCCCTTCGATGACCAATGATCAGATCACGCCCGAGCAACCGCAGCCCCACCTGGGTTCCCTCGCCGTCGGCGGCCAAGAGGTCATCCTCACCCGCGCTGCCGCGGCCGACGTGCCGGCCATCGTGGCGCTGCTGGCCGACGATGTGCTCGGCCAGGGCCGCGAGCATGCCGGCACCGACCCCCGCTACACCGAGGCGTTCGAGGCGATCGACGCCGACCCGAACCAGGTCCTGGTGGTCGCCCGGGCGGGAGGCGAGATGGCCGCGACCGCCCAGTTGACGTTCATTCCGGGGCTCTCCCGTGGTGGTGCACTCCGCGCCCAGGTGGAGGCGGTACGCGTGGCTGCGGACTACCGCGGTGCGGGACTCGGTGAGGCCTTCTTCCGGTGGATGGCCACCTACGCCGCCGACAGGGGAGCCACATTGATGCAACTCACCTCCGACCGCAGCCGCACCGATGCTGTGCGCTTCTATGAGCGCCTCGGTTTCGTCGCCTCACACGTCGGGATGAAACTGCCACTGCACGCCAGCGGACCGACGGCGAGCGCTTCGGCCGAAAGCGAGCCTCACCAGACTCGTCCTGGGCCGTAGGGCTCGTCCCCGGTGCGGACCAGGTGGCCCGGTGCGGACCGAGCGGTGCAGTGGCGCAGGCGGGGTGCGGACCGGGCGGCGCGGTGGGGGCCGGCGGGGTGTGGGCCGGGCGGCGGGGTGTGGGCCGGGCGGCGGGGTGCGGACGCGTGCGGGACCGGCCCGGCGGCGTCAGCCTTGGGCGGCGAGCGCCAGTGGCAGCACCGCCTCCGCCCCGGCCAGGCGCAGTTCGCGGGACGCCACCGTCACGGTCCAGCGGGAGTCGACCAGGTCGTCCACCAGCAGCACCGGTCCGTGCAGGTCTGCCAGGCGCGCGCGCAGATCAGCCCCGACACCGAACCGGCCCCAGACCCCCGCGAGCCGGAAGGCGCTGTTGCCGCCGGGCCCGCCGGCAGGACCGCCGTCGACCAACTCCAGGGTGCCCAGGACCGGCAACCGCCCCCGGTCGCCGATATGCCGGGCCACCGAGTCGATCAGCGCCGGACGGGTGCGTGAAGGCATCACCACCACACCGGCCGGTCGCCGGTCCCAGTCCCACTCGGCGAGCACCTGCACCACTGCCGCCAGTACGCTGTCAGGGGCTGCGCCGTCGTCGGCCTGCAGTACCTCCCGCAGCCGCTGCCCCCAGCCGAGGTCCGACAACCGCGCCACGACGCGCCCGCGCTGCATCGTCTCGCCCGGGTCGATCCTGCCCTTGACGTCCACGCCGAGGCGGCCCATCCCGGAGGGCCACTGCGCCCGCGGTTCGATCGGCACCCCCGCCCGGGCCAACTGCCCGGTGGCAGCCTGCACGGCTTCTGCCGGCACCTCGACGGGGTACCAGGGGCCGACGCATACGTCACACCTGCCGCACGGGGCCGCAGTCGCATCATCGAGTGATCGCTGCAGGAACTCCATCCGGCAGTAGTTACCGGCCAGATACTCCACCATCAGGCCCTGTTCGCGCTCACGGGCCTGGGCCACGCGCTCATAGCGCTGCGCGTCATAGGTCCAGGGCTGCCCGGTGGCGGCCCAGCCACCGGGGACCCGCTCCACGGCACCCTCCACATCGAGGACCTTCAGCAGTAGTTCCAGCCGGGTCCGGCGCACATCCACCAAGGTCTCCAGCGCCACGGTGGACATCGGGCCCGAGGCACGCCCCAGTTCGGCCAGCACCGCATCGGCCTGGGCCTGGCGGGGCATCGCGGCGGAGGCGAAGTAGGCCCAGATGTCGCGGTCCTCGGCCCCGGGGAGCAGCAACACCTCGGCACGTTCGGTGGCCCGCCCGGCCCGCCCCACCTGCTGGTAGTAGGCCACCGGTGAACTGGGTGCGCCCAGGTGCACCACGAACCCCAGATCCGGTTTGTCGAAACCCATGCCCAGAGCACTGGTGGCGACCAGAGCCTTGACCTGGTTGCCCCGCAACGCCTGCTCCAACTCCTCCCGTTCGGCCGGGTCGGTCCGGCCGGTGTAGGGGCGCACCTGGTGCCCGGCCGCACGCAGGGTCTCGGTCAGATCCTGCGCGGCCGACACGGTCAGGGCGTAGATGATGCCGCTGCCGGGCAGGTCATCCAGGTGCGCGGCCAACCACGCCACTCGCTGCGCCGGGCCCTCCAGGGTGAGTACGCCCAGCCGCAGGGAGGACCGGGCCAGCGCACCGCGAACGGTGCTGACCTGCCGGGGCGCGCCATCGGCGCCGGTGCCCAGTTGCTCGACCACATCGGTCACCACGCGCTCATTGGCGGTGGCGGTGGTGGCCAGCACCGGCGTGTCGGCCGGGAGGCCGGCGAGCATGGTGCGGATGCGGCGGTAGTCGGGGCGGAAGTCATGACCCCAGTCGCTGATGCAGTGCGCCTCATCGACCACCAGCAGCCCGCAGCGCCTTGTCAGTTCAGGCAGTTGCTCGGTGCGGAACCGCGGGTTGTTCAACCGTTCGGGGCTGACCAACAGCACGTCCACGGCATCGGCATCCAGTTGCTCGCGGACCTGGCCCCATTCGGTGGCATTGGCGGAGTTGATGGTCACCGCGTTGATCCCGGCGCGCGAGGCAGCGGCGATCTGGTCGCGCATCAGCGCCAGCAGCGGGGAGACGATCACGGTGGGCCCGGCACCGGCGGCCCGTCGCAGCGCGGTGGCGACGAAGTAGACCGCGGACTTGCCCCACCCGGTGCGCTGGACCACCAGCACCCGCTCGCGCCGATCGACCAGTGCCTCGATGGCCTCGTACTGGCCCTCCCGGAAGTCGGACTCGGGGTGACCGACGAGTTCGCGCAGCGCGGCTGTGGCTTGTTCCCTCATGCCCCCACGGTAGGTCCCGGTACGGACACCGCGTCCACGGGCATCCTTGTCCGGTCCGAGTTCGAGCCTCGCGGCTCAAGTCGAGTGTTCGGAGCATCGACCTCGGCCACCGGACTCGAACTCGACGCCCCTGGCGGATCGGCCGCGGGTGCGGTCAGGAGTCCGGTGCCGGCTCAGGTCCCGCTGGGTTCGCCGCGGTAGGTGCCGATGGACCAGTAGTTGCCCTCCGGGTCGGCGACGGCGAAGGTGTGCGAACCGTAGTCGGTGTCGGTGAGGGGCTCGATGATCGAAGCGCCGGCTTCCTGGCAGCGCTGGTGGATCTCCCCGACGCGGTCGGTCACCAGGTAGATCCCGGCGGTGCCCGGTTCGCGCTGCCAGGCGGTGCCGGCGATCACGCTGCCGAGCATCACGCCGCCGCCCTCGGGCCAGGTCAACTGGGCGTGGTGCACAGTGGGCCCGTCGGCGTAGACCGCGGTGCGTTCGAACCCGAAGGTGGTGACCAGGAAGTCGATGAGGCCGAGGGCGTCGTGGCATTTCAAGGTCGGCCACACGTTCGGGGCGGGCGGGGATGCCGGCGAGGTGGTGGACTCGGCCGGCGAGGTAGTGGATTCAGCAGAGGTTTCGGTCGTGTTCATAGGGGTCAGCCTGCCGCGCGCACGTGTGCCCCGGCTTGGACATATTGGTGCTCCTGCCGCAGCCACTGGGTGGGACTGGTCCCGGTGTACTGCTGGAAGTCACGCACCAGGTGGGACTGATCGGCGTAGCCGCAGGCGTGCGCCACGTGCGCGAGTGTCATCGAACCGGCGAGCGCCACGTGTTGCACCACCATCCGCCGCGCCCGGGTGAACCGGATCAGCCGGGCGATCGCCTTGGGGGCCATGCCCACCTCCCGCTGGAAGAGTGTGGTCAGTTGGCGCTGGCTGAGCGCCACGTGCGCGGCCAGGTTGCGCATCGAACCGGCGCCCCGGGTACGGGACATCCACCGCCAGGCTTCGCCCACCTCCGGGCGCACCCGTTCGGCACGGCGCTGCTGCAACTGCTCGCGCAGGTAATCGCCCACGACGGCGAAGGCCTGCGGTCCCAGCGGCATGTCCTGGAGGCGTCGGAGCGTCCGGGCGGCGCCCGGGCCGAGCACGTCGCTGCCTTCGAGTGCGAGCCGGTCCAGTTCCCGGGCCGGTACGCCCAGCAGCGAGCGGGCCGCCAGTGGATGCACGGCCATCTGGATGCCGGCCTGCTCACCGGGCTCGACGACGTAGGCGGGGTCGGTGTGCAGCCGGCTGATCAGCACCTGCGCACGCTCGGCGCCCGGCCCGGTGGCCTGCCCCGCACTCGCGCCGACCTCGATGGGTCCCCGGGTGGAGAAGATGAACGTCAACGACGGCGCCGGGATCCCCAGGTGGAGCCCGGGTTCGACCCCCGCATGGTGGTAGCCCACGGCACTGAGTACCCCCGGCGCCAGGGCGGCGACCGGTACGTAGTGCAGCGAGGCCGATGTGCCCACGTGCCGATTATCCTTCGTCGTCAAGGGCGTCCACCAGCCCTGCTACAACCGAGCCCGCGGGGCGCTGGGCTCCGGGGCATAGCCGAACAGCAACGCTCGCTCGCCACGCCCCGCCCGGTCCGGTCGGGCGAAAGGGTCGCCAGCACCGCCGAGGAGCGGCAGCCGGCTCCTGAACCGCCAGGCGGGAATCAGTTATCGGCGACGCAGCACGGTGAGCACCACGCTCACCCCGGCGTAGTAGCCCAGGTAGACCACCGAGGCCAGCACCGCCCAACCGGACGGGTCGGGGTAGGTCGCCACGATCAGCGCGTACAACCCCAGCCAGATCGCGGTAGCCACCATCGTCACCCGCCACAGCACCTGGGTGCGGGAGGGGTAGAGGTAGCAGATCGGGATGAACGCCGCGACGCTGAGCGCGACCAGGATCGCTGCCGTCACGGCCGTGCCCAGGTCGAGCACCACGACGTAGAAGGCCACCACGTTCCAGTAACTGGGGAAGCCGCGGAAGTAGTGGTCGGGCGTCTTGGCGTCGGTGCGGCAGAACTGGTAGCAGGAGGCAAGCAGGACCACGGCCACCACCGCCCAGCCGGCGGCTCCACCAGGCAGGTAGCCGGCCGACCAGAGCAGCACCATCGGGGCGAAGGCGTAGGTGAGGAAGTCCACGACATTGTCCAGCAGGGCACCGTCGAACCTGGGCAGCACCTGGGCCACCCGTAGTCGCCTGGCCATGAACCCGTCGGTGCCGTCGATCACCATCGCGGCCAGGAACAGCCACAGCACCAGTTGGACCTGCCCGGCGTAGGCGAAGTGCACCATGGCGAAGGCGAGCAGCGCGCCGATAGCGGTGAACAGGTGCACCGCCACGCCGGCCAGGCGCTGCCATGCCGAGGCCGTCTCAAGGGGGGCGGTGGCGGTGGTGTTCACCGGGCCACGGTACCCGGGGCGACCCGGCCGCAGCGTCACTTCGAGGCACGCACCCGCCTCAGCCTGTCCTCGGCAGGGCGGTCGGGTGAAAAACGGTCGACGACGACCGGCCGCCCTGGCATGCTCCGTCATGATGCGCAGCCAGTACTGGACCGAAGCGGCGGCCGCCGGGTACGACCACCCGGACGCACCGATGTTCTCCGCCGAGGTGCTCGATCCCACCGTGGGCTTCCTGGCCGAGTTGGCCGGCCGGGCCGGCGGCGGGAGGGCCCTGGAGTTCGCCATCGGCACCGGACGGGTGGCGGTCCCGCTGTGGCGGCGGGGAGTCGAGGTGCACGGCATCGACACCTCCGAGCCGATGATCGCCCGGTTGCGCACCAAGGCCTCCGATCAGGACATTCCGGTGACCGTCGGGGACATGTCCACCACCCGGGTGCCCGGGGAGTTCGACCTGGTGTACCTGGTCTACAACACCATCTCCAACCTGCTCACCCAGGAGGCGCAGGTGGACTGTTTCCGCAACGCCGCGGCGCATCTGGTCCCGGGCGGTCACTTCGTGATCGAACTGGGCGTCCCACCGCTGCGGTGGCTGCCGCCGGGCGCGGCTGCGGTGCCGTTCGAGGTGACCGAGCGGCACGTAGGGCTGGACACCATCGACCCGCTATCCCAACGGATGACGTCTCATCACTTCACCCGAGGTGACGACGGCAGGTATCGTTACGGTCCCAGCGAGCATCGCTACGCCTGGCCCGCCGAGTTGGATCTGATGGCCCGCCTGGCCGGCATGGAACTGGTCGAGCGCGTGGCCGACTTCCACCGCGCGCCCTTCACCTCCGAAGCCACCTCGCACGTCTCGGTCTGGCGCCGCCCCACCCCGTAGCGCGGGAACCCGCCCCACCCCGTAGCGCGGGAACAGGGTCGCGCAGGCGTGCGGCCGGGCGTGCGCGCAGGCGTGCGGCCGGGCGTGCGCGCAGGCGTGCGGCCGGGCGTGCGCGCAGGCGTGCGGCCGGGCGTGCGCGCAGGCGTGCGGCCGGGCGTGCGCGCAGGCGTGCGGTCGGGCGTGCGCATAGGCGCACAAGGACGAATCAGGGCGCGCAGCGTGCGGCCCGGGCACAAAGGGCGCGATGATGGGCCCGTGCTGCCCGAGATCGTCCGCCCGGTGGACCTGTGCCTTCCCTCAGGCGCGCTCAACCCTGCCGCCCTGGGGTGGAGCCGGCGCGCGCTGCACCGGGCGAACCTGCGCACCGTGCCACTGAGTTCACGGGCGGCCACCTGGAGCCGCACCAAGCGGCGCGAGCACTGGGGCATCAACACCCCCGACCACCTCATCGCCCTGACGGTGAACTCCCTGAACTACGCCGCCGCCCACCAGGTCTGGATCCTGGACCGCAGCGACGGCACGGTGATCGAGGAGTCGGCGATCGTACCGCTGGCCCGCCACGTGGAACTGCCCGAAACCGCCTTCGGCGGACCGGTGCGCGCACTCACCCGGGACCTGGCGATCGCGGTGGACACCGAGGACGGCAACACCCGGCTACGGGCGAAAACTCCCCGGGTGCGGCTGGACCTGCACGTGCCCATTCCGCCGGAATCCCTGGGGGTGGTGATCCCGTGGAGCGATCGGCAGTTCCAGTACACGCTGAAGTCCTCGGCGCTGCCAGTCAGCGGCCGGCTCGAGATCGATGACGCCGATACCACCGTCGGCCCTGACGCCTGGGCCAATGTCGATCACGGCCGCGGCCGCTGGCCCTACTCCACCATTTACACCAGCGCAGTTGCCTCCGGCGCGGTCGCGGGGGTCCGCACTGGGTTGCACCTGGGCGGGTTGTGGACCGAGGGCACCGGCTCAACCGAGAACGCACTGATCATCGACTCCCGCGTGCACTACCTGCCCGAGGAGACGGTCTGGACCTTCGATGCCGACTCCCCCACCGGCACGTGGATGATCGAGGGAGACCGGGTCGAGGCGACACTGGAACCCTTCCACCACGGGTCTGTCTCGACCAACCTGGGCATCGTGGCGACCACCACCACCGGCGTGTGCGGCACCTGGCACGGATGGGCGGCCGACGACGACGGGGGCCGCCATCGCCTCGACGGCCTGGTCGGGTGGGCCGAATTCACCAGCAACCGCTGGTAGTGCCCCTCACCTGGCCAGTCGATGCCGGGTCACGCGACGCCGACCCCCGCGTGGGCTGCCTCATCGGCCTCGACCGCGGCCTTCCACTCCGCCTTGGCGGCCCGCCAGGCCTCGTCGTCCAGTCCGCGGCGCCAGTATCCCGAGGCGGACAGGTCCTCCTTGGGCACATGCCTCTCGAACCGCAGGTAGGAGCGGATCTCCCGCACGAACGTGGCATCGCCGTGCACGAACGCGTGCACCCGCCCGGCCGGGAAGTCCAGGGACCGCACCACCTCGCACAACTCGATCCCCGGTGCCCGGGCAGAGGTGTCCCGGTGGATCCAGCGCACCTGCACTCCATCGGGGACCGTGAGCCGCTGTTCCTCGGCGGCGTTGGCCACCTCGATGACTGCGTAGCCACGGGCGTCGGTCGGTAGCGCTTCACTCGCAGCGGCGATTGCCGGCAGCGCGCTCTCATCGCCGACGAGCAGGTGCCAGTCGGCGTGGGGGTCGGGCCGGTAATCGCCGCCGGGCCCGAAGAACTGCACCTGGTCCCCGGGTTGGACCTGCTCGGACCAGGGCCCGGCGATCCCCTTGTCGCCGTGCACCACCACATCAACGGTCATGTGGCCGCGCCCGGCATCCCAATGGCGGACGGTGTAGGTGCGCATCACGGGCCACAGCGCGGGCTCCAGGCCCTCCTTGACCTCATCGGGGTGGAACGGTGAGACCAGTCCGGATCCGGGCCGGGGCAACACCAACTTGATGTAGGTATCGGTGTAGCCGGGGTACTCGATCGGCAGGGCCCCACCACCCGGAGCACTGAGGACCACCCGAAGCATCGAGGGGGTCAGTTGCTCCTTGTGCACAACCTCGGCGTAGGTCAGGCGTCGCACGCGCGCCACAGAACACGTCCAATCATCCGGGGATTTAGATAAGGCAACCCTAACCTAATTCGCCGGGGACTGGACGTTGGGGCCCGGTGGCCGCCGGCCCGTCAGGGGGGAGGCGGCCACCGCCTCGGATGGGTCTACTTGTCCGCCCACTTCTCGGCCATGGCACCGATGATCGGAAGTTTGAAGTGCACCAGGTTGTAGCCCCGGATCGCCAGCAGGATCCATACCGCCAGCACGGCCAGGCCCAGGAGCGGGAAGAGCACGAGAGTCACCAGCCCGAAGGGGCTGAAGATCATCGTCAGCGCGAACTCCACGATCCACAGCGCCACCCAGGCCGCGAAGACCACGATGTTGAACAGGATCGACTGAGCAGCGTGGAACCTGACCTCGCGGTGACGCTGGGTCAGGTACATGATCAGCCCCCCGATCCAGGTGAAGTAGGCGAGCAGACCGCCGACCTTCGGATCGAGGCTCTCGACGCCGGCGCCCACCTGCCCGCCCGCCTGCGGCGCAGCGCCGTACTGCGGCCCGCCCTGGGGCGCCCCGTACTGCGGCTGGCCCCGCCCGGGCCCACCATACTGGGGCCCGCCCCGTTCCGGGTGCTCGTGCTGGGGTATTGCTTGGGGCGGGACACCGTGCTGGGATACACCCTGCTCGGGCTGGTTCGCCGCAGACTGGTAATCGGACGTCGTCATCGATATCTCCTCTGGCGCTCGGACTGCGTGGCAGCAGGGCAGACCCCCGACGACCACGGCACTTGCGTGCAGCCAGACAGCCTTGCGGAACAGGCTGTGGACGATCTGTGGATCAGGTTTCGAGCGCGTCCCTCAAGCGGTGGTCAGTTCCTTGTCGGTGACCGATCCACGGGGCAGGTGCTTCTCCGGTGTGGGCTCGGAGCCACGGGCCCGCTGGGCGCGGTAGTAGTCACGTGCCTCGTCCTGACGCCTGCCCTCGGCATCGGTTCCGATCGGGGCTCCGATCATCTCCGGGCTGTACCCGAACGCCTCCACCAGGTCGCCCGCATGGGCGCGCAGCCGCGGTAGCAGCCGGTTGATGTAGGAGGTCACGGTGCGGGCCCGTTGGGTGGAGATGCGTCCGTTGAGCAGGTACCAGTCCAGATTCTCCTCGATCAGGGTCAGACCGAACAGATCACGCAGCCAGGTCAGCACCTTCTTCGCGCCGGGGTCGGTGATTCCGGCCAACGCCTCGGTGAACGCCTCCCACTGCAGGAGTTCACCGTGGGCACGGGCGGCCTGGATCAGTTCGTCCTGGTGCGCGTTGAACAGTTCGAACGCGGTGGCCGCATCGGCCTCACGGGTATCCTTCAATTCCATCGCCACCCGCTCCACGAGTGACTCCACGCGATCCTCCAGCAGTTCCCGCTGCATATCGGGGTCGCGCAGTTCGGTGGCCGACCGCGCCTTGGAACCCCAGTCCCGGATGGACTGTTGCACCCGGCGCAGCGGCGTGCGGTGCAAGGTCATGTCCGCAGCCTGATCGGCCACGTACCGCACCGCACCGGCCACATCCATCTTGGCCATCTCCCGGCCGAAGTCGGTGAGCAGGCGCTTACCCACCAGTTGCAGCAGCACGTTGTTGTCGCCCTCGAATGTCACGTAGACATCGAAATCCGCGTGCAGCCCGGTGAATCGGTTCTCCGCCATGTACCCGGCGCCGCCGCAGGCCTCCCTGCTGGTCTGGATCACGTCCAGGGCCAGCCAGGTGGCCAAGGGCTTGGAGGCCGCGGCCAGGGTCTCCAGATCCTGCCGGTCGGCGTCGGTGTCGTGTGCGCCGGAGAAGACCCCGTGGTACCGGTCGGAGAGCTGGTGGTGCATGAACTGGGCGGCGTAGACCTTCGCCAGTCGTGGCAGTAGCCGGCGCTGGTGGCGCTGGTAGTCCATGAGCACCACTTCATCGTGCTCATCCGGCCCGGTGAACTGCCGGCGCTGGTTGCCGTACCGCACCGCGGTCGCCAAGGACATCTTTGCCGCCGTCAGCGCCGAACCGCCCAGCGAGACCCGCCCCTGCACCAGGGTGCCGAGCATGGTAAAGAACCGCCGGCCGGGACTGCTGACGGAGGAGGTGTAGGTTCCGTCGGCGGCGACATCGCCGTACCGGTTCAACAGGTTCCGGCGCGGAACGCGCACCTGGTCAAAGGCCAGCATGCCGTTGTCCACCCCCAGCAGACCGCCCTTGTGCCCGTTGTCCCGGCCGCGCACCCCGGGCAGGAACTCCCCGGCGGATCCGTCCTCGTTCCGGGTGCGCAACGGGACGTAGAAGGCGTGCACACCGTGATTGACGCCCTGGGTGATCAATTGTGCGAACACCACGCCGGCCACCCCGTGCAGGGCGGCGTTGCCGATGTAGTTCTTCCACGCCGCCTCGAACGGGGTGTGGATGATGAACTCCTCCGCCTGCTCGTCGTAGGTGGCCGTGGTGCTGATCGCGGCGACGTCGGAGCCGTGCCCGGTCTCGGTCATCGCGAAGCACCCCGGCACCTCCAACTCCACGATCCCCGACAGGAACGTGTTGTGGTGGTACTCGGTACCCAGGTGCAGCACCGCGGAGCCGAACAGTCCCCACTGCACCCCGGCCTTGATCTGCAACGACGGGTCGTGCACGGCCAGTTCCTCGAAACCGGCCACATTGCCCCCCGGCAGCGGCTGACTTCCGTCCGCCCCCGGAAAACCGCGCCGGGGCATGCCGATGTCCACCAGCGCTCGGCACTGGTCCAGAATGCGTTCGCGGTGCTCGGCCATGCTCAGACCGGGCACGCGGGCGAACCGTTCGTCGGCGTACAGGTCCCGGATGGCGCGGCGCTGGGTCTTCCAGCGTCCATCCAGCAGATCCGCCAGCACCGCGGTATCGATGGTCACCTCGGGGCCGGTTCCATTGGTTCGTGAAGAGCGGGGCATCGAATTCTCCATAGGGTCAACGCCGGTCCGGGCGTCTGGGTCAGTGCGGGGCGGTGGGTCGGGGCTTGAACGGGCGGTGAACGGGTGCGGCGGTAGGCGAGGGTACGGCGGGCTGGGTCGGGTTAGGGGGCGTTGGTGTCGGCCGGATCGCCGGGCACGGTGGCGGTGCCGAGCCAGATCCAGTCGGCGACGAGATCGATGAGCACCTGCGGCTCCAACCGCTGCTCCGCATCCGCTGCGAGCCACTGCTCCCCGGTGCCGCGCACGAAGCCCACCACCCCGGCCGCCCACGGCACTGCGAACCGCAGGTCGGAGCCGGCCTCGGCGAGGACCTGGCGCAGCAGGCGGGCGAGGTAGCGCTGCACCTGAGCCATGAAGGTGGACATCGTGCCGGCCTGCTCGATCCGGGTGACGAACCGGTACACGTTCGGCGAACTGGCGAGCATCGACACATACACCTCGATCATCGCCCGCAGCCGTTCCCGGGGCGGGCCACCACCCTCCGCCGCCGCACCGAAGGCCTGGGCCATCTCGGCCAGCACCATCTCGCCGACCGCGGCCTGCAGGCCCGCCTTGTCCTTGAAGTAGCGGTACACGATGGACTTGGAGGTCCCCATGGCCCCGGCCATCTCATCCATCGACAGATCCGGGCCCTGATGGTGCACCGCGCGGCGCGCCGACCGGCACAAGTCGTCATGGCGCCGGGCACGATGGCTGTTCCAGCGCGTGGAACGGCCGTCGCCCGCTGGCGGGGTGGCCGCAGAGGTGGTTACAGTGACGTCACTCACGCAACCGAGAGTATCAGGTACCGTGGGTACCGGACACATTCCGGACTCTGTCCACTCCACCACGCAGAGGAACTCATGGCAGACAAGCCCCGAACCAGCAACCGCGGCCAGAAGCCGACCTCCCAGGGCGCCGGCTCCGGCGCCGAGGCGGCCCCCGACGTCGGCCATCACCGCGCAGCGATCATCGGCGCCAACCGCATCCCGTTCGGCAAGGCCGGCGGCGCCTACGCCAGCGCCGGGAACCTGGACATGCTCACCGCCGCCCTGGACGGGCTGGTAGCCCGGTACCGCTTGCAGGGCGAACGTCTGGGCGACGTGGCCGGGGGCGCGGTGCTCAAGCACTCCCGCGACTTCAACCTCACCCGGGAGGCGGTGCTCGGCACCGCCCTGTCCCCCCAGACCCCTGCCTTCGACCTGCAGCGGGCCTGCGCCACGTCGGTGGAGGCGGTCGCCGCGATCGCGAACAAGATCACGCTGGGTCAGATCACCTCCGGCATCGCAGCGGGCGTGGACTCCACGTCCGACGCCCCGATCGTGGTCAGCGACCGCCTGCGCAAGACACTGCTGCGGCTGTCGCGGGCCAAGACGGTGCCGCAGCGGCTCAAGCTCGTGGGACAACTGCGCCCCAGCGACCTGGCGCCGGTGGCGCCGAACGTGAACGAACCGCGCACCGGGCTGTCCATGGGGGAGCACCAGGCGATCACCACCCACCAGTGGAAGATCACCCGGGAGGCCCAGGACGCGATCGCACTTGCCTCCCACCAGAACCTGGCCAAGGCCTACGAGGAGGGCTTCTTCGACGACCTGATCACCCCCTACCGCGGCCTGGTACGCGACCAGTCACTGCGCGCGGACACCTCCGCGGACAAGCTCGCCACCCTCAAGCCCGTGTTCGGCACCAAGGGTGAGCACGCCGCCGAGGACTCGATGACCGCCGGCAACTCCACCCCGCTGTCCGACGGCGCCGCCGCGGTGCTGCTCGGCACACCGGAGTGGGCCGCCGAGCGCGGCCTGCCGGTGCTGGCGCACGTGATCGACGCCGAGACGGCCAGTGTGGACTTCGCCCACGGCGAGGACGGGCTGCTGATGGGCGGTGCCTACGCGGTACCGCGCCTGCTGCACCGCAACGGGCTGAGCTTGGCGGACTTCACCTTCGTGGAGATCCACGAGGCCTTCGCCTCCGTGGTGGCCACCACCACCGCCGCCTGGGCCGATGAGGACTTCTGCACCTCCAAGGTCGGGGTACCCAGCCCCGGCCAGGTGGACCCGGCCACGCTGAACGTCACCGGCTCCTCCCTCGCCGCCGGACACCCGTTCGCCGCCACCGGCGCCCGGATCGTGGGCACCCTGGCCGCCCTGCTCGCCCAGCACCGCGAGGCCAACCCCGAGGACGCGCCGGCACGCGGCCTGATCTCGGTGTGCGCCGCCGGCGGGCAGGCCATGGCGATGATCCTGGAGGCAGCGTGAGCGACACCTACCTGAACCTGGTGAACTCCGGCCTGACCAAGAAGGTCGCCAAGCAGTTCGGCCTGCCCCGCCCGGCCAGGTTGCGCCGCACCGACCCGAAGTCGATCGACGCCCCACTGGTCACCGGCCCGGTGGTGGTGCTGGGCACCGGGGCCGACGCCGATACCCTGGCCACCACCCTGCTTGACTGGGAGCTGGATGTGCGCCGGACCATGCGCGGTGGCCGCGTCGGGGCCCTGATGCTGGTGCTCACCGAACTGACCGCACCCGAAGATGCCGCCGAGGTAGTGGACCAGGCAGGTCCGCTGATGAAAGCCCTGGGGCCCTCAGGCCGGGTAGTGGTGCTCACTCGGGCAGCCACCGATCAGGACTCCCCCGCCCGCGCCGCCGCCCTGGCCGGGGTCGAGGGCCTGTGGCGCACCGTGGCAAAGGAAGTGCGCTACGGAGCCACCGCCAACGCTGTCGTCCTGCGTGATGGGGTGGGTGTGGACGCCCCCGCCGCGCTCGGAGCGGTGCGGTTCCTGCTCTCGGCGCGCTCGGCGTTCGTCTCCGGCCAGGGCCTTGAGGTGGGCAGTGACGCCGGGACGCTCCCGGCCGACTGGACGAAACCGCTGGCCGGCAAGGTCGCGGTCGTCACCGGCTCGGCACGCGGGATCGGGGCGCAGATCGCCCGGGTCCTGCACCGTGAGGGCGCCCAGGTGGTCGGGGTGGACGTCCCCGCCGCCGGGGAGAGCCTGGCGTCGGTGATGAACGAGGTCGGGGGCACCGCCATCCAGGCCGACATCACCGACGAGGCCACCCCGGCCCGGCTGATCGAGCGGGTACGTGAGCGCTACGGACGCCTGGACGTCCTGGTGCACAACGCCGGCATCACCCGGGACAAACTGCTGGCGAACATGACCCCGGACCGCTGGCAGTCGGTGGTGGCGGTCAACCTGCGCGCCCAGGTGCAACTGAACGAGGCCCTGCTTGCCACCCCGGACCTGTCACCCGATGGCCTGCGGATCATCTCCCTGGCCTCCACCTCCGGGATCGCCGGCAACCGTGGGCAGAGCAACTACGCCTTCACCAAGGCCGGGGTGATCGGGATGACCCGGTCCCTGGCGCCGCTGCTGGCCGAGCACTCCGGCACAGCCAATGCGGTGGCCCCGGGCTTCATCGAAACCGAGATGACCGCGCGCATCCCCGCGCTGCAGCGCCAGGTCGCCAGACGATTGAACTCCCTGCAACAGGGCGGCCAGCCGGTCGACGTGGCTGAGGCCGTGTCCTTCCTGGCCTCGCCCCAGTCCGCCGGCATCAACGGCCAGACGCTGCGGGTGTGCGGACAGCACCTGATGGGGGCCTGATGCGCGATCAGGTGCTGGATCAGGTGCCCTCGCTGGGGTCGTTGTACGCCCGCGCCCTGGGGCGTACCGCCCGGGCCGCGGCACCGGGAATGCTCTCCGGCGCCCCCTCGCCCACCACGCTGCCCCAGGTCTGCTACACGGTGCCGCGGGTGCCGGTGGACCACGCGCACCTGGCCGAGTACCAGCACCTGCTCGGGGAGGCAGGCACCGACGAGCTGCCGGCCGGATACGTCCACGTGCTGGGCTTCCCGCTCGCGATGAACCTGATGGTGCGCTCGGACTTCCCGTTGCCCGTACTGGGCATGGTGCACGTGGCCAATCGGGTGGAGCAGTTCCACCCGCTGACCGCCACAGACACGCTGCGGGTGCAGGCCCGCGCGCAGGGGTTGCGCGCGCACCGCTCCGGCACTCAGGTGGACCTGGTGGTGGAGGTGGCTGCGCAGGAGGGCCCGGAAGTGGCCTGGCGGGGGGTCTCGACCTACCTGGCCAAGGGCACCACCTTGCCCGGTCTGGCGCTGGCCGAACCGGTGCAGGCCGGACCGGTGCAGGCCGGACCGGGTGGCTCCGCCGGCTCTGGCGACGCAGCCGACGACGGCGACTCCCGTGGCGCCGCCGGAAGCGGAGAGTCTGGTAGCGGTTCCGGTCGGAACGATGCCGGTGCTGGGGCCGGTCTGCCCGAGGCCACCGCGGTATGGCGCCTGACGCCCAAGACCGGACGGCGCTACGCCGCGGTCTCCGGGGACCGTAACCCGATCCACATGTCCGCCCTGAGCGCCAAGGCTTTCGGTTTCCCGCGGGCCATCGCGCACGGGATGTACACCGCGGCGCGGGCGCTGGCGGCGATCGGCCCGGCCCGCGGACCGGCGTTCACCTGGCAGATCGACTTCGCCAAGCCGGTGCTGCTGCCCTCGACGGTCTCCTTCGGGCAGGCCCGCACCGACTCCGGTACCTACACCTACGCCGGCTGGAAGGCCGGCAGCGACCGGGTCCACTTCACCGGATCGGTGCGGCCGCTTCCGTGAGCCACGCCGGTAGCGGATCGGGCAGGTCCTCCCGCTCCCCGCTGCCACACCCGGGCCCAGTTGCCACGCCTGGGCCCAGTTGAAACACCCGCTCGGGACGGAACATAGGGAAGGCATCGACCACTACTCCTGAACGGAAGAACCCACCGATGCACCGCTTTCCCGGCCGCGCCGTCGCGGCACTGTTCGCGCTCGTCGCGCTCACGCTGACCGCCTGCGACACCGCAGGTGGGGCGGCGGGCCCCGACCCGGCGGCCGACGGCGACTGGATCTTGGTCTCCGGTCACGGCCCCGACGGTGAGATCGAGGTGGTCACCGGGCACGAACCCACGCTGACCGTCGACGGTTTCGAGGTCTCCGGCCACGGCGGCTGCAACCACTTCGGAACAGCCACCGCCAAGGGCGAGCAGGACCAGCAGCCCGATCAGTGGCCCACCGAGTTCGTCAGCACCATGATGGCCTGCGATCCGCCCGAGGTGATGGACCAGGAGTCACAACTCCTGACCGCCATGCGGCAGATCCAGGACGTGACGACCGACGGCGATGAGTTGCTTCTGACCGGGCCGGACACCGAACTCCGGTTCGAGCGCGTCTGACCCTCTTCCCGGCGCGGACCACTGCGCGGAGTTCCGAGGTTGCTGGGTAGCCGATGCCCGGGAGCGCGGTGTAGCCGATGCCCGGGAATCCGCACCCGGGAGCAAGCGAGGGCAACCCGGCCACTGCCGGCCGGACCGCAGGCGAGAATAGGTGGACCTGAGCCAGCCAGCGACAAGGAGCCCCGTGCGAATCGTCGACGTCCGCGAGCGGACCTTCCCGATCTCCTCACCGATCCGCAATGCCTTTATCGACTTCTCCAAGATGACGTTGAGTCTGGTCGCGGTCATCACCGATGTGATGCGCGAGGGCAAGCCGGTGGTGGGCTTCGGCTTCAACTCCAACGGCCGCTACGGCCAGGGCGCCCTTCTGGGCGAGCGATTCATCCCCCGGTTACAGGCCGCCGACCCAGCCGATCTGGTGGATGAGGCAGGGACGAACCTCGATCCGCACAAGATCTGGAACATCCTGATGGCCAACGAGAAGCCCGGCGGGCACAGCGAACGCTCCGTTGCGGTGGGCACCCTGGACATGGCCATCTGGGACGCCGTGGCCAAGATCGCCGAACGGCCGCTGTACGACCTGCTCGCCCAGCGCTCCGGCAACGGCACCGCCAACCGGGAGGTCTTCGTCTACGCCGCGGGCGGCTATTACTACCCGGGCAAGGACAACACCGCCCTGGCCGATGAGATGCGCTCCTACCTCGACCGTGGCTACACCGTGGTGAAGATGAAGATCGGTGGGGCGAGCCTGGATGAGGACCTGCGCCGTATCGAGGCTGCGAGCGCAGTGCTGGGCCCCGGGCAGCGACTGGCGGTCGATGCCAACGGACGCTTCGACACTCGCACCGCCTTGGCCTACGGGCGGGCAATGGCCGACTTCGACCTGTTCTGGTTCGAGGAAGCCGGCGACCCGTTGGACTACGCCCTGCAGTCGGAGTTGGCGCAGGACTATTCCGGCCCGCTGGCCACCGGCGAGAACCTCTTTTCCGTGCAGGACGCCCGGAACCTGATCCGATATGGCGGGATGCGACCCGACCGGGACTGGCTGCAGTTCGACTGCGCGCTGTCCTACGGACTGGTGGAGTACCTGCGCATCCTTGACATGCTGGGCGAGCACGGCTGGTCGCCGTCCCGGTGCATCCCCCACGGGGGACACCAGATGTCCCTGAACATCGCGGCCGGGCTCGGGCTGGGCGGGAACGAGGCCTACCCCGACCTCTTTCAACCCTTCGGCGGATTCCCCGACGGGATCGAGGTCACCGACGGTCATGTCACCTTGCCGGAATTGCCCGGCATCGGTTTCGAGGGCAAGTCGGACCTGGCCACGGTGATGGCGGACCTGGCGCGCTGAGTGTCCGAGTCTCCTACCGCGGCCCCGGATCCGGGCCGTCGTGGTCCTGTCCGGTGTGGTGGCCCGGGCCGCCGTGGTCCGGGCCGCCGTGGTCCGGGCCGTCGTGGTCCGGGCCGCCGTGGTCCGGGCCGTCGTGGTCAGGGCCGTCGGATGGCTTGTCTCCTTCCGGGTGTTCCAGGGTCTCACGGGCGAACAACCAGCCCAGGCCGGCCAGCAGCATGATCATCCCGGAGACACCGAACGCCGCACCGAAGCCGAACTGGTCCGCGAGCGCCCCGGCCAGCACCGGCCCGATGATCGCGCCGGTGTCCATGGCCATCTGGAAGCCCGCCAGCACCTTGCCCCCGGACCGCTGGTTCCCGATGATGTCGGCGATCGCGGCCTGCTGGGCCGGGTTGAGCAGGCCGGCGCCCACTCCGGCCAGTGCCGAGACGGCGAGCACCACCAAGAGGTTGTCCGAGAGCCCCAGCACCGCGGTGAATGCCCCGCTCACGGCGATACCGATGAGGATCAGGGGTTTGCGGCCCCGAACGTCGGCCTGCCTGCCGGCGATGTTCAGCGCCACCGCGTTCCCGGCCGCGAACACCGCCAGCGCCAGCCCGGCTGCCCAGGGCCCGGCCTCCAGGGCGGCGGCGGCGAACAGCGGCAGCAGCGCCACCCGCACGCCGAAGTTCGCCCAGCCGTTGGCGAATCCGGAGGCGAGCGCGGCCCGGTAGGCGCTGTCCCGGATCGCCTCGCCGAACTGCATCGGCGGGCTGGCATCGTGCGGGCGGGCCGAGCCGGTCCCGGTGGCCGGGAGCAGCCGCCACACCACGACCACCGCGAACATCAGCATCACCGCGTACACCACGAACGGCACGCGCAGCCCGAACTCGGCGAGGAAGCCGCCGATCACCGGGCCCCCGATATTGCCGAGCAGGAAGGCCGTGGCGTAGGTGGAGGAGGCACGTCCGCGTGCGGTAGGCGGGGCCAGCCGCACGATCAACCCCATCGCCGAGACGGTGAACATCGTGGAACCGATGCCACCGAGGCCGCGGAAGATGAGCAACTGGGTGTAGTTCTGCGCGAAGGCGGTCAGCAGGCTGGAGATCGCCACGATGACCAGCCCGGCCATGTAGATACGCCGTTCCCCCAACTTCGTGATGAGCGCGCCGCCGGCAGGGGCGAACAGCAACCGGGCCAGGGAGAACACGCTGACCACGAAGGACGCCGCAGCCACGGACACATCGAAGGACCGGGCGAATTGTGGCAGCACCGGGGCCACCAGGCCGTAGCCCAACGCAATGAGCAGCGCCGCGCCGGCCAGGACCCAGATCTCCCTGGGCAGCCGGGGGCGGTGCAAGGACGCCTCTGACATACCTCCGCCAGTATCACCCACTTGCCCGGCGCGGCGTCACCGCCCGCAAGACCACGTCGTGTGCACAGCGCCTCACCGCCTCCGCAGTGCCGGCAGCAACTCCTGTTCGGCCAGTTCCAGGAAGGGTTGCTGGTCCTGGGCCACGTGGTGCAGATAGATCCGGTCGAAGCCCAGGTCCTCGTAGGTGCGCAGGCGCTCCACCAGGTCCGGTACCGAGTCGGTGATGATCACGCCACTGGCGATCTCCTCATCCGGAACGTGCTCACCGGCCATGTCGAGGTACTCCGGGGTGGGCAGGTCATGCTGCAACGGCACCGGTATCGCGTGATTGCGCCACTGGTCCCGGGCGATCCGGTGGGCGGCCGCCATGGACTCAGCGATACACACGTGCACCTGCACCGACAACGGCCCCCGGCCACCGGCACCGCGGTAGGCGTCGATGATCTGCCGCACCGAATCGGCGTCGTCATTGATCGTGATGAGCCCATCGGCCCAGCCGGCCCCGCGCGCGGCGGTGCCGGGGCTGAGCGCCGGGGCGATCAGTTCCGGCGGGGTGTCGGGCAGGGAGTAGATCCGCGCACGATCGACGACGACGTGCCCGCTGTGGGTGACCTCCTCACCTTCGTGCAGGGCCCGGATGACGCCGACGCACTCTTCCAGCCGCTGCTGGCGCTGGTCCTTCCCTGGCCAGGCATCGCCGGTGATGTGCTCGTTCATGTTCTGGCCGGTTCCGAGCGCCACCCAGAACCTGCCGGGGAACATCTGGGCCAGGGTGGCGCTGGCCTGGGCGATGATCGCCGGGTGGTAACGCTGTCCGGGCGCGCAGACGGTGCCGAGGTCGAAGTCGGTGGTCGCCAGCGCCGCTCCCAGCCACGACCAGGCGAATCCGGAGTGGTGCTGGCGCACCGACCAGGGCGCGAAGTGGTCCGAGCACATCGCCATCTCGAATCCGGCCCGCTCGGCCTGCTGCACGTCCCGGAGCAACTGGGCCGGGGAGATCTGCTCGTGCGAGGCGTGGAATCCGTACGCGGTCCTCATCTGTCCTCCGCGGCGGCGTGGATCGCGTCGGCGGCCCGGATCAGGCCCATATGGCTGAATGCCTGGGGGAAGTTGCCGGCCTGGCGCCCGGTCTCGGGGTCGTACTGCTCGGCGAGCAGACCCAGGTCGCTGGCCTGGGCCACCATGTGGTCCATCACCTCCCGAGCGCGGTCCAGCCTCCCGGCGTGCGCGTACTGCTCCACCAGCCAGAAGGTGCACATCACGAACGGGTACTCCTCACCCTCGAGCCCGTCCATCCCTGCCTCGGTCCGGTACCGGTGCACCAGGCCCTCGGAGGTGACCAGATCCTGTTCGATCCGCTCGACCGTGCCGAGCATGCGTGGGTCGTCGTAGGCGATGTACCCGGTGTGGGGCATCTGCAGCAGGGAGGCATCCACCTCGGTGTTGTCATAGGTCTGGGTGTAGCAGTTCAACTCGGCGTTGAAGCCGTGCTCCTCGATCTCATCCGCCAACCGATCGCGCAGTTCGCGCCACCGCGCGGCGGGCCCGTCGTACCCGTGCTCCTCCACCGCGCGCACGCCACGGTCGAACGCCGCCCACATCATCGCGCGCCCGTGAGTGAAGTAGTGGGTGTCCCCACGCATCTCCCAGATGCCGTGGTCCTGCCGGTCGAAGTTGGCCTCGCAATAGGCCAGCAGGCTCTTCTGCAGGCCCCAGGTGTACTCATTCTCGGCCACGCCGGCTTCCCGCAGTTCGTGCAGTGCGATCATCACCTCGCCCACCACGTCGGCCTGGTACTGGTCCGCGGCCCCGTTACCCACGCGTACCGGCCGGGAGTTCTCGTATCCGGCCAGGTGCTCCAACTCGGTCTCGGTCAGTTCGCGCTCCCCGCCCAGCCCGTACATGATCTTGACCTCATCGGCGTCCCCGGCGACGGCGCGCAGCAACCAGTCCCGCCACAACGTGGCACCTCGGGTCAAGCCGTGCGCGATCGCGACCTCGATGGTCAGGGCGGCGTCGCGCAACCAGGTGTAGCGGTAGTCCCAGTTGCGACCGCCACCGAAGTACTCCGGCAACGAGGCGGTGGGGGCCGCGACAATCCCCCCGGTGTCCAGGTGGGTCAGCGCCCGCAGCACCAGCAGCGAACGCAGCACCAGGTCCTGGTGGTCGGTGTCCACCCGCAGATGACTGGCCCAGTCGGTCCAGAACCGCACGGTGCTGGCCAGGGCCCGGTCCGCGTCGGGTGGCTCCGGCACGTCCTGATAGGAGCGGAACCAGGTCAGGTCCCAGTCCAGGACGTCCCCGGCGTCCAGGTTGAACGACCCGACCAGGCGTGGGGCGCGCCGGCCCTCCGCCGGCGTCGTGCCGGGGTGCTCCGCCACCGACGCGGCACTGCCGTCGTCGTCCTCCCCGCCGCCGTCGCCGTTGCCGGGCCAGTGCAGCATCGGGCCGGTGATCAGGATCGCGTCCGGCCCTGCCAGGGCCAGCAGGCAACGCTCCTGCCCGTCCCGCTCGATCTCCCTGGTCCAGGGAGTGGCGCGGGCGTAGTCGAACCGCAGGCGCAGGTCGTGCTCCACCCGGACCTGCCCCTCCAGGCACTCCACCCGGCGCACCAGGTCACCCTGGGAGGTGCTGGGCGGGAGGAAGTCGGTGACCCGGACACGCCCGGTCCGACTGCGCCACACGGTCTCCAGGACGAACGTCTGCGGCAGGTATCGCCGCTCGACCACCTGCCCGTCCGGCACCGAGAGCTTCCAGCGACCGTCCTCGGCATCGCCCAGGATGGCCGAGAACACCGCCGGGGAGTCGAACCTGGGCAGGCACAGCCAGTCGATGCTGCCGTCCCGGGACACCAGCGGTCCGGTGCGCAGATCCGACAGGAGGGCGTAGTGCTCAAGGGGCGTGCTCATCGCTTCGTTCCTACCGCATGAGCCCGCGGCGCGCATGTCCGGACGGGGCTCCTCCCGCTGCGTCACCCACCCCCGGGCGGTGCTGATGTTCGCGCGCTGCGCCGCGAGGGTGCGACAGTGGGATACGACACATTGTCGCAGGACGGAGCCGGCGATATAATCTGTTCTTGGCGCTCCGACAAGGCTGTGGACGCCGGATCACCCCAGACTCCCGGTGATGGGAACTGCCCAGTCCTGCAGTTCGTTCCTGTGACCTTGGAGTGCCATGGTGGCCGCAGTACGTGTGGAGTCAGCCGGTGATGGAGCGGAATTCCTCGAATTGCTCCGCTTGGAGTTTCATGCTCGCCGGGCCGATCGCATCGGCCTTGTCTATGCCGACCTGCGGTTCGGATGCGAGTGTCCGGAGCCCTTGGTGGAGGTGGTGATGGACGATGCCCGGTCCCACCTCCGCCGCACGGTCCCGGAGTGTTCCTCGGTCTATACCGTGGGCGGGCAGGTCCGGATGCTTGCCCGCGGCACCATCCTGGACCTGGTCGAATACGCCGACCGCGCACGACTGTGCCTCGATCGCCTGCGCTGGATGGAGGGGGCCGCGTCCTTCCGGGTTGAGGTTGCCCTGAGCGTGGCAGCGCCGGGCGAGGGGCCCAAGGACCTGGTCCGCAGAACCGAAGCGCTGCTCCCGAGCCCGGCGACCGGGCCGTGAGCCCGAGGGTGTTCGGTTCCATCGAGATCCTCGATGCCAGCACGCAACGACTGCAGATCGTCCTGTCCGGTGAACTCGACTGCATGATCACCTCCCGTGCGCGGGAATTGATCGGACCGGTGCGCGAGGCCGCCACGGTGGCGTACCTCGACGCCAGCGCGGTGACGTTCGTCGATGCCAGCGGCCTGAGCGCCGTCACCGCACTCGCCACCAGTTCGGGCCGGAAGCCGGTGCTGATCCAGCCCCCCGCGAACATGCGCTTCCTGCTGCAGATCACCGGGTTGAATGAGGTCTACACCGTTGACCCCGAGCCGCAAGCACACGATGCTGCCGGGTGTGCAGAAGGCCACGGAGCCGCTGGCCACGGGTGCTAAGGTGAGTGATGCGTAACGGTGCGCCACCCAGCGTCGGACCTCGCGTTCCCACCCCCGGCCAGTCGGAGGGTGACAGTCCCGTGCTGGCGGAGATCGCGGAGTTCCTCAGGACCTTGCTCGCGCCCTACGACGTGTTGACCGTCCTGCAGGACCTGGCCGCCAGGGTCCAGGAACTGCTCGACCTGCACGGCGCCGGGGTGAGCCTCAGCCGGGACGGCACGTTGGAGTTCATCACCGCGGTACCTGCCTCACTCGCGGAGTTGGAGAAGGAACAGCGCGACGGACCCGGCGGCCCCTGCAGGGAGGCGTTCGGTACCGGTGAGGTCGTCGCGATCGACGACATCGCCGCGGTGACCGACCGTTGGCCACGCTACTGCTCCCTGGCTACCGGCAGTGGAATCACCTCGGTGGCCGGCATCCCGATGAAGGTCGAGGAACGGACCATCGGAGCCCTCAACCTCTACAGCGCGGAACGCCGGGAGTGGTCCCGGCAGGATCTGACCATCGCCACGCTCTTCGCCGACGCCGCCTCGGTCTACCTGATCAACTCCACCGACCACGCGCACCAGCGCCGCCTGAACGATCAATTGCAGGAGGCCTTCAGATCCCGGGTGGTGATCGAGCAGGCCAAGGGCATCATCGCGCAGACCCATGACATCGACGTGGAGGAGGCGTTTCAGCGAATCCGCCGGCACGCCCGCGCCCAACACACCTCGCTACACGCGGTGTCCGAGGCGATCGTGAACCTGCGGATGCGTCTCTGAGCCCCTTCCTGCCTGCGGCGTCGGCGCGCGGCCGCGGACTCGGTAGCCTAGAGCGGTGCTGACCATGCAAGACGCGATCCGCGCGCTCACCGAGTACTGGACCTCCCACGGCTGCCTGATCACGCAGCCGTACAACACCGAGGTCGGGGCCGGGACGATGAACCCGGCCACCGTTCTGCGGGTGCTGGGTCCCGAGCCGTGGAACGTGGCGTACGTTGAGCCGTCGGTGCGCCCGGATGATTCCCGGTACGGGCAGAACCCGAACCGGTTGCAGACCCATACCCAGTTCCAGGTGATCCTCAAGCCCGAGCCGGCCAACCCCCAGGAGCTCTACCTCGGCTCCTTGGAGGCGCTGGGCATCGACCTGCGCGCCCACGACGTGCGGTTCGTGGAGGACAACTGGCAACAGCCCGCGATCGGCGCCTGGGGACTGGGCTGGGAGGTGTGGCTGGACGGACTGGAGATCACCCAGTTCACCTACTTCCAGCAGGTCGGCGGGCAGAACCTGGACCCGGTACCGGTGGAACTGACCTACGGGCTGGAGCGAATCCTGATGGCCGTGCAGGGCGTGGACCACTTCGCCGACCTCGCCTACGCCCCCGGCATCACCTACGGCGAGGCGTTCGGGCAGACCGAGTACGAGATGTCCCGGTACTACCTCGACGATGCGGACGTGGCCACGAACCAGTCGCTGTACGAGCACTACGTGTCCGAGGCCAAGCGAATGATCGAGGCGCGCCTGCCGGTGCCCGGGCACAACTATCTGCTGAAGTCCTCCCACGCCTTCAACGTGTTGGACGCGCGCGGAGCGATCTCCACCACCGAGCGCGCCAATGCCTTCGGCACCATGCGCCGCCTGGCCCGGGAGATCTCGGCGCTGTGGGTGGACCGGCGCGAGGAGTTGGGCTTCCCGCTGCTGAAGGACACCCCGGCCGAACCGGTTCAACTGCCGGTCGTCGATGCCGGCGCACTGCCCGCACAGGCGCAGGTGTTCGCCCTCGAGATCGGGGTCGAGGAGTTGCCCCCGCACGTGGTGGATGAGTCGGTCGAGGCGGTCGGCGCCGCGGTGCGGGAGGCGCTGGGCGCCTCCCGCCTGGAGCACGGGGAGGTGCACGTGGATGCCACCCCGCGCCGGATCGTGGTGACGGTCGACGACGTCGCTGCCCGTGAGGCCGACGCCGTGCAGTGGCGTAAGGGGCCCAAGTGGGCCGCCGCCTTCGATGACTCCGGCGCCCCGACCAAGGCGCTGCAAGGATTCATGCGCGGCCAGGGGGCCGAGCTTGCCGACGTGCAGGAGGCCGAGATCGGGGGGAACACCCACGCCGCGGTGCGGGTGAACGTGCCCGGTCGCGGGGTCCTCGACGTGCTCGGGCCGCTGGTCACCCACGTGGTCACCGGGCTGCGGGCGGACAAGAACATGCGTTGGTCCGATCCGGAACTGAGTTACTCCCGCGCGATCCGCTGGCTGGTGGCGCTGTGGGGGCCCGTGGTGGTACCGGCCGCGGCCTCGCGCCTGGTGGCCGGGCGCACCACGCACGTGCACCGGCTCGATGACCAGCCCGCCGTCGATATCGCGAGCGCCGAGGAGTTGCGCCCAGCGCTGGCCGAGCGCGGCATCGAGGTCTCGGTGACCCGGCGGCGCGAGCAGGTGCTCGTCCGGGCCCAGGAATTGGCTGCCGAGGTCGGTGGGCACATCGACGCCGAGGCGACGGCGGGACTGGTGGCCGAGATCGCGAACCTGGTGGAGACCCCGGTGGGGATCCGAGGGGACTTCGCGGCCCGCTACCTGGAGTTGCCCGAGCAGGTACTCACCACCGTGATGGCGACCCACCAGCGGTACCTACCGGTGCGCGACGCCGACGGAGCGCTGCTGCCACACTTCATCACCATGGCCAACGGCGCCTGCGATGAGGCCGCAGTGGCCCGCGGGAACGAGTCGGTGCTGCGCGCCCGCTACGAGGACGCCCTGTTCTTCTGGAACACCGATCTGGAGTCGGGCGACCTGGACGCCTTCGTCCCCGGGCTCGACAAACTCACCTTCGCCGACGGTCTCGGCTCGGTGGGCCTGCGCGCCCGCCGGATCGCGGATGTGGCCACGGTGCTGGGCCAGCTCGTGCACGTGCCAGATGCGGACCGGACCACCCTGAACCGAGCCGGTGAACTCATCAAGTTCGACCTGGCCACCCAGATGGTGATCGAGATGAGTTCCCTGGCCGGGTTCGTGGCCGGGGAGTACGCCCGGCGCACCGGGGAGTCCGAGACGGTGGCCACCGCACTGGTCGAGACCGAGCAGCCGCGTACCAGCGCCGATGCCACCCCGAAAACCGTGCCCGGGGTGCTACTGGCGCTCGCCGACCGAGCGGATCTGTTGGTGGGTCTGCTGGCCACCGGCGCCAGGGCCACCGGATCCTCCGACCCGTTCGGGTTGCGCCGGGCCGCACTGGGCATCGTGCGGATCCTGCGCTCCCTGCAACAGGCGTCCTTCGTCGAGGCCCTCACCTTGCGCACCGTGCTGCAGGCTGCGGCCGACCGGTTGCGCGCGCAGGACGTCGCCGCCGGCCCCGAGCAGGTGCAGGCCGCCGCGGAGTTCGCCGAGTCCCGCTTCGCCCAGTTGCTGCGCGACGAAGGTATCCGCGCCGAGCTGGTCACCGCCGTCGGCCCGGCGATGGACCGCCCGGCCCGGGTGGATCAGACGCTGGCGGAGCTGGACGCCCTGCTGGACCGGGCCGACTTCGCCGCCCTGGTGGCGGTGGTGCAGCGCATCAACCGGATCGTGCCGCCGGGCACACCGGCCCAACCGGCCTCGGACCTGCTCACCGAGAAGGCCGAGCTCGCGCTGCGGGACACGCTGGCCGCGCTCCCGCCCTCGTCATCCCTGACCGGGTTCACCGACGACTCGGCCGGCCTGGTCGCGTCGGTGAACACCTTCTTCGACGCGATCCTGGTGATGGCACCGCAGGAGGACCTGCGCCAGGCTCGATTGGGGTTGCTGGCCGCGGTGGCGCAGCGGGTGCCCGGGGATGTGGACTGGGCGGGCCTGGACACGGCACTGTCGGTGCGCTGAGGAACGCTGGGACAGCGGGCCGCCGTGCATATCGATTCCCTGACCAGGATGGCGCAGGACTACCTGCGCACCATCTTCAAGGTGCAGGAATGGCATCCCGGGCCGGTGGCGGTGAACGAACTCGCCGAGCGGATGGGGGTGGCCGCCTCCACCGCCTCCGGGAACGTGCGCAAACTCGTAGCCGACGGACTGGTGGCGCACAAACCCTACGGTGGGGTGGAGTTGACCCCGGCGGGGCGCCGCGCCGCGGTGCAGATGGCCCGCCGGCACCGGCTGCTGGAGACGTTCCTGGTGGAGCGGCTGGGCTACTCCTGGGACGAGGTGCACGACGAGGCCGAACACCTGGAGCACGCCGCATCGGACACCTTCATCGAACGCATCGAGGCGGACCTGGGCTTTCCCACCCACGATCCGCACGGCGACGCCATTCCGGACCGGGACGGGATGATGGTGGCCACCAGCGCCCGGATGCTGTCGGAAGTGGAGTCGGGTGCATGCGGCACGATCGCGCGCATCAGCGACGACGACCCGGCGGTACTGCGCTACCTCACCGGGCACGGCATCGAGGTCGGCACCCACCTGCGGGTGCACGACCGGCAGGAGGGCGCCGGGGTGGTGCGGATCGTGGCCGAGCCGCTCGGCGCGGCGGGCGGGGACGACAAGCCGGCGGAGCGGACCGACCTGGGCATGGTCGCCGCCCGGACGATCTGGCTCGCGGCCGATAGTCATCGAGCGAGCATCAGACCCTGAGGCCGGCGTGCGTCCGGACGGGGCTGCCGGCGGTCAGGCGCCGGACTGTGCGCGCAGGTCCTCGATCGCCAGGTTCGCCAACTCGTCGGCGCGTTCGTTGCCCGGGTCGCCGGAGTGGCCCTTCACCCAGATCCAGCGCACCTGGTGGCGGGCCACCTGCTCATCCAGGGCGCGCCACAACTCACCGTTCTTCACCGGCTTCTTCGCCGCGGTCCGCCAGCCGTTGCGCTTCCAACCGGCGATCCACTCCTGCATACCCTTCATCACGTAGACCGAGTCGACGTGCAGGTGTACCCGGCACTTGGTCTTCAGCGCCGAGAGCCCTGCGATTACCGCGGTCAGTTCCATCTGGTTGTTGGTGGTCACCGGCTCGCTGCCCCGGAGCTCCCTGGCGTGCGATCCGGAACGCATCAGCACCCCCCACCCGCCGATGCCGGGGTTGCCCTTGCACGCCCCGTCGGTCCACATGTGCACCTCGGGCAGGTCGGCCCCGTCGGAGTCATCGCCGAAGCCGTCGCCGGGCGCACCGGTGGTCCGTGCGTGCCCCACTCAGGCAGTCTCCAGCAGCCCCGACAGGGCGGAGGTGAACAGCCCCAGCCCGTCGGTGCCCGGCCCGAACCCATCCTCCACCGCGTGCTCGGGGTGGGGCATCAGGCCCACCACGTTCCCGCGGGCGTTGGTGATGCCGGCGATGTCGTGCCGGGACCCGTTCGGGTTGCCGAGGTAGCGGAACACCACCCGGCCTTCGGCCTCGAGCTCATCCAGGGTGGCCTCGTCGGCGATGAACTGCCCGTCCTGGTTCTTCAGCGGCACGGTGATCTCCGCGCCCGGGCTGAACGCGCAGGTCCACGCGGTGTTGGTGTTCTCCACCCGGAGCCGCTGATCCCGGCACAGGAACGTCAGGTCGGTGTTCTTCACCATCGCCCCGGCCAACAGGTGTGCCTCGCACAGGATCTGGAAGCCGTTGCAGATGCCCAGCACCGGCAGCCCGGCCCGGGCCCCGTCGATCACCGACCCCATCAAGGGCGCGAACCGGGAGATCGCCCCGGCGCGTAGGTAGTCACCGTAGGAGAACCCCCCGGGCAGCACCACCGCGTCCACCCCGGCCAGGTCATCATCGCCGTGCCACAACCGCACTGGCTCCCCGCCGGCCAGGCGGACCGCCCGGGCGGCGTCGCGATCATCGAGGCTTCCCGGGAACGTGACGACGCCGATGCGGCCCATCAGTCCTGCTCCAGCACGTGCACCGAGACCACGTCCTCGATCACCGGGTTGGACAACATGTCCGTGGCGGCGGTGCGGGCCCGGGCCAGGATGTCCTCGGTGACCTCACCGTCCACCTCGAGTTCGAACCGCTTACCCTGGCGCACACCGCTGAAGCCGTCGATGCCGACCCGGGACAACGCCCCGGCCACGGCCTTGCCCTGCGGGTCCAGGATCTCCGGTTTGGGCATGACCTCGACGACGACACGTGCCATGAATGCAACTCCTTGCGTGTGGGCTCCGGGGTCGATCCTATCCCGCGGTGAAGGCCTGCCCGGTGATGCGCTCGTAGGCCTGCAGGTACCGCCGGCGGGTGCGTTCGACGACGTCCTCGGGCAGCGGCGGCGGGGCCTCGGTGCCGGTCCGGTCCCAGCCGGATTCGGGGGAGGTGAGCCAGTCGCGGACGTACTGCTTGTCGAAACTGGGCTGGGGGCGCCCAGGCTCGTGGTGCTCGGCGGGCCAGTACCGGGAGGAGTCGGGGGTGAGCACCTCATCGCCGAGCACCAGGGCACCACTGCCGGGGTCCCGCCCGAACTCCAGTTTGGTGTCGGCCAGGATCACCCCGCGCCCGGCGGCGATCTCCTCGGCATGGGTGTACACCGCCAGGGTGACGTCGCGCAGCCGTGCGGCGGCGTCGTCGCCGATGAGGCGGGCGACCTGGGCGAAGGTGACGTTCTCGTCGTGTTCGCCGACCTGGGCCTTGGTGGCCGGGGTGAAGATCGGCTCGGGGAGTTTCGAACCGTCCACCAACCCGTCGGGCAGTTCGATACCGCACACGGTGCCGTCGCGGGTGTATTCGGCCAGGCCCGAACCGGTCAGGTAGCCCCGGGCCACGCACTCCACCGGGAACATCTGCAGGCGTCGGCAGATCATCGCCCGGCCCGCCACAGCGGCCGGCACCTCCACCGAGATCACATGGTTCGGCACCAGCGTGGCCAGCCGCTCGAACCACCACAGGCTCAGCGCCGTCAGCACCGCCCCCTTGTCCGGGATCGTCGAGGTCAGCACGTGGTCGTAGGCGCTGATCCGGTCACTGGCCACCACCAGCACCCGGTCGGGGGGCCCGGAGGTGGGTTCATACAGATCTCGGACCTTGCCGGAGTAGACGTGGCGCCAGCCGGGCAGGTCAGGGGCGTCGGTGTGCACCCCTTTAGTCAATCACCCCCGGGGTGTGCATCGACAGGTCACGGCCGGTGATAATGCGGTCATGACCCCTGCAGACCTGCCCGACGGCGAACGCGAACTCGCGGAGTCGGTCATCGGGCACCTGCGGGTTGCCGCCGAGCACGCGGGGGGCGTGGGCGCGGCCGGGCGTACCGAGGGCGGACAGGCCGACGACGACGGGGCCTCCCCCCGTTCGGTGGCGCACCTGGAGTGGTCCCAGGCAGGCACCCACCACAGCGGCCGCCTCCTGGTGGGCACCGAACAGAGCGCGGCCCGGGTGCCGGTCCCGGAGCCGGTCACGGTGCAGATGGCACAGCTGCGGGCGCTGATGGCGAGGCCCGGCACCGGGACGTGGTTGTCCGCGGTGGTGCGCATCACCGGGGGGCAACCGTCGCTGTATTTCAACTACACCCAGCGCCCGTACTGGAACTCCCGCAGTGGCTCCATGTTGGAGCGTCCCGACGGCGCGCCGGTGCCGGATGAGGCGCGCTGGGCCGCGGACCTGCGCCGCTACCCCCGCGATCGCCACCACCTGCTGCCGTGGCTGGCCGTGCAGGTGGTCGCCGGCGATGAGACCGCCCGGTTGCGCCAGGCCCTGGATCAGGCGGGTTTCCCCGCCGGCGGGGTGGCCCTGCCCGGCAGTGACGTGGCGCCCTTCGAGGGCACCGTAACGCTGGTGCGTCACTCCAGCGCGCACTACTCGTTGCAGATCATCGACTACGGCCAGCACGAGTTCATCGCCGAGTACTCCACCGAGGAACTGGGCTGCCGGGCGGTGTGGGACTACGTGCACCAGCCGCTGCCGGCGCCCACACCGCTTCCCCGGGCCGACCTCGCCCAGCGCGCCCAGGCCGCCCAGCCCGCCTACGCCGACCTGCGCCGTCGGCTGGAGCGCGCCGGGCCGGGTGGGATCATCACCAACCTGGCCGCCGGCGTGCCGTTCGACCGGATCGGGGTGCTGGACGGGCTCTACTTCTTCCCGTGGCAGACGCCCTGGCCGCTCCGGTCCCTGCCGGAGAGCGCCAACGGGCCCGGCGCCGGCCAGGTGGTCCTGATGGCCGCCGCGCCGGCAGAGGCCCAGGCCGAGATCGTGCCGCCCTGGTTCGATCAGCCCGGCGGTGGGATCCGGTTCCGCGTCGAGGGCGCCAGGCACCAGGGGTTGCGGGACCTGGTTCGCACCGGGGTACTACTGCAGGTCCAGCCGGTCGACTGAGTGGGCTCAGCCCACCGGCAGTCGCTCCGGGGCGGCGATGTCGGTGCGGAACAGACACCCCTCCAGATCGATCCGGGTCATGGCCGCATAGGCCCGCTGGCGCGCCACGGCCAGGTCTGCACCGGTCCCCACCACGGACAGCACCCGGCCCCCCGCGGAGACCAGCACGCCGTCGTCGTCGGTCACGGTACCGGCGTGCAGCACGTGCACGCCCGGAACCTGCTCGGCCTCGGCCACGCCGCTGATCGCCGAACCGAGGGTGGGCCCCTCCGGGTAACCCGGGCAGGCCAGCACCACCGTGACAGCGGAATCCTCGGACCAGCGCAGCGGCGGGACCCGGTCCAGGGTGCCGGTCGCGGTGGCATGCAGCACCGTGGCCAACGGGGAGTCCAGCCGGGCCAGGACCACCTGGGTCTCGGGGTCGCCGAAGCGGGCGTTGAACTCGATCACGCGCATCCCGCGCGAGGTCATCGCAAGGCCGCAGTAGAGCAAGCCGACGAAGGGGGTGCCGCGGCGCGCCAGTTCATCGACCGTGGGCTGGGCGACCCGCTCCACCACCTGCTCCACCAGGTCCGCGGGCGCCCAGGGCAGCGGTGAGTAGGCCCCCATGCCGCCGGTGTTCGGCCCGGCATCGCCGTCACCCAGCCGTTTGAAGTCCTGCGCGGGCGCAAGCGGCACCACGGTCCTGCCGTCGGACAGGCAGAACAGGGAGACTTCCGGACCGTCCAGGAACTCCTCCACCACGATCGCCCCGCCCGGCTTGCCCAGGCAACCCTGCGCGTGGGCCAGCGCCGCGAGACGGTCCCCGGTGACCACCACCCCCTTGCCGGCGGCCAGTCCGTCGTCCTTGATCACGTGCGGGGCGCCGAAGTCCGCCATCGCGGCCTCCACCTCGGCGGCGGTCGTGCACACGTGTGCCATCGCGGTGGGCACCCCGGCGTCAGCCATGATCTGTTTGGCGAACGCCTTCGAACCCTCCAGCCGGGCCGCCTCCTTGCTGGGGCCGAACACGGCGATCCCGGCTTCGCGCACCGCATCGGCGACGCCGGCCACCAGCGGGGCCTCCGGCCCGATCACCACCAGGTCCACACCGAGTTCCGTGGCCAGTTGCGCCACCGCGGAGCCGTCGAGCATATCCACCTCGAAGGTGGTGCTCACCTGCGCGATCCCCGGATTGCCCGGGGCGGCGAACACCTCGGACACCGACGGGTCCTTGCGCAACGCCCGGCCGAGAGCATGTTCGCGGGCACCGGCGCCGATGAGCAGAATCTTCACGGTCGTCAACACTACCCGTCCTGACCGGGTCGTCCCGTCCCTGTCGCGGGCCCACGCCCGCGCTCCCGGGCTGGCAGTCCTGGACGAACCCGATACGGTCTTTGACGGAGCGCTGCCGGAGCCACGAAGGGAATCACGATGTCAACCTCGCCCCCATCCACAGTCGGCGAACCGGAGATCCAGGCGCCGGTTCACGACCCGGACCGACCGTGGTACACCTCCGTGCAGCCCCGGGTGTTCCTTCCGGCACTTGGCATCGTCCTGGCGTTCGTGCTCTGGGCCGTCCTGGCCCCGCTGAGCGCCGGGGAGACGCTCGGCAACGTCCGGGAAGTGGTCATCCAGGGGGTGGGTTGGTACTACGCCCTCGTCGTGACGGCGTTCGTGGTGTTCTCGCTGTGGGTGGGATTGAGCCACTACGGGGACATCAAACTCGGGCGCGACGACGAGAAGGCCGAGTTCACCCTGCCCACCTGGCTGGCGATGCTGTTCGCCGCCGGTATGGGCATCGGGCTGGTGTTCTGGGGCGTGGCCGAGCCCCTCAACCACTTCGCCGACACCGCCAGCTATCCGATCTTCGGTGCGCCCGAGGACAATCCCGCCGAGGCGGCCGAGGCCTCCCTGGCGGTCACGTTCCTGCACTGGGGCCTGCACCCCTGGGCGATCTACGTCGTCGTCGGTCTCGCGGTGGCCTACGCAGTGCACGTCAAGCGCCGACCGATCTCGTTGCGGTGGACCTTGCAGCCCTTGCTGGGTGAACGGGTCAGGGGCTGGACGGGTGATGCGATCGACGTCATCGCCGTCGTCGGCACCATCTTCGGGGTGGCAACGTCCCTGGGCCTGGGCGTGATGCAGATCGCCGCGGGCCTGACGTTCCTGGACGTACTCGACGCCGATTCCTCACTCGCACTGGCCTACGTGGTGCTGATCGGGATCATCACCGCCGCTGCGATCGTCTCTGTGGTCACCGGGGTGAAGAAAGGCATCAAGTGGCTCTCCCGCATCAACATGGGGATGGCCCTGGGCCTGTTGACCTTCGTGTTCGTGTTCGGGCCCACGCTGTTCTTCCTGCGTCAGTACATCGAGGGCATCGGCGCCTACGTCGCCTCGTTCATCGATCTGAGTTTCAACACCGCCGCCTCCATCGGGCCCGCGGCCCTGGAGTGGCAGGGCTGGTGGACCGCCTTCTACTGGGGCTGGTGGATCTCCTGGGCGCCCTTCGTGGGGGTCTTCATCGCCCGCATCTCCCGTGGCCGAACCGTGCGCGAGTTCGTGCTCGGAGTGCTGCTCGTCCCCGCGCTGTTCTCCATCCTCTGGTTCACCGTGCTCGGTGGCGGGGCGGTGCTGCGGGAACGGCTCGAGGGCGGTCTGGTCACCGACGGGGCGGTGGACACCGAAGGGGTGCTCTTCACCTTCCTGCAGGGCTTCCCCGGTGGCACGGTGGTGGCGGGCCTGGTCATCCTGCTGATCACGCTGTTCTTCATCACCTCCTCCGACTCCGGCTCCCTCGTGGTGGACATGCTCGCCTCCGGGGGGATGGTGGAGCCGCCCAGCTGGAGCCGGGTGCTGTGGGCGGTGATCGAGGGGCTCGTGGCCATGGCGCTGCTGCTGGCGGGGCTGGCGGCGGCCGCGGGTGATCCCGAACTCGAGGAATCGGCACTCGGGGCGTTGCAGGACGTGGCGATCATCATCGCGCTGCCGTTCTCGGTGGTGATGATCCTGATGGTGTTCTCGATCGTGCGGGAGTTCCGGGCCCAGCGGGAGCAGACGCTGCGCGTGCAGCGCCGCATGGTGCGCCGCGAACTCGCCCAGGAGGTCTCCGAGACGCTGCTGGAGGAAGGTCTGGTGAACGCGCCTCGTAGCCGCCGGTTCGGGCGGCGGCGCGGCGCCGACCGGCCGGAGTTCTGAACGCAACCGGCCGTGGGACCGGGCGGTGCACGGCGTGCAGGGCCCGCTCAGCCCAGGAGGTCGTGGCGCACGATGGTGGCCTCCCGGTCCGGTCCCACCCCGACGGCGGAGATGCGGGTGCCCGACATCTCCTCCAGGGCCAGCACGTAGCGCTGCGCGTTCTCCGGCAGTTCCGCGAAGGTGCGGGCGGAACTGATGTCCTCGATCCAGCCGTCCAACTCCTCGTACACCGGTGTGGCGTGGTGGAAGTCGGACTGGTTCACCGGCATCTCGGTGTGCCGCACCCCGTCGACGTCATAGGCCACGCAGACCGGCACCTTCTCCAGGCCGGTAAGAACGTCGAGTTTGGTCAGCACCAGGTCGGTCAGCCCGTTGATGCGGGAGGAGTACCGGGCGATGACCGCGTCGTACCAACCGGTGCGTCGCGGCCGGCCCGTGGTGACCCCGAACTCACCGCCGGTCTTGCGCAGGTACTCCCCGTCGTCGTCGTGCAGTTCGGTGGGGAAGGGACCCTCGCCCACCCGGGTGGTGTAGGCCTTGATGACCCCGACGATCCGGTCGATGCGGGTGGGGCCGATGCCGGCACCGGTGCACACCCCGCCGGCGGTGGCCGAGGAGGAGGTCACGAACGGGTAGGTGCCGTGGTCCACGTCCAGCATGGTGGCCTGCCCGGCCTCGAACACCACCGTCCGGCCGGCATCCAGCGCCTGGTTCAGCACCAGTGAGGTGTCGGCCACCATCGGGCGCACCCGCTCGGCGTAGGCGAGGAGTTCCTCGACCACAGCGTCGATATCGGCGGCGCGGCGGTTGTAGATCTTCACCAGGATCTGGTTCTTCTGGTCCAGGGCGCCCTCGACCTTCTCGCGCAGGATCTTGGCGTCGAACAGGTCGGAGATGCGGATGCCCACCCGGTTCATCTTGTCGGCGTAGGTCGGTCCGATACCGCGCCCGGTGGTGCCGATCTGGCGCTTGCCCAGGAACCGTTCGGTGACCTTGTCCATGGTGCGGTTGTAGGAGGGGATCACGTGCGCCGAGGAGGAGACCAGCAACTTGGAGGTGTCCACCCCGCGGGCGTTCAGTCCCTCGAGTTCATCGAACAGGACCTCCAGGTCCACCACCACGCCGTTCCCGATCACCGGCGTGCACCCAGGTGACAGGATGCCCGAGGGCAGCAGGTGCAGCGCGTACTTCTCCGCACCGACCACGACGGTGTGCCCGGCGTTGTTGCCCCCGTTGAACTTCACCACGTAGTCCACGCGCGAACCGAGCTGGTCGGTCGCCTTCCCCTTACCCTCGTCGCCCCACTGAGCGCCGAGCACCACCACTGCGGGCATCGGTTGTCCCTTCCGTTCGTGTGCCGGCCGCCGAGCCGGTCGCTGGACCGGTTCCGCTGGGTGCGGCCGGTAGCAGGCTAGTGGTTCACAGTTCCAGTGCAGCCGGGTCGGAGTCTGTGGCAAAGGTGCGGCACCGCTGGGCCTCCTCGTCCTCCCCGATCCGCTCAGCGGCGGCGGCCAGCGCCACCAGCGCCATCAGGAAACCCTGGTTGGGTTCGTGGGTGGCCGGGATCGGTCCGTGCCCGCGCCAACCGGCCCGGCGCAACGCATCCAGCCCGCGGTGGTAGCCGGTGCGTGCGTAGGCGTACGCAGCGACCGCCTCGCCGGCTGTCAGGGCCTCGCGGGCCAGCAGCGCCCAGGGGTAGGGGGCCGCCGGGTACTCCGCGGCCACCTGCACCGGCGGGGTACCGGCAGCCACGGCCGCGCGGGCGGGCACATCGGGGTGGTCCTGGGGCAGGTAAGTGGGCTCGGGCCCACCGAGCAGATTTTCACGCATGGGCCCAGTCTCCCATCACCCCGGCTCCGGATGCGGACGGTCGCGCTCGGACCTAGCCTGAACCGCATATGGCACCGCCCACCGAGCACTTGACGGTACGTGCCGATCACGGCACCACGGTCCTCACCGTGAGTGGGGACCTGGATCTACGCTGCCGTGACGAGGCCGAAGCCGTGCTCGCGCGGATCCAGGCCGACGGAGCCGACGATGTGATCGTGGACCTGGCCGATCTGGAGTTCATGGACTCCACCGGCGTGAGCACCCTGATGAAGTTGGCGCACGCGGTGCGCCGACGCGCCGGGCGAATCCGGTTGCGCAACGCTTCCGCCCGAGACATGTTCCTGCTTGATGTGCGTGGCGGATTGGGCCTGTTCGACCTGGCCAAGAAGCGGCGCTGAGCAAGCGTGGTGTGGCCGGTAAGGCCGGTCAGAGCCCCCGCTGCTCCGGGGCCGGGTCGATCCGGGCCCACACCACCTTGCCGGCGCCGGAGGGCCGCCAGCCCCAGTCGGCGAGCCGGGCCACGATGTGCATCCCGTAACCGCCTACTCGAGCCGGATGCACCTCCAACGGGACCGGAGGCATCGGGTTCTCATCGGCGACCTCCACCCGCACGCCCTCACCGGTGTCCACCAGATTCACCAGCACCGGCCCGCTGCCGTGCAGCACCGCGTTGGCGACGAGTTCGGAGACCACCAGTTCCACCGACCCGCCCACCGCCAGGCCCCACACCTGGCAGGCCTGCCGGGCAGCCTTGCGGGCCAGCCGGACCGACTCCTTCACCCCCGGGAACCGCCAATGGCGTTCCCGGACCGGTGTGCGGCTCCCCTCCACCGGTTCCGGAACGCGCATCACCACCACGGCCACATCATCCTCGGGAGATTCGGCGAGTTCACGAACAAGGAGCTCCCCCACCATCGCCGCATCGCGGACCTCGGCCCGGTCGAGCACATCGGTCAGTTCACCCAGACCCTGGGGCAGCGGCCGGTCGCGACGCTCGACGAGGCCGTCGGTGTAGAGCACCAGCACGTCCCCGGGCCGAAGGCGCTCCGTGGCGCTCTTGCGTGTGGTGGCCCCGAAGCCGACCAGCCTGCCGCCTGCACCATCGAGTTGGCGCACCTCACCCTCACTGATCAGCAACCCCGGTAGGTGCCCGGCACGGCTGTACCGCAACTCCCAGTCACCGCTGCCCTCGATCGGGGTGAGGATGGAGTAGGTCAGCGAGGCCACCCGGCCGATGCGCATCGAGTCCACGATCCGGTCCACCCGGGAAAGCACCTCACCGGGGTCATGCAGGTCCGCGGCGAAGGCCCGCACCACCGAACGCAACTGCCCCATCGCCGCGGCGGCCTCGATATCATGCCCGGCCACGTCTCCGATCACCAGCACCACCACGTCCTCGGGCAGGCTCATCACGTCGTACCAGTCGCCGCCTACCTGGGCGTGCTCGGAACTGGGGGCGTAGTAGGTCCACACGTCCAGTGCGCTGATCGGGTCGGACTCCGGCAGCATCGCCCGCTGCAGGGTCTCGACCAGGTGGTGCTCGCCCTGGTGCAACTCGGCATTGTCCAGGGCCATCCCCACCCGCCGGGCGCACAGGTAGAGCACGGTCTGCAACTCCTCGCTGTGCTCGGCCTCGCCGTGCGGCACCGCCGTCATCAACCCCAACGTGCGGCCCCGGCCCAGCAGCGGAAAGACGTGCACCCGACTACCGCGCGCATCCTCGGGTAACTGCCGGCGGACCAGGTCGATCAGTTGGGCGGTCGCGGAACCGGACGGGTGCCGCCCGTCCAGCGGGAGGTTCAGCGACTCGATCCGCTCCCGCGACAGCAGGCGTGCCACCGGGTCGGCCAGGTCGGTGGGGGTGCGCCCGCGGGCGACCCCCACGTGGCGTACCCGCACGTGCTCGGTGATGTCGTCCGACATCCGCAGCACGCCGTCGTCGACGACGAAACCGCACCAGATGTGCATCCGGCGCCCGAGCATCCTGGCAATGGCACTCAGGGCCATCGGTTCGTCGAAGTCGACCAGGATCTCCGAGATCTTGGCCACCACCTCCAGCGCCCGACGGGAGTGGTGCTCGGGCAGCAACTGCTCGGCAGTGGTGGCCGCCTGACGCTGCACGCAGATCAGGCGCCGCACCTCCCCGGTCTCCGGGTCGTGACGGACCGTGAGCGTGGCCGGCACGTCGAGGTCCTCCCCGACCGCGGTGCGGATCGGTAAGGAGGTGTGCACGGGGTCCGAGCGCAGGCCCAGTTCCTGGATCTGCTCGGCGATCACGGCACGGTACCCCGGGCGCAGGATGCGCTCGCCGAGCGCCTGCGCGCGCTGCAGGGTGTATCCGGTCACCTCGGTGAACGCTTCGTTCACCCAGACCGCTCGGAACGCGCCGTCGTGCCGGTCCCAGACGCCGATGGCGAAATCGCCGTCGAGCAGGGCTTGGATGGCGTCCGCTTGTGCCGTGGCCCGCACCATCTCGACAGGTTCGGTAGCCTCGGTGGTTACGTCGGGTCCCATCGCGGGAGGACTCCTTGTCTTCGCGTGTCACGACATGGTCTGATCCCTAGGACGCACCGACCGATCCTGTTCCGCACCCGTTCCGACCGACCAGTACCTGGAGGCTGACCGTGGCTGACGTTAACAGTGGCGAGGAGCGCCCGCGCGGTGAGCGCGGCAGTGTGCACACGCTGCTCGAGTCCGACCGTACCCGCATCGTGCTCAGCGGTGAGGTGGACGTCTCTGTCAGCGCCGAACTGACCGATGCTGTCGCCGAGGCCGAGGCGGCCGGAAAGCCCACCCAGGTGGACGCCAAGCACGTGACCTTCATCGACTCCTCCGGGGTCGCGATGTTGGCCCGCCTGGCCAGCCGCACTCCGGGCCGGGTGCAGATCCTCAACCCCCCGGAGGTGCTGACCTTCCTGCTGGAGGTCACCCGGATCGGGGAGTTGGTCGAGGTGATCGACACCGGTGACGATCACGGTGGTGCAATCCCGTTGCCCCGCACCCCCGACGACGAACCACCGGATGCCATCGCCTGACCGCCGCCCGCGGCGTCCCGTCCTCCGCCGGCGTCCCCGCCACGCCGTCGCCCCATCCCGCCACACCGTCGCCCCATCCCGCCACACCGTCGCCCCACCTCATCGCCGAGACCGGTCGGGTGCGGCGAGACCGGCGCGGCGCCCCGGGTATGGCCCCGGCACACCGCGCCGTCATGACGCGCCGGCTCAGATGAGTTTCTGGCCCGCCGAACGCAATTCCTGGCAGGCCTGCACGATCCGCTCGGCCATACCGGCCTCGGCGAGCTTGCCCCAGGCGCGCGGGTCGTAGACCTTCTTGTTACCCACGTCGCCGTCGACCTTCAGCACACCGTCATAGTTGTGGAACATGTGCGTCACCACCGGACGGGTGAAGGCGTACTGGGTGTCGGTGTCGATGTTCATCTTGATCACTCCGTGGTCCACCGCGGTGGCGATCTCCTCGGCGGTTGAGCCCGAGCCGCCGTGGAACACCAGGTCGAACGGCTTGTCCTGACCGACCTCGGCACCAACCGCCTGCTGGATCTCCCCGAGGAGTTCCGGACGTAGTTTGACGTGGCCGGGCTTGTACACCCCGTGCACGTTGCCGAAGGTCAGGGCGGTCATGTAACGACCCTTCTCCCCGGTCCCCAGCGCCCGCACGGTGGCCAGGCCGTCCTCCACGGTGGTGTAGAGCTTCTCGTTGATCTCGTGAGCGACGCCGTCCTCCTCGCCGCCGACCACGCCGACCTCGATCTCCAGGATGATGTTCGCCGCCTGGGCCTTCTCCAGGAGTTCGGCGGCGATCTGCAGATTCTCATCCAGCGGCACCGCCGAGCCGTCCCACATGTGCGACTGGAAGGAGGGCAGGCCACCATCGGCAACCTGCTTGGCCTCGATCTCCATCAGCGGGCGAACCCAGGAGTCCAGATTCTCCTTGGCGCAGTGGTCGGTGTGCAGGGCGATGGTGACCGGGTAGTTCTTGGCGACCTCGTGGGCGTAGGCGGCCATCGCCAGCGAACCGGCCACCCGGTCCTTGATGGTGGAGCCGGAGGCGTACTCGGCACCGCCCACCGAGACCTGGATGATGCCGTCGCTCTCTGCCTCGGCGAACCCCCGCAGGGCCGCGGTCAGGGTCTGGGAGGAGGTGACGTTCACCGCGGGGTAGGCGAACGAGCCCGCTTTGGCGCGGTCGATCATCTCCGCGTACACCTCAGGGGTGGCAATACCCATTGCTATCTCCTGTTCGTCTGCGATTCTCATCTGGGCGCCCCGGGGGGACGCGCGTCTGCGCCGGGCGAAGCACCAGCCGCTCCAGTCTTCCACGGATCGGCCCCGATGCCGGATTCGGGATGAAGACGAGGGCCGGACGTCGCCGGGCTGAGGGCCGACGACGACCCATCGGCCGGGCGCAATGCCACCTCCGGCGCTAGGTGCTGGGCGGGGCAGGCGGCACGGCGCCGGGAGCAACGCGACGTCGGTGGCGTGCCGGGGCGTGCAGCGAGGGAGCGGTGCCGGAGCGCTCCGGCGGCGTCTACTACTGGGGCTCGGGCACCCGGGCGTGCTGCAGGGCCCAGTGGTACATCGCCACCGCGGCGGCGGCGCCGGCGTTGATGGAGCGGGTGGAGCCGTGCTGGGTGATGTGCACGATCTCGGTGCTGGCCCGTTGCGCTGCCGGACTCAGGCCGGCCTGTTCCTCGCCGAACAGCAGCACGCACGCCCGCGGAAGCCTCCGGTGCTCCAGCGGCACCGAGCCGGGCAGGTTGTCGATGCCGATGACGGGCAGACGCTGTTCGGCGGCCCAGGCCACCAGGTGCTCGATGTCGGGGTGGTGATGGACGTGCTGGTACCGGTCGGTGACCATGGCGCCGCGACGGTTCCACCGTCGTCGACCCACGATATGGACGGCGACGGCCCCGAAGGCGTTCGCACTGCGCACCACCGAGCCGATGTTGAAGTCCCGGCCCCAGTTCTCGATGGCCACGTGGAAGCCGTGGCGGCGCGAGTCCAGGTCCGCCACGATCGCCTCCAGGCGCCAGTACCGGTAGGCATCGACGACGTTGCGCCGGTCCCCGCGGGCGAGCAGGTCGGGGTCGTAGTGGTCCCCCTCCGGCCAGGCATCGGGTCCTCCCGGCCACGGCCCGACACCCTGTTCGACCGGCGCCCCCGACTCGGTGTCGGGGTGCTCGGGACCCGCCCGGCGCTCCTCCTCGCTCCGGCGCTCCGGCTGCGCTTCGATCTCGCGTCCCGGCTCCGCATCGGCAACGGGCACACGGCCGGGGCCGGCGGCATCGGTCGGTCCATATCCCTGGTGCTGGTCCTGCTCCACCACCCCAGTATCCCGCCCCCAACCCGCGCCCCGCCCCGGTCGCCTCCCCCGCCATCCCACGCGCCGTAACCATCCAATCGGTCGGTTAGGGCGACCGGCGGTCTCGTTCAGCCGCTACAACCGCCCAATTGGATGGTTGCGGCGCGGGGACGCGCGGGGCGCGAGCGGGGCGGGCGGGTGCGGGGGCGCGGGGACGCGCGGGGCGGGCGGGCGCGGGGCGCGAGCGGCGCGGGACGGGCGCGGGCGCGGGACGGGCGCGGGGCGCGAGCGGCGCGGGACGGGCGCGGGCGCGGGACGGGCGCGGGGCGCGAGCGGCGCGGGCGCGGGACGGGCGCGGGGCGCGAGCGGCGCGGGCGCGGGACGGGCGCGGGACGGGCGCGAGCGGCGCGGGACGGGCGCGGGCGCGGGACGGGCGCGGGGCGCGAGCGGGCGCGGGACGGGCGCGGGCGCGGGACGGGCGCGGGGCGCGAGCGGGCGCGGGACGGGCGCGGGCGCGGGACGGGCGCGGGGGCGCGAGCGGGCGCGGGACGGGCGCGGGCGCGGGACGGGCGCGGGGGCGCGCGGGGCGGGCTCGTACACATCGCGGGCCGGGCCGGGCTGGCTAGGCTGGGCCAGGAAGCCGGAAGCGGTCGCTTGGCGCGCAGCGAGGACCTGGCCGGCCCGATCTAAGAGGTGAGCGCGGTGGGTGACCGGATTTCGAACTGGCTGACCGACATGGACGGGGTGCTGGTCCATGAGGAGCACGCCCTGCCGGGTGCCGCGGAGTTCATCGCCGCGCTGCGGGACAAGGACATCCCGTTCCAGATCCTCACCAACAACTCGATCTTCACCCCGCGGGACCTGGCCGCGCGGCTGCGTGCCACCGGCATCGAGGTGGAGGAGACCCACATCTGGACCTCGGCGCTGGCCACCGCCACGTTCCTGGCCGACCAGATCCCCGAGGGCAGCGCCTACGCCATCGGGGAGGCCGGGCTGACCACGGCGCTCTACGAGAAGGGCTACACCCTCACCGACACCGACCCGGACTTCGTGGTGCTCGGGGAGACGCGCACCTACTCCTTCGAGGCGATCACGCGGGCGATCCGGCTGGTCAGCACCGGGTCCCGGTTCATCGCCACGAACCCCGATGTGACCGGACCTTCCGGGCAGGGACCGATCCCGGCCACCGGATCGGTGGCGGCGATGGTCACCGCGGCCACCGGGCGCGAGCCCTACTTCGTGGGCAAGCCGAACCCGGTGATGATCCGTACCGCGCTGAACCGGATCGATGCTCACTCCGAGCACACCGCGATGATCGGGGACCGGATGGATACCGACATCGTGGCGGGGATGGAGGCCGGTCTGCGCACCTTCCTGGTGCTGTCCGGCTCCACCCGGCCCGAGGAGATCGAACGCTTCCCCTACCGGCCCAGCGAGGTGCACGACGACATCGCAGCCCTACTGGAACGGCTCGGGTAACCCAGCCTCGCATACCCCCCGGTCAGCCGGCTCGCGGGGCACCGTCGTCGGCGGCGCGGTCCGCCTTCAGCCCGCAGTGCAGGTCAGGTCAGCCCTGGGCTGGGGGCGGTGAGTCCGGATAGCCGCCCGAACCGGGCTGGCCCTGGTCCGGGTGCTGTCCGCCGGGCTGCGGGGGCTGGCCGCCCAGCTGCGGGGGCTGGCCCGGCTGCGGGGGTTGACCCGGCTGCGGGGGCTGGCCGGGCTGCGGGGGTTGACCCGGCGCGTGCCCGGGCGCCTGGCTGTGCCCACCGTGCTGACCCGGCTGACCAGGGTGCTGGGGCGGCGCTTGCTGACCTTGCTGGAAGTAGCCGGGCCGGCCACCACCCTGACCGGGCGGGAATGCTCCGGGCTGACCGCCGTGGGAGGGCTGGGCCCGGCCACCCTGCTGCTGGGGCGCCTGGCCCTGGCCGTAGCCACCCAGGTTCCCTTGGGAATCGGAGAACGAGACGTTCGGGACCGCCCGTACCGCGGGGTTGTTGGCCTCGAAGTACTCCGCGCGCACGAAGTTGAACATCCCGGCGATGATGTTGGAGGGGAACACCTCCACCTTGGTGTTCAGCGTGCGCACATTGGCGTTGTAGAAGCGGCGCCCGGCGGCGATCCGGTCCTCGGTGTTGGTCAGTTCGTTCTGCAACTGCAGGAAGTTCTCTGCGGCACGCAGTTGCGGGTAGTTCTCCGCCACCGCGAACAGGCGGCCCAGGGCGTTGGACAGGATGTCCTCCTGCGCGGCCTGCTGGCCCGGGGAGGATCCCGGTGTGGCGGCCTGCGCGCGAGCCTGGGTGACTTCCTCGAATACCGATCGCTCGTGCACGGCGTAGCCCTTGACCGTCTCCACCAGGTTGGGGATGAGGTCATAACGCCGGTGCAGTTCGACGTCGACCTGGCGCCATGCCTCCTGCACCAGATTCCGCAGGCGCACCAGCCGGTTGTACATCGTGATCGCCCAGATCACCAGAACGACGACGATCACGAGCAGCAGCACGAGCACGACTTCCACCGTGGCCCACCTCCTGGGTGTCCCGAGTGGAGAAACGGTTCCCCCACCCCTTCCGGTCCATCACCCGAGGGTGCGAACCGGGATCGAGTCTAACGGGTGCCCAATCCGAGATCATCGGCCGAGAGCAGCCAGACGTACGGCAGCCCGGCCCGCTCCATCGCCTCGCGAGCGCCGGTGTCCCGGTCCACCACGGTCGCCACGCCGACCACCTGCGCGCCGTGCTCACGGGCTACCCGAGCGGCGAACAACGGCGAGTTCCCGGTGGTGGAGGTGTCCTCCAGGATCACCACCCGCCGGCCGGCGATATCGGGTCCCTCCACCTGCCTGCGCATTCCGTGCCCCTTGGCTTCCTTGCGCACCAGGAACGCATCCAGGGACAGGCCCCGGCTGGCGGCGGCGTGCTGCACGGCCGAAACCACCGGGTCAGCGCCCATCGTGGGACCGCCCACGGCGTCCACCTCAGCCACACCCATCCCGGCCTCCTCCAGCCGGTCCAGCAACAGGTGCCCGATCAGCGGGGCGGCCTCGTGATGCAGGGTGGCCCTGCGCATGTCCACGTAGTAGTCGGCCTTCTTGCCGCTGCTGAGCGTGACCTCACCGTGCACCACCGCCAGGTCCGCCACGAGTTCGATCAACCGGTCCAGGGGAGAGTTGTTCACGCGGCCCAGGGTATCGGCCCTGGCACTACGGTGATCGGCATGAGGATCGCCACCTGGAACGTCAACTCCATCCGGTCCCGGCTCGACCGGGTCACCGCTTGGCTGCAACGCACCGGCACCGACGTGCTGGCGATGCAGGAGACCAAGGTCGCCGACGCGAAGTTCCCGGTGATGGACTTCGAGGCGATCGGCTACGAGGTGGCCTTCCACGGCCTGAACCAGTGGAACGGCGTCGCGATCGCCTCTCGCGTGGGCCTGGCGGACGTGCAGACCCACTTCGACGAGCAGCCCACCTGGGGCGACCCCCCGGCCGCCGAGGCCCGGGCGCTCGGTGCCACCTGCGGCGGCGTGCGCGTTTGGAGCGTGTACGTGCCCAACGGGCGCACCCTGGTGGACCCGCACTACCTGTACAAACTGGACTGGCTCGCGGCGCTTCGGAACCAGGCCGCCACCTGGCTGGAACAGGATGGCGAGGCGCGGATCGCACTCCTGGGGGACTTCAACGTCGCACCGCTGGACGAGGACGTCTGGGACACCTCCGTCTTCGAGGGCGCCACCCACGTCTCCCCACCCGAGCGGGACGCCTTCGCATCCCTGCAGGAGGCCGGGTTCGCCGAGGTCAGCCGCGCCCACACACCCGGCGCCTACACCTACTGGGACTACCAGCGCCTGCGCTTTCCCCGCAACGAGGGTATGCGCATCGACTTCGCCCTGGCCTCCCCCGTCCTGGCCGAGAGGGTGCTGGGCGCCGCCATCGACCGCGATGAACGCAAGGGCAAGGGCGCCTCGGACCATGTGCCGGTGGTCCTCGAGGTGGATGCCTGACCGGGGCGGGCGCGCCTGAATCGGCACACCTGAGCGACAGCCCGCGCCCGGACAGCACACCGCATGAACCAGCGGGCGCGACCGGCGTTTAGGGTGTCTCCATGACCGAGCCGACCCAGCCGCCACCGGGCAAGCCGTCCCGCGCCCAGCGGCGGGAGAAGCGCTGGGAAGCACCCCCGGGAGCACCGCCGGTGCCCACGGTGCCCACGGGTCCGGCCGGCTCACCCACCGCCGAACCCGCCCCGCCCGGCCGGAGCCCATACGGTCAGCGATCCGCACCTGCGCCGATGCAGGAGTCCAGTGGCAACTACGGCCACTTCACCTTCCCGCAGATGCCCAAGGCGAAGTTGGAGCCGCGCGCCGTGCTCGGCCTGATCACCTCGGTGCTGGGTTTACCCGGGCTGGTGCTGGGCCTGCTGGCCCGCCCCCGCGTCAAAGGCGGACGACGACGCAGCCCGGCACTGGCGATGAGCGCCATCGTGCTGGGGGCGCTGTTCACGGTCGGGTGGATCCTGACCGTGATCACCTTGGCACTCACCGGCACGTTCGACCGCCTCACCGAGACCCCCCAGGCCGGTGACACCGACACCCCGCGCACGATCGCCTCGGCCACCCTGGCCGAAGGCAACTGCATCCTCACGCTGCCCCCGGCCCGCCCGGTGGGTGATGTGCGGGTGGTGCCCTGCGCGCAGACCCACATCGCCCAGGTGATCTCGGTCCACACCCTGGACGGTGACTTTCCCGGGCAGGAGGAGTTGGAGGCCCAGGCCGACCAGGTCTGCACCGACCAGGTCGAGGCGTTGCCCACCGAGGAGGTCCCGGTGATGCCGTGGTACCTGATTCCCAGCGGCGAGGGTTGGCAGGAGGGCAACACCCAGCTGATGTGTCTGGCCCGTGGTGCCAACGGGCCGTTCGAGGGCGACCTGCTGAACTGACTGTCCTGGCTCAGACGAAGTGGATCGACCGGTGCAGCCGCGTGCGCCAGTCGAAGAGCACGTCCGCCTCCAGCCCGGGCACCCCCGGGACCCCGGTGCGCAGCAGTGCGGCGATCGCGCTGCTGCGCACCACCATCCGCCGCAGCCGCCGCGAGCGCCCCACCACCGCGGTGTCGGCCTCCAGGTGCTCATCGGGCAGCACCACCACCAGCGCGGTGAAGTGCAGCCCCCAGGAGCGCGCTGCCCGGAGCCGGCCGGCCAGGTCCTTCATCGGCCGCTCCCGCTCGGCCAGCCCCTCGCTGTGCAGGTCGCGGGTGCCCAGCCGCACCGGCGCACCCCAGTCCTCGGATTGGATCGCGAACAACCCGGTGGGCCCCAGCGCGATGTGATCGATCTTGCTGTGCCCGGCCGCGCCGGCCGCACGGGTGCTTCTGCTCGTGGCCACGTCATGCCAGACGGTGAACGCCGAGCCCAGGTCGGCCAGCGCTTTGGCGGTGGCCTCCTCGGCGACGGCATCGGCCAGCAGGTGGCGGATCTCCCGGGGTGCGCGCCGCACCAGGGCGGGTTCGTAGGGGTCGGTCAGGTCCACGCCGCGCCCGACCCACTCGCGCACGAGCGTCAGGTACTGCTGGCGCGACCACCCGCCGGGGTGCCCGTGGGATCGGGCCCGCGCCGGTGCCGAACGCGAGGCCGAGGATCGCCCCGCAGTACCGGCGGCCCAGACCCGCTGCTCCGGTTCCGGCCCGGCAGCGGGTGAGCTCCGCCGTCGTCGGTCATGCGCGGCGCGCAACTGCGGGCTGCTCACCTGCGCCCAGGCCAACTGCACGGCCGCGAACACCTCGGGGTCTCCGCCCAGATCGGGATGGGACCGGCGCATCATGCGGCGGTAGGCGCGCTTGAGTTCGGCATCGGAGGCCTGCGCGGACACCCCGAGCACCTCATAGGCGCTTCTGCCCATGAGTCGATCGGACATGCCAGCAACCTCCGGGGGACGGACCAGCACACCTTAACCCGCGTGGGCACCCATTCCATCGCCCCCGTCGTCCACGGCCGCCGGGATGACGCCGCGCTGCCGCCGTGGCAGCACCGGCCGATAGGGTGCGTGACCATGAGCACGCCGTCGCACGCCCCCGGGCGCACCAGGGGACGACGGCGAGCGCGGTTCGCCGCGGCGGTCGCGGCGGTCGTGGCGGTACTCGCCCTGGCAGCGGTCGCCGGCGTGATGATCTCCCGCAGCGGGCAGGACGAACCCGCCCCCGGTGATACCGATACCGCGGTCGATGTGCCCGAGACGCGGTTGGCCCTGGGGGCGTGCCTGGAGTCGTTGGAGTACGTGCACGACGATCTGTTCCGCCAGGTCCCGTGCGCGGCGCCGCACCAGGCCGAGGTGGTGGCCACCGAGGAGATCACCGACGCGCAGTTCGACAGCCGCTACGCCTACTCCCGGCAGGCCGAGGAGCATTGCCTGCCGGTCTCCTACCAGGTGGTCCCCGATGAGGTCGACACCGCGGCGCTGCGCACCCACACCATCTCCCCCACCTCCGGTTCCTGGGAGGAGGGGGATCGCATGATGCGGTGCCTGCTCACGGTGGAGCCGGACCATCACCTGACCGGCAGTTTCACCGCCGGGGACGTGGAATTGCACACCGAAGCGATGTGAGGTCCGACCGATCGCCCGCCGTGGTCAGTCGCTGGTGAGTACCAGGCCCGCGCTCGTCTCCTGCGCGCGATCGACCGTGACGCGATCTCCGTCCACCGTCTCCCCGGCCAGCAGCAACCTCGCCAGGGGGTCCCCGATCTCCCGCTGGATGAGCCGGCGCAGCGGCCGGGCCCCGTAGGCGGGGTCGTAGCCCTCCAGGGCCAGCCACTCCCGCGCCGCGGGGGTCACCTCCAGTTGCAGCCGGCGGTCGGCCAAACGGTCCGCCAGCTGGCGCACCTGCAGGTCCACGATGGTGCCGAGCTCATCGATGGTCAGGGCGTCGAAGACGACGATCTCATCGAGACGGTTGAGGAACTCGGGTTTGAACGAGGCCCGCACGGTGGTCATCACCGAGTCCTTCTTCGCCGCCGGGTCCAGGGAGGGGTCCACCAGGAACTGTGATCCCAGGTTGGAGGTGAGCACCAGGATGGTGTTGCGGAAGTCCACGGTGCGGCCCTGACCGTCGGTCAGGCGCCCGTCGTCGAGCACCTGCAGCAGGATATCGAAGACCTCGGGATGGGCCTTCTCCACCTCATCGAGCAGCACCACCGAGTAGGGCCGGCGCCGCACCGCCTCGGTGAGCTGACCACCCTCCTCATAGCCCACGTACCCGGGCGGGGCACCGACCAGGCGGGCCACGGAGTGCTTCTCGGAGTACTCGCTCATGTCGATGCGCACGATGGCGCGCTCGTCGTCGAAGAGGAAGTCCGCCAAGGACTTGGCCAGTTCGGTCTTACCCACACCGGTGGGTCCGAGGAACAGGAACGAACCGGTGGGCCGGTCGGGGTCGGCCACCCCGGCGCGGGAACGGCGCACCGCATCGGAGACGGCTCCGACGGCGTCGCGCTGGCCCACCAGACGCTGGCCGATGACCTCCTCCATGTGCAACAGCTTCTCGGTCTCCCCCTCCAGCAGTTTGCCGGTGGGGATCCCGGTCCAGGCCGCGACCACCTCGGCGATCTCCTGGGGACCCACCCGCTCGGCGATCATCGGGGCCTGCTCGGTGGTGCCGGCCTCCTCGGCCTCGGCCTCGGCGATCTCGCGTTCTACGCCCGGGATCTCTCCGTAGCGCAGCCGGGAGGCGGTCTCCAGGTCTCCCTCGCGCTCGGCGCGGGCCGCCTCGGTGCGCAGCGTATCCAGCCGCTCGCGCAGATCACCGGCCCGGTTGCGGCCGGCCTTCTCCGCCTCCCACCGGGTGGTCAGTGCCACCAGTTCCTCCCGGCGGTCGGCCAGATCGGCGCGCAACTGCGCGAGTCGCTCGGCGGAGGCCTCGTCGTTGTCGGCGTCGGAGAGGTAGGACTCCTCCATCTCCAGGCGGGTCACGGCCCGCTGGAGTTCGTCGATCTCCATCGGGGAGGAGTCCAGTTCCATCCGGAGTTGGGAGGCGGCCTCATCGACCAGGTCGATGGCCTTGTCCGGCAACTGCCGTCCGGTGATGTACCGGTGCGAGAGCGACGCCGCAGCCACCAGAGCACCGTCGGCGATCTCCACCTTGTGGTGGGCTTCGTACTTCGGCGCGATGCCGCGCAGGATCGCCACCGTGTCCGGCACCGAGGGCTCATCGACGAACACCTGCTGGAACCGGCGCTCCAGGGCGGCGTCCTTCTCGATGGACTCGCGGTACTCATCCAGCGTGGTGGCCCCCACCATGCGCAACTCACCGCGGGCGAGCATCGGCTTGAGCATGTTGCCCGCGTCCAGGGTGGAGTCTCCACCGGTGGCGCCGGCACCGACCACGGTGTGCAGTTCGTCGATGAAGGTGATGATCTCGCCGTCGGAGTCCTTGATCTCATCGAGCACCGCCTTGAGGCGCTCCTCGAACTCCCCGCGGTACTTCGCCCCGGCCACCATCGCTCCCAGGTCCAGGGAGATCAGGCGCTTGCCCTGCAGGGAGGCGGGCACGTCGCCGTCGACCATCCGCTGGGCCAGGCCCTCCACCACGGCAGTCTTCCCGACGCCGGCCTCCCCGATGAGGACGGGGTTGTTCTTCGTGCGCCGGCTGAGCACCTGCACCACCCGGCGGATCTCGGTGTCGCGCCCGATGATCGGGTCGATGCGTCCCTCCTGAGCGGCGGCGGTCAGGTCGGTGCCGTACTTCTCCAGGGCCTGGAAGGTGCCCTCGGGGTCCGCTGTGGTGACCCGTGCCGAACCCCGCACGTTCGGTAGCGTGGCCGCCAGCGCGTCGCGGTTGGCACCCATGGAACGCAACACCTCACCGGTGTTGCCGGAGTCGGCCGCCAGGGCCATGAGCAGGTGCTCGGTGGAGACGAACTCATCCCCCAGCGCCTTGGCCTCCTCACCGGCGGTCTTCATCACCGTGGCCAGGCCGCGAGACACCTGGGGCTGGTTGACCGAGGTTCCCGAGGCGGCGGGCATGCCCGTGAGGACACCTTCGATGCGCCCGGCGACCATGGCCGGGGCGACCCCCAGGGCGTTCAGCAGCGCGACGGCGATCCCGTCCTCCTGGGCGAGCAGGGCGGCCAGCACATGGGCCGGCTCAACCTGGGCGTGACCGGCGGCCGAGGCGTTGCGGACGGCTGCCGACAGCGCCTCCTGGGACTTGGTGGTGAGTTGTGTGTCCAACGTTCGCTTCCTCCGCGAGCAGTGTCAGGGTCCATCAGAGACAACTCCAGTGAAGTTGAGTCTATTCCACTCAAGATGGCCAGCGGGCATCGTCCTGGGGCCGCCGGCGCGAGTGGCGCCGGCAGGTGCGGGCACCTAACGTGAAAATCATGGATGAGGCCGCAGCGCAGGAGTACCGCACCTGGTCCGGCTCCGTCCAGTTCACCCCCGGCCGGCATCTCGAACCCGCGGACGAGGGTGCACTCGCCCGCATCATCGGCCGGGCCCGCGAACACGGTCACACCGTCCGGCCCCGCGGGAGCGGGCACTCCTCCACACCGCTGATCGCCTCCGATGACGTCCTGGTGTCGCTGGATGGGCTATCCGGACTCATCGATCACGACACCGAGGCCGGCCTGGCCCGGCTCGGCGCGGGCACCACCCTGGACCAGGCGGGTGCGGAACTGGCGCAGGCCGGCCTAGCGATGGAGAACTTCGGCGACGTGTCCTACCAGACCCTGGCGGGAGCGATCGGCACCGGTACCCACGGCACCGGGCTCCAGTTCGGCAACCTGTCCACCCTCCTGGCCGGGGGGCGGATGGTCACCGGGACCGGAGAGGTGCTCGACTTCGGGACCGACGACGACGCGTCCCCGGCCACCGCGCCACCGCCGGGCAGCCGCCCGGTAGGCGGTGACGACGACATCGCCAGGGCCGGCGCCGGCGCGGGTCGCACCGAGGATGCGCTACTGCGGGCGCTCGGGGTGTCGCTGGGCACGATCGGGGTGATGACGGCGGTGACCATCCGCGTCACCCCCGAGTACGACCTGCGCCGCCTGGAGTGGAGCGCGGGTGCGGAGTGGGCCATCGACCACTTCCTGGAGTTGTCCCTGACCAACCGCAATGCCGACATCTACTGGTACCCCCGCAGGGACGAGGTCAAGGTGCGCACGCTGAACCTGCCCGAGCACACCGCCTCCGTGATGCCGGCAAACGCGCACGTGGTGGCCGAACAGACCGGCCCCAGCCACGAGATCATCCCGACCGTTCCCCCGTTGCGCTTCGATGAGATGGAGTATCTGTTCCCGTTGGAGGTCGGCATGGACGTGTTCCAGGCGGTGCGGGAACGCATCAAGTCCCACCACCGTCAGCACGTGGCCTGGCGGGTCCTGGTACGCACCATCGCGGCCGATGACCTGATGCTGTCCAATGCCACCGGGCACGACTCGATGAGCATCGCCCTGCTGCACAACGCCGAGTTGCCCGAGGACCCCTACTTCGCGGACATGGAACCGTTGCTGCTGGATTACGGCGGTCGCCCGCACTGGGGTAAGAAGCACTCCCGCACGGGCGCCCACCTGGCACCGATGTACCCGCAGTGGCAGCACTTCCAGCAGATCCGACACCGGCACGACCCGGAGGGGGTGCTGATGAACGACTACCTGCGTTCGTTGCTGGAGCAGGACCAGGACGGCGCGAACGGGGACCAGTCATGACCGAGCAGCCGGGGCATCGCATCTGGGTCTTCCCGTCCGGATGCATCCCGGCCACCGGCACCGGGACGGAACCGGAGTTCACCAGCCGTGAGGAGCTGTGCCTGCTCAACCCCGGGCCGCAGGACGTCACCGCCGAGATCGAGGTGCTGCGGGACGATGAGGACCCATCGGGGCCGTTCACCCTGGCGGTCGGCGCGCGGCGGGTGCGGCATGTGCGGATCAACGACCTGTTCGACCCGGTGCCGGTTCCGCTGGGGGTCCCCTACGGGTTGATCGTGCGCACCGAGCATCCGGTGGTCGCCCAGGTGGTGCGCACCGACACCCGTCGTGACGGCCTGACGGTGTCGGCGATGCAGGGGTACGGAACCGGCTAGGGCCCAGCGACCGCTCCCGGAATCCCCCACCCCGGCGTTCCTCCGCACCCTGGCGCGTCCGCCCCCTGGCGTCGCAAGGTGCTGCAAGGGCCCCGGGCACTGCCGCCCCCTGGCGCGTCCGCGCGCCACGGTGCACGCTGGGCAGATGGGTACCACTGCCGAGACCTCGCGACCTCCTGCCGCTCCGGCCTGGCCCCGCAGCACCACGGAGGTGAATGAGGACGGTCTGAACACCCTGCACCGGTGGTGGCGGGCCGCGAACTACCTGTCGGTCGGACAGATCTACCTGATGGCCAACCCGCTCCTGGACGAGCCGTTGCAGCCCGAGCACATCAAGCCGCGGCTGCTCGGCCACTGGGGCACCACCCCGGGCCTGACGTTCACCTACGCACACATGAACCGTGCCATCATCGAACGGGACCTGGACGCCATCTACGTCACCGGTCCCGGTCACGGCGGGCCTGCTCTGGTGTCCGCCTCCTACCTGGAGGGCACCTGGACCGAGGCCTACTCCGACGTCACCCAGGACACCGAGGGCATGCGCCGGTTGTTCAAGCAGTTCTCCTTCCCCGGCGGGGTGCCCAGTCACGTCGCTGCCGATGTTCCCGGGTCGATCAACGAGGGCGGCGAGTTGGGCTATTCGCTCTCCCATGCCTACGGCGCCGCATTCGACAACCCCGATCTGCTGGTGGTCACCGTCGTCGGCGACGGTGAGGCCGAGACCGGACCACTGGCCACCAGTTGGCATGGCAACAAGTTCCTCAACCCGCGCACCGACGGGGTGGTGCTGCCGATCCTGCACCTCAACGGTTTCAAGATCGCCAACCCGACCGTGCTGGACCGCATCGGGGAGACCGAACTGTTGGAGCTGATGCGCGGATACGGACACAACCCGCACCTGTTCACCGCCGGGTTCGATGACGAACCGGTCGCCGACACGCACCGCCGCTACGCCGAACTCCTCGACGCCGTGCTCGATGAGATCGCCGACATCAAGGCCCGCGCCGCCAACGGTGATGAGGCCCGGCCCGCGTGGCCGATGATCATCCTGCGCACGCCCAAGGGATGGACCGGACCGGTCACGGTCGACGGCGACGTGGTCGAGGGGTCCTGGCGTTCCCACCAGGTGCCCCTGGCGAAGGCCCGCGACGACGACGAGCACCTGCGTCTGCTCGAGCAATGGCTGCGTTCGTATCGCCCGGGTGACCTGTTCAACGACGACGGTGCTCCGTCGTCGGACATCACCGGCCTCTGCCCGCAGGGGCGACGACGGATGAGCGGCAACCCCCATGCCAACGGCGGGCTCCTGCTGCGCGACCTGCGCCTGCCCGATCACCGCGACTTCGCCGTCGACGTTCCCGCCCCGGGCGCACGCATCGATGAGCCCACCAAGGTGCTGGGAAGGTGGCTGACCGAGGTGATCCGGGCCAACCCGGACAACTTCCGCATCTTCGGCCCGGACGAGACGGCCTCGAACCGGTTATCGGGGGTCTACGACGTCACCGCGAAGCAGTGGAACGCCGAGTACCGCGACATCGATGCCGACGATGATCTGGCACCCAGCGGCCGGGTGGTGGAGATGCTGTCGGAGCACATGTGCCAGGGATGGCTGGAGGGCTACCTGCTGAGTGGACGGCACGGGATGCTGAACTCCTACGAAGCCTTCATCCACATCGTCGACTCGATGTTCAACCAACACGCCAAGTGGCTCAAGGTCACCCAGGAGATCCCGTGGCGGGCACCGATACCGTCGCTGAACTACCTGTTGTCCTCGCACGTGTGGCGCCAGGACCACAACGGCTTCTCCCACCAGGACCCCGGCTTCATCGACCATGTGATGAACAAGAAGGCTGAGGTGGTACGGGTGTACCTGCCACCGGACGCGAATACGTTGCTGAGCGTCTACGACCAGATCCTGGGCACCCGGGACTTCGTCAACGTGGTGGTGGCCGGCAAGCAGCCCGGCCCGCAGTGGCTGGACATGGAGGCCGCGATCGCCCACTGCGCCCGCGGCGTGGGCGTGTGGGACTGGGCCGGCTCCGAGGTGGAAGGGGAGGACCCGGACGTGGTGCTGGCCTGCGCCGGGGACATTCCCACCATCGAGACCCTGGCTGCCGCCGGCCTGCTGCGCGAGTACCTGCCGGACCTGAAGGTGCGGGTGGTGAACGTGGTGGACCTGATGCGCCTGCAGGATGACCGGGAGCACTCGCACGGGATGTCCGATCGCGACTTCGACACGGTGTTCACCAAGGACAAGCCGATCCTCTTCGCCTACCACGGCTACCCGTGGCTGATCCATCGGCTGACCTACCGGCGCACGAACCACCCGAACCTGCACGTGCGCGGGTACAAGGAGGAGGGCACCACCACCACGCCGTTCGACATGGTGATGCTGAACGACTTGGACCGCTACCACCTGGTGATGGACGTGATCGACCGGGTGCCGCAGTTGGGCAGCCGGTACGCGGGATTGCGCCAGGAGATGAGCGATGCCCGCCTGACGGCCCGGCAGTACACCCGCGACCACGGTGTGGACATCCCCGAGGTGGCCGACTGGGTGTGGCCGGACGCGGCCGACTCGGGCACCGTCTCCGGCTCGAACGCCCAAGCGGCTGCGACCGATACCGGCGCGGACCACGGCTGAGCCTTCGCCGCACGATGGCACACTCGGAGGATGATGTCGCGGATCTGGCGCCCGGTGGGCGCAGTCCTGATCGCGCTCGTGGTGCTCACCGGCTGCGTGCGCCTGGACGGCGGGGTGACCATCAGCACCGATGACACCCTGTCCGGCGACGTGGTGGTCGCCGTCAGCCAGGCCTGGGCCGAGGCCAATGGTCAGGATCCCTACGCGCTGCAGCGCATCCTGGACGAGGAGATCGCCGCGGCCCCGGATGCCGGCATCGCCGCGGAGCCGTTCGAGGACGGCGAGTACATCGGGGCCACGTTGACGCTGACGGACGTGCCGATCGAGCGGATCGAGGAGTCCACCTCCGGCGCATTGATCGTCGCCGCCGAGGAGGACGGACACGTCGTGGCCGGGCGGTTCGGTGACCTCGACCTCACCGCACCGGACGGGGCCGAGGGGGACGAGCAGGTCGCCACGCCGTGGATGATCGACTTGTCGGTGACCTTCCCGGAGGCTGTCACCGACCACGACGGTACCCTGGTGGGCCGCACCGTCTCCTGGGACCTGGAGCCCGGTGATGACACCCTCTTCGCCACCACCGCAGGCAGCGGCTTCTCCCTACCGGTTCCGGTTCCGGTGCTGCTGTTCGGGCTGCTGCTGGTGGGGACCGGCCTCTGGCTCGTCATCAGCCGACGACGGCGGCAGGCAGCGGGCGAGTAGCACTGACTCGCCGTAGGTGGTCGGCCCGGGCGGGCGTCGGCGACCTCCCGGCCTCTCACCCGAGCGTTCAACTGCACAGTTATCCCCAGGCCGGGCGTCCACAGCGGCGCCCGATATGAACCGCTATCCACAGCGCTAAAGTGGTTCGAACGTTTGTCGGAGGTGGGTTGTAGGTTCGACTCATGTCCATCACCCAGGACCCACCGATGATCCAGGCACCGGCCGTGTTGGCTCAGGTCGCCTCGGTCGTTGGCGAGATGGCCGCCGGTGGGTGGTGGCGGGTGGGTGAGTCAGACCTGGGCCAGGCGCTGGCGCAGGCGGGTCGGATCCGCCACGAGGTGGCCCGGCTCGAGGCCCACGCCGCAGCCGAAGCGATCGCCCGCGGATTACCGGCAGGCCAGGCAATGACGGCGGTGGACTACCTGGTCAAGGTGGGAAGCCAGTACGCCCCGGCGCCACCGCGGGGGCAAGCGATCCACACCGCGCGCATCGCCGCAACGATCAACAATCCCGCACCCGGTGTGGAGAACACCCTTTCCGGGTTCGATGCCGGGCTGATCAGCACCTCGAAGGCCTCAGCGATCATTCAGTTCCACGACGAGGTGGAACCGATCTGCGACACCGAGGCCCTCGCCACCACGATGAAGACGATCAACGAAGGCGCGACCGACCAGGTCCAACCTCCCGACCCGAAGAACGAGGAGGACGACCAGGGCGACCACGGGAACGGCGCCGAAGGACCTGGCGGGCCACCGGTACGCCGATGCGGCTGGACCGAACGGCAACTGTCGCTCCTGCTGCGCCGAGCACGGCGAACCATCAAACCAGCCAAGGACTTGGAAGCCGAGGAGAACGGGCAGCGGATCCGGCGAGCCCTCTACACCCTGCCCGCAGCCGGCGGGATGACCGAGTACCGGATCTTCCTCGACCCCGAAGGGGCGGCCATCATCGACGCCACCCTCTCAGCGCTGTCCAAGCCGCAGCCGGCCGAGGACGGCACGCCCGATCCGCGCAGCGCACCCCGCCGCCGGGCCGAGGCCCTAATGACCATCATCCAACGGGGCGTCTCCGCCCCCGAGGGAACCTCCCAGACCACCAAAGCCCAGGTGTTCATCACCATCGCCCTGAGCGACCTACGGTCCCAGACCAACGGCGCCGGTATCACGATGACCGGTCAGGTGCTCTCCCCAGAAACCATCCGGCGCATGGCCTGTGATGCCTCGATCATCCCCGCAGTGCTGGGTTCGGAGGGAGAGATCCTGGATCAGGGACGTGATGAGCGCCTGTTCACCCGCGCACAACAGCGAGCCCTGTGGCATCGCGACAAGGGGTGCTCGTTCCCAGGCTGCACCATCCCTGCCCAGTGGTGCCAAGCCCATCACGTCCAGTTCTGGGCCGACGGCGGACACACCAACCTGGACAACGGAGCCCTGCTGTGCCAACGACACCACACCCACGTCCACAGCAACGGCCTAACCGCCACCATCACCCCAACCGGGGCCACCTGGCATACCTGAATGTCCCGCCCCACACCCGGCCACCACCGCCGGGCCCGCATCCTTGCGCCAGACATCAATGACACTCCACACCGCAACGACAAGGCGTCCCAAGAGCGGCGCAAACCGGGCAGCGTCAGTGGAGTACGGCGCGGCGGTGCGCCCAGGGGGCGGCGCGCTCCAGGTCTGCGGCCAGGGACAGCAGCACGTCCTCACCCCCGGGTGCCACCGAGGCCAGGGTGACGCCGAAGGGCAATGCCGGCTCGCCGTCGTCGGGTTCGGCGTGGTGCAGCGGGAGGGAGATCGCGGCCTTGCCGATGATGTTCAGGCTGGAGGTCCACGGAGTGAACTCCATCTGGGCCTGGAAGTCCGCGGCCGGGTCCTCATCGTTGCGGATCGCGCCGATCGCCGGTGGTGGGGTAGCCAGCGACGGGGTGAGGATCACATCGAAGTCGGCCCACCGGCGTGCGGCCTGGCGGGTGAGGCGCTGCCCGCCGAGCACGGCTTCGGCGTAAGTCGGCCCGGTGACATCCTTGCCGGCCTCGCGCAGCCACCGGGTGAGCGGGCGCAGGGCGCTCTCACCCCCGGGCGGCAGCGGGATGGACGTGGCCAGGACGGCCCACATCGGACGGAACGGGGCCCACTCCTCGGCGTTGAAGGGAACCGCCGCGGTATCGAGGTGGTGGCCCATGCCGGTGAGCAGGCGCGCCGCCTTGTCCACGGCGGCCAGGGCCTGGGGATGGATCCCCACATCGGCGATGATCGGTTCGGTGAGCACCCCGATCCGGAGCGGCGCGGCGGAGCGTGCGGCGGCCTCGACGAAACGGGTCGCGACGGGCGGGGCGCTGTAGGTATCGCCGGGCCAGGCGTGCGCCAGGACGTCCAGCGCAATCGCGGTGTCGGCAACGGTGCGGGTGAGGACGCCGTTGGTGGACAGGCCGGGGCCATCCAGGCCGTGCGGGCCGGGGCTGATGCGCCCGCGTGCGGGCTTCAAGCCCACCAAGCCACAAGCCCCGGCGGGGATGCGGATCGAACCGCCTCCGTCTGAGCCGTGGGCGATCGGGGTGATCCCTGCTGCCACCGCGGCCGCCGCGCCACCGGATGAGCCGCCCGCGGTCCGGGAGAGGTCCCATGGATTGCGGGCCGGCGGGGCGACATCGGGCTCGGTGTAACAGGGGAACCCGAACTCGGGGGTATTGGTCTTGCCGATCATGGTGGTCCCGGCCCGGCGCAGCAGGGTGACCACGCCGTCGTCGACCTCGGGCACATAGCCCTGCAGCGCCGCGCTACCGGCGGTCATCGGGACCCCGGCGACCTGGTTCAGGTCCTTGATCGGCAGCGGCACGCCGGCCAGCGGCGGCAGGTCAGCCGCGTCGTCGGCCGCGTCGATGGCGCGCTGGACCGCCCTGGCTTGTTCCAGGGCCAGTTCGGGGGTGAGGGTGATGAACGCGCCGATCCGGTCATTGAGTTCTGCTGCACGGTCCAGCGCGTGCTGGGTTACCTCGACCGCACCGAGTTCGCCCTTGGCGATGGTGGCGGCCAGTTCCACGGCAGTGAGATCATCCAGGTCAGACATACCGCGAGCCTACTCTCGGGGAGGTCTGCACCCGGCTCACCGGGTCAACCAGCGCGGACGTCCATGCTGACCGATACCTACCCCTGCGCCACCGGTCCGCCAGACCCCACCACGACCCCGGAGCCAGGCTTCCAGGTACCCTGTACGGCGCCACCATCGATGGCCGCAAGCCCGCACCATCCAGCCGTGAACCACCATCGCCCGATACCGAATCGCCCGATACCGAGAGGCCCTCCCCGTTGCGTGCCCTTTATAAGCCCGGCCCGCGTGCTGGTCTGGAACTTGTCGAACGTCCTGAGCCTGAGCCTGGTCGGGCGGAGGTGAAGATCCGGGTGTTGACTACGGGGATTTGCGGGACGGATCTGCATATCCGTAATTGGGACTCCTGGGCGGCCTCGATGGTGACTGCTCCCTATATTCCCGGGCATGAGTTCTATGGCGAGGTGGTGGCCGTGGGGGATCTGGTGCAGGACGTCAAGGTCGGGGACAGGGTCTCTGGTGAGGGTCATATCGTGTGCGGGACCTGCCGCAACTGTCGCGCCGGGCAACGCCAGTTGTGTATCCGCACCATCTCGGTGGGGGTGCAGCGCGACGGGGCTTTCGCTGAGTTCGTGGTGATTCCGGCGGAGAATGTGTGGGTGCACACCTTCCGGGAGGGGCAGCAGCCCATCACTGCCGAACTGGGTGCGATCTTTGACCCGTTCGGTAATGCGGTGCATACCGCGTTGAAGTTCTCGGTGGTGGGTGAGGATGTGCTGATCACCGGCGCCGGGCCGATCGGGTTGATGGCCGCGGCGGTGGTGCGTCATGTGGGTGCCCGGTACATCGCGATCACCGATGTGTCCGCGCCCCGGTTGGCTCTGGCCGAGCGGATGGGGGTGGACCTGAGTGTGGATGTGTCCAAGACCAGCATCGAGTGGGCTTTCGGGGAGTTGGGGTTGAAGGAGGGGTTCGATGTGGGCCTGGAGATGTCCGGGCACCCCGATGCGCTGCCGGAGATGATCCGGGATATGAACCACGGGGGTCGTATCGCGCTGCTGGGGCTGCCTACTGCCTCCATCGATATCGACTGGTCGGTGGTGGTGACGCACATGCTCACGTTGCAGGGGATCTACGGGCGGGAGATGTTCGAGACCTGGAACGCGATGGCCGCGATGCTGAGTTCGTCCACCTGGCTGCACCACACCATCTCCTCGGTGATCACCGACGTCCTACCCGCCACCCAGTGGGAGCGCGGCTTCGAGATCGCCGCCAACGGCACCAGCGGCAAAGTCGTCCTGGACTGGTCCACCCTCTCCT